>JAQGIP010000077.1 GCA_028291055.1 Caulobacter sp.
TGGACCACACGTCGCCCCAGTTGCCGCGGGTGGCGGCCTTGGAATATTCGGTGGCGCGGGTTTCGAAGAAGTTGGCGTGCTCCACGCCGTTCAGCAGCGGGGCGAGCCAGGGGAGGGGGTGCTCGTCGATCATGTAGATCGGCTGGAAGCCGAGCTGGCCGAGGCGCCAGTCGGCGATGTAGCGGATATACTTCTTGATCTCCTTGGGGGTCATGCCGGGCACCGGGCCCTGCTCGAAGGCGAGATCGATGAAGGCGTCTTCGAGCCGCACCGTCTTCTGGCAGACGTCCATGATGTCGTCGCGCACCGCTTTCGTCATGCAGTTGCGCTCCTTGACGAAGGCGTGGAACAGCTTGGTGATCCCCTCGCAATGCAGGCTCTCGTCGCGCACCGACCAGCTGACGATCTGGCCCATGCCCTTCATCTTGTTGAAGCGCGGGAAGTTCATCAGCATGGCGAAGGAGGCGAACAGCTGCAGGCCTTCGGTGAAGCCGCCGAACATGGCCAGGGTGCGGGCGATGTCGGCGTTCGAGTCGACCCCGAACTGCTGCATGTAGTCGTGCTTGGCCTTCATCGCCTCATATTCCATGAAGGCGCCGAACTCGCTTTCCGGCATGCCGATGGTCTCCAGCAGGAGCGCATAGGCGGCGATGTGGATGGTCTCCATGTTGGCGAAGGACGACAGCATCATCTTCACCTCGGTCGGTTTGAACACCCGGCCGTATTTTTCCATATAGTTGTCGGCGACCTCGATGTCCGACTGGGTGAAGAAGCGGAAAATCTGCGTCAGCAGATTGCGCTCCTTGTCGTTGAGGCTGACCGCCCAGTCCTTGCAGTCCTCGCCGAGCGGGACCTCTTCGGGCATCCAATGGACCTGCTGCTGCTTCTTCCAGAAGTCATAGGCCCAGGGATAGCGGAAGGGCTTGTAGGCGTTGGAAGACGTCAGCAGGCCGGGCTTGATAAGGCTGGACTTGGTCACTGGGCTCGACTCGCGGAAGAAGGGTTAGCGACGACAAGGTACCAAACGATCAGACAACATCTAGCGGCGAGTTAACGCAGGGCCGCAAGATGTTGTGAGCACACTGGGGATAAGTTATGACCGGCCAGTTCACCCTCTATGGCGCCAAGGGATCGGGCAGCGTGCCCGTCGAGGCGGCGATGACGCTCCTGGGGCTCTCCTATGAGATCGTCGAAGCCGCCACCTGGACGGGGCCCGAGCAGCAGGCCAAGGTCGAAAAGGTCAATCCGCTGAAGCAGATACCGGCCCTGGTCTGGCCCGGCGGCGAGGTGATGACCGAGAGCGCGGCCATCCTCATCGCGCTCGCCGACCTGCACCCTGAGTCGCGCCTGGCCCCCGGTCCGCTGGAGCGCCGGCGCGCCCAGTTCCTGCGCTGGATGATCTATGTGCCGGCCGCCATCTACAGCCTCTACTGGATCCGCGACGATCCATCGCGGCTGGCCGACGACGCCGACGTTCAGGCCGACATCAAACGCCGCACCGCCGACCGCATCGCCGACTGCTGGCGGATGATGGACAGCCAGCTGCGTCCATCAGGGCCGTACCTGCTGGGCGGCGAACTGAGCGTGCTCGACCTCTATGTGGCCGTGGTCAGCCGCTGGGGCCCGCGCCGCAAGCGCTTCTACGAGGTGGCGCCGCACATGGCCAACGTCGTGCGCCGGGTCGACGCCGACCCGCGCCTCGCCGCGTTGTGGGCGGAGCGATTCCCGTTCGAGGACGGCTGGGAAGGCTAGTGGGGCCGCACCGAGAAGGAGAAGGCGACGCGGTCGTCGTCGCGGCCGTCCAGCCCGGCCAGGGAGGCGGCGGTGGGGTCGTAGTCGCGGTGCACATAGCCCAGCGAGGTCTGCATCACCCCACGCCGCCAGCCGATGCCGACCTGGGCTTCGCCGACCAGGCTTGAGGTGGGATCCATCGTCCAGCCCGCGCGGCGCCAGTCGCCGGTGGTGGAATCGCGCAGCAGGTTGAGGCCCACGGCCTTGCCGCTGGCGGCGGCGAACAGATAGTAGCGGCCGCGGCCGTCCATCGACGCCCCGTCGTGGACGCCGAAGCCCTCCAGGGCGGCGGCGGCGCGGTCACGCACCGACAACACGGCGCCCGCATTGCCCTGGCCGCCCATGTCGGTGAGGCCGAAGCCCGCATGAGGGGTGAAGGTCCAGTCGTGATCGGTGGTGGAGAAGGAGAGCGCGCCGGGCAGGCCCAGGCTGTAGTTGAGGGCAAACCGGCGGTCGCCGCCGATCACCGCCTGGTCGGGCCCGGTCACGGGCAAGCCACCCGGTGCGGAATAGTTCTCGCCGATCGACAGGCGCAGCTTCTGTTGCGCGCCGTCCGGCCGGCCCAGATCAACTTCGCTGGTGCGCCACACGGAAGGGCTCAAGGGATCGGCCGGCGCCTCGGCCACGGGCGACAGCGCCAGCATGGCCGGGTCGGCGGCGGGCGCCTGGGTTTGGGTGAAGGCGCTCAGGGGAACAGGCGACGAGGCGGCTTCCTGGGCGTGGGCGGCGCCCACTCCCATCATCAGCACGGCAAAGGCTCCCAAAGCCTTCAACACGTTCAACCCCTTGTTCCCTCAACCCGAGACGCTCTTCGGCGCCATCAGGCCTTATGAGCATCCTACACCACTTAAGGCGCGAAAGCTCTCCGTGGTTCCTCCACGGCGAATAGTAACCCTACCCTGCTACTGGCAGGCGAGGCATTCATCATAGTCCGTGCGCTCCGGCGCATCGAACATGGCGATCTCGGCCGTCTCTGCCCCCGCGTGAGACGCCCGCTGCACCGACTTTGAGCGCAGGTAGTAGAGGCTCTTGCAGCCGCGCTCCCAGGCCTGCCAGTGCAGCATGTGCAGGTCCCACTTATCCACGTCGCCGGGGATGAAGAGGTTGACCGACTGGCTCTGGCAGATGTCGGGCGTGCGGTCGGCGGCAAGCTCCACCACCCAGCGCTGGTCCAGCTCGAAGGCGGTCTTGTAGACGTCCTTGTCGTCCTGGCTCAGGAAGTCGAGGTGCTGCACCGAGCCCTCGTTCTGCAGGATCGAATCCCACACCGCCGGAGTGTTGTGGCCGGTCTGCTCGAGCAGCTTTTCGAGGTAGGGGTTGCGGACCGCGAAGGTGCCCGACAGCGTCTTGTGGCTGTAGATGTTGGCCGGGATCGGCTCGATGCCGGCCGACGTGCCGCCGCAGATGATCGAGATCGAGGCGGTGGGCGCGATGGCCAGCTTGTGGCTGAAGCGCTCCATGACGCCGCTCTCGGCCGCGTCGGGGCAAGGGCCCTTCTCTTCGGCCAGCACCTTGGAGGCCTTGTCGGCCTCGCGGCGCAGATGGCGGAACAGACGCATGTTCCAGCTCTTGGCGAGCGCGCTCTCGAAGGGCACGTTCTGGGCCTGCAGGAAGCTGTGGAAGCCCATCAGGCCCAGGCCCACCGAGCGTTCGCGGCGCGCCGCATAGATGGCGGTGGCGGCGGCCGGCGGGGCGCGGTCGATGAAGTCCTGCAGCACATTGTCGAGGAAGCGCATGACGTCTTCGATGAAGCGCGGCTCGTCGCGCCATTCCAGGAAGCTCTCGGCGTTGACGGACGACAGGCAGCAGACGGCGGTGCGGTCCTTGCCCAGGTGGTCGGGGCCGGTGTGCAGCATGATCTCGCTGCACAGGTTGGACTGGCGCACCTTGAAGCCCAGGTCCTTCTGGTGCTGCGGCAGGGCGTTGTTCACGGCGTCGGAGAAGATCAGGTAGGGCTCGCCGGTCTGCAGGCGGATCTCGAGGATCTTCTGCCACAGCGTGCGGGCGTCGACCATTTTGACGGGTTCATGCGTCTTGGGCGAGCGCAGGGCGAACTGCTCGCCGTCGCGCACGGCGTGCATGAATTCGTCGGTGATCGAGATGCCGTGGTGGAGGTTGAGCGAGCGGCGGTTCAAGTCCCCGGTCGGCTTGCGGATTTCGAGGAACTCCTCGATCTCAGGGTGGAAGATGTCGAGGTAGACGGCGGCCGAGCCCCGGCGCAGGGAGCCCTGGCTGATGGCGAGCGTCAGGCTGTCCATGACGCGGATGAAGGGGATGATGCCGCTGGTCTGGCCCGCGCCCTTCACCTTTTCGCCGATCGAGCGCACGCCGCCCCAATAGGTGCCGATGCCGCCGCCGTTGGCGGCCAGCCAGACATTCTCGTTCCAGGTGTCGACGATGCCGTCGAGGCTGTCGGACACCGAGTTGAGGAAACACGAGATCGGCAGGCCGCGGTTGGCGCCGCCGTTCGACAGCACCGGGGTGGAGGGCATGAACCACAGCTTGGACATGTAGTCGTAGACGCGCTGGGCGTGGTCGGCGTCGTCGGCGAAGGCCGTGGCGACGCGGGCGAACATGTCCTGATAGCTCTCGCCGGCCAGCAGATAGCGGTCCTCCAGCGTGGTCTTGCCGAAGTCGGTCAAAAGAGCGTCCCGCGAGCGGTCGACTTCGACCTTTCGCACCAGTTGCAGAGCGGCCCGGTCGGCGGGCCAATTCGCCATCGGCGCAGTCGCCGATTCACGCTCCGGAACCTGTCTTGCCGCTTCGCCCATCATACCCAAAAACCCGTGACCAATCATGTGCTTCAGCAGCGCCAACCGCCCCGAAGACCCTATATCTTGTGGGCGACGCGCCCCCTGAACCCACTATATGGGGACACGAGGGCCTCGGATCGTCAACGGTCTGAAACGCCTCAGGGGCGACTTTTTCGTTAACGAGACGTTACCGGACGGTCGTCAAACCGTCGTTTCGCAGGGGCTTGTTAGCGTGTGTGAACGAGCCCTTGCGACGCTGCGCCGCACGGCTCGCTGTGTTTACGATTCTTGCACGCTTGCCCACCCCAGGAATCCTGCCTATGACCCCGATTGTCATTGGGGAGTAGCCGCTCACGCGTCTAAGTGAGGGGCGCGTCAACACAATCGGGACCGATCACATTTGTGTTTGGAACCGTGGCGCGCTCAGGCCCGGTTCGGGTTTGGCGAGACCTTTGGCTTTTCGTGCGCGGTTCATGCGGGGCCGGCGCGCGGGATGCCATTGGTCTGTCTTGTTCGGCCCCGCCTGGATGCAATCGTCATGGACCTCCTCCACCCCGACCTTCAGGCCTTCCTGGTCTCGACCGGCCTCGTGGCCATCGCCGAGATCGGCGACAAGACCCAGCTGCTGGCCATGCTGCTGGCCGCGCGCTTCCGAAAACCCGCGCCGATCATCGCCGGCATCTTCGTGGCCACCATCGCCAACCATTCCCTGGCCGCCCTGGTCGGCAAGCTGGCCGGCAACTTCCTCAATGGCCCCTGGTTCCACTGGGTGCTGGGCATCGCCTTCCTGGCCTTCGCCGCCTGGGCCCTGATTCCCGACAAGATGGATGAGGACGAAAGCCCCAAGTCGGTGGGCGGCGTCTTCATCACCACGGTGGTGGCCTTCTTCCTGGTGGAGATGGGCGACAAGACCCAGGTCGCCACCATCGCCCTGGCCGCGCGCTTCCACGAAGTGCTGTGGGTCGCGGCGGGCACCACGGTGGGCATGATGCTGGCCAATGTGCCGGCGGTGTTCCTGAGCCAGGCGGCGGCAACCAGGCTGCCGCTGAAGTACATCCGCTGGGCGGCGGCGGCGTCCTTCGCGGCGATCGGACTTTGGGTGTTGATCGCGGGTTAGCGATCAGCCGGGGACATGTACGCTCTCAGACCGTGCCGGCGAGCCACAGGAGTCAGACCGTATGTGTCCCCAGTTCCGCGCACGGGGACACGTACGCGGCCAGGCTCAGGCACAGGCCTTCGGCGTCGGTGTGCGTACACGTCCCCAGGGACTCAGAGGTTCAGCAAACTCGGGTCGCCGCCCTGGGCGGTGATGTTGATGCTGACCGCGCGTTCGAGGCTGTAGCGGCTGAGCGCATGCGGGCCGCCGGCCTTCGGGCCGGTGCCCGACAGGCCCTCGCCGCCGAACGGCTGGACGCCGACCACGGCGCCGATGATCGAGCGGTTCACATAGACGTTGCCGGCCGGGACCAAGGCCTGGACCTCCGCCGCGAAGGCTTCGATGCGGCTATGGACGCCCAGCGTCAGGCCAAAGCGGCGCGCGGCCAATCGTCCGGCCACGTCGGAAAGGTCCTCCGGGTCGTAGCGGACGATGTGGAGGATGGGGCCGAACACCTCGCGCTCCAGGAAGTCCGCATGCGGAATCTCCGCCAGCACGGGGCCGAAGAAGGTCCCGCTGGCCGGCGCGGGCAGGCGGTGCAGGACCTTGGCCTCCTTCTCGAGGCGCAGGAGGTGGGCCTCCAGCAGGTCCTTGGCGTCGGCGTCAATGACCGGGCCCACGTCCGTGGACGGATCGGCGGGATCGCCGACCATCAGACAGTCCATGGCGCCCTTCAGCCCCTCGATCATCTGGTCGGCCGTATCCCTCGGCAGGAACAGCAGGCGCAGCGCCGAGCAGCGCTGGCCGGCCGAGCCGAAGGCCGACAGGATGACGTCGTCGATAACCTGTTCGCGCTGGGCGGTGGTGTCGACGAACATGCCGTTCAGCCCGCCGGTCTCGGCGATGAAGGGCACGATGGGCCCCTCGCGCCCGGCCAGGGACTGGTTGATCCGCCGCGCCGTGTCCGTGCCGCCGGTGAAGGCGACGCCGTCGCAGCCGGGGTGAGCGACCAGGGCGGCGCCCACGGTCTCGCCGCGCCCGGGGAGCAGCGCCAGCAGGCGCGGATCGAGGCCGGCGGCATGATAGAGGCGCACGGCTTCGGCGGCGATCAGCGGCGTCTGCTCGGCGGGCTTGGCCAGCACGGCGTTGCCGGCGGCCAGGGCGGCGGCGATCTGGCCGGTGAAGATGGCCAGGGGAAAGTTCCAGGGGCTTATGCAGACGAAGACGCCACGGCCATGCAGGCTGAGCGTATTGGTCTCGCCCACCGGGCCTTTGAGGACCTCGGGCGCGCCGAACTCGTTTTCCGCCAGGTTGGCGTAGTAGCGGCAGAAGTCGGCGGCCTCGCGCACCTCCGCCACGCCGTCGGCCAGGGTCTTGCCAGCCTCCCGCGCGCAGAGCGCGATCAGCCGATCGCGGTTGGCCTCCAGCGTATCGGCCATGGCCCGCAGCACATGGGCCCGCATCGGCCCGCCGAGCGCATTCCAGGCCGGCTGGATGTCCATGGCGGCCGCGAAGGCCGCGTCGATGTCGGCCTCGGTGGCTTCCGCCACCTGGCCCACGCTCCAGGCGCCGTCCACGGGCGAGATCACCGCCTCGCCGCCGGAGACGGCCTTGCGGCCCGCCACCATTGGCCCGGATGTCAGCGGCTTCAGCGCCGTCACGGCCGCGCTGAGCGCCTCACGCTCGGCCTTGATCGACAGGTCGACGCCCATGGAGTTGCGACGGTCGCCATAGATGTCCTCGGGCGTCGGGATCTTCGGGTGTGGCCCGGCGCCGGCGGCTTCCACCGCCGTGATCGGATCGACCACCACCGCCTCGGGCGCCACGCGTTCGTCGAGCAGGGCGTGGACAAACGATGTGTTGGCGCCGTTTTCCAGCAGGCGGCGCACCAGATAGGGCAGCAGGTCTTCGTGCCCGCCCACGGGGGCATAGGCGCGCAGGGTGACGCCGTCATAGAGATCATCCGCCGCGCGGTAGAGGGCTTCGCCCATCCCATGCAGCCGCTGGAATTCGATCTTCACGCCGGCCACCTTGGCCATGCGATGGACCGCCGCCAGGGTGTGGGCGTTATGGGTGGCGAACTGGGCATAGAGATGCGGCGCGGCGCCGATCAGCGCCTTGGCGCAGACCAGGTAGGACAGGTCGGTGGCCGCCTTGGTCGTATAGACGGGGTAGTCCGGGCGGCCGGCCACCTGGGCCTTCTTGATCTCGCTGTCCCAGTAGGCGCCCTTGACCAGGCGCACCATCAGCCGGCGGCCCGAGTCCTTGGCCAGGGCGGCGATGCGCTTGATCGCCTCGGGCGCGCGCTTTTGATAGCCCTGCACGGCCAGGCCAAGGCCCGACCAGTCGCCCAGCGACGGCTCGCGGGCCAGCCGGTCGAGCAGCTTCAGCGACAGGGCGAGGCGATCGGCCTCTTCCGCGTCGATGGTGAAGTTGAGGTTGTGGCGCGCGGCGATCTGGGCGAGGCGCAGAGTGCGGGGATAGAGCTCTTCCCACACACGGGCTTCGTGGGTGGCCTCGTAGCGGGGGCAGAGCGCGGAGAGCTTCACCGAGACCCCGTGGCCGACTTCCGGCCCGCCGCCCGCTGAAAGCCTGCCCACCGTATCGATGGCCAGTGCATAGGCCTTCTCATAGCGCGCGGCGTCGGCGGCCGTGCGCGCGCCCTCACCCAGCATGTCGAAGGAACAGAGGAAGCCGTCGCCCTTAGCGCGCTTGATGGCCGCCTCGATGGTGCGGCCGAGCACGAACTGTTCGCCCATGATGCGGATCGCCTGGCCCACGGCGGCGCGGATCACCGGCTCGCCGACGCGCCCCGCCACCCGCTTGAGGAACCCCGGCAGGTCGGCCTTGGCCTCTTCGTCCACCTCGACCAGCCGGCCGGTCAGCATCAGCCCCCAGGTGGAGGCGTTGACGAACAGGCTGTCGGACTTGCCGAAATGCCCGGCCCAGTCGGCCGAGCCGATCTTCTCGGCGATCAGCTTGTCACGGGTCTCCTCGTCCGGGGTGCGCAGCAGCGCCTCGGCCAGGCACATCAGCGCCAGGCCCTCCTTGGTCGACAGGGAGAATTCCTGCAGGAAGCTTTCCACCACCCCCTGCTTGCGGGCCGAGCGCCGCGCCGTGCGCACCAGGGCCTCGGCCTCAGCGCGGATCGCGGCCCGCTCTTCGGCCGTCAGGGGCTTGGCGGCCAGCAGAGCGGCGAGCGCTTCGGTCTCATCGCGGTACTTGCCGGCGTCCAGCGTGTCCCAGTCTTGCGTGTCGCTGGCCATGGCGCGGCTCCCTATAGAATGCAGATCATCGGTATATGCCCCATCCCGCCAAATGTGCTTTGTTTGTCCGACGCTTGAGCCGAACATCCTTCGGCTAACCAGGGGATAATCGCATGTCCGCTCTGGACGACACCGACCGTCGCCTGCTCCGCGTCCTGCAGACCGACGGGCGCATCACCAACCAGGAGCTGGCGCGCCGCTGCAACCTGTCGCCCGCCGCCACCTTCGACCGGGTGCGGCGGCTGAAGGACCGCGGCCTGATCACCGGCTACGCCGCCATCCTCGACCCGGCCCAGGTCGACCGCGCCCTGCTGGTCTTCGTGGAGGTCATCCTCGACCGCACCACCGCCGACATCTTCGAAGCCTTCGCTGCCGCCGCTCGGCGCGCGCCGGACATCCTGGAATGCCACATGGTGGCCGGCGGCTTCGACTACCTGATCAAGGCCAGGCTGCGCGACATGGAGGCGTATCGAGCGTTCCTGGGCGATGTGCTCGTGGACATGCCGGGCGTACGCGAGACGCGGACCTATGCGGTGCTCGAAGAGGTCAAGAACACCGGGGTACTGCCGATCTAGCCATACTTCCCTCCCCGTCTGGGGAGGGACACGCGGCGAAGCCGCGAGGGTGGGGCAGGTGGATATGCGGCTCCCCACGTCGAAAGGCGAAGCGCCCGCTGATGAAGGGCTGTGCCACCTTCCGAGTCAGAAACAGGCCATGCGCGGCATTGAGGGGCGCCTCACGTTGCCGGGGCAGCGGCCGCATAATCACTTGCCCCACCCGTCTCGCGGCGCTTCGCGCGCGATCCACCCTCCCCAGACGGGGAGGGAAGAGGCCCAAAAGCAAAAGGCCCGGTGTTTCCACCGGGCCTTCGCTAGTTCAGCAGAACCTAGGTTCGGATCAGGATCAGAAGTTGATCGAGATCGTCGAACGGCGGTTCAGCGGTTCCTTGGTGCCGTCCGGAGTCGGGACGGCCAGTTCGGATTCGCCCTTCCAGTCGACGGCCAGAGCGGACTGGGAAACACCCAGGCCCACCAGCGCATCGGCGACGGCCTTGGCGCGGCGTTGCGACAGGCCGACGTTGTACTTGGTCGAGCCCGAGCTGTCGGTGTGGCCAACCACGATGATCTGGGTGGCGTGACCGTCATTCGCGTAGCTCGCGGCCTCTTGGACCACCGCCTGGGCTTCCGGCGTCAGGATCGACTGATCGAACGGGAAGTAGACGATGAATTCCTTCGCCACGAACGCCGGAGGAGGCGGGGGCGGGGGAGGAGGAGGCGGCGGGGGAGGCGGCGGGGGCGGGGGCGGGGGAGGCGGCGGGGGCGGGGGCGCCGGGGGAGCCGCGAAGGAGTAGCGGATACCCAGGGTCACCGACGAGTCGCGGTAGTCGCCCGTGAACACGCCCGGCTGGATCGCGCCGGAGCCCGTGGACAGGAAGTTGACGTCCGAACCACCGAGGTAGCGGTAGGTCAGGTCGATGTTGGTGCGCTCACCGACAGCCCACGCCACACCGGCGATGAGTTGGTAGGCGAAGGCCGCATCGTTGTCGTCGATGTTGAGGTTCTGGGCCGCGCCGGCCGGGCCGTTGAGCTGGCCGCGGGCTTCGACGTGAACCGAGTTGATGCCGACGCCGACGCCGATGAAGGGGTCGAACGTGCCATCGGGGTTGAAGTCGTAGAGGACGTTGCCCATCAGCGTCCAGGCTTCGATCTGGCCGTCGGGGCTGCCGCAAGCGGCCGACGGGATGCCGCCGACCGGCACGACGCCGAAGCCGGGCTTGCAAAGCGCGTTGGGCAGGGGACGGGTCGCACCGCCACGGACCTGCTCGATGTCACCGGGGCGGTAGCCGCCTTCCAGTTCCAGGCGCCAGTGGGGCGAAACCTGATAGCCGAGGCGGGCGAAGCCGACCCAGCTGTCCTTGGAATCGAACTTGTAGTCGTACGGCTTGCCGTCGGTGGCGTTCACCGCGGAGTCCGCATCGATCCCGTTGGGGAAGTGCGCGCCGAGATCGACCGCGCCATACCAGCCAACCGGCGAAGCGCCGGCGGACGCGCCGGTCGCGATGCAGACGGCGGCTGCGGCGACTCCGATGAGGAGTTTCATTTTCATATGCAAAGAGCCCTCTGTTGCCCCTGGTCGGCTAAGACCGAACAAGAAACCTATAACAAGGCCAAGTTCGAAGACCAATGGCCGAACGGCCACAGATCGACAAATTCAACCCCCGCGCAATCCTTAAGGGCCTGGGCCCCTAGTTTAACAGTCCCATCGCCTAGCGGAGAAGACGTAAACCGATCGGTAACGCCGGCTCCCTTTGACTTGGATAACACCGATTTTCCGGCCATGCCACCGCCCGCCGCCCCGATGTCGCCCCATTTATGCCACGCTTCACCCCAACGGCGAGCCCGCGCTTTGGTTCCAGAGTTTTTTGTCCACCCGGAAATTCAGTCCAGAGTGGTGCGGCAGCGCCTCATCGCCACGCCCGCCACGATCGGCGCGAACAGGCCGAGCGTCCCCAGGCTCGGCCAGGTTTCGGCCAGCCCCCGCTACTTGCGGCTATCGCGCAGCCGCCGCCGCCCGCCCAGGGCCTCGGGGCGGTTCAGCGCCTTGCGGTAGTCGTCGCGCCGCTCGTGGATCGAGGCGATGACCAGCCCCATCGGCACCCCGATATCGACCAGCACCGCCTCCGACAGCTGCAGCGACGCCTCGATGGTCTCTGGCACCGCGTCGGTGGCGCCCAGTTCATAGAGCCGGGCCGCATGGCGCGCGTCGCGGGCCCGGGCCACCAGAGTGATGGCGGGCCGCAGCTGGCGCACCGTGGCCACCACCGCCTCCGTCCCCTCGGGCGAATCCATCGTCACCACCACGGCGCGCGCGCCTTCCAGCCCGCAGCGCAACAGCAGCTCCGAGCGCGAGGCGTCGCCATAGAAGGCCTCGACCCCCTCGCGCCGCGCCCGCTCGACCTGTCTGGGATCGCGCTCGACCGTCAGCCAGGGCAGCTCATGGCGGCCCAGCATCTCGCCGACCAGCCGGCCGACCCGGCCATAGCCGATGACCATCACCGGACCGTCGTCGGAAGCGACCTCGACCGCCGGCGCGGACCCCGGTGGAGCCTCGGACGGCTTGACCTCCGCGCCCCGGGCGACGCGGGCGCCGAGACCGGCCATGGCGGGAATGAGGAACATGGTCAGGGTCGCGGCGACCAGCAGCGACTGCCCCACCAGGGCGGGCACGACGCCGGACGCCATGGCGTCGGTCAGCACCACGAAGGCGAATTCGCCCCCCGCCGCCAGCACCAGGGCGGTCTCGACCGCGGAACCCAGCTTGATGCGGAAGACGCGGGCAAGGCCGAAGACGATCACCCCCTTCACCGCCACGAGACCCACGGCCAGGCCGACGATGAACAAGGGCGTGGCGACCAGCAGCGACAGGTCCAGCCGGATGCCCAGCGACAGGAAGAAGAGACCGAGCAGCAGGCCCTTGAACGGTTCGATCACCACCTCGACCTCGTGGCGGTATTCGGTTTCGGCCAGCAGCACCCCGGCGGCGAAGGCGCCCAGCGCCATGGACAGGCCGAAGGCGGCGCTGAGCACGCCCGCGCCGATGACCACCAGCAGGGCGGCGGCCATGAACAGCTCTTCGCTCTTGGCGCGGGCCACCGACTTCAGCATGGGCCGCAGCAGCAGGCGGCCGAACAGCACGATGACGCCCAGGCCGATGGCGGCGGGCGCCAGCGCGAACAGGGAGGAGGGCGTGAAGGCCGCGCCCTTGGATTTGCCCAGCACCTCCAGGGTGATCAGGATCGGAGCCACCGCCAGATCCTGGAACAGCAGCACGGCGAAGGCGGCGCGGCCGGCCTCGGCATGCATGCGCTTGGCTTCGACCATCACCGGCACGGCGACAGCGGTCGATGACAGGGCGACGGCCGCGCCGATGGCGGCGGCCGCCACCGGCGGCTGGCCCATCATGTACGCGACCCCGCCCAGCACCGCCGTGGAGATGGCGACTTGCGCGCCGCCCAGACCGAACACCAGCCGGCGCAGCAGCCGCAGCCGCTCCCACGACAGCTCCAGCCCGATCATGAACAGCAGGAAGACCACCCCGAACTCGCCCACCTGAGCGATCTCGTCGGGCCGCGAGACGGTCACGCCTTCAAGCCAGGGGAACTGCCCCGCCAGGCTGCCCAGGCCGAAGGGGCCCAGCACCACGCCGGCCCCCAGGAACCCCAGGATCGGGCTGATCTTCAGACGCTTGAACAGGGGAACGACCACCCCGGCGGTCGCCAGGAACAGGACAATATCCTTGTAGTCGCCCGGGCCCGCCGCGTGCGCCATGTCGCCTCCTGATTTGCTGTGGCGCCAGTATGCCCGATGCGCCGCCTTGCGGGCCACCCATAACCGCCCTAAAGCGCACAGCATGCGCGGCAGCCGACATTCGCGGAGCCAATCCCGCCCCGGCCTGGTCGCCGCGGCGCTGGCGGCGCTCGCCCTGCTGATCCAGGCCCTGATCCCCGCCGCCGCCATCGCCCACGACGCCGCCAGCGGCGCCATGACGCTCAGCGTCTGCACCGCTGAGGGTCTGAAGACGGTCACCGTGGGCGCCGCTCCGGCCGCTCCCGCCGGCAAGCACTTCATGGGCCTGCACTGCACCGCCTGCGCCTTCGCCAACTTCGCGGCCCTCGATGGTCGGGGCGACGGCGCCCTTGCCGCCGTGACCGTGCGCTATGCCCAGCGCACCGTCATCTTCCACCCCGAGCGCGCCCACGCCGCCGCCCGGGCCCGCGCGCCGCCCCGGCCGCCCGGCCAAGGACCACCCGCTCGCTCGATCGTTTGACCCTCCGCACGCGTGGCCTCGGCCGCGCGCCCGTCAGACTGTTCGAGGCCTTACCTCCATGCCATTGCCCTCCGGCCGCGCCTTGCGCGCCCTCCTGCTCGGCGCCGCCACCGGCGCCCTGATCCCCGTGAGCGCCCTCGCCGATGACAGCGATGGGGACCGTCCGACCACTGTCTCGCCGGTGGAGATCACCGCCCGGACCGACGCGCCGATCGCCACCGCCAGCCCCGCCACCACCGAGAGCGCCGACGCGGGAACGCTGCGCGACACCGTCAATGCGGTGAACGCCGAGGACACGGTAAAATACCTGCCCAGCCTGCTGGTGCGGAAGCGCCACGTGGGCGACACCCAGGGGCCCCTGGCCACCCGGACCTCCGGCGTGGGATCAAGCGCCCGCAGCCTGATCTTCGTGGACGGGGTGCTGCTGTCGGCCCTGATCGGCAACAACAATTCCACCGCCTCGCCGCGCTGGGGGATGGTGTCGCCGGAGGAGATCGTGCGGGTCGACGTGGCCTACGGCCCCTTCTCCGCCGCCTATGCCGGCAATTCGATCGGCGCGGTGGTCAACATCACCACGCGCACGCCGACCCGGTTCGAAGGCTCCCTGAAGGTGGCCGGCAGCTGGGACGATTTCAGCCAGTATGGGACCAAGGGGGTCTTTCCCGCCGGCCAGCTGGCGGCGACCTTGGGCGACGGCTGGGGTGACGTCGCCTGGTTCCTGTCCGCCGACCATGTGAAGAGCCGTAGCCAACCGCTGGCCTCTGTGACCGCCGTGCGCCCCGCCGCGCCCAGCGCGGCTGGCGCGGTGACCACCGGCGCTTTCCAGGATTTGAACCGCACCGGCGCGGTGATCCAGGTGCTGGGCGCCGGGGGGTTCGAGGACCAGAGCCAGGACACACTCAAGGCCAAACTCAGCTGGTCGCCCGGCCCGGCCTTCCATGTCAGCTGGCTGGGCGGGGTTTTCCTCAACGACACACGGGCCACGGCGGAAACCTATCTGCGCGATACCACCGGCGACCGGGTCTACAGCGGGACGCTCAACATCGGCGGCTATGCCTACACGGTCGCGCCCAGCGCCTTCGCCAACAACGTCTACCGCTTCAATGAGCGCCACTGGATGAATGCGCTCAGCGCCGGCGGCGTGGTCGGCGCGGACTTCACCTGGCGCGCCACGGCCAGCCTCTATGACTACGACAAGGACGAGCAGCGCACGCCCTCGGCCGCGCTTCCCGCCGCCTCCACCGGCGGCCCAGGCTCCATCGCGCGGCTGGACGGCACGGGCTGGCGGACCTTCGATCTGAGCGGGGAGTGGCGGGTGAACGCCACCCATGCCTTGAGCTTCGGCGTCCATTCCGACCGCTACCGCCTGGCCAGCCAGCGCTTCAATACGGGCGACTGGATCGGCGGCGCGCCCACCACCCTGGCCTCGGCCTCCCGGGGCAAGACCCGCACCGACGCCGTCTGGCTGCAGGACGCCATCACCCTGTCGCCCGACCTGATGGCGACCCTGGGCGCGCGCCAGGAGCATTGGGAGGCCCTGGACGGCTACAACTCTTCCCTCGCCCCGGCCCTGTCGGTCGCCCAGCCCCTCGTCTCGGCCGATGCCTTCTCCCCCAAGGCCACCGTGCGCTGGACGCCTGATGAGCACTGGAGCGTCACCGGTTCCTTCGGCCAGGCCTCGCGCTTCCCGACCGTGACCGAGCTCTACCAGACGGTCACCACCGGCCCGACCTTGAGCGTGCCCGACCCCAACCTGCGCCCCGAGACGGCCTGGTCCACCGAATTGGCCATCGAACGCGCCGACGCCTCGGGCCGGGTGCGGCTATCTCTCTTCGCCGAGGATATCGACGATGCCCTGATCGCCCAGACCGCGCCCCTGGTCCCCGGCTCGGCCACCCTGTTCACCTATGTCCAGAATGTGGGCCATGTCCGCTCGCGCGGCGTCGAACTGGTAGTGGAGCGGCGCGATCTGGCGGTGCGGGGCTTCGACCTGTCGGGCAGCGTCACCTGGCTGGACAGCACGATCACCGAGGACCCGGCTTTCCCGGCGGCGGTCGGCAAGCAGGCGCCGCAGACGCCGCGCTGGCGCGCCACGGTGGTCGCCACCTGGCGGCCCAGCCCCGCGCTCGCCCTCACCCTCGCCGCCCGCTACAGCGACCGGGTGTTCGCCACGATCGACAACACCGACCCGGTCACCCACACCTTTCAGGGTTTCGACGGCTATCTGGTGGCCGATGCGCGGGCCAACTGGACGATCAACGGCCACTGGAGCGCGGCCATCGGCGTCGACAATCTCGGCGCCCGTGACTACTTCCTCTTCCACCCCTTCCCGCAGCGCACGGCCTTCGCCGAGCTGCGCTACGCCTTCTAAGGACGGCCATGACGCACAAGCTTACCGGGCCGGCCTTGGCGGCCATCCTCCTCGCGGCCACGCCCGCCGCCGCCCATGTGACCGCCACGCCGACCGAGGCGCCCGCCGGGACCAAGGTGACGGTGACCCTGCGCGTGGGCCACGGCTGCGAAGGCTCGCCGACCACCGCCATCAGGGTCGAACTGCCGCTCTCCGCCGGCTGGGTGAACCCCGAGTCCAAGGCAGACTGGGATCAGGTCATCCAACCGGGGCAGGGACCGGATGGACGGCTGCGCACGGTCGAGGTCACCTGGAAGGCCCACCGGCCCGTCGCGACGCCCGAGACCTTCGCCATCACCTTCGACGCGCCGTCCACCGCCCAGACCCTGTATTTCCCGGTCATCCAGACCTGCCAGACCGGCGAAGCGCATTGGACCCAAATTCCCGCCGAGGCCGCGATGACCGGCCTGGAACATCCCGCCCCCTTCCTTACCCTGACGCCGGCCGTTGCCGCGTCCGGCCAGCCTCAGTAGGACATCCGTCATGCGCCCCTTCCCCACCTTCCTGCTCGCCGCCACCGTCGCCCTGCCGCTGGTCGCCGCCGCGCCCGCCGGGCCGATGCAGATCGAACACCCCTGGTCGCGCCCGGCCGTCCAAGGCTCCAACGGCGTCGGCTATGTCTCGGTGACCAACACTGGCAAGACGTCCGACGTGCTGCTGTCGGTCTCCACCCCCGCCGCCCAGCGGGTGGAGATGCACCGCTCGATGGTCATGAACGGGGTGGCGATGATGCATCCGGTGGAGGGCGGCCTGCCCATCCCGGCCGGAACCACGGCGGCGTTCGCGCCCAGCGGCTACCACCTGATGCTGATCGGGCTGAAGCAACCGCTGGCCCTTGGCGCCCGTTTCCCCATGACGCTGAAGTTCCAGAAGGCCGGCGCGGTCACCGTCCAGTTCCAGGTGGAGGCCGGGGCCGCCGCGCCCATGGCCGGCATGCGCCACTAGATACGGAGGTCCCATGATCCGCACATCCGTCATCGTGGCCGCCGCCCTGGCCCTGGCCGCCTGTCACGCCAAGCCCGCCGCGCCCGCCACCGACGCGGCCTCCAGCCCCGCCGACGCCGGGGCCCCGCGCGACCGCACGGACGCGGCCCTGCTGGCCGCCGCCGACGCCTTCCAGGCCCTGACCGAGAATGCCTATGGCCTGACCCCGCCCCGGCTGGAGGCCCAGGTGGGCGCCGCCCACGGCGCGGCGGTGGGCGTGCGGGCCCAGCTGTCGCCCCAGGCCCAGACCGACCTGACGGGCCTGCTCACCCGCCTGGACGACGCCCTGGCGGCGGACGACCGGGCCGGGGTCGCCCTGGCTGCCGTGGAGGTCTATCGCCTGCTGATCGGCGGCGTGCGCCATCCGGGCAAGGCGCCGCCGGGCGTGGGCCTGCTGGCCTATGCGGGCCTGCGCTATGACGCGGGCCGCCGCTCCACCCCGGAACGCTGGGACGACATGGCCGAGGCTGTGGCCATCGCGCGCGACCAGTGGCTGGCGGTGTCGCCCCGGATCAAGGACGCCGCCCTGCTGGGCCAGATGGACAAGGCCATCGCCGACATGGCCGCCGCCGCCGCGCGCCGCGACCCCAAGTCCGCCGGCCGCGCCGCCAAGGGGGAGATGGATCTGATCGACGACCTGCAGGGCTATTTCAACAAGGGCTGAGGCGCTTGCCGCGCCGCGTTGACTCCCCTAGGGCAGTCGCCGCTAACTCTCATCAAAACAAATGTTGGGAGAGAGATCATGCCGGGTTGGTGTTTCGCGGACATCTGGGAAGAGATCGCCGCCGCCTCGCCCGGCCGCCCGGCCCAGATCCAGGGCGAGCGGGTCATCCCCTGGGGCCAGTTCGACCGCCGCGCCAACGCCATCGCACGCCACCTGCTGGACGCCGGCCTGGGCAAGGGCGCCAAGGTCGCCGCCTATCTCTACAACGCTCCGGAGTATCTCGAGACCTACTACGCCGCCTTCAAGGCGGGCCTGGCGCCCGTCAACACCAACTACCGCTATGGCGCCGAAGAGCTCTGGTATCTGTTCGACAACGCCGACGCCGAGGCCATCGTCTTCCACGCCTCCTTCGCGCCCCAGGTGGAGGCGATCCGCGCCCGCCTGCCCCAGGTGAAGGCCTGGATCAGCGTCGCCGAGCCCGGCTGCCCGACCCCGGCCTTCGCCACCGACTACGAGACCATCGCCGCGCCCGGCACGGACAAGACGCTGGCGCCCTGGGGCCGCGACGGCGACGACCTGCTGCTGCTCTATACCGGCGGCACCACCGGCATGCCCAAGGGGGTGATGTGGCGCCAGGACGACCTGTTCAACGTGCTGGGCGCCGGCGGCAACCTGCTGCTGGCCCTGCCGCCGCTGGTGAGCCCCGCCGAGGCCGGCGAGCGCGCGCGGGCCTGGGACGCCCGCGCCGAGGGCGCGCCGGAACCCACCAGCCTGGTCGCCGCCTGTCCGCTGATGCACGGCACCGCTCAGTTCGGTTCCATCGGGGCCCTGGTCGGCGGCGGAACGATCATCTCCCTGCCCTCGCGCCGCTTCGATTCCGAAGAGCTGTGGGCGGAGGTGGAGCGCACCGGCGCCAACAGCATCTCCATCGTCGGCAACGCCTTCGCCGCCCCCATGCTGGAGGTGCTGGACGCCAACCCCGGCAAATACGACCTCAGCCGCGTGCGCCGCATCGGTTCCTCCGGCGTGGTCTGGAGCTACGAGAACAAGCAGGGGCTGCTGAAACATCTGCCCGAAGGCTGCATGCTGATGGACAGCCTGGGCTCATCGGAGGCCGTGGGCCTGGGCGGCTCGACCTCCGTGGCGGGGGCCGAGGCTAGGACCGCGCAGTTCCTGGTCGGCCCCAATTCGGCGGTGTTCACCGAGGAGGGCCGCCGCGTGGAAGCGGGTTCCGGCGAGAAGGGCCTGGTCGCCGTCGGCGGCTTCATTCCGGTGGGCTACTACAAGGACGAGGAGAAGAGCGCGCGCACCTTCCGCCTCTTCGAGGACCGCCGCTGGTCGGTGCCGGGCGACTTCGCCGAGGTGGCCGAGGACGGAACCATCCGCCTGCTGGGCCGGGGCTCCCAGGTGATCAACACCGGCGGCGAGAAGGTCTTCCCGGAAGAGGTCGAAGAGGCCCTGAAGGTGCACCCCGACGTGCGCGACGCCATCGTCGTGGGCATCCCCGACGCCCGCTTCGGCGAACGCATCTGCGCCGTGGTCGAACCCCGCGACGGCGCCACGCCGACTCTGGCCGAGCTGGCCGCCCACGTGAAAAGCCGCCTGGCCGACTACAAGGCCCCCCGCGACCTGGTCCTGGCCCCCGTATCGCGCGCCGCCAACGGCAAGGTCGACTACAAGGCCAGCCGCGACCTGGCCATCAAGCGTCTGAGCGAGGCGGTGGGGTAGGGTCTGCCCACCTCACCTTCCCTAAATTTTTTGTAACAGGCGCGGTCGCGACTGAGGGTGCATGGTCGCGCTAACTCCTTTCTCTATCTCAGGATTTCCCCTCACATGAAGAAGATCTGGCTCGGGACCGCCTGCGCGGCCGCCCTCGCTTGTGGCCTGACGTTCGCCGCCGTGGCGAAGGATGCGCCCGACCTGACCAAGGCCCAGGGTTTCGGAACCTGGGGCTTCGACCTCACCAGCCGCGACACCGCCACCAAGCCCGGCGACGACTTCTACCGCTACTCGGAAGGCGCGGCGACCGACCGCCTCGAAATCCCCTCCGACCGTTCGCGCTATGGCAGCTTCGACCTGCTGGCCGCCCTGTCCGAACAGCGCGTGCAGGCGGTGATCAACAAGGCCGCCGCCGGCGGCGACTCGAGCCCCGAGAGCGCCCAGGTGGGCGGCTACTGGCGCGCCTATATGGACGAGGCCACCGTCGAGGCGCTGGACGCCAGGCCCCTGAGCGCCAGCCTGGCCCCGATCCGCGCCGCCAAGAGCAAGGCGCAGCTGGCCCGCATCACCGGCGCCAACAACGACGGCTTCGGCTCGGCCTTCTTCAGCGTGGGCATCCAGGCCGACGTCAAGGATCCCAACCACTACGCCGTCTATCTGGACCAGGCGGGCCTGGGCCTGCCCGACCGCGACTACTACCTCGAGCCCAAGTTCGCCGAGAAGAAGGCCGCCTATCAGGCCTATGTCGCCAAGCTTCTGACCATGGCCGGCTGGCCCGACGCCGAGGCCCAGGCCGTCAAGGTCGTGGCCATGGAGACCGAGATCGCCGCCGCCAGCTGGTCGCGCGCCGATCAGCGCGACCCCGACAAGCTCTACAACCCGATGACCCTGGGCAAGCTGGCGACGCTGGCGCCGGGCTTCGAGTGGTCCCCGTACATGGCCGGGGCCAAGCTTTCCAAGACGACCAAGGTCGTGGTGGGCGAACCCACCGCCTTCACCAAGATCGCCGCCATCTGGAACAAGACCCCGCTCGACACCCTGCAGGCCTGGGACGCCTTCCACATCGCCGACCAGTCCGCGCCGGTGCTGTCCAAGCGCTTCGTCGACGCCAACTTCGCCTTCCGCGGCAAGACCCTGTCGGGTCAGCCGGAGATGCGTCCGCGCTGGAAACGCGCCGTGCGTTCCATCGACGGTTCGCTGGGCGAGACGGTCGGCAAGCTCTATGTGGCCGACTACTTCCCGGCTGAGTCCAAGGCCAAGATGATCGACCTGGTGGCCGAGCTGCGCGCCTCGCTGGCCAACCGTATCGAACACCTCGACTGGATGAGCCCGGCGACCAAGAAGAAGGCGCTGCTGAAGCTGTCGCAGTTCACCGTCAAGATCGGCTATCCCGACAAGTGGCGCGACTATTCGGCCCTGAAGATCAGCGACAAGGACCTCTACGGCAACATCGAGCGCTCCTCCGCCTTCGAATGGAAGCGCCAGGTCGATCGCCTGAACGGGCCGGTGGACAAGACCGAATGGGGCATGACCCCGCAGACGGTGAACGCCTACTACAACCCCACCGCCAACGAGATCGTCTTCCCGGCCGCCATCCTGCAGCCGCCCTTCTTCGACCCCAACGCCGACATGGCCATCAACTACGGCGGCATCGGCGCGGTGATCGGCCACGAGATGACCCATGGCTTCGACGACGAAGGCCGCAAGTTCGACGGCACGGGCGCGCTGGCCGACTGGTGGGCCCCTGAAGACGCCACCAAGTTCGAGGCCCAGACCAAGAAGTACGGGGCGCAATACTCCCACTTCGAGGCCCTGCCCGGCGTCTTCGTCAACGGCGACCTGACCATGGGCGAGAACATCGCCGACCTGGGCGGCATCCTGATGGCGCTGGACGCCTATCATATGTCGCTGAAGGGCCAGCCCTCGCCGGTGATCGACGGCACGACGGGCGACCAGCGGGTCTTCTACGGCTGGGCCCAGGTCTGGCGCGCCAAATACCGCGACGACGCCTTGAAGCAGCAGATCGCGTCCGACCCCCACTCGCCCAACACGGCGCGGGTCAACATGGTCTTCCACAACGTGGACGCTTGGTACACCGCCTTCGACGTGAAGCCCGGCGACAAGCTCTACCTGGCCCCCGCGGACCGCGTCCGCATCTGGTAGGCGCGATCTCTTCCCTCCCCCGATTGGGGGAGGGAAAGTGGGAAAGAGTTGCCCTGAAATCATCGAGTCATGAACGAATTTTAACAACCGTCCCCACGGCGCCGCGTGCAAATGTGCCGCCAACAGTTCTGAGGGATGCGACTTCCATGAAAAGAGTACTGCTCGCCGCCGCCGCCGTGGCGGCGCTTTCGGTCGGCGCCTATGCCGCCGCCTCGGCCACACAAGGATCGGGCATAGGGCGCATCGCCGTCGACAGCTCCGCCTGTCTCGACGACCTGTGCCAGACCCAGGCGCTGTTCGTGAACGACAACACCGGCGGCGGGGCGCCCACGCCCGTCTCGCTGGATGCGCCGCGCTTCGGGACCTGGGGCTTCGACCTGGCCGGCATGGACAGGTCGGTGAACCCCGGCGACAACTTCTATGACTTTGCCAACGGCAACTGGGACAAGGTCACGGAAATCCCGTCCGACCGCACCCGCTTCGGCAACTTCGACAAGCTGACGGTGCTGTCGGAAGCCCGCACCCGCGCCATCATCGAAGAGGCGATGGCCGGCAAGAACCCCTCCGACCCCGACGCCGTGCGCGTGGGTACGGCCTACGCCAGCTTCATGGACGAGGCCCGGGTCGAGCAGCTCGACTCCAAGCCGATCCAGCCGGAACTGGCCACCATCCGCGCGGCCAAGACCCGCGACGACCTGACCGCGCTGATGGGCTTGGCGCCCACCACCGGCTATTCGTCCATCTTCAACTTCGGCATCCAGAACGACCTGAAGGCGCCGACCAAATACGCCATCTATGGCGGCCAGGGCGGCCTGGGCCTGCCCGACCGCGACTACTATCTCGACCCCAAGTTCGCCGAGAAGAAGACGGCCTACGAGGCCTATGTGGCCAAGATGCTGACCCTGGTGGGCTGGCCCGACGCGGCCAACGAAGCCAAGGCTGTGGTGGCCTATGAGACCCGCCTGGCCGAGGTCTACTGGAGCCGCGTGCAGCTGCGCGACCGCGACAAGATCTACAACCCCACCAGCCTGGCCCAGCTGAAGGCCATGGCCCCCGGCATCGCCTGGGACAGGTTCCTGGCCAACGAGGGCTTCAAGGGCGAAGACCGCTTCATCGTCACCACCAACACCGTCTTCCCCAAGTCGGCGGCCATCTACAACGAGACCCCGATCTCGACGCTGAAGGCCTGGCAGGCCTATCACCTGACCGACGGCGCGGCGCCGCTGCTGTCCAAGCGCTTCGTCGATGCCAACTTCGAGTTCAAGGGCAAGATCCTGTCGGGCCAGCTGGAGCAGAAGCCCCGCTGGAAGCGCGGCGTCGGCTATGTCGAGAACGCCATGGGCGAGGCCGTGGGCCGCGTCTATGTCGCGCGCTACTTCACGCCGGAAGCCAAGGCCAAGGCGGAGGGGCTGGTGCACGACATCCAGGCGGCGCTGAAGAACCGTATCGAGCACCTCGACTGGATGAGCGCCGAGACCAAGACCCGCGCGCTCGACAAGCTGTCGAAGTTCACCATCAAGATCGGCTACCCCGACAAGTGGCGCGACTATGCGGCGCTGAAGGTCACCAAGACCGACCTCTACGGCAACGCCCAGCGGGCCGGCGCCTTCGAGTGGAACCATGATCTCAAGCGCCTGCATGATCCGGTGGACAAGGCCGAGTGGGGCATGACGCCCCAGACCGTGAACGCCTACTACAACTCCTCCAACAACGAGATCGTCTTCCCGGCCGCCATCCTGCAGCCGCCCTTCTTCGACGCCAACGCCGACATGGCGGTCAACTACGGCGGCATCGGCGTGGTCATCGGCCACGAGATCAGCCACGGCTTCGACGACCAGGGCCGCAAGTCCGACGGCATGGGCGTGCTCACCGACTGGTGGACGACGGAGGACAACGCCAAATTCAACGTCCAGCGCGACAAGCTGAGCGCCCAGTACTCGGCCTTCGAGCCCCTGCCGGGCATGCATGTGAACGGCAACCTGACCATGGGCGAGAACATCGGCGACATGGGCGGCGTGTCCCTGGCGCTCGACGCCTACCACGTCTACCTGAACGGCCAGCCGGCTCCCGTGCTGGACGGCTTCACCGGCGACCAACGGGTGTTCCTGGGCTTTGCCCAGGTGTGGCGCGACAAGATCCGCGACGATGCGCTGAAGCTGCGGCTGACCACCGATCCCCACTCGCCGGCCCGCGTGCGGGTCAACGCCACCATCCGTAACGTGGACGGCTGGTACGCGGCCTGGGGCATCAAGCCCGGCGACAAGCTGTATGTCGCGCCGACCGACCGGGTCCGCATCTGGTAGGGCGCCAAAAGGTCTGAAACGGGAAAGGGCGGGTCTCGCGACCCGCCCTTTTTCGTGGTGGCTACCGACGGTGTTTTTGACACCGGAGCCCAAAAACACTGAACCCGCCTCGGGGGATAGTCGAGGCGGGTTCAGCTTTTCGATCCAAGTGGGCGTTTCCTCCCCGAAACGCCGGAGGCTGCTGGTTCTTATAGGACCGTCATGCCTCTCGCAGGAGTGAAAAGACGGCAATTTCCTGTCCGTGTCAACGCGGTCCCGGGCGCTTTACGGCATAAATCACGCGAATTTTCCCTCATTTGGGGTGTTTCTTGGACGCTACCGTCAATTAAACGAAGCTTGGCCGGTCATTTTTGACGCACGCGTCAAAACCCTACCCGACTTGAGCCGCCAGGGCGTCCGCCGAGGGACAGTCCGGCTCGAACACATAGTCGGGAGTCGAGGCCGTTACCGGGCCGACTCGCGCCGCCGACAGGGCCACCGAGGCATCCCCGACCTGGGCCGTGCGCAACAGCAAGCCATTGACCCGGCGGACCGCGCCGGCGGCGATCAGGCCGCTCAGGGCGCCGGCGGCGGCGTCATCCTGCTCGGCGGGCCACGACAGGGTGGCCAGCTGCTTGGCCCGCGCGCGCGCCTCGACCACGCCCAGCAGGCGGCGCACGGAGGCCAGCTGACCCACGCTCCAGTCCGCCTTCAGCGAGGCGGTGAGCTGGGCCTGACTCTTCAGGATCACCCCGTCGCCGAGAATCTTCAGGTTGTTGGCCACCAGGGTCGCGCCGGTCGAGGTGATGTCGACCACCACCTCCGCCGCGCCGGCCGCCGGGGCGCCCTCGGTGGCGCCGCCCGATTCCACGATGCGGTAGTCGGCGATGCCGTGCAGGCCGAAGAAGCCCCGCGTCTGGGCCAGGTATTTGGTCGCCACACGAAGCCGCCGCCCGGTGCGCATGTGGTGCAGGTGGGCCACCTCGTCCAGGTCGGCCATGGTGTCGACGTCGAGCCAGCTCTGCGGCGTGGCCACCACCAGGTCGGCGCGGCCGAAGCCGAGCGCGCGCAGCATCATCACCCGGGCGTCGAAGTCCTCGCCCTTCTCGCGCAGCAGGTCCTCGCCGGTGACGCCGAGGTGGATTTCGCCCGCGTCCAGCGCATCGGCGATGTCGGCGGCCGACAGCAGGCGCACCGTGGCGCCCGGCAGGCCGGCCAGGTTGGCCGCATAGCCGCGCTCGCCGCCGGCCATCTCGACGCGGAACCCGCTGTCGGCCAGCCAGCCCTCGACCTGTTCTTTCAGCCGCCCCTTGGAGGGGATGGCGAAGATCAGGGGGGTGTCCGACGCGCTCATTCCACACCTCCCGCAACCGCCCGGGCAGGCCGGACCATGCAGCCCACCGCGCCGCTCGCGCCCTTGCCGCCCAGGCGGGGCAGCAGGCCGTCGTAGCGGCCGCCGGCCGCCACCGGACGATCGTCGCCCAGCGCCTCGCTGCGCACCTCGAAGAGCACGCCGTCATAGTAGCCGAAGGAGCGTCCGAAGGCGGTGGACAGGGTCATACGATCAGCGGGCACACCGCCTTCCGTCAGGGCCGCCAGGCGCCGCGTCCAGTCGTTGAGCGCCGCGTCCAGCCCGGAACGGGCCGAGCCGGCCAGGGCCGCCACCGCCTCCAGGGCCTTGGCGGGCGGGCCGGACACCGCCAGGAAGCGGCGGATGGGATCGGCCTGGGCCTCGGTCAGCCCCGGCGCCTCGGCGGCGCGGGCCTTTTCCACCAGGCGGTGGACGATCTCGGCGGGGGTGCGTCCGCCCACCGGCTCGATGCCGGCGAGGGTCCACAGTTCCTGCAGCGCGGCGGCCGCCTCGGCTTTGGGCAGACTGGCCAGCAGGGTCGGCAGGCGGCTGGCGGGCGCGACGGGCGCGCCGCCCTTGGACGCCTGGTCCAGCTCGGCCCACAGGATGCGCGGACGCGAGAAGGCGCGCTTCAGCCGCGCGGCGGCGGCCTTGTCGAGGCCGAGGCTGTCGACGAAGGCCGCGAACAGGGAGACGTCGCCGAGACGCAGGGACAGGTCGCTGCGCCCTCCTGCGACGGCCGCGCGCCAGGCCAGGACCGCGATCTCGGCGTCGGCGGCGGGCTTGTCGCCGGCCTCGAAGGCCTCGACGCCCAGCTGCAGGAATTCCTCGGCCCGGCCAGAACCGCGCGGGGCGACCCGGAAGGCCTTGCCTTCGTAGAGGTAGCGGCCGCCCGCCGCCCCACTCTCCAGATGGGCGCGGGCCACCGGAATGGTGAAGTCGGGCCGCAGCGCCGCCTCGCTCATGCCCTCGCCCTGGACCACGAACAGCCGCGCGCGCATGGCCTCGCCGGCCAGGTCGAGCAGCAGCGACAGCGGCTGGATGACGGGCACATCCACCGGCGCGGCCCCGGCGGCGGCGAAGGGTGCGCGGATGGCGGCGAGCGCGTCCGGCGTGACGGCGGGCTCCAGTCTCATCGCGAGGCGTCCACAATCGCGCGCACCGAGGCCAGCATCTCGGCGCGGGGCACGTTCATCTGCCCGGGCCGCTCGGCCTTCCAGGCGGCGTTGTCGGCGATGCCGGCGGCCAGCTTGCGGCCCATGTCCAGGTCCTTGATCGTCACCGTGCCGGCGGCCAGTTCGTCGCCGCCGATGATCACCGCGGCGGGAGAGTTGCGCCGGTCGGCGTATTTCATCTGGGGCCGCATACCCGAGGAGCCGAGATAGACCTCCGCCGCGATGCCGGCGGCGCGCAGCTCGCCGACCACCGCGAAATATTCGCCCATGTGGGCCTGGTCGAAGGCGATGACAACCACGGGCCCGCGCGCCTCGCTGTCCTTCAGCCGTCCGGCCGCCCTGAGCGCCGCGGCCAGGCGCGACACCCCGAAGGAGAAGCCCGTGGCCGGCACCGACTGGCCGGTGAAGCGCGCCACCAGGTCGTCGTAGCGCCCGCCGCCGCCCACCGAGCCGAAGCGCACCGGATTGCCGGCCTCGTCGGTGGTGTCCATCAGCAGCTCGGCCTCGAACACCGGGCCGGTGTAGTATTCCAGTCCACGCACGATGGCCGGGTCGAACATCGCCCGGTCCTCGGCCACGCCCAGGCCTTTCAGCGCCGCGTCGATCTTCGCCAGTTCCTCCAGCCCCTCGTCGCCCTCGGCCGAACCGCCGATGACGTTGGCGATGTTGGCCAGGGTATCGCCGCGCCCCGATGCGCCGGCGGCCACGAAGGCCAGCACGGCCTCGGCGCCCTTGGCGTTCAAGCCCGCGCCCTTGGTGAAGGCGCCGCTCTCGTCCTTGCGGCCCTCGCCCAGCAGCAGCCGCACCCCGTCCGGGCCCAGCCGGTCCAGCTTGTCGACCGCGCGCAGCACGCCCAGCTTCTGGCCATTGTCGGTGACGCCCGCCGTGGCCAGCAGGCCGTTGAGCAGCTTGCGGTTATTGATCTTCACCACCGCCTGGCCCGGCGCCACGCCGGCGGCTTCCAGTCCGGCGACGGCCAGGGCGATCATTTCCGCGTCGGCTTCCGGCCGGGCCGAGCCCACCGTATCGGCGTCGCACTGGATGAATTCGCGATAGCGCCCCGGCCCCGGCTTCTCGTTGCGCCACACCGGCCCGAAGGCATAGCGGCGGAAGGGCTTGGGCAGGGTCTCCCAGTTCTGGGCCGCGAACCGGGCCAGCGGCGCGGTCAGGTCGTAGCGCAGCGCCATCCACTGTTCGTCGTCGTCGGTGAGCGCGAAGACGCCCTCGTTGGGCCGGTCGCTGTCGGGCAGGAACTTGCCCAGCGCATCGGCATATTCGAAGGCCCCGGTGTCCAGCGCCTCGAAGCCCCAGGTCTCATAGACTTTCGACACTGCCTCAAGGATGGCCCGCTCGGCGCGCAGGGTCGAGGCGCGCTTGTCGGCGAAGCCGCGCGGGTTGCGCGCTTCGGGGCGGAAGGCTTCGGCAGGGATGGTGGTGTCGTCGATACTCATGGCGCTCGTCGTCGTCCTGACATGCCCGATCGGGGCACTGGGGTCTTGGAGACGGATGGCGCTGATGTCGAGCCCCATCCGCTTGGCGGGGCTACGGCTGGAAGATGGCTTAAGCCAAACGATCCCGGCCGATCCCGCGTCGCAGGGTCGAATGGTGGTGACCGTGATGGTGGTGCGGCGTCTTCATCTTGGGGCCGCTATAGCGGAGTTATGTGAAGCAATCCAGTATGCCCCGCTCAGACGCCAACCGCCGGGACGGGTCGATGACGCCGCCGTGGATTACCAATCCTGATATCGAGCGAGGCAGTATCGGCTGGCGGATGGGCGCGGGCGAGGAGACTTACAACGCCTTCTATCGCGCCTTCTCGGTTCTTACCGACGCGGACGCGACGGCCTTCGCACGGGTGTATCCGGAGCCCCCTGAATGGGCCGGGTTCTACGCGATGATCCGCGAGAACCCCTGGCGCTAGGAGCTCATCCCTTCAGCCGCCCGATCAACGCCGTGGTCGACGGGTCATGCGGGTTCACCGCCTTGCCCTCCAGTTCCGGCAGGATGCGCCCGGCCATGGCCTTGCCCAGCTCCACGCCCCATTGGTCGAAGCTGTTGATGCCCCACACCACGCCCTCGACGAAGGTCTTGTGTTCATAGAGCGCGATCAGGGCGCCGAAGGTTTCGGGGGTCAGCCGGTCCAGCAGGATCAGGGTCGAGGGGCGGTTGCCGGCGAAGGCGCGCTGAGGGGCCAGGGTGGCGATCTCGGCGGCGGGCGTGCCCTTGGCTTCGAGTTCGGCGCGCACGTCGGCTTCGCTGCGCCCGACCATCAGGGCCTCGGCCTGGGCCAGGACGTTGGCCAGCAACTTCTGGTGCATGTCGGCGGGGCCGTCGTCGCTCCTGGCCAGGGCGATGAATTCCACGGGCGTGACGTCCGTGCCCTGGTGCATGGCCTGGAAGTAGGCGTGCTGCACGGTGGTGCCTTCGCCGCCGAACACCACCGGCGCGGTGCCGTGGGCGACGGGTTTGCCGTCGGAGCCCACCGACTTGCCGTTGGATTCCATCTCCAGTTGCTGAAGAAAGTTCGACAGCCGGTTCAGACGGTGGGCGTAGGGGACGACCGAGCGGGCGCCGCGCCCCAGGCCGTTGCGATTGAACACCTGGGCCAGGCCCAGCAACACGGGCGCGTTGCGCTCCAGCGGCGCGGTGGCGAAATGCTCATCCATCGCCCGGCCGCCCGCGAGGAAGCGGTCGAACACCTCCCAGCCCAGCGCGATGGGCACCGACAGGCTGACCGAGGACCACAGGGAATAGCGCCCGCCGACCCAGTCCCAGAAGCCGAACACGCGCTCATCGACGATGCCGAAGGCGGCGGTCTTGTCCAGCGCTGTGGAGACGGCGGCCAGGTGGCCCTTGGCGGCCTCCTCGCCCAGCGACGCCGCCAGCCAGGCCCGCGCGGCTTGCGCGTTCGCCATGGTTTCCTGCGTCGTGAAGGTCTTGGACACCACCACCACAAGCGTCTCGGCGGGGTCCATATCGGCGGTGACCAGCGCGAATTCGGCTCCGTCCACATTGGCCACGAAGCGCAGGTCGATGTCGGGCTTCAGCGGGCGCAGCGCGTCCCACAGCAGACGCGGCCCAAGGTCGGAGCCGCCGATGCCGATGTGCAGGATGGCCTTGAACGGCCTGCCCGTAGCGCCCTTCACCGCGCCGGAGCGCACTTGGCCCGCAAACGCGCTCATGCGGGCGCGCACGGCTTCCACCTCAGCCATCACCGGCTTGCCGCCCGAGCGGTAGTCCGCGTCGGCGGCGGCCCGCAGCGCCACATGCAGCACGGCGCGGCCTTCCGATCCGTTGATCGCTTCGCCCGCCAGCATCCGGGCGCGGGCGCCCTCGACGTCGGCGGCCTTGGCCAGCGCCAGGGCGGCGTCCAGCGCCGCCGCCGTCCACGCCTGTTTGGAGAGGTCCAGCGTCACGCCCGCCGCCTCCACTGTCATTCGTTGCAACCGGTCCGGCTCGGCGGCGAACATATCGACGATCCGGGTCTTGGCGGCGGTCGCGGCGGCTTGGTCGAAGGCGGTCCAGGCGGCGGTCAGGTCGGACATGGGGCGCTCGAGAGGTAAAGGGCTGTTAACCACGTTGGGCGTAGCAAGAAGGCTGTTCGTCCGCCTCTTACAACGTTCAACGAGGAGCGCGCCATGTCGTGTGACGCCGTCGCCCTTTCCGCCTTCCTCTGGCTGGCTTCGACCGGCCCGGCGCACCCGCCGCAACTGGTTTACGCAGTTTCCGCCCCGGTGAGCCCGCCCAGTTCGGTGGCGGGCGAGCCGATGTTCGCCGATATCGTCAAGCGCGCGGGCAAGCTGCGCGGCGAGATCGCCAGATACCGCAAGGCCGGCGCCGGCCCCCTGCCCCACCTGGCCGACTTCCAGGCCAAGGTCGGCGAACTGTCCGACCTCGACATGAAGGGTCACATCGAGCTGAAGGCGCGCGGCACCGACGGCGACCTGAAGTGCATCCTGCGCGGCATCAGCCAGGACCTGCCGCTGAAGCTCAAGGACGTGGTCGACGCCACCGACCTGAAGATCCGCGACAACGCCCTGCGCGAACTCGACTTCCTGCTGCGCGACAACGTCGAGGTGATCACCTCGCCGCCCGCCCCGCCCGTCTGACGGCTGCTCTGACGCCTACTTCGCCGCCGCCTCTTTCACGGCCTTCACCACAATGCCCTCGGTCAGCACCTGGGGCAGGGTCTTGGGTGGTCCGCCCGCCGCCGGATAGACCAGATACAGCGGCACGCCCGCGCGGCCCTGCTGCGTCAGCGCCGCCTCGATCTCCGGATTGCGGTTGGTCCAGTCGCCGACCAGATAGGCGGCGTTGGCGTCCTTGAAGGCCTGAGCCGTGCCCGCCGTTTCGATGGCGATGCGGTCGTTGACCTGGCAGGTGACGCACCAGGCGGCGGTGAAGTTGACCAGCACCGGGCGGCCCTCAGCCCGCAGCTCCGCCACCCGCGCCACGCTCCAGGGTTCCGATTTCAGCGTCGCCGTCTGGGACGGACCAGCAATGGCGAAGGCGAAGGCCGCGATCATGGCCACGGCCGCGCCGGCGCCCAACGCGATCTGTCTCGGCCCGGCGGAGCCTTGCGCCCCGCGCCGTTGCCACACCCCGAACAGCCAGGCCGCGAAGGCGGCAAGCAATCCGGCGCCGAACAGCCGCGCCAGGCCCAGCGACCCCGCCTGCTGGGCCAGCACCCAGGCCAGCCAGGCTGCCGCCCCATACATCGGGAAGGCCAGGATATGCTTGAACCCATCCATCCACGGGCCGGGGCGCGGCAGGCGATTGAGCAGGGCGGGCATGAAGGCCAGCGCCGTGAAGGGCGCGGCGAAACCGAGCGCCAAGCCTAAGAACACCGCCAGCGCGGCGGGCGCCGATTGCACCAGGGCGAACCCCAACGCCGGGCCCATGAAGGGCGCCGTGCAGGGCGCCGCCACCACCACCGCCAACGCGCCGGTGAAGAAGGCCCCGGCCAGGCCGGAGCGCGAGGCCAGCCCCTGGCCCGCCCCCTGGACCGAGGTCCCGATCTCGAAGACGCCCGAGAGGTTCAGCGCGGTCAGCAGCATGACCAGGGTGAGCGCCGCGACCACCGGCGGCGACTGCAGCTGGAAGCCCCAGCCCAGGGCCTGGCCCGCGGCCTTCAGCGCCAGCAGCGATCCGGCCAGGGCCAGGAAGGTGGCGACCACGCCGACCAGGAAGGCGATGCCTTGCGCCCGCGCGCCCTTGGCCTCCGCCCCATGGCCGGCCAGCGAGGCGGCCTTCATGCTCAGCACCGGGAAGACGCAGGGCATCAGGTTGAGGATCAGCCCGCCCAGGACGGCGGAAATGATCGCCGTCAGCACATTCAGGCCACCACCGCCCTTGCCCGCCCCGCCCGTGCTGGGCGGCGGGCCGAGGCCAGACGCGCCGGCGGGCGCGGGCCCGGCCTTGGCGGTGACCTCGAAGGCGCCGCCCTTGACGACGATGATGCCGGCGATCTCGGCCGGCGGGCCCGCCTGCGCCACCTGGGCATTCGGCGACAGTGTCAGGGTCAGGCCGTCCGGGCCCCGCTCGATGGCTTGTGCGGCAGGATGCAGGATGACCGCGCCGGAATAGGGGAAGAAGAAGGCCTCGCTCAGGTCCGCGCCCTTCAGCGGCGCGCCGGTCAGGGCCAGCGTCAGCTTGCCGCGCTGCCATTGGTAGGCGCCCTGCACGGCCCCGGCCTTGGGCGCCGCGGCCAGCGCGGCGGCAACCGGCGCCCCCCACTTGGCGTCGGTCACGGCGGCGGGCCCGACCTTCAAGGTCAGGTTCAGCACGGCGTCCTCCGGCACGCAGACGTCCTTGCAGACCAGGAAGGAGACCGCCGCCTGCACCGCGATCGTCGAACCCACCTTGGCGTCGGCGGCAACCTTGATCGGCACGGGCAGGATGACCTCGCCCTCGTAGCCGAAGTCGGTCAGCGGCCCGGTCACCTCCTTGCGCGGCGTGGCCCAGACGATGTCGCCGGCGCTCCAGCCGTTGGGCAGAGTCCACTTCATGGCGGTGGGTTCGCCCGCGTCGCCGGCGTTGCGCCAATAGGTGTGCCAGCCGGGGCTGATCTTCTGGCGCAGGCCGACGTAGGTGGTGGCGCCCGGCGCGACCGTGCTCTGCTGGGCGACCAGCTCGGATTCGATATGACCGCTGTTGACCGCCTGGGCGAAGGCGCTCGCGGGCGCGAGCAGGATGAGAAGCAGCGGGAGCAGACGAAGAAGGCGCATGGGTTCTGTCTATAGGCCGGGCGGGGCGGCGGACAATGGCAACGCCTCTCGACAATATGGGGCGCTACGCCCAGATGGTTACAAACGGGGAGAAAACGCATGAGCGGCATGAACCGGCGCTGGGTCCTGAAGCGCCGCCCCGAGGGCGAGATCGCGCCGGGCGACCTGCAGTTCGTCGAGACCCCGATCCCGGCCCTGGGCGAAGACGAGGTCCTGGTGCGCAACCTCTACCTGTCGCTCGACCCCACCAACCGCATCTGGATGAGCGACCGCGACCAGTACATGCCGCCCGTCGAGATCGGCGACGTGATGCGCGGCGGCACCATCGGCGTGGTCGAAACCAGCCGCTCGGAACGCTTCAAGGCCGGCGACATCGTCAACACCGGCCTGGGCGGCTGGCAGACCTACACCATCGCGCCCGCCGCCATCGTCAGCCCCGTGCCGATGATCCCCGGCGTGCCGCTGACCGCCTTCATGAGCGTGCTGGGCGCCACGGGCCTGACTGCCTGGTTCGGGCTGATGGACATCGGCAAGCCTCAGCCGGGCGAGACGGTGGTGGTCAGCGCCGCTGCCGGGGCCGTGGGCTCCATCGTCGGCCAGATCGCCAAGCTGAAGGGCTGCCGCGTCATCGGCATCGCCGGGGGCCCGGAGAAGTGCGCCTGGCTGACCCGCGACCTCGGCTTCGACGGCGCCATCGATTATAAGAATGAAGATGTGGGCGACGCATTGGACCGGCTCTGCCCCAACGGCATTGACGTCAATTTCGAGAATGTCGGCGGCAAGATCATGGACGCCGTGTTCGACCGCATGAACACCTTCGGCCGCATGGCGCTGTGCGGCATGATCTCGACCTACAACGATGACGGTCCGCCCAGCGGCCCCAACGACTTCGGCCGCATCCTGATGCGCCGCCTGCTGATCAAGGGCTTCATCATCATCGACTATCTGCCGCGCGCCGGCGAAGCCTTCGCCGAGCTGGCGCCCTGGGTGGCGTCGGGCCAGATCAAATGGAAGGCGCATGTGGTCGATGGGCTGGAAAACGCCGTCGACGCCCTTGGCCGGCTGTTCACCGGCGACCATGACGGCAAGCTGCTCATCCGCGTCTCCCCGAGCACGATTTGAATCGTGCTCTAATCTTTCTAGGAGGTAGAGCGGGTTGCGGGCGGAAAACCGCTTCACACTTTTCCTCAACCCGCTCTAGGAACCCTGACCCCATGCCCGCAGGCTTTGACGATATCGAGATCGGCCAGGTGGTCTCCCTGGGCGTCTGCGTCGTGGACGGCGACGCACTGGCGACCTTCGTGGCCGCCTTCGCCCCCGGCTGGGACGTGGAGCGCGGCGCCCCCGACACCATGACCTTCGCCATCTGGTCCAAGCTGGACGCCGACGCCGCCGCCGAGTGGCCCCAGACCAAGCGCCTCGGCGTCGACGCCCTGCGCTGGGCGCGCAACCCACCGGCCGGCGAGATGCTGCGCGGCCGCATGACGGTGATGGGCAAGGACCCGGTGGGCGAGGGCAAGGGCATCATCATCGCCCAGCACGACCTGCTCGACGAGGCCGGCCGCCTGGTCTTCTCCTGCCTGACGCGGAGCGTCTTCTCGCGCTGACCGAGGCCAGCGGGCGCGGCAGCCCGCAAATTAAAGGCTCTGCCCGGGCCGAAGGCCCTATTTGACCACGAAGGCACGAAGGACACGAAGGTCGCGAAGAAGGATAGGTTGCGCTTCGCGCGGGCGCAGACCGAGGACGGTCATCCGGAACTTCGTGCCCCTTCGTGATCTTCGTGCCTTCGTGGTTGAAAGCTGAGCCCGACCACGAACACCCTATGCGATGACCCTCAAAGCCAACCGGGAGAAACGGGCATGAAGACCCAGGACATCGAATATCACGTCGGCGCCGAGCGCTATGTCGGCTACCTGGCCGTGGATGAGGCCCGGCCCGGCAAGCGCCCCGGCGTGCTGCTGTCGCACGAGGGCGGCGGCCTGGGTGAGCTGACCAAGACCTTCGCCCGGCGCCTGGCCGGCCTCGGCTACGTGGCCTTCTGCCTCGACTACCACGGCGACCAGCGCCCCACCGACATGGGCCAGGTGATGGCCCGCCTGGGCAAGCTGATCTCCGAGACCCCCGGCATCCGCGAGATCGCCACCACGGCGCTGAAAATCCTGACCGATCAGCCTCAGACCGACCCCGAGCGCCTCGCCGCCATCGGCTACTGCTTCGGTGGCACCACCTCCCTGGAACTGGCCCGCTCCGGCGCCGACCTGAAGGCCGTGGTCGGCTTCCACTCGGGCCTGGCCACCCCCAGACCCGCCCAGCCCGGCGCCATCAAGGGCAAGGTCCTGACCCAGATCGGCGTCAACGACCCCATCATCCCGCCCGAACAACGCATCGCCTTCGAACAGGAAATGGAATCCGCCGGAGCCGACTGGCGCATGATCGTCTATGGCGGCGCCGGCCACAGTTTCACCAACCCCGACGTGGGGGCGATGGGGCGGCCGGGGTTTGAGTACCATGGGCCCAGCGACGAGCGGTCCTGGCGAGCGATGCTCGATCTGTTCGAGGAGGTGTTTGGGGCGGTTTAGCGGGCGTCGGAAGACTGCAAGCGCCAGGAGCGGTCCTTAGGAACAGCCGGTGATCGGACGCCGAACCTCGGCCGTCAGCTCAGGTCCGGCTCTGGGGCGGCTTCATGGAATTCGTCCGCGCCGACGAAGGCCGGGCCCTCTTCGTCCAGGACCCACATGCCCCTGAACGACGGATGCGTCGTATCCGGCTCTTCATCGACCAGATCGCCCTCGTACAGGCCGATATTGCTGTAGTCGAAGTCGAGGGAGAGTTGATGGGCCAAGCCCACCATCTCTTCCGCCATCCGGCGCGAATACCCCAGGGCTTCACTCTCGTTGGTGAATTCGTCCGAGAGCGTGTTCACCTCGACCGCGTCGCTGCCTTGGGTCGCGCTGGTGGTCACTATCGTAAAGGTGGGCATGGCGTTTCTCCAAGGTCGGGGGACATTCCCCTAAACCGGTTGCAGGGGGCGCGGAGCCAAATTCTGATAAAAATTACCCCCGTCGCGGCAGCCGGCCGGTTGGAGGGCGTTCATTTGCTCCCGCGGGTGTCCCTCTTGGTCGCGCGGTAACCCTTCTGCAGCACGAGCAGGCGGCGGCGCTCGTCGTTCTTCGCCACCTGTTGGGCCTTGGCCTCGGCCATGGCCGTTTCCATCCCGAGCTTTTCGAAGTTGGCCCAGCGGCCGGCGTCGAGCGCGCCGCTCTCCAGGGCGGCGAGCACCGCGCAGCCCGGCTCGTTGTCGTGGCGGCAATCGCTGAACCGGCACTCTTGGATCAGACGCTCGATGTCGTCGAACACCAGGCCCACGCCCTCTTCGGCGTCGATCAGGCCCACCTCCCGGAAGCCCGGCGTGTCGATCAACAGGCCTCCGCCCGGCAGCCGCACGAGCTGGCGGCGGCTGGTGGTGTGGCGGCCCTGATCGCCACCGTCGCGCACGGCGTTGGTCGCCATGCGATCCTCGCCCAGCAGGGCGTTGACCAGGGTCGATTTGCCGACGCCCGAGGATCCGACCAGCACAGCGGTCTCGCCCGGCCCGACCTGGGCCAGCAGGGTGTCGAGGCCAAGGCCCTGGCGCGCCGAGACCGCCACGACCAGGCAGTCGGCGGCCAGGGCGGCGATGTCCGCGGTCTGGGCTTGCGGGTCGTCGCTCAGGTCGGACTTGGTCAACACCACCACGGCCCGGGCCCCGCTCTGCAAGGCCGCGGCGAGATAGCGCTCGATGCGGCGGGCATTGAGGTCGGCGTTCAGCGAGGTGACGACGAAGGCGACGTCGATATTGGCGGCGATCACCTGCAACCCTTGAGAGCTGTCGGTTACCGCGCGGCGCACGAAGGCGGTGCGGCGCGGCAGGACGTCATGGATGACGGCGGCGCCTTCCGCGTCGTTCAGCGCGATCTCGACCCAGTCGCCGACGGCCGGATAGCCGGCCTCCCCCGCCTCGTGCAGCAGCCGGCCGGAGATCTTTGCGCGCAGTTCGCCCTGGTCGGTGACGACCTCATAGCCGTCGCGGTGCTGGACGATGATGCGCCCGGGGATGTGGCCCGCGAGCGCGTGCGCCGCGAACTCACGCGCCAAAAGGTCGGACCATCCATAATGTTCGATCAAGGCAGGGACTTTCAAATCGTCCGCCAACTCGGCGGCAAGCGGTGTCGTAAGCCGCCGGCGGGTCCTGGCGGCAGACGACTATAGCCCGAAATCTCGCGGGCGGCGCCCGCGGCGCCGGAAACAGGGGTCCTGCGCCCCACGACCGTGAGGTCCAGAATGCATCGAGGGTGGACGCCGCGGCCGCCCGGCCTCAATCCGACCCATAGAAAAAGGGCCCGCACCTCTCGGCGCGGGCCCCTGATCGTTGCCTCGGCTGGCCTGAACTAGTTCAGGTTCGCCGCGCCCGGGCCTTGCGCCTGTTGGGCGATGGCGAGCGCGATGAGGCGCTCCCAGCCGGCCAGGGACAGCAGGTGGGCGTAGATCTGTTGCAGGGCGCCGTTGTCGCGCAGCTCGGCCATCTTTTCCGGCGACAGCGTCTTCAGCTTTTCTTCCGAGACGGCGAAGTACTCGGCGATCCGCTGGGGCTCGCCGGCGGTGCCGTCGGGGTTCATCGGGGTGAAGAAGGCTTCCTTCGTCTCGAACAGGTCGAGCTCGGTGATCAGGTTGACGAAGGCTTCCGTGCGGCGGCGCTCGTTTTCGAAGTCGTCGCAGAAGGTGATGGCGTTCTTCGTATATTCGGTCGGCTCGCCCGCTTCGTCGAACAGCGGCACGTCGCCGCCTTCGGCCAGCAGGTTGGACGAACGGTCGATGCACACGATCATGCGGCCGTTGGGCTCGTCGGCGGCCAGCACGAAGGGATAGCGGCGCACATAGGCCGGGATGTAGGCGCCCACGTCGTAGGACCCTTCGGGGCTCACGAACATCGACTGGCCGGCGTTCAGGCCCGTCACCACCAGGGGCTGCTTCAGATCACCGGCGAAGATGATCGGATAGCTGAGCGCGGCGGGGCCGAACTCGGTCACCGTGACGGGCACGACGTGGCCCTCGGCGGCGAACTTGTAGGGGTGGGCGTTGCGCACCAGGCCCAACTTGCCGTGCAGCTCCTTATTGAGCGGCTCGGGCTGAGAATAGAAGAGGACCGACCCGGTCAGTCCGTTGGCTTGGGCGATTTCCATGAATGACTCTGAAGGTGTTTGCGGTAAGGGCGAAGCGCCGTCCCGGCGGCTCCACGCGGGTTAGCGGGCGCTTCTAGCCGATCCTCCGCCCAGCGGCAATGCGACCACGCGTCGTGAGGGAACTCGATTCGCAGACCACCCTTGCCTCACCACACGTCAACGGGGTTCAATCCCGGCAAAACACATGGCCATGAGCCTGGAGGACGCCCCGATGCCGATCAGCTATCCCGAGATCCTGGACCTGAAGGGCGAAGTCGCCACCCGCTCCTGGGGCGACCGCGAGACCATGCTCTATGCCCTGGGCATCGGCCTGGGCAATGATCCGATGAACGAGGCGGAGCTGCCCTTCGTCTATGAGAGCGGACTGAAGGCCGTGCCGACCATGGCCACCGTGGTCGCCTGGGGCGCCGGCCCGCCGATCGGCAAGATGATCAACTTCCTGATGGTGGTGCACGGCGAGCAGAAGATCGAGCTGCACAAGCCCTTCCCCACCGAGGCCACCATCAAGGCCGATGGGCGGGTGCTCGGCGCCTTCGACAAGGGCCCCGGCAAGGGCGCGGTCATCTATGTCGAAACCGTGCTGACCGACGCCAAGACCGGCGAGAAGCTGGCCACCCTGACCGGCTCGACCTTCGCGCGCGGCGACGGCGGCTTCGGCGGCCCCTCCGACGGCGCGCCCGAGCCCCATGAAGTTCCCAAGCGCGCGCCCGACGCCAGCGTCGACATCCCCACCAAGCCGGACCAGGCGCTGATCTACCGCCTGTCGGGCGACCGCAATCCGCTCCATTCCGACCCGGGCGTAGCCAAGGCCGCGGGCTTCCCGCGGCCCATCCTGCACGGGCTATGCACCTATGGCGTGACCTGCCGCGCGGTGATGCAGACCTACGCCGACCTCGACCCGGCCCGGATCAAGAGCCACCAGGTGCGCTTCTCCTCCCCCGTCTTCCCCGGCGAGACCATCACCGTGGACATGTGGAAGGACGGCGACGTCATCTCCTTCGAGGCCCGCGTGAAGTCGCGCGACGTCACCGTGGTGAGGAATGGCAAGACGGTGCTGGGGTAGCCAGTCCTCCCCTGCGAGCGCAGCGAGACGAGGGGAGGTGGCCCGAAGGGCCGGAGGGGACGCACTTGTCCAACCCACTCCGCTTTCCATAGCTGTCGAAAGGACGCCCCCTCCGTCCCTTCGGGCCACCTCCCCCTGTTCGCTTCGCGATCGGGGGAGGACTAGAACTTCTTCGAAACCCCCACGAACACCCCGCGCCGCGCCCCGTACTGCGAGGCGCCGACGCCGATGCCGGAGCCGTCGCGGATCTCATAGACCTTGTCGAAGACGTTGATGACGTCGACGCGGACGGTGAGGTCCTTGAACGCCCCGAGGTCGAGGTTCTGAGCGACCCCGGCGTTGGCGACCACATAGGCGTCCAGGTGGTCGCCGTTGGGCGTGGCGCCGTCCGCGCGCAGGCCCGAGCCATAGATCAGGTCGGTGGTGAAGGTAGTCCGGCCCAGGCGGTATGAGGCCCCGGCCGAGCCCGTGTACTTCTGGTCGTGGTCCACATGGATCCAGTGGTCCTGGATATAGGCGAGATCCGCGGGGTCGAAGTTGAACTGGCCCGAGACGATGTCCTTGCCCATGGCGCGTGCGATGGCCAGGTTGGCGTAGCCGGTGAAATGGCCGCGCACATAGTTGGCGCTGAACTCCACGCCCCCCTGCTCGCCCTGGCGGTAGTTGAACACGGCCAGGATGATCGGGGCGCCGAACTGGCCCTCGTCGATCATGTTCTTCGACTGCTTGTAGTAGGCGTCGATACCGAGCGTCAGGCCCGGCAGCACCTTCTGGGAGACGCCCAGGTCATAGTAGTTGGCGCGCTCGGCCTTGGGCGGGTCGTTGACCGTGCCCGGCGCCTGCGCCGTCGTGCCGGCGAAGGCGGCGATGGTGGTGGAGCTGGCCAGTTCGAAGGGCGGCGGGGAGAAGTAGCGGCTGTAGCCGGCATGCACCGTCGTGCCGTCCAGCGGCTTCCACACCAGGTTGATGCGCGGGCTGAGCTGGTCCTCGGTGACATAGCCCTCGAAGCGGTCGTAGCGCAGGCCGTAGTTGAGGGTGAGGCTATCGCCCAGCTTCCACTCGTCCTGGATATAGCCGCTGTAGGTGTGGGCGGTCTTGGCGGTGGTTTCGGTGACGCTCAGCGGCACATCGCTGGTCTGGTTACCCGCCCCGTCCACCGGCAGCACCCGCGAGGTGGTGTTTCCCGTGGAACGGTCGATCTGGGCCGACAGGCCGCCGCGCAGGGTGTGGCTGTCGCCGAGATGGTAGACGCCTTCGAACTGCAGCCCGCCGGCCACGTCGCGCTTGTAGGCGTTCTGGGCGATGCCGTCATAGAGCAGGTCGCCCACCGGATCGGGCCGGAAGGTCAGGCTGGAGAAGCGGCCGAACGCCGACAGCTGGAAGTCGAAGTCCGTGCCGCTGTGCAGCAGGCTGACCACGCCATAGTGGGTGATCTCGCGCTGGTTCTCATTCAGGTTTTCGCTGGCGAAGGCGCTCTGGCCGTTGACGCGCAGCACGCCATTGCCGGTGGAGGGATCGATGGGGCCCAGGCCGTTGACGCCGTCCAGCGAACCCGGCTGCAGGCCCGACTTGTTGGGGATTTCGAAGGTCTCCGTCGAGCTGCCCAGGATGCCGGTGATGCGGGTGTCGGGGTTGAGGATCTGTTCCATATAGGCGAACGCGTGGGTCTGGCGGGTGCGGTCGTGCAGCGGGGTGGAGCGGCCGTCGGGGGATTCGATGCCCAGGTCGGAGGTCTGCCAGTCGGCGGTGGCGAAGACGTTGAAGCCTTCGTGCGAGCCCTGCGCCTCGATGCTCGGGTGGAGGGTGTTGTGGGTCCCGCCCGAGAGGCTGATCTCGCCGCCGTTCTCCAGGCCGTCGCGGGTGGTGATGTCGATGACGCCGGCGGTGCGCAGGCCGTAGGTGGCCGGCAGGGCGCCGGTGATCAGTTGGACCTTGTCGGCCAGGCGCGGGTTCAGGGTCTGGCCGAAGGCGCTGATGCCCTCGGGCAGGATGACGCCGTTCAGGCGGAACTGCAGGCCGTTGTGTTCGCCGCGCACATGCAGCTGGCCGAAGCTGTCCTGGACCACGCTGGGGGCCTGCAGGATCACCGTGTTCAGCCCCACGTCGGCGCCGCCCGGCGCGGCCTGGATGGCCTCGCGGCCGATGACGTAGGTGGAGGCGCCGGTCTGGGTCTGGATGCCGGTGCGCACCGCGTCCAGCTTCTGGGCGGTGACCACCACCTCGGAGACGGAGGTGGCGTCGTCGGCGGCGTGGGCGGGGTTGATCTGGAGATAGAAAACGAGGGGGCTCACGGCGGCGAGCAGGAGGGCGCGGCGCATTGTCTGGACCTGGGTTTAAGAGACGCGGGGAGGCGCCGGTGGGCAAGTGTTATGAAATAACATATCGAGTCGTCAAGCGGGTAAAGCTTGACGGCTCCGCAAACTGTCCGTTCCTTGGGCGGATGCTCCTCAACACGCTTAGAACCACCCTCGCCGCCCTGGCGGCCGGCGCCGCCGTCTCCGCCGTCGCGGCCTGCGCCAGCCTGCCCGGCATCCCGGGCTTCCGTCATGACCCGGCGCCGTCCAGCGAGAATACGGTCACCCAGGGCGGCGTCCTGCAGCCGCCGGGGGGCCGGCTGACGGGCTATCTGGCCCCGGCCGCCTATCCGGACGGCATCGCCATCCTGGGCCCGCCGCCCGAGCCGGACTCGCCCCAGGGGCGCGCCGACCGCACCATCTACGAGGAGACCCGCTCGCTGGCCGGCACCCCGCGCTGGGCCCAGGCGATCCGCGACGACGACCTGTCGGGGCCCTCGGCCTTCAAGAGCATGGCCTGCGCCGCCGGCCTGACCATCACCGCGCAGACGATGCCGCGCACCACCACCCTGTTGATCCGCACCGGCCTCGACGGCTCCCTGGTCGCCGCCGTGCCCAAGCGCCGCTATTTCCGCACCCGGCCGCTGATCGGCAACGACGCCAGGATCTGCGTGCCGCGCGCCGACTGGCTGAAGACCAACGGCTCCTACCCCTCGGGTCATTCGATGATGGGCTGGAGCTGGGCCCTGGTGATCGCCGAACTGGTCCCCGACCACGCCGACGCCGTGCTGACCCGGGGCCGCGAATTCGGCGACAGCCGGGTGATCTGCGGCGTCCACTTCCAGAGCGACGTCGCCGCCGGCCGCATCCTGAGCTCAGCCATGATCAGCCGCCTGCACGCCGACAAGGGCTTCCAGGCCGACATGGCGGCGGCCCGACGGGAGGTGGCGAAGTTCAGGAAGTCCGGCGCGGCGCCGGACTGCGCTGGGGTCACCGGGCAGTGAAACGTTAAGCGCCCGCCCAATTCCATCCGCTCATCCCGACTTTCGTCGGGATGAGCGGAGTATTTTGGGGCGATCGCCACGGGTGTGCATGCACCCGGCGCCATCGTCCCTAAGCCGGACGCCCCTTGGCCAGGTCGCCGTAGAGGTCGGGGCGGCGGTCGCGGAAGAAGCCCCAGGCGGCGCGGTGGGTGGTCAGGAAGTCGAGGTCGAAGGTGGCGGTGACGACGCCTTCCTCGGTGGGGCTCATGTCGCCCACCAGGTCGCCGCGATGGTCGGCGATGAAGGACGAGCCATAGAAGGTCTGGCCGCCGCCCGGATAGTTTTCCCAGGGCTCGAAGCCGATGCGGTTGGCGCCGACCACCGGGATGACGTTGGAGACGGCATGGCCCTGCATGGCGCGCCGCCACGGCAGGGCGGTGTCGAGGGTCGGGTCGTGGGGTTCGGAGCCGATGGCGGTGGGGTAGAGCAGGATCTCGGCGCCCATCAGGGCCATGGCGCGGGCGGCCTCGGGGTACCATTGGTCCCAGCAGATGCCGACGCCGATGCGGCCGAAACGGCTGTCCCAGACCTTGAAGCCGGTGTCGCCGGGGCGGAAGTAGTACTTCTCCTGATAGCCGGGACCGTCGGGGATGTGGCTCTTGCGATAGACGCCCATTAGCGACCCGTCGGCGTCGGCCATGACGATGCTGTTGAAATAGTGGGGTCCCTCACGCTCGAAGATCGAGATGGGGATGACCACGCCCAGTTCGCCGGCCAGGGGGGCGATGGCCTTGACCACGGGGTGCTCGCGCCACGGGTGGGCCTCGGCAAACCAGCGCTCTTCCTGGGTGACGCAGAAGTAGGGGCCCTGGAACAGTTCCGAGGGCAGGATGACCTGGGCCCCGCGGGCGGCGGCCTCGCGGATGAAGCCTTCGGTCTTGGCGATGTTGGCGGCCAGGTTGGTGTCGTAGGACGTTTGGATGGCGGCGGCGGTGAGCAACCTGGTCATCGCGCGGGCTCCTGCTGGCTGATGCAGTGGAAGGAGCCGCCGCCGGTGAGGATGGCGCGCGAGCGCAGGCCGATCACCTTGCGTTCGGGGAACAGGCCTTCGAGAGCCTCCACGGCCATGGCGCCGGCGGCGGGATCGCCGTCGTAGAGCGGCACGATGACGGCGCCGTTGGCGATCAGGAAGTTCATGTGGGAGGCCGGGATGACGTCGCCGTCGGCGGTCTCGATGCGGCCGGGCGAAGGGATGCGGGTCACCTGGAGGCGCCCGCCCCGGGCGTCGGTCATCTGCGACAGGGCCCGCGCCGTCTCGTCATAGACTTCCATGTTGGGATCGTCCTCGCCCCAGCCGACCGGACAGGCCACCAGGCTGGGGCCGACGAAGCGGGCCAGGTTGTCGACGTGGCCGTCGGTGTGGTCGTTGATCAGGCCGTCGCCCAGCCACAGCACCTTGCGCGCGCCCAGCGCTTCGGCCAGCGCGGTTTGCGCCAAGGCCTCGGTCCAGCCCGCGTTGCGATTGGGATTGAGCAGGCATTGGCGGGTGGTCAGCACGGTTCCGTAGCCGTCGTGGTCGAGGGAGCCGCCCTCGAGCACGAAGTCGTTCCAGACCAGGGGCGCGCCGGCGGCGGCGGCGATCTGGCCGTCCACCTCGTTGTCGCCTTCCATCTCATACTTGCCGCCCCAGCCGTTGAAGCTGAAGCCGGCGGCGATGCCGGTGTCGAGGAAGATGGGGCCGGTGTCGCGCAGCCAGATGTCGCCGAAGGTGGCGCGCACGATCTCCACGCCGGCCACATCGGCCAGCAGGCCCCGGGCGGCGGCCTCGGCCTCGTCGCCGCAGACCATCAGCCGTACGCGCTCGGCGCCCGGACCGGCCAGCGCGGCGGCCAGGGCGGCAACCTCGCCCTGCGCGGCGCCAAGGTCTTCCTGCCAAAGCTCGGCATGGCTGGGAAAGCCCAGCCACATGGCCTGGTGGGGCGCCCACTCGGCGGGGACGGTCGTCATGATCGGGCGGCTCCGTTGAACGAGGGCGCAGATGGCCCGCGAGGGGGCCAACGTCAAGATTGGGGTGCGGCAAGGTTCGGGAGCGCCCACGAAAAAGGGGCGGTCCGTTTCCGGACCGCCCCAATCTTGGTTCGACGTTTAGCGCGACTAGAACTTCGCGGTCAGGGTGACCTGGAAGGTGCGCGGGGCGCCGATCTGGTAGAAGGAGCTGTTGGTGAACACCATGCCAGAACCGGCCGGGACCGAGGTCCCGATGACGCCGGCGACGGGGTTCAACGCCGTACCCGAGCTGATCGAGCCGTAGTAGCCCTCTTCGAACAGGTTGGTGACGTTGAACTGCAGGTAGGAGCCCTTGCCGCTGATCGCTTCATCAACCCAAGGCAGGTCGATGCGCAGATCCGTATCCCACACGGTGTAGGCGCCCGCGTATTCGTCGTTCACGTCCGTGGCGGCGCGCTTGCCGACATACTTGCCTTGCAGGGAGAAGTGGGCCCACGAGGTGATGTCCCATTCGCCGCGGGCGGCGAAGGTCCAGGTCGGGGTTTCGACGAGCTTCTTGCCCTTGGTCGGGATGAAGATCTGGGTGCCGACCGTGGGGAACACGGGGTTGGCGCCGGCGACCGTCACCGTACCGGCCAGCAGGTTATCCTGCAGCTCGCTGTGGGTGTAGGAGCTCGAGGCGTAGAGCGAGAAGTTGTCCACGACCTGCCAGCCGATTTGCGCGTCCACACCGTACAGGACGACGGCGCCGACGTTGCGATCGGTGGCGACGCCCGTATCGGGGTCGAACGAGGTCACGATGCGGTTCTTGTAGTCGTTGTACCACAGGGCGGCCGAGGCGATCACGTTGCCCGAGCTGTAGCGGTAGCCGACGTCGTAGGCCTTGGTTTCTTCCGGCTGCACGTCGGCCGCTTCGGTCACGAAGATCGGCGTGACGAGCGTGCCCTTGTTGACGATCCGCGCGGTGTAGAGCTGGTCGGTACGCGGCGCCGAGAGGCCTTCCGAGAAGCTGGCATAGACCGAGTGGCCGTCGCCGAGCTTATAGGACACGCCGATGTTCGGCAGGATCTTGTTGTACTCCACCGAGGTGGAGAAGGGCTTGATGAAGGTCGAAGCGCCCGAACCGTTCAGCGTGACCGTGCCGTTGGTGGCGCTGGTCGAGGCGACGGTCTGGCTGGTGCAGGTGACCGCGCTGCCGGACGGAGCGAGGACATTGTTGGAGGTATTGTTGGTGTAGCAGTACTGGTTCATGTCGCGCTTGAAGAAGGGGGCGCGGATGCCGATGTTCACGGTCAGGGCGTCATCCATGAACTTGCCGCGGTATTCCAGGGCGATCTGGTTCAGGATGGCGAAGGACAGACGGTCGCGCGAGCGCAGGAAGTAGCCGTCGTTGTTGAACACCTTCGGGCCGTGGCCGTCCTTGCCGCCGAACGGATCGGACGGGTTACCGGCGTGGTCGAGGGGGGTGTATTCGCCGGTCTGACGGTGACGACCGTAGTCCAGCGTATAGGCCAGACGCAGGCGGTTGTTGTCATTGACGTCCCAGATCAGCGAGCTGGTCAGGCCGTAACGGCGGGTGTTGGTGTTGCTGGGCGCGTAGAAGCGCACGGTGTCGAGCGTGTCGCCGTCGCCGTCCAGGTCGCGGCCGGGGCCCGCGGAGTTGACGCCCTTAATGACCGCCGCCGTTTCCGAGATGGTGGTCGAGCCGCCGCCGTTGGCCAGGACGTACTGGAACGAGGGGTCCACCGTCAGGTGCAGGTTCGGCAGGATGGTGAAGCGGCCCTGGCCACGGATGTTGCCCGTGTTGGAGGGGTTCAGGCGCACACCTTGGAAGTTGGTGCAGCTGGACGGGCTGGCGGGGTTGTCGCCGGCCGCCAGGAAGGCGGGGTTGGCGGCGGCGTTGGCGTTGTCGTTCTGCACGGTGCCGTTGACGGCGAGCGCCGAGGGCAGGTTGCAGGTCGACAGGTAGTCGTAGTTGGTGCCGTAGAACTTGAAGGCCGCGTCGCTGTAGCTGCGGAAGGAGTTGTTGCGGTTCTGGTTATAGTGGAAGCCGACCGAGATGAAGTCGCCGTTGTCGCCCAGGCTTTGATAGACCTTGGCGTTGAACTGGATCTTTTCCAGCGTGCCGACGCCACGGAACTTGTCGTACTTCTGATAGGAGCCGGAGATCCAGGCGGCGGTGTCGTAGGGACCCAGCGCGCCGGTGTTGATCAGGGCGAAGCCGCGGCGATAGTTGAACGAACCGCCGGACACGTCGGCCATGAAGCCGGGGTCCTTGCTGGGACGCAGGGTGGTGTAGTTGACCGTACCGCCGGTGGCGGACGCCGTGGGGCTGTCCACGTCGGTGGAGCCCAGGTTCACGGTGGCCTTTTCGATCAGCTCGGGATCTTCCTGCTGGTTCGAGAAGATGGCGTAGTTGCCGGTGTCGTTCAGCGGCACGCCGTCGAAGGTCAGCGAGATACGGTTGCCGTCGAAGCCGCGGATGCGCAGGTTGCCGCCGGCCGAGCCGTAGGGGTCGTTGTTGGTGAAGTTGACGCCCGGCGTCAGGTTGATCGTCTGCAGGACCGACTGGCCGCTCTGCTGCTTGCCGATGAATTCTTGCGTGATCGCGGCACGCGATTTCGGTTCGGTTTCGGCGGTGATGACACCGTCGACGTTCTTCGGCCCATTGGTGGCCGTGATGGTGACTTCTTCCACTTCGGTCGTGCCGGTGGATTGGGCCATCGCATTGGTCGCCAGCAATAGAGTGCCAGCAAGCGCCGTCGTCGCCAGGAAGGCGAGTTTCTTCGTCATGATCACTTGAGTTATCCCCTCTCAAACAGAACGTCGCGGGGCCAGTTCACAGGCGCCGCACCGTACTTACGTTCCTAATACCCACCCTATGGCGAACTGTGGTGACGATTTTGCAACGATATCAGCGCAACCGGCAAGGAGCCCGACTTCTGTGCGCCCTGCGCAACAATCCGTCAGTAGGCGTCATTTTTCGGCCATCGTCGCAAAGCCTTGAGCGGCAAGGGAAAGCGGCGATCCCGCCGGCTTCGGAGGTAGTGGTTTGACCAAGGCTGGCATGGCGATCCCGGCGCCGGGCGATCCGGATGCGACAGCGCGCCGCGCCGCGCTGGGGCTGATTCTCCTGGCGACCCTGATCCGGCTGGGCGGCCTTCTGGCCACACCGCTGGAGCTCTACCCCGACGAGGCCCAGTACTGGGTCTGGTCGCGCCACCTGGCCTTCGGCTATTTCGCCAAGCCGCCGATGGTGGCGTGGATGATCGCGCTGACCACCCGGCTGGGCGGCGACAGCGAACCCTATGTGCGCGCGGCGGCGGTCTTCCTGAACGGCGGCAGCGCCATCACCCTCTTCTTTCTTGGGCGCAGGCTGTACGGCGCCTGGACCGGCGCGCTGGCCTCGACGCTGTTCGTGCTGATGCCGGGGGTGGCGATCTCGTCGCTGGTCATTTCCACCGACGCGCCGCTGATGTTCTTCGCCAGCCTGGCCCTGCTGGCCTATGTCCGCCTGCAGACGATGAGCGGCGGCGCCACCGGCCGGGGCCGAATCATCACCGCCGCCGGACTGGGGTTGGCGCTGGGCCTGGCGATGCTCAGCAAATATGCGGCCCTCTATCTGATCGTCGGCCTGGCCGCGCATCTGATCATCGACCGCGACGCGCGGCGGGTGTGGCGCTGGCCGGCGGCGGTGGCGGCCCTGGTCGCGTTCGCCCTGCCCGTGGCGCCCAACCTGGCCTGGAACGCCGCCCATCATTTCCAGACGGTGGTCCACACCGCCGCCAACGCCAACCTGACCCACGGCAAGCTCTTCTCGTTCAGTGAATTGGGCCAGTTCCTGGGCGCGCAGTTCGGGGTGTTCGGACCTGTGCCGCTGCTCGTGCTGCTCGCCGGTCTGGTCATCGCCGCGCGCGCCCGGGTGCTGGAGGCGGCCGACAAGCTGCTGGTCTGCGCCATGGCGCCGGCCCTGATCGTGGTCACCATCCTGGCCTTCCTGTCGCGGGCCAACGCCAACTGGGCCGCAATCGCCTATGTGCCCGGCGTGGTGCTGGCCGCCGCCTGGCTGATGCGCTGGCGCCAGGGGACGGGCCGCCTGGCCCTGCTGGCCAAGGGGGCGCTGATCGCGACGCTGGTCATCCAGGCAGCCATCGCCGGGCTGGTGGTGGCGGCAACGGTCTCGCCCAGGCTGGCCGACAAGGTGGGCGCGGCCGGATCGCTGAAGCGCATGCGTGGCTGGCGCCAGACCGCCGAGGCGGTGGTCAACCGCGCGATGATCGAGCAGGCGGTGCGCGGCCTGAGCGCCGTGGCGGTGGACGACCGGCTGCTGTTCAATTCGCTACGCTATTACGGCCGCGACTATTTCGACCGGCCGGACGCCGCGCCCCTGCGCAAATGGAGCAGCGCCGGCGACCCGCCGATCAGCCAGGCCGAGGCCGAGGCGGGGCTGACGCCCGCCGAGGGGGGCCGGGTCCTGGCGGTGAGCATGGTGGAGGCCAAGCGGCCGATGATCGCCGCCGACTTCGCGCGGACGGCCGACACCCAGATCCAGCGGGTGTTCCTGGATCGCAACCATGTACGCCGGCTGGACATGTTCATCGGCGAGGGGTTTCGGGCGGCGCAGACGCCGCCCGTTCCCAAGCGCTAAAGCCGCTCGTCTTCGACGGCGCTAACCGGGGACATGTACGCCCTCAAAAGCCGGTGTTTACGATCCCGTGCCCGACCGTACATGTCCCCCGGCCAGGATCGGGGGACATGTACGGCCAGGCGCTCGCGTCCTTGCTGACGGATCTGAGAGCGTACATGTCCCCGGCTGTGGGGTTACAGATCCACCTGGAAGTGGGCTTCGGTCTTGGACTTGATCTCTTCCAGGGTGACGCCGTCGGCCAGGGCGGTGAGGCGCACGCCGGCGCCGCGGCCGATGTCGAAGACGCCGAGGTCGGTGATCAGCAGGTCGACGACCTGTTGGCCGGTGAGCGGCAGGTTGCACTGGCGCAGCAGCTTGGGCGCGCCGGATTTTTCGGTGTGGTCCATGACCACCACCACGCGCTTGACCCCGGCCACCAGGTCCATGGCGCCGCCCATGCCCTTGACCATCTTGCCGGGCACCATCCAGTTGGCCAGGTCGCCGGCCTCCGAGACCTGCATGCCGCCAAGGATGGAGAGCGCGATGTGGCCGCCCCGGATCATGGCGAAGCTGTCGGCGGAGCTGAAGTAGGAGGACGACGGCAGCTCGGTGATGGTCTGCTTGCCGGCGTTGATCAGGTCGGCGTCGGCCTCGCCCTCATACGGGAAGGGGCCCATGCCCAGCATGCCGTTCTCGCTCTGCAGCGTCACCGACATGCCCGGCGGGATGTAGTTGGCCACCAGGGTCGGGATGCCGATGCCGAGGTTGACGTAGAAGCCGTCGCGCAGTTCGGCGGCGGCCCGTTCGGCCATCTGTTCGCGGGTCCAGGCCATCTTAGATTTCCACTCCGGCGGCGGCGGCTTGACGGGGTCGGGTGGTGGTGCGCTCGATGCGCTTCTCATAGACCGCGCCCTTGACCAGGCGGTCGACGAAGATGCCCGGCGTGTGAATGTTGTCCTTGTCCAGGGCGCCGATCTCGACCAGCTGCTCGACCTCGGCCACGGTGACCTTGCCGGCGGTGGCCATCATCGGATTGAAGTTGCGCGCGGTTTTTCGGTAGACGAGGTTGCCCTCGGCGTCGCCGGAGTGGGCCTTGACGATGGACAGGTCGGCGGTGAGGCCGCGCTCCATCACATAGAGCTCGCCGTCGAAGTCGCGCACCTCCTTGCCCTCGGCCACCAGGGTGCCGACGCCGGTCTTGGTGAAGAAGGCCGGGATGCCGGCCCCGCCGGCGCGGATGCGTTCGGCCAGGGTGCCCTGGGGATTGAACTCAAGCTCCAATTCTCCGGAGAGGTAGAGCTGTTCGAACAGCTTGTTCTCCCCCACATAGGAGCTGATCATCTTCTTGATCTGACCGCCCGCGAGCAGGATGCCCAACCCGAAGTCGTCGATCCCGCAGTTGTTGGACACCACGGTAAGGTCCTTGACCTTGGCGTCGCGGATGGCCGCGATCAGGTTTTCCGGAATGCCGCAGAGGCCGAAGCCCCCCGCCATGATGGTCATGCCGTCGAACAGCAGCCCCTCCAGGGCTTCCGAGGCGGCTTTGCGGACCTTGTCGGGCATCGTCGCTCCTTATCTCTGCGCGTTCGCCGCCTTCTGGCGCGGGGCGCAAAAGAATTCAAGTCTTGGTGAATTTATTGCGGTGGGCGCCGCACGGAGACCAACATGAGCCGACCCCCATCCAAGGGCAAGGCGAAGGCCGCCAAGGCCACCGACTATGAGGTGACCTCGCCCCTGATGCTGATCGTGGCGCACCCGGCGCTGGAGAGATCGCGCGCCGGACACGCGATGATGGACGCGGCGGGCGACCTGCCGGGGGTGAAGATCCACGATCTCTATGAGGCCTATCCGGACTTCGTGGTCGATGTGCCCATGGAGCAGAAGAAGCTGAAGAAGCACGCGGTCATCGCGCTGCAGTTCCCCATCCACTGGTACGCGCCGCCGGCGCTGCTGAAGGAGTGGATTGACCAGGTCTGGCTGCACGGCTTCGCCTATGGGGCGGGCGGCGAGGCGCTGAAGGGCAAGCGGCTGTTCGTGGCGGCCACGGCGGGCCATACCGCCGACAGCTATCACCGGCGCGGCCAGGACCGTTACAGCATGGACGAATTCCTGCGGCCCCTCGAACAGACGGCGACCTTCTGCGGCATGACCTGGGAGACGCCGTTCATCGTCCACAACGCGGTGAGCAAGTCGGCGAGCGCGCTGAAGGATGAGGCGCGTCGCTATAGGGAGCGGCTGATCAGCCTGGTCAGCGCGCCGGCGTCCGCTGCAGTTGGGGACAGCTGATGCACGGCGGCATCCTCATCCAGATCATGGTCTACCTCGGGGCCGGGGTGATCTCGGTGCCCATCGCCAAGCGCCTCGGGCTGGGATCGGTGCTGGGCTATCTGATCGCCGGGGCCGTGATCGGGCCCTTCGCCCTGAAGCTGGTCGGCGCCCAGGCCGACATCATGGGTTTCGCCGAATTCGGCGTGGTCATCCTGCTGTTCCTGATCGGGCTGGAGGTGAAGCCCGCCCTGCTGTGGTCGATGCGCAAGGCCATCTTCGGCCTGGGCGGGGCGCAGGTGCTGGTCACCGCGCTGGCCGTCGCCGGCATCGTGGCGCTGATCGGCCTGCCGTGGCGCACGGCGCTGGCCGTGGGGCTGGTGCTGGCCATGAGTTCGACGGCCATCGTGCTGCAGACGCTCGACGAAAAGGGCCTGAGGAACGGGCCCGTGGGCCGCGCGGCCTTCGGGGTGCTGCTGCTGCAGGACCTGTCGGTGATTCCGCTGTTCGCCCTGCTGCCCCTGCTGGCCTCGGCGCCGGCGCGGCTGACCTCGACGGCGGTGGCGCACACCAGCCTGGTGTCGGGACTGCCGGCCTGGCTGCAGACCCTGGCGGTGCTGGCGGCGGTGGCGGCGGTGGTGGGGATCGGGCGCTATGCGGTGCGCCCGGTGTTCCGCTTCATCGCGCAAGCCCGGCTCAGGGAGATCTTCACCGGCGCGGCCCTGCTGATCGTGGTCGGGGTCGCGGCCCTGATGCAGATGGTGGGCCTGTCGCCGGCGCTCGGCGCCTTCCTGGCCGGGGTGGTGCTGGCCGAGAGCGAGTTCCGGCGCGAGCTGGAGACCGACATCGAGCCGTTCCGGGGGCTGCTGCTGGGGCTGTTCTTCATCACGGTCGGCGCGACCATCGACTTCGGCCTGGTGATGCATTCGCCGTGGCTGCTGCTGGGCATCGTGCTGGGGCTGATGAGCCTGAAATTCCTGGTGATGTTCGGCCTGTCGCTGGCGGGCGGGGCGTCGATGCGCGCGGCCGCGGCGATCGGCGTGGCCCTGGCCCAGGGGGGCGAGTTCGCCTTCGTGCTGCTGACCTTCACGGTCGGCGCGGGGGTGATCGATCCCAAGCTGGCCGCCCTGTTGACCGCCGCCGTGGCGGTGTCGATGGCGCTGAGCCCGGTCAGCGTGGCCCTCTTCGAGCGGGCCCAGCGGGTGTTCGACAGGGCCAAGCCGGCGGGGCCCAAGCCCGCCGATCCCACCTTCGACAATGCCGAGCCCGACATCATCATCGCCGGCTTCGGGCGATTCGGCCAGATCGTGGGGCGGCTGCTGACCGCCAACGGGTTCAGCTCCACCGTGCTGGACGCCTCCATCGAGCAGATCGAGCTGCTGCGGCGGTTCGGGCGGCCGGTGCACTATGGCGATGCGACGCGGCTGGACCTGCTGCGGGCCGCCGGGGCCGAGCGGGCCAAGATGCTGATCGTGGCCATCGACGACGCCGGGAAGTCGGCCCAGCTGGTGGAGACGGCCCGGGAGGCCTTCCCCGACCTGATCATCCTGGCGCGCGCCTTCGACCGGCGTCATGCCTATGACCTGCTGGCCAACGGGGCCGACGCGGTGGAGCGCGAGACCTTCGAGGGCGCGGTGGCCATGGGCGTCACGGCGCTGAAGAAGCTGGGCTTCCGGGCCCACCGGGCCTGGCGCGCGGCGGCCTTCTTCCGCCGCCATGACCGGCGCCAGTTCGAGGAGCTGCGGCCCGTCTGGGGCCAGGAGGAGGCCTATCTGCTGGCCTCGCGCGATGCGGCGGAGACCATGAACCGGCTGCTGGCCGCCGACCTGGCGCGCATGAAGCCCGACGCCGAGGGTGGCTGGGACACCGGCGGGATGGACGAGGAAGCGTTCGAGGAGACCCGGGCCGAAGAGCGGCGCTAAAGCGGTCCTCCCCAGGATCGCCCAAGCGATCCGGCGGGGGAGGTGGCGCGAAGCGCCGGAGGGGCTTACCGATTCGGCGACTATGCGCGTTCTGGTGCAGAGGTTGATGACGGCACAAGCACAAGCGCCAGAACACGCCCGCCCTTTGATTCGGTAAGCCACTCCGGCCGTTCCGGCCACCTCCCCCGCCGGGCTGCTTGGGCAGCCCTGGGGAGGACCGCTTTCTAGCCGCCGACCCGCACGCTGACCTTCGCCGACAGGCCCGGGCGCAGGCGTTTGACGGCCGGCTGGTTGGGGTCCAGCGCGATGCGGACGGGCACGCGCTGGACGATCTTGGTGAAGTTGCCCGTGCCGGGCTCGAAGGGCAGCAGGGCGAATTCGGAGCCGGAGCCGGGGGCGAAGCTCTGCACATGGCCGGTGAGCTTCTGGCCGGGCAGGGCGTCGACCTTGATGGTCACGGCCTGGCCCACGACCATGCGCGCGGTCTGGGTCTCCTTGAAGTTGGCGACCAGGTAGAGGCGGTCGGTGGGGACGACGGTCAGCAGCCGCGTGCCGGGCTGGACGTATTCGCCGACCTCGGCCTGGCGGTCGCCGACGATGCCGGCCATGGGCGCGCGGATGATGGCGTGGCCGCTGTCCTGGCGGGCGAGATTGAGCGCGGCGTCGGCCTTCAGCTTGCCGGCCCGGGCCTGGGCGACGGCGGCCAGGAGCTGGGCGCGGCGGGCGGCCACCACATCCATCTGGCGGTGGGCGACGTTCAAGGCCGCGCGGCTCTTGTCGGCGGCGGCGTTGGCGGCCAGCGAGGCGGCGCGGGCCTGTTCGGCGGAGCGCACCGGGGCCGTGCCGGCGGTGGCCAGGGTCTCGTAGCGGGTACGTTCCTGGCCGCGATAGGTGGCGTCGGCGTCGGCGGCGCGGATCCCGGTCTCGGCCTCGCCGATCGAGGATTGCGCAAGCGCCTCGTCGGAATCGAGCGCCTTCAGCGCGGCCTCGGCGGAGGCCAGGGCGGCGTCGGCGGTGGCCACGTCGGCTTGCGCGCCGCTGAGGCGGGCGGCGTATTCCTCATCATCGAGGCGGATCAGCGGCTGGCCGGCGGCGACCCGCTGGTTATCGGCCACCAGGATCTCGGCGATCAGGCCGCGCACCTTCGGCGCCACGATGGTGCGGTCGGACTTCAGATAGGCGTTGTCGGTGGTCTCCACCGTGTGGGCCAGGCGCAGGAAGACGTAGCCGCCGATGGCCAGCACCGCCGCTACGCCGAGCGCGATGAAGGCGCGGCCGGGCAGGGCGCGTTTGGCGGGCCTGGCCGGTTTGGCGTCGCCCAGGTGGGCGGGGGCCTGCAGGGCGTCGACGGTCATCGGGCGGGCTCCTCGGCGACGCCGGCGCGGGCCTTGAGGGCGGCGCGGCTGGCCGCCAGCAGGCGGTCGGAGTGGATGGGGTCGGCGGTGGCGCGGGCCAGGGTGACGGCGCCGACCATCTCGGCGGTCATGGACAGCGCCAGGGTCTCCAGGTCGTCCGTGACCGAGGCATCGAGCAGGTTGGTCAGGGCCCGGGCCAGCTGGGCGTGACCGCGGGCGAAGGCGTCGCGGGCGGGGTCGGACAGGCGGGCGATGTCGGAGCCCAGGGCGGTGAGGATGCAGCCGTCGCCGGGATGATCGCGGTGGCGGCGCGAGACGTAGAAGTCGATGTAGTCGCTGAGCGCGCGGGCGGGCGGCTTGCCCTCGATCACCGAGAAGTAGCGGGCCTTCATCTCCGCCAGGGCGGCGTCGAGCGCCTCGGCGATCAGGGCCTCGCGAGAGGGGAAGTGGGCATAGAAGGCGCCGTGGGTGAGGCCGGCCTCGGCCATCACGCCCGCCACGCCGAGCGCCCCGGCGCCGTCACGCTTCAGCGCGCGGGAGGCCACGGCGAGGACGCGCTCGCGGGTCTTTTCCTTGTGGTCTGGGGCGTAGCGCATGGCCGTTCCGCTTTTGTATGACGAGTATCATATAATGGCTTGGCGACAGCTCCAAGGGCCACTAGATTGTTTTTAGCAACTTTCTTTTGAGGCCCGCCTTGGCCGACATCGCCCTGCCCGCCACGCCGATCCCCGCCGCCAGGCGGCTGTCGGAACGCGCCAAGCTGATCCTGTTCGGGGTGATGGCCTTCGGCCAGTTCATGGCCCTGCTCGACATCCAGATCGTGGCGGCCTCGCTGAACAACATCCAGGCGGGGCTGAACGCCGGGCCGGAGGAGATCTCCTGGGTGCAGACGGCCTATCTGATGGCGGAGATCGTGATGATCCCGCTGTCGGGCTTCCTGTCGCAGGCGTTGTCGACGCGGTGGCTGTTCGCGGGGTCGGCGGCGCTGTTCACGATCGCCTCGATGGCCTGTGGTTTCGCCTGGGACATCCACTCGATGATCTTCTTCCGGGCCATCCAGGGGTTCGTCGGCGGGGCGATGATCCCGACGGTGTTTTCCGCCGGCTTTTCGATGTTCGAGGGCAAGAAGGCGGCGATGATCCCGGCCATATTGGGCATGGTCTCGACGCTGGCGCCCACGCTGGGCCCGACGGTGGGCGGCTGGATCACGGGCGTGGCGGACTGGCGCTGGCTGTTCTTCATGAACGTGGGGCCAGGCATCGTGATCACCATCCTGGTGCCGATCCTGGGCAAGATCGACGACGCCAATCCGGCCATGCTGAAGAAGATCGACTGGGCCCATCTGGTGGGATTGGCGCTGTGCCTGGGGTCGTTCCAGTACATGCTGGAGCAGGGGCCGCAGCATGAGTGGTTCAACGATGTGGGCGTGACGACATCGGCCTGGCTGGCGCTGGTGGGGCTGCTGCTATTCCTGGAGCGATCTTTCTTTTCCAAGTTCCCGCTGGTCAAGCTGTCGGCCTTCAAGCGGCCGACCTTCGCGCTGGCCTGCGCCTTCAACGTGGTGATCGGGTTCGGGCTGTATGGCGCGACCTATATGATGCCGATCTTCCTGGGCCGGGTGCGGGGCTATGACAGCCTGGAGATCGGCACCACGGTGTTCGTCACCGGGGTGGCCATGTTCTTCTCCGCCCCCCTGGCGGCGCGCGCGACGATGTTCGTGGACCAGCGCATCGTCATCGGAGCCGGCTTCACCCTGTTTGCGCTCGGCCTATGGCTGACCTCGGCGATCGGGCCGGAGTGGGGGTTCTGGCAGCTGTTCATCCCGCAGGTGGTGCGGGGCTTTTCCATCCTGCTGTGCATCGTCCCCTCGGTCAGCATGGCGCTGGGCGGGCTGTCGGGGCCGGACCTTCGCTATGGGTCGGGGCTGTTCAATCTGACGCGCAACCTGGGCGGAGCCATCGGCATCGCCCTGGCCAACACCTGGCTGGCGGACGGGGCGCGCTCGCACTTCCTGCGGCTGTCGGAGGGCATGGGCCAGGCGGCCCAGGCGGGGGGCGAGATGCTGCAGGGGCTGGCCGCCCAGATGCCCACCGTCGATCCGGTGCGCGCCCTGGAGATGGCTCAGAGCGAGATGGGCCGGGTGGTCGGGCGCCAGGCGCTGACCCTGGCCTTCGACGACGTGTTCCGGATGATGGCCTTCCTGTTCCTGGGCGGCTTGCTGCTGATCCCCTTCGCGGAGAAGACCCAGCTGCGGGACGGGCCCGTCTCCGAACACTGACTGCGAACATCGAGGCGAGATTTTATTTCCGGGAGCGCTTGGGTGTAGAAGGTCTGTCCAAGACCATTCCGGAGCTTTCGTCCGTGTCCCAGGCCGCCACCGCCACCCCCACCAAGCCCGGCATCCAGCCGGTGTCCTTCCTGCGCTATGAGACCGATTTCGAAGGCTTTTCGCGCGATCTGGGCGACAGCTTCCGCCGCTACGGCTTCGCGGTCATCTCCGACCACGACCTGGCGCAGGACAAGATCGACGAGGCCATCGACGACACCAAGGCCTTCTTCGCCCTGCCGGAAGCGACCAAGCTGGAGTACGTCGTCGGCAAGGGCGGCCAGCGCGGCTACATCCCCTTCGGCATCGAGACGGCCAAGGGCGCGACCCAGTCGGACCTGAAGGAATTCTGGCATATCGGCCGCGAGCTGCCGCCGGGCCACCCCTTCCGCGCCACCATGCCCGACAATGTCTGGCCGACCGAGCCGGCCGGCTTCCACATCCACCTGGCCTGGCTGTACGGCGCGCTCGATCATCTGGGCGTGCGGGTGCTGCAGGCGATTTCCCACTACCTGGGCCTGCCGCGCCATCAGCTGGACGAGGCGGTCAAGGACGGCAATTCGGTGCTGCGCCTGCTGCACTATCCGCCGGTGCCGCTGGACGCCACGGGCGTGCGGGCCGGGGCGCATGAGGACATCAACACCATCACCCTGCTGCTGGGCGCCGAAGAAGCGGGCCTTGAGGTCAAGGATCGCGACGGCGAGTGGCTGCCGATCAATCCGCCGCCGGGCTCGGTGGTCTGCAACATCGGCGACATGCTGCAGCGCGCGGTCAATCACGTGCTGCCCTCGACCAGCCACCGGGTGGTCAATCCGCCGCCGGAGCGCCGGGGCGTGCCGCGCTATTCCACGCCCTTCTTCCTGCACTTCGCGCCGGACTATGTGATCAAGACCCTGCCGGGCACGACCAGCGCCGAGAACCCCGACCGCTATCCCGAGCCGATCACCGCCGACGACTTCCTGATGCAGCGGCTGCGCGAGATCAAACTCCTCTGACAGTCGTCCTCCCCAGGCGAGCCTGCAGCGAGCCGGTTGGGGCGGTCCTCCCGAAGGGAGGGGAGGGGTTTACTGGGCTGGCGACTATTCGCGTTCTGGCGCGGGGGTTTGTGCCGTCACCATTGCAGGCGCCAGAACACGCCACCCTTTGACTCGGTAAACCCCTCCCCCGCCGGGTCGCTTGGGCGACCCTGGGGAGGATGGTTTGAGTGCGACATTCTGGCGCCGAATTTTAACCGGCCGGGGTCACAGTGTTCTTCGAATTCTCGGGGGACACCTAGGATGGCGACGGACGGTTCCGCGCGCATCGCCGAAATCCGCTCGCTGGACCTGGCGGCCCTGCGGCCCACCCTGGAGCGGGTGGTGCGCCTCGCCAAGGTGCTGGCCGACGCGCCGGTGGCCTATGTCACCCTGGTGGACGACAGCGAGGTCTGGCAGTCGGGCGTGCCCGGCCAGCCGGAAGGCCTGTTCTCCTACGTCTCCTCCACCAGCCGCCTGATCGTCGAGGCCGGCGCGCCCATGTGGATCGACGACTTCGCCCGCGATCACCCGGACCATCCCTGGGTGGTGGCCGAGCCGTTCCAGCGCTTCTATTGCGGCGTGCCGATCAAGGTCAGCGAGAGCATGACCATCGGCGCGCTCTGCGTCAGCGGCCATGTGGCCCGCGACCTCGACGGCGAGGCCATCGCCCGGCTGACCGACCTGGCGGCCCTGCTGGCCGATGAGATCGAGCATGCGCGCACCGAGCGCGCCGCCGTCGCCGCCCGCGCCGAAGCCCGCGCGGCGGCCGCCCTGACCGAGGTCATCGCCCGTTCGGCGCCCCTGGCGCTGGCCACCGTCGACCTCGACCTGCGCATCATGCAGGTCAACGACCGCTGGTGCCGGGACATCGGCCTGGCGCGCGAGGAGGCCTTGGGGCGCACGCTCGCGGAACTGTTCCCGGCGGCCTATCCCGCCCTGGCGCCGGCCTATGCCCGCAGCCTGGCCGGCGAGATCATCTGGACCGACCGGGTGAAGATCGCCCTGCCCGACGGCCGCGAACAGTGGGCCCGCGCCGAGGTGGCGCCCTGGCGCGACGCCGACGGCGTGATCTGCGGCCTGCTGCTGATGAGCCACGACATCAGCGACATGGTGGAGTCCCTGCAGCGGGCCGAGCGGTCGGAGAAGCGGCTGCAGATGGCCCTCGAGATCGCCGACGTGCTGGTCTACGAGGTCGATTACCGGACCAAGACCCTGCAGGTGGACGGCGCCCAGGACACCTTCTTCGACAACACCATCACCTTCGACACCATCGCCCGCGACATCTGGATCACCGTGCACCCCGACGACCGGGGCCCGGCCATTGCCCTGTGGGACGAGCGGATGAAGGAGGGCAGGCCCTTCCGCACCGAATACCGGATGGTCAATCCGGACGGATCGGGCGAGCCCCTGTGGGCCTTCTCGGCGGCCGAACTGATCATCGGCGAGGACGGCCGCGTCGACCGGCTGTTGGGCACGCTGAAGAACATCACCGAGCGGCGCCAGTCCGAGGAGACGGTGGCCGCCGCCCGCGACGCGGCCGAGGCCGCCAACCGCGCCAAGAGCGAGTTCCTGGCCAATATGAGCCACGAGATCCGCACGCCCCTGAACGGGGTGATGGGGGTGGCCTCGGCCCTGGCCCGCACCGCGCTCAGCGGGCCTCAGACCGAAATGGTCGGCCTGATCGAGACCTCGGCCCAGACCCTGGAGATGCTGCTCAGCGACGTGCTGGACCTGGCCCGCATCGAGAGCGGCCGCCTGGAGCTGAAGCCCGAGCCCTTCGACCTGGAGGCCTGCGTCCATTCGGTGACCGCGCTGTTCGAGCCGGGCGCCCGCGCCAAGGGGCTGGACTTCGCCGTGGAGATCGCGGCCGAGGCCCGGGGCGCCTTCCTGGGCGACGCCGCGCGGATCCGCCAGATCCTCTCCAACCTGCTGTCCAACGCCGCCAAGTTCACCGCCGAGGGGCGGCTGACGCTGAGCGCGAAGGCGGACGGCGAGCGCCTGAGCCTGTCGGTCACCGACACCGGCATCGGCTTCGACGCCGAGACCAAGGCGCGGCTGTTCGAGCGTTTCGAACAGGCCGACGGCTCCATCACCCGGCGCTATGGCGGCACCGGCCTGGGCCTGGCCATCTCGCGGTCGCTGGCGGACGCCATGGGCGGGACGCTGGAGGCGCAATCGCAGGCCGGAAAGGGCGCGACCTTCACCCTGACCCTCGCCCTGCCCCGCTGCGAGGGCGCGGTGGCCGCCCCCGCCGAGCCCAGCGAAGCCGCCGCCGGCGATATGGAAGGGCTGGCTGGCCCTTCGGGCCGGCTGCTGCGCGTGCTGCTGGCCGAGGATCATGCGATCAACCGCCGCGTGGTCGAGCTGATCCTGGGCGCCGCCGGCGCCGACCTGACCTGCGTGGAGAACGGCGCCCTGGCGGTGGAGGCCGCCGCTGATGGCCGTTTCGACCTGATCCTCATGGACATGCAGATGCCGGTGATGGACGGCCTGACCGCCATCCGCACGATCCGCGCCACTGAGCGCGCGGCGGGCGCCGCGCGCACCCCGATCCATGCGCTGTCGGCCAACGCCATGCCCGAGCATGTGGCCGCCTCGATGGCGGCCGGAGCCGACGGGCATCTGACCAAGCCGATCTCGGCGGATGCGCTGCTGGCGGTGGCCAATGGCGTGGGCGCTTTCGAGCCTGACGCGGAAGCGCTCAGCGCCTAGTCGCGGAAGCGCGCTGTCGTATCACGGCCGCAAGATCGACCACGAAGGCACGAAGGACACGAAGTTCACGAAGAAGAGGGGGTGTTCGAGCCTTCCAAATCTCTATCGCCCGCAAGGCGGGCATGGTTCACGCCAGAGCACGCTTGAGCCTGCGCGACCCCTTCGTGATCTTCGTGCCTTCGTGGTCCGACTTTGGGAGGCATCCGCCACCATCGGCGTGGCGGTCAGAGGCTTGGCAGATGGCCCTACCCCTCGCGTCCGCCTCGGCCCCTGTGGCCCTTGGTCATGGGGTCCGGGCGCTTGGGCGGCTTCCAGTCCTTGGGCGGGAGGTGGTCGGACTGGTCCGTGCCCAAACCCATCTTCCCGGGAACCTGGCGGCGCAGGCGGCTGCCAGGCAGCAGGGTGGCCTCGTCGCCGCCGAGCGCCCGAAGCTGGTCGCGCAGGTCGGCGGCGCGTTCGTAGTCCTCGGCGTCGATGGCCTGGGCCATGCGGGCCTGCAGGGTTGGGATGTCGCTCATCCGGCGATAACGCGCGAAGCGCCAAGCGGTCGCCGATGCGTGACACCGCCCTCCCCCCAAACGCCCGGCGGGGCCGGGCTGTGGGGAGGCTGGCCAGGGGCGGGCGCGCTAGTCTAGTGCGAGATCCGCAGGTTCTCGATGGAGCCGGCGATGGAGCTGAAGGCGGCGGTGATGTTGGCCGAGCTGGTGACGTCGTAATAGTGGTTGGCGTCGGCGGCGCAGTAGGTCAGCAGGGCCTTGGACGAGGTCGAGACCATCACCCCCACCGAATAGATGACGATGTCCTTGGCCTTCATGTTGTCGCACAGCAGCTTCAGCCGGTTGTCGATGGCCGTGGTGCGCGTGGCCTCGTTGCTGGAGGTCGTGCCCAGGCGGTTTTGCCAGATGTAGCCGTAGTCCTCGTAGTAGCTGTCGTTGTCGTTCGAATTGGACGTGAAGGTGTTGTCGCCGTCGGTCATCAGGATGGCGATCTTGGTGGTCTTGGCGGTGCCGTAGGCCACCCCGTCGGAGAAGGGCGCGTTGGGCGACAGCACGTGCCAGCCCCAGATGAGACCCGACGGCACGTGGGTTTCCCCCACCGCGGTCATGGCGTTGATCGACGTCTTCAGCGCGCTCCAGTTCTCGGTCAGGCGCATCAGCGGCTGCATCGAACAGCCCGCGTTGGGGCCGTAGGTGTAGCCGGTGGAGCTGTTGGTCCCGCTCTTCGGGGCGACGGTGTATTTGGTGATGTCGCCCTGGGGCACCTTCCAGTTGGTGGTGCTGAATTTCTTGTCGGTCAGGTAGTTGTTGTAGAAGGTCCCGAAGTCGCCGTTCTTGTTGCTGGACTGCGAGGGCGTGTCGGGCTCGTCGGGCCAGAAGTAGGGCGCGAACAGGGTCGCCGGCGTGGCGGCGTTGGGCGCCGTATCCTGGACGTCATAGGGTGCGGGGCGCACCTCGACGCAACCGGACCAGGTGACGCCCATCTGGGTCAGCAGGGTGAAGCGGTTGGCGTGCTGGGTGCCGCTGGCCGTGGTGAAGATCTGGTCGTTGACGGGCGAGGCGCCGGCCGTGTCCATCCACCAGGCGGTCTTGTAGGTGGCGACCTCGGCGGACGAGCCGATGCGCACGGCCATGGAGAAGGGCACCAGGCCGATCTTCACCGGGTGCGGCTCGGTCGAGCGCGCGGCGGCGGTCGACAGGGTGTCGACCAGGTTGGTGGCGGCGACCTTCAGGTTCACCAGCTTGTTGTTGCTGGCCATGGAGCCGGTGTTGTCCAGCACCATCACCACTTCCAGCTTGTTGATCGAGCGCACGACTTCGGACTCCGCGCCCACGGTCATGTCGCCGTTCAGCCAGAGATTGGCGATGATCGGCTTGACCTTCAGGGTCGCCGTGCCGATCACTGTGGAGCCGCTGGCGTGGAAGTCGGAGGCGGTGAGGGTGGCGTCCTTGAGGCCTGTCAGCTGGCCGCCCAGGGCGGCGTCGCCGATGGTCTTGAGCTGGGGGTCGGTGGTGGCCGACGAGCGCGCCGCCATCAGGGTCGCGGCGTCCAGGGCGTCCTGAAGCTGCTTGCGCTGGGTCGAGGCGCGGTCAACGTCGACCAGGCCGAACGACAGGACGGCCAGCGGCAGGGCCATGACGGCGAACTGCACGGCCACGGCGCCGCGTTTGGCGCGCGCGAAATCGTTCAGCTGATGACCGAACGCCCGCACCAGACGGGCCCAGTCCAGACGGGCCCGGTCCAGACGGGCAAGTCCCGAAATACGCCCCATCTCACTACTCCGGCGCCGCGCACGAGTTCGCCCGCGGTCGTTACGGGTAGAATGGGGTCAACGCGGTAAACGAAGGGGCCAACAAGGATGGTGAACGGCCAAATTGCCGCACACGGACAGGCGGTTAAGGGTGAAGGCCGCCTGTCGGGAGAGCCGGGGCGGCCGCCGCCTCCCCCACAGCGGGAAAAACGGCGGCGCTTGTTAAGGCTGGCTGTTTACCAGCCGCACTTCTGGCCCTTGGTTTCCTTCTTCAGCCATACGGTCAGCGGCGCGAAATAGTCGGAGATGGCGCTGGCATCGAGATCCTTCTCGCCGGTGAAGGCTTCCAGCGCCTCGGGCCAGGGCCGCGACTGGCCCATGGCCAGCATGGTGTTGAACTTCGCCCCGACCGCCTTGTTGCCGTAGACGGAGCAGCGGTTCAGCGGCCCCTTCCAGCCGGCCTGGCGGCAGGCGGCGCGGTAGAACTGGTACTCATAAATGTCGGCCAGGAAGTAGCGCATGTAGGGCGTCGAATCGGCCACGTGGTATTTGGCGCCCGGATCGAAGGCGTCGGCCGGGCGCGGGCCCGGCGGGGTGATGCCCTGGTATTTGGTGCGCAGCGCCCACCAGGCCTCGTTGTAGTGGGCCGGGTCGACCTTGCCGGAGAAGACCTCCCAGCGCCATTTGTCGACCAGCAGGCCGAAGGGCAGGAAGGCCACCTTGTCCAGCGCGCGCTTGAGCAGGAAGGGGATGTCGGCGTCCGGCCCCGGCACGGTGTCGATCAGGCCGATCTGCTTCAGATAGGTGGGGGTGAGCGCATTCATGCCGGCGAAGTCGCCGATGGCCTCGTGGAAGCCGTCGTTCGCGCCGTTCTTGAACAGGAACGGTTGGTTGGCGTAGGCGCGCTGGTACATGTTGTGGCCCAGCTCGTGGTGGACGGTGAAGAAGTCGTCCTCGTTGACCCGGGCGCACATCTTGATGCGCACGTCCTTGTCGTTGTCCACGTCCCAGGCCGAGGCGTGGCAGACCACCTCGCGGTCGCGCGGGCGGGTGATCTGGGAGCGTTTCCAGAAGGTCTCGGGCAGCGGGTCGAAGCCAAGCGAGGTGTAGAAGCCCTCGCCCGTCTTCATCAGCTTGATGGCGTCGAAGCTGTTGGCGGTCAGCCGTTCGGTGAGGTCGTAGCCCAGCCCGGGGCTGTCGGTCGGTTTGACGATGTCATAGATGTTGCCCCATTCCTGGGCCCACATGTTGCCGGTCAGGTCGGCGCGGATCGGGCCGGTCTTGGGCTGGACCGCGTCGCCGTATTTGGCGTTCAGGCGCATGCGCACATAGCAGTGGAGCTGCTTGTAGAAGGGCGCGACCTGGTCCCACAGGGCGTCGGTCTTGGCCGCGAACTTGTCGGGGTCCATGTCGTACCAGGAGCGCCACAGGGCGCCGGTGTCCTTGTAGCCCAGGCCCACCGAGCCCTCGTTGGCCAGGGTGACCAGCTTGGCGTAGTCGGCGACCATCGGCTTGGCGATGGCGTGCCAGCCCTCCCAGATGGCCTTGATCCTGGCCGGGTCGCGCTCGGTGCGCAGCATGTCGTCGAGGTCGTCGAGGCTGTAGGTCTTGCCGTCGATGACCACCTTGCCGGTGGAATACTGGGTGTCGAGGCGGGCCTGGATGTTGGCCAGCTCCTGGGCGGCGCCGGGCCGGTCGGGGGCGGGCATCACCAGCCCCTGCTTCAGCAGGTAGAGTTTGCGCCGGGTGACCGGGTCGACGTCGACGCTGTCGAAGCGCGCGGCCCCCTTGGCGTATTTCACCGCCATGTCGTTGGCCTCGGCCCCGGCCTTGGCGGCCAGCCAGTTGGTGTCGTCGGTGATGTTGGTGTTCTGAACCCAGGCGGCGCGGGAGGCGTATTCGCTGACGGCGGCGAGGTCGGTCTCGGCCTGGGCGATGAAGGCCTTGGCCTGGTCGGCGGTGGGCGGCGAAGCGGGCGCCTGTCGCGCGATGCTCTCGCCCGGCGCCACGGCGAAGGCGGCGGCGATGCCGATGCCGCTCGCCAGGGCGGCGGCGCAGCAGGCCGCCAGCAGCTTGGTCTTCATGAGACGCGTCCTCTCGGATGGGCGGCGGCGATCCCGGCCGGCCGGCATGGGCGCATCGAAGGCTTAGCCGGCGGGTGCGTCAAGCCAAACGGTTAATCAGCGCAGGCAGCCGTCCAACCCGTCGCGGTCCACCGCACCCTCCGCCGCCCCGATCCGCCGCGAGCGCCGGGCCACATAGGCGCCGGGCGTGTCGGCCTGCCACTTCAGCGGCCGGGGCAGGATGGCGGCCAGGCGCGCGGCCTGGGACGGGTTGAGCGCGGCGGCGGAGACGCCGAAGTTCCGCTGGGCGGCGGCCTCCGCCCCATAGACGCCCGGGCCCCATTCGATGCTGTTGAGATAGACCTCCATGATCCGGCGCTTGCCCCACAGGGTCTCGATCAGCACCGTGAACCAGGCCTCGAAGCCCTTCCTGACGTAGGAGCGGTCAGGCCACAGGAAGACGTTCTTGGCGGTCTGCTGGCTGATGGTCGAGCCGCCCCGGATGCGGTTGGGGCGCCGGGCATTGGCGGTCATGGCCTTTTGCATCGCCGCGAAATCGAAGCCGTGGTGTTCGCAAAACCGCGCGTCCTCCGCCCCGATCACCGCGCGGGCCAGGGTCGGCGAGATCCGGCTCAGCGGCCGCCAGCGGTGGTCGATGCCGTGGCCGTCTCCCAGCCGCAGGATCATCAGCCAGGTCAGCGGCGGCGGCACGACGCGATAGACCAGGGTCATGGCAATCGGGCCCGCGATCAGCACGATGAAGGCCAGGACCAACGCGCGGCGCAGCCAGCGGCCGACGCGGCCGGGCCCGCGGACGGCGGGTTTCGGCGGCCGAGCGTCCTCCGGCGCGAATACCGGGGGCAGCGGGACGGGCGGCGGGGGCGGCGCCTCGTCTTCGGCCTCGTCCTCATCCGGATTCGGTGCGGGCGGCGGCAGCGGGAGGGCGGCGTCTTCGTCCTCGTCGGCGGGCTCGCGGGCGGGATGGAAGGGCTCGGCCGTCTTCAGGATGTCGTCGGAAGACGAATCCGGCGCGGCATCCTGCGGAATAGAATCGGGCTCGGATTCAGGTTCACCCTCGGGCTCCGGTCCGGTCTCCTCGAGTGGAGGCGACACGGGAAGCGTCTCCGGGAACATGTCCGGAGTCTCGTCGTCGCGTTCATCGTCGGGTCCGCTCACGCAGCCTCCGGGCCGGCCAACCCAAGACCCCTTGCCTTGACGTGACGGTGCGATGCTAGCCAGTGAAGACGGGCCGCGAAAGCAAGGATCAACCGATGAATGTCACCGATGCGGTCGCCGCGCGCGTTTCCATCCGCGCCTTCAAGCCCGACCCGGTCTCCGGCGCGGTGGTGCGCGAGATGCTGGAGGCCGCGCAGCGCGCACCGTCCGGCGGCAACCTGCAGCCGTGGCGGGTGTTCGCCCTGACCGGCCAGCCGCTGGAGGCGCTGAAGGCCAAGGTGGCGGCCAACATCGGCGGCGAAGAACCGCAATATGACGTCTATCCGCCCGACCTGTGGGACCCCTTCCGCACGCGCCGCTTCCAGTGCGGCGAGGACCTGTACGCGACCATCGACATTCCGCGCGAGGACAGGCCGGCGCGGCTGCGGCAGCTTTTCAAGAACACCCAGTTCTTCGGCGCCCCTGTGGGGCTGTTCTTCTTCCTGGACCGCAAGCTGGGCCCGCCGCAGTGGGCGGACGTGGGGATGTATATGCAGTCGCTGATGCTGCTGGCCGTGGAGCGGGGGTTGGCGACCTGCGCCCAGGAGTTCTGGGCGCGCTATCCCACGGCGGTGGCCGACAGCCTGGGGGTGGCCGACGACCACATCCTGTTTTCCGGCATGGCGCTGGGCTATGCGGACGAGGACGCGCCGATCAACGCCCTGCGCACCCGGCGCGATCCGTTCGACGTGTGGGCGGAGATGCGGGGGTTCTAGCTAGGCACATGGCATTTGATGGGGCGTTCCGCCTGGCGCGGTAAAGCGCGCGTCCCAATCCCACCATCGTCATCCTCGGACTGGTTCCGAGGATCCCTCTGCCGGCAGCTCGCGAACAATGGGGACGGGCGGATCGGGCGAGGCAATCCCATGCGTGAATGATGGTGGACGCAGGGGTCCTCGGAACAAGTCCGAGGATGACGGTTGAGAGAGGTATGAAACGAGGGGAAACCCGCCAGCGGCAGCAGTTACAGCCCCGAATCGACCACGCCCGCATCACCCTCTTCGTCGCCCCAGGCGACGCGGGAGCCGTCCGCGCTGATGGCCAGGGCGGAGATGGCGGCGCCCTTGGTCGCCTTTAAGTCCACGCGGCGGCCGTTCTTGAGTTCGAGCACCCAGACGCGGCCATCGTCGAGGCCGCCGGTAAGGAAGGACGTCTGCGGCGTGGCGGCCACGCGCGCCACCATGGCGGCCTGGTCGTAGCCGACCTCGGCGGCGTCCTTGCCCATGGGGCCGTTGGGGCCGGCGAAGGGCCAGACCACGGCGCCGCTGGAGCCGGAGGTCGCCAGCATCAGCCCCTTGTCGAGGAAGGCCAGGCTTTTGACCTTGGCGGGATAGCCGCCCATGCGCAGGTCCTTGCTGTCCGACAGCCGCCAGCCGTGCAGCTGGCTTTCCTGCATCGACGACATCACGAAGCGGCCGTCGGGGCTGAAGGCCACGACCACATGGCTGCCGGCCCACTTCAGGAATGTCGGCTTCTGGCCCTCGATGCGGGCGAACCACAGGGCCACCCCGCCATAGGTGGCGGCGGCCAGGCGGCGGCCCTTGGCGTCGAAGGCGAGATCCGCCACCGACTTTTCATGGGCGAAGGTGCGGGTGAAGGCCGCATCGGCGGTGTCGCGGACGTGGACGTCGCGGCCGGCGGCGAAGGCGATCAGGCCGGAGGCGGGACTGGCGGCCACCGCGTCGATCCAGCGGCCCTTGATTTCGGCGAGCGCGGTGGCGACCACCTCGTCGCCCTCGATGCGCGACCAGACCACGCGGCCGTCGTCGCCCCCGGTGATCAGGCCGAGGCCGGAGGGGTGGGCGCAGGCCGACAGCACGACGCCGTCATGGGCCTCCACGGTGATATAGCCGTCCGGATGCTCGAAGCGCACCGTGCCGTCGCCCAGCGCGAAGGCGGCGCGGCCGGAGCGGTCGAACAGGGCGGCGGTGACATAGGCGTCGAAGGAGGCGTTCATCGCCTCACGCCATACACAGGCGGCGCGTGGTTCGCCAGCCGCGCGAACATCCGACCCGGCCGGAAAAACGCCGGTCGCAAAATGCGGGAACCCCCCGGTAACCGATGGGCTTTACTTCGTGCGTCAACTTCGTCATGGATTTTGGCGAGGGACCATGGCCGCACACGCGCGGCCTCCTAGGGAGACGAGAGAGTATGGCGGCGAAAGTAGGCGGCGGTAAAAAGGGCAAGTACGACCTTGGCCAGAACAGCGACATCAACGTCACGCCCTTCGTGGACATTCTGCTGGTGCTCCTGATCATCTTCATGGTGGCCATTCCGATGGCGACCGTGGCGATCAAGGTGGACCTGCCCCCGGCGACGGAACAGCCTCCGAGCGAAGTAAAGCCCAAATTCATCTCGATCGCCAACGGCGGCCAGATCACCGCCGCCAGCATCGACACCGACCTGCCCCACCTGGCGGGCATCCTGCAAGCCAACGGCCTGACCCCGGACAAGTCCGTGCTGGTCCGCGCTTCGGGCGATGTGACCTATGCCCAGTTCATGGGCGTGCTGAACCAACTGGCCACCGACGGCTATTACAAGGTCGGCCTGATCTCGGAAGACTCCAGCCTGATCTAGGGGTTTCTTCGAGAGCGAATTCGGAAAGGGCGGCTCGCGAGAGCCGCCCTTTTTGTTTGGGTCCTCCCCAGGCGAGCCTGCAGCGAGCCGGTTGGGGAGGTGTCGCGCGGCGACGGAGGGGTTTACCGAGTCTCCAGCTAGCCACGGTCTGGCATCGGCGCCGGATGGCGGCACAGACTCCGGCCCTAGAACACGCCCACTCTTTGACTCGGTAAGCCCCACCCCGGCTTCAGGCTTCGCGCTGCCCTACGGGTCGCCGTACCTCCCCGGCCGGGTCGCTTGGGCGACCCTGGGGAGCATGGCTGAAGAGCGCCCGCCCTTTGTCCTAAGCCGCGCAGGCCTCGAAGCCGCGCTTGAGTTCGGCTTCATCGAGGTTGCGGCCGATGAAGACCATGCGGCTGTAGCGACGCTCGGTGGGCGTCCAGGGGCGTTGCAGGTCGCCCTCCAGGATCATGTGGACGGCCTGGAAGACCAGTTTGCGGTCCTCGCCGGCCACGTCGAGGATGCCCTTGGCGCGCAGGATGTCGGGGCCCTGCTTGGCCAGCAGGTCGTTCAGCCAGGCGGTGACCTTCTGGCCGTTGATGGGTTTGTCGAAGGTCAGCGAGATGCCGCGCACGGCCTCGTCGTGGATGTCCGACACCGGCCCGTGGGCGTGGTGGTCGTGGCCGTGATGGTCGTGGTCGTGGTGATCGTGGCCGCAGTCGTCGTCGTGAACGTGACCGTCCTCGCCGTGGGCCGGGTTGAGGAACTCGGGCTCCAGGCTGACGATACGCTCCAGGTCGAAGCCGCCGCGGCCCAGGATGGTGTCCAGGGGCACGTTGGCGCGCTGGGCGCGGTGGATGGGGGCCAGGGGGTTGATGCGGCGCAGGCGCGCCTCCACGGCCTTGAGCTCGTCCTCGGTGACGAGGTCGGTCTTGTTGAGCACGATCTGGTCGGCGAAGGCGATCTGCTCGGCGGCCTCCTTGGAATCGGCCAGGCGCAGCAGCACGTGCTTGGCGTCGACCACGGCGGTCACCGAATCGAGCCGGGTGCGGGCCTTCACGTCATCGTCGACGAAGAAGGTCTGGGCGACGGGACCAGGGTCGGCGAGACCGGTCGTTTCGACGATGATGGCGTCGAAGCCGCCCTTCCTCTTCATCAGGCCGGAGAGGACCCGGATCAGGTCGCCGCGCACCGTGCAGCAGACGCAGCCGTTGTTCATCTCAAACACTTCCTCGTCGGCCCCGACCACCAGGTCGTTGTCGATGCCCACCTCGCCGAACTCGTTGACGATGACGGCGTAGCGCTTGCCGTGGTCCTCGGTGAGGATGCGGTTGAGCAGGGTGGTCTTGCCGGCGCCGAGGTAGCCGGTGAGGACGGTGACGGGGGTCAGTGTGGAAGCAGGCTGGGTCATGGCGCTGATTTAGGCGTGCGCGGTGGGAATCGCCACTGGGTCAGTGTTCGAAGAGGATGACGAGCACGCCCAGGACACACAGCACGCCGCCCAGGATGGCCCGTTCATAGCGCGCCAGGTTCTCCAGCTTCAGGCGCTGGGCGCCGGCCAGCGACAGGCTGGTGAACAGCAGCATGCCCGCCGAGGTGGCCACCAAGAGGATGGCGCTCAGCGCCGCGAACCCCGCCCAGCCAAGCTGCACATTGGCCAGGTAGATGGGCAGGAAGGCCTCGCAGGGCGACAGGGCCAGCAGGGTGACCAGGCCGATGACGGCGGCGCGGTCGGTGGTGAAGAGCTTGTTGGTGGCGTGGAGGTGGGCGCCGGGCTTCAGCGCGTGGCGGACCAGGTAGAACAATCCAACCGAAATGAGCAGGCCGCCGACCACGGGCGTGAAGATCTTGCCCAGCAGGGGGGCCGCCGCCAGGCCCGCGCCCATCACGGCCAGGCCCAGCACGATGGTGAAGGCCACATGGCCCATGCCGGCCAGCGCCGTGACGCTGAGCGTCTTGCCGGTCGACCATCGCTGGCCGCGCCCGACGATGACGAAGGGCAGCCAATGGGTGGGGATCGCCGCGTGCAGGAAGGCGACGGCGAAGCCGGTGGCGGCGATGGAGGTGAAGAGGGCCTGGTTCACGGATGAGGCTATAGCGTGTTATAATGTAACGGTCGATGGGGATTCAACGGACGCCGCCATCAAGGGGCCCGCCGCCGGTCATACCCGTCTTGCGCGCACGGGCCGAAGCAGATCACAAAGCCTGTGGAGCCTTCGCCGCGCCGGCCCGGATTCATTGCCACGCTGGTCCCGGTGGCGTTGACTTGAAGCCACCCCTCTGTATAAGACGCCTCCCTCGCCCACGGGACCACTCGTGGGCGCGATAATTTTTGCGACTAGTCCCTTAAAGGCGATACCTGATGTACGCGGTGATCAAGACCGGCGGTAAGCAATACCGGGTTCAAGCCGGCGACCTGCTGGTCGTCGAAAAGCTGGCCGGTGAGCCTGGCGATGCCGTGAACTTCGGCGAAGTGCTGATGCTGGGTGATGGCGAAGCCGTCACCGTCGGCGCCCCCATGGTGGACGGCGCCGTCGTGGCCGCCACCCTGATCGAAACCCGCAAGGGCGAGAAGGTGAAGATCTTCAAGAAGATCCGCCGCCAGGGCTATCGCCGGACCCGCGGCCACCGCCAGACCGAAACCGTCCTGCGCGTCACCTCGGTGGCCGGCGGCGGCAAGACGGTGAAGTGGGACGGCGTGGTCGACATGACCACCAAGGCCGTCCTCGACGCCCGCGCCCGCAACCTGAAGAACGTCGTCGAGGCCCTGACCACCGGCGCCCCGGTCGCCAAGGCCAACAAGCGCGACGTGGCCCCGGCCAAGTCCTCGACCGAAACCGTCGTCAAGGCGAAGAAGTCCAGCCCCATCGTGGAAGCCCAGGTCGTCGAGCACGCCGACGCCGTGGCCACCGAGGCCCCCAAGAAGACTGAAGCCCCCAAGACCGAAGCCAAGGCTGCCGCCGCGCCCAAGAAGGCCGCTGCTCCCAAGGCTGAAGCCGCCACCGAAAAGACCGCCGCTCCGAAGAAGGCCGCCGCCCCCAAGGCTGCTGCCGTCAAGAAGCCGGCCGCCAAAAAGGACGACGGCAAGGCCTAAGGGCCAAGCCGTCAATTGTAGGAGAGCACCATGGCTCACAAGAAATCAGGCGGCTCCTCGCGCAACGGTCGCGATTCGGCCGGTCAGCGTCTGGGCGTGAAGAAGTTCGGCGGCGAGAAGGTCCTCGCCGGCAACATCCTCGTGCGTCAACGCGGCACCAAGTTCTGGCCGGGCGTCAATGTCGGCATCGGCAAGGACCATACCCTGTTTGCCAAGGCCGCCGGCGCGGTGAAGTTCGTAACCAAGCGCAACGATCGCACCTACATCACGATCGTTCCGGCTCAGGAGCTCCAGGCCGCCGAATAGGCGCCGGACCTTCCCAAGATCCGGATCGCGCCACTCGAGAGGCGGTCCGGAACAGAAGACCCAAGCGGGGATTCCGGACAGCCGGGATCCCCGCTTTTGTTTTCAGGCCTCCGCAGAGAGGTCAGGGAGGTCAACATGAGTTTCCTGGAGAAGGAGGCGGTCCTGGAGACCCGGCGCCTCATATTGCGTCCGCCGGACCGGTCGGACGCCCCACGCATCACCGAGCTGGCCGGCGACTATGACGTGGCCCGGATGACCACCCGCATGCCCCATCCCTACCGGCTGTCGGACGCCGAGGGTTTCCTCGCCCACTGCGAGATCGCCGACCCGGCCAAGGAGCATGTGTTCGCCGTCACCACCGAGGAGGACGGCCTGATCGGCATGATCGGGCTGCACCCGACGAGCGGCCTTGGCAACGAGATCGGCTACTGGATCGGCAAGCCCTGGTGGGGCCGGGGCTTTGCCACCGAAGCCGCCCAGGCGGTGCTGGCCTTCGCCAAGAACGACTGGCGCAAGAAGCTGCTGGTCAGCGGCCACTTCGCCGACAACCCCGCCTCGGGCGGCGTGCTGACCAAGGCCGGCTTCCTCTACACCGGCGTGGTCGAGGACCGCTTCTGCGTGTCGCGCGGCGAGACGATGCCGACGCGGATGATGGTCTGGTTGGCGTGAAGCGAGCCAGCGGCGGCGCCCGGGGACATGTACGCTCGTCTGACTCGGTGGTTGATCCGGGCCGGGCCGCGTACGTGTCCCCGTCGCTGAGGTGGGGGACACGTACGGTCGAGCGGCGAGACCAAGGCCTCTGGGATTTGAGAGCGTACATGTCCCCGGGCGGCGCCGGCGCGGCTAGCCCAGGCTGACTCCCAGCGAGCGGATCGCATGCACGAAGTTGTTCGGCGCGATGTCGATGTCGCCGGTCCACTGGATGTTCGGGAACCTCGCCAGGATCTGGCGGTAGGCTTCCTCCAGCTGGATCTGGGCGACGCGCTTGCCGATGCAGACGTGGGGGCCGTAACCGAAGGCGATGTGCTTGTCGGCGTTGGCGCGGGTGACGTCGAGTTGGGCGGCGTTCTCGAACACCGTCTCGTCGCGGTTGCCGGAGCCGTACCACATGATCACCTTTTCGCCCTCGGCGATGCGCTGGCCGGCGATCTCGGTGTCCGTGGTGGCGGTGCGGCGCATGTAGATGACCGGGGTGACCATCCGGATGAATTCGCTGACGGCGCCGCCCAACAGCGAGGGATCGGCCACCAGCCGGGCCTTCTGGTCGGGGAATTCGGTCAGCAGCTTCATCGTGCCCGACAGGGTGTTGCGGGTGGTGTCGTTGCCGGCGAAGACAATCAGCAGCCAGGAGCCGTCGAGGTATTCGTCCGACAGCAGGGTGCCGTCCACCTGGGCCATGGCGATGGCGCTCATCAGGTCCTTCTGGGGGTCGGCGCGGCGCCTGTGCAGCATGTCGCGGCCGTATTCGAACATCTCTTCGACGTTGTTGTTGAACTCGCCGATGAACTGCATGAGCTCCAGGGTCGGCGTGACGCCCTCCGTGGCCTGGCGCATGGCCAGATCCTGGGCCATTTCCAGATAATGCATCCAGCGCAGGAACTTGGGCCGGTCCTCCTGGGGCACGCCCAGGATTTCGCACAGGGTGAACAGCGGCAGCTGCGAGGAGAAGGCCTTGACCAGGTCGAGCTCGCGGCCCTCCGCTTCCATAGCGTCCAGCAGCCGCGTGACCTCGTCCTTCACCCGATCGGTGAGCGCCCGCAGATAGGCGGGCGTGAAGTAGGGCATGTGTTCGCGGCGCAGCTGCAGATGATTGGGCGCGTCCATGTTGATCATGGCGTCGAGGGAGGCGCGGCGCAGCAGGACGTGGCCCTGGTCGGCGTTGCCCGTCGCCATCAGGATGCCGCCGCGCTGGGACGAGAAGGTGTCGGGATCGCCGTTGACCGACATGATGTCGGCGTGGCGGGTGACAGCCCAGAAGCCGGGGCCGCCGAAGCGACGCTCTTCGTGCCACATGACCGGCGCCTCGGCGCGCATACGGGCATACTGGTCCCAGGGCTGGCCCTTGGAGAAGCCGGCGATGTCGGTGAGGTCGACGCCGGCCAACTTAGGGTATTCGAGCGGGAAGCCGGGACCGGCCTTGCCTTCGACCGCCGTGACGCTGATCAGGTCCATGGTCTCGCTCCCGTAGGTTATCGTTGTTCAGACCCTACGTGGGTTGCGGCGCGGCGCAAGATTCACGCTGGGGAAGGTGGCCGCACTCGCGCCCCTCCCCTTTTGCCCCCTCTTCCTGTAGGAAGCGGCGATGAAATTTCTCGACCAGTGCAAGATCTACCTCCGCTCCGGAAACGGCGGCGGCGGCGCTGTGTCGTTCCGGCGCGAAAAATATATCGAATACGGCGGCCCGGACGGCGGTGACGGCGGGCGGGGCGGCGATGTGTGGATCGTGGCGGTGGAAGGGCTGAACACCCTGATCGACTACCGCTACCAGCAGCATTTCAAGGCCGACACCGGCGGCCACGGCATGGGCCGCAACCGGCACGGCGCCAACGGCGAGGACATCATCCTGCGCGTTCCCGTCGGCACCGAGGTGCTGGAGGAGGACAAGGAGACGGTGATGGCCGACCTGTCCATGCCCGGCCAGCGCTTCCGCCTGGCCAAGGGCGGCAACGGCGGGTTCGGCAACACCTACTTCAAGGGCCCGATCAACCAGGCCCCGACCTTCGCCAACCCCGGCCAGGACGGCGAGGAGATGTGGATCTGGCTTCGCTTGAAGCTGATCGCCGATGCAGGCCTGGTGGGCATGCCCAACGCCGGCAAATCGACCTTCCTGGCGGCGGCCAGCGCCGCGCGCCCAAAGATCGCCGACTATCCCTTCACCACCCTGGTGCCCAACCTGGGCGTCGTGGACCTGTCGACCAACGAACGCTTCGTGATCGCCGACATTCCCGGCCTGATCGAGGGCGCGTCGGAAGGCGCGGGGCTGGGCACCCGTTTCCTGGGCCATGTGGAGCGCACGGCGGTGCTGATCCATCTGGTGGACGGGACGCAGGACGATGTGGCCGGGGCCTACAAGGCCATCCGGGGCGAGCTGATCGCCTATGGCGAGGGCCTGGCCGAGCGCACCGAACTGGTGGCCCTGAACAAGGTCGATGCGCTGGACCCCGCAACGCGCAAGGCCAAGACCGCCGAACTGAAGAAGGCGGCCAAGCAGAAGCCCTTCCTGATCTCCGGCGTCTCCGGCGAGGGCGTCACCGAGATGCTGCGCGCCGCCTGGAAGGCGATCGCCGAAAAGCGGGGGCTGGAGAAGATCGAGGCCCTGGGGCCCAACGCCGAACCCGAGGGCTGGGCGCCTTAGGCCATGAGCGGGCTTGAGGGGGCCAAGCGGATTGTCGTCAAGGTCGGCTCGGCGCTGCTCGTCGACGCCGAGGGCCGGGCCAACCGCGCCTGGCTGGAGGCCTTCACCGCCGACGCCGCGCGGGTGCGCGAGAGCGGCCGCCAGGTGCTGGTGGTGTCGTCCGGCGCCGTGGCGCTGGGCCGGCGGCGATTGGGGTTGAAGCGCAAGGCGCTGACCCTGCCGGAGAAGCAGGCCGCCGCGGCGGCCGGCCAGAGCCTGCTGATGCGGGCCTGGGAGGAGGCCTTCGAGCCCCACGATATCGCCTGCGCCCAGGTGCTGCTGACCCGCGACGACACCGAGGTGCGCCGCCGCTGGCTGAACGCGCGGGCCACGGTGGAGACCTTGATGGGTCTGGGCGTCGTGCCGGTGGTCAACGAGAACGACACGGTGGTGACGGAAGAGATCCGCTACGGCGACAACGACCGTCTGGCCGCCCGCGTGGCCCAGATGATCGGAGCCGATGCCCTGGTGCTGCTCAGCGACATCGACGGCCTCTACACCGCCGACCCGCGCCGTAACCCGGCGGCGAAACACATCGCGCGGGTGGCCGCGCTGACACCTGAGATCGAGGCCATGGCCGGGGGCGCCAACACCGGGACGGGCATGGGCACCGGCGGAATGGCCACCAAGATCGCCGCCGCCCGCATCGCCGCCGCCGCCGGCTGCGCCACCGTGATCACCTTGGGCTCGCGTCCCGCGCCGTTGCTGGCCGTGGAGCAGGGCGAGGCGGCCACCGTCATCGAGGCGGGCGCCACGCCGGCCGCCGCCTACAAGGGCTGGATCGCGGGCTCTCTGGCCCCGCAGGGCTCGCTGAGGGTCGACGACGGCGCCGCCGCGGCGCTGGCCAAGGGCAAGAGCCTGCTGGCCGCCGGGGTGAAGAGCGTCGAGGGCCGGTTCGGCAAGGGCGACGCCGTGGTGGTCAAGGACCTGACGGGCCGCGAACTGGCGCGAGGGCTGGTGCGCTATGACGTGGCGGACGCGGCGCGCATCACGGGCCTGCGCTCCGACGCCATCGAAGGCGTGCTGGGCTTCACCGAGGGTCCGATGATCCACGCCGACGACCTGGCGATGGGGGCAAAGTAAGCGCCTTCTCAAGCGGGCCTCCCCACAGACGGGCTTCGCCCGTCGCTGGGGGGAGGTGGGTCCGCAGGACCCGGAGGGGGGCGTGCCGGACGTGGCCTTGGCTTCGTCGGGCGACGGACTGATCCTTGGATGCCGCAGGCTGGCCTTCCGGCGTTACGGCGGCTTTCGCCGCTGGACGGCTGTCACGCCGGCCCACCTGGCCCCCCTCCGACCCGCTTGCGCGGGCCACCTCCCCCCAACGACGCTAAACGCGTCTGTGGGGAGGGGGCGCGCGCGCCTGGTCTATCGCCGGTTTGCGTTCGGCCCCAAACCGACTAAGGCTCATCTTGAGCATATCTGGATACGGACGATGGACGGCTCGGGCGCCACACTCCACGCAACGATGAGCGGCATGGGCCGGGCGGCCCGCGAGGGCGCGCGCGCCCTTCGCCTGTCGTCGGCCGAGACGCGCACCTGGGCCATCCAGGCCATGGCCGACGCCATCCGCACCGAGGCCAAGACCATATTGGCCGCCAACGCCCGCGACCTGGCCGACGCCAAGGCCAACGGCGTGACCGGGCCGATGCTCGACCGGCTGATGCTGGATGCGGCGCGGCTGGCCGGCGTGGCCGACGGGGTGGCGGCGGTCGCCGACATCCCCGACCCCCTGGGCGCGGAGACCGCGCGCTGGACGCGGCCCAACGGGCTGGATATCGCCCGGGTGCGCACGCCGATCGGCGTCATCGCCATGATCTATGAGAGCCGGCCCAACGTCACCGCCGACGCCGCCGCCCTGTGCATCCGCTCGGGCAATGCGGTGATCCTGCGGGGCGGGTCGGAGTGTTTGCGCAGCAATATCGCCATCCATGGCGCGGTGGTCCGGGGGCTGAAGAAGGCCGGGCTGCCCGACAGCTGTGTGCAGATCGTGCGCACGGCCGACCGCGCGGCGGTGGGCCTGATCCTGGGGGGGCTGGAGCGCCACATCGACCTGATCATCCCGCGCGGCGGCAAGAGCCTGGTGGCGCGGGTGCAGGCCGAAGCCCGCGCGCCGGTGCTGGGCCATCTGGAAGGCTTGAACCACGTCTATGTGGACGCGGGCGCCGACCTGGCCAAGGCCCGCGCCATCGTCGTCAACGCCAAGCTGCGGCGGGTATCGGTCTGCGGCGCGGCCGAGACCCTGCTGATCGACAACGCGGCCGCCAGGACCCTGTTGCCGCCCATCGTGGACGACCTGGTCAAGGCCGGCTGCGAGCTGCGCGGCGACGAGGCGGCCCGCGCCATCGAGCCCTCCATGAGGAAGGCCACGGCGGAAGACTGGGTCACCGAATACCTGGCGCCGATCCTGGCCGTGGCGGTGGTGGACGGCGTCGAGGGCGCGGCGAAACATATCGCGGCCCACGGTTCGGGTCACACCGACGCCATCGTCACCGAGGACCAGGCCACCGCCGAGCGGTTCATCGCCCTGGTCGACAGCGCCATCGTGCTGGTCAATGCCTCCACGCAATTCGCCGATGGCGGCGAGTTCGGGTTCGGAGCCGAGATCGGCATTGCCACAGACAAGCTACACGCCCGCGGTCCGGTGGGGGCCGAGCAACTGACAACATTCAAATATGTGGTTCGCGGGACCGGCCAGACTCGTCCCTGACGCCGGCCGGCCGCGCGCGCTTCGCCTGGGCTTCCACCTGGAGCCGGGCATGCGGGTGGGGTTGTTCGGCGGCAGCTTCAATCCGACCCACGAGGGCCATGCCCATGTGGCGGAGACGGCGATGGTGCGCCTGGACCTGGACCGGGTGATCTGGCTGGTGTCGCCCCAGAACCCGCTGAAATCGAGCCGCGACACCGCCCCGCTCAGCCAGCGGATGGCCAATGCGACCGCCTATGCGCGCGGGCCGGGGATGATCGTCTCCGACGCCGAGACGCGGATGGGCAGCCAGTACACCATCGACAGCGTGCGCGTGCTGAAGGCCCGCTATCCCGGCGTGAAGTTCGTGTGGATCATGGGGGCAGACAGCCTGTCGACCTTCCACCGCTGGCGCGGCTGGACCCAGCTGCTGAACGAACTGCCGGTGGCGGTGATCTCGCGGCCCTGGGCGGGGTTGAAGAGCCGGTTTTCCCCGGCCGCCCGACGCTTCGCCGCCGCCCGCTGGCCGGCCTCGCGCGCGCGGCTGCTGCCCGGCGCCAAGCCGCCCGCCTGGGTCTATCTGGTCGGCCCGCTGAACTTCGCCTCCTCAACGGCCATGCGTGAGCGGGCGCGTCATGGGGCGGTGGAGAAGGGGTGAGGGCCAACGGTTATGCGCCCGTCGAGGGCGGATTCCTGAAAATCGACCACGAAGGCACGAAGATCACGAAGGGGCACGAAGAGGTCGGGGCTTGGTCGAGCGTCGCAGAATAGAATGACGGCCCGCTTCGCGGGCGATCCCTGTGAACCCACCCGCGACGCATTCACGCCGCCTTCGTGACCTTCGTGCCTTCGTGGTCAAGCTTTGCAGCGGCCAACTCGCCGCGCGGTCGTCGATTGGACCTCAGGAGCCCCCCGAATCACACGCGGTGACCGGGCGGCTTTTCCGTGCTATGGCAAGTCGCTTGCGACGTAATCCATGGAGTATTCCGCTGAATCGCGAGACCGCGCCGAGTGCGCACGAGGAGCCGGCGTCCGCCGAGCCCTCATCCAACGGCCCCTCTCTTGTGACGGGCGACCTGCCCGCGGGCACGCTGGAAGCCCTGATCCTGGCTCGTCTCGATGACGATAAGGCGCAGGACATCGTCTACATCGACCTGAAAGACAAAAGCTCCGTGGCCGACGGCATGATCGTCGCCTCCGGCCGCTCGCACCGTCACGTCGGCGCCATGGCCGACCACCTGCTGCGGGCGCTGAAGGATTCCGGCCACGGCCGCGCCCGCGTTGAAGGCCTGCCGCATTGCGACTGGGTGCTGATCGACGCCGGCGACGTGATCGTGCACCTGTTCCGTCCGGAAGTGCGCGGCTTCTACAACATCGAGAAGATCTGGGCGGTGGAAAGCGCCCACCGCACGGCGGCCCACTAAGCCGTTCGCGCGACTTGCGCATCACCCTGCTGACCGTCGGCCGCCTGGGCCGGGCGCCCGAGGCGGAACTGGCCCGCGACTATATGGCCCGCGCCACCGCGTCGGGCCGGTCGCTCGGGCTGGGCCCCTTCGACATCGTCGAGGTGGAGGCCAGGAAGCCCGGCAAGGCGGCGGAGGCGGAGGTGTTGCTGCCCCATCTCGAAGGCGCCCATGTGGTGGCCTGCGACGAGCATGGCGTGGTGCGCCCCTCCCGCGACTTCGCCCAGCGGATCGGGCGGCTGCGCGACGACGGGGCGCGCAAGCTGGTCTGCATCATCGGCGGGGCGGACGGCATCGATCCTTCCATCCTGGCGGCGGCCAACGAGAAGCTGGCCTTCGGGCCGCAGACCTGGCCCCATGCCCTGGCCCGGGCCATGCTGGCCGAGCAGCTCTATCGTGCGGTGACCATCCTGGCCGGTTCGCCGTATCATCGCGACTGACATGAAGCGCCTCGCCCTTCCCCTCATGATCCTAGGCGCCGGCCTGCTGGCCATGGCCGCGTCCGCCGCGCCCTCGCCGCTGAGCCCGGCCGGACGGCTGGCGCAGCTGAACCTGCGCGAGCAGGCGCTGATGGCCGACCTGGGCCAGGACCGGGGCCGTCTGTCGGCCCTGCTGGGCGGGCTGATGCTGTTTCGGCGCGATCCGCCGCCGGCCCTGTTGGTCAGCCCCGGAGACGCCCGCGACGCGGTGGAAGCCGCCATCCTGATCCGCGCCATCACCCCGGAGCTGCAGCGCCGGGCCGACGCCCTGGCCGCCCAGGGCCGCGCGCTGGCCGCCCTGCGCCGCGACTCCGCCGCCGCCCAGGCCGATGTGCTGACCGCCGAGAGCGAGAGCGCCGACCTGCGCGGCAGCCAGCCCGTGGACAGCTCGCTCGGCGCCGTGACCGCGCCCCTGGCCACGGCCGCGCCCATCCAGCCGATGACGGCGCTGATCCCGCCCGTGGAGGGTCAGGTGGTGCGGCGGTTCGGCGATGTGACGCAGGGGGGCGAGCGCGCGCGCGGCGTCTCAATCCGGTCAACAAAGGGCGCGATGGTCAAAAGCCCCGCGTCGGGCGTGGTGGAATATGCCGGTGAGGTGAATGGCTGGGGCGTCGTCTTGATCTTAAGAACGTCGGGCGCATACCATCTGGTATTGGCCGGTCTTGAGCAGTCGAGCGCTCTGCCAGGACAATCCGTCGCGGCGGGAGACACTATTGGCCGGCTGCCCGATGGTGGATCATCGGCGCCGGAACTGTATTTCGAAGTCCGCGAAGGCGGGGCGGCGGTAGATCCGGCGCACTGGCTGGCGGCGGCGGCCCATCCGTGATGGGACGTTCCTATATGAGTTGGCGGGGCGTGGTTTTAGAGCGGCAAGTCCGCAAGGAGTTACAGGCCAGTGCGTAAGCATCTCCTGATCGGCATTTCGGCTTTCGTGCTCGGCGCGGGGACCATGGCCTATGTGAACCAGGCGGCCCACGCCACCGGGGGTCCGGCCAACGCCAAGACCTACCATATGCTCGAGCTGTTCGCCGACGTGCTGGACACGGTGGACAAGCAGTATGTCACCCCGGTCGACGACAAGAAGCTGATCGAGTCGGCGCTGGACGGCATGCTGACCTCGCTGGATCCCCACTCGGGCTATCTGGCCCCCGACGCCTTCGCCGACATGCAGGACCAGACGCGCGGCGAGTACGGCGGTCTGGGCATCGAGATCACCTCGGAAGACGGCGTGATCAAGGTGGTCTCCCCCATCGACGGCGGCCCCGCGGGCCGCGCCGGCGTGCAGCCGGGCGACTACATCACCGCCGTCAACGGCCAGTCGATCCTGGGCCTGTCGGTCAATGACGCGGTCAAGCATATGCGCGGCGAGCCGGGCGAGGCGGTGACCATCACCATCGCGCGCGAAAAGACCGACGCGTTCGACGTCAAGCTGATCCGCGAGATCATCCGGCCCAAGTCGGTGGTGGCCCGCATGGAGGGCGACTACGGCTACGTGCGCCTGTCGGGCTTCAACGAGAAGGCCACCGACGAAGTGGCCGCGGCCATCAAGGATCTGAAGGCCAAGAACCCCACCATGAAGGGGCTGATCTTCGACCTGCGCAACAACCCCGGCGGCCTGCTCGACCAGGCCGTGGGCGTCTCCGACCTGTTCCTCGAAGGCGGCGAGGTTGTCAGCCAGCGCGGCCGCGATCCGCGCGACATCGAACGCTACAACGCCCGTCCCGGCGACGTGACCGGCGGCCTGCCCATCGTGGTGCTGGTCAACTCGGGTACGGCCTCGGCCGCCGAGATCGTCTCCGGCGCGCTGCAGGACCATCACCGCGCCGCCATCGTCGGCATCACCAGCTTCGGCAAGGGGTCGGTGCAGACGGTGATCCCGCTGCGCAACGGCGAGGACGGGGCGCTGAAGCTGACCACGGCGCGCTACTTCACGCCTTCGGGCCGCTCCATCCAGAAGACCGGCATCGAGCCGGATCTCGAGGTGGCCTCGAGCCGCGAGCAGGCGGAAGCCATCGCCAACCGCAGCTTCCAGTTCAGCGAAGCCAGCTTCTCCAACGCGCTCAGCGCGGACGAGGGCAAGACGCGGGTGGGCGCCCACACGCCCGCCGAAGCCCCGCCGGAAGGCTTCGACGTCAAGAAGGACTTCCAGCTGCAACGCGGCCTGGACGTGCTGAAATACGGCTCCGTCGCCGCCACGCCGAAGCTGCCCGTGGTGCAGCCCACCGCCAAGGTGGCCGAGATCGTCGGCCAGAAGGGCCCCAAGGCGATCACGCCCCCGTCCATCGACAAGAAGATCAGGAAGTAGGCCTCAAGCCCTTCCGCGGCCTGCGCGTGGAGGGGCGGCCTTTTCCGTTCGTTAACCATAATCAGCCCATCGTGGCGTGGTCTCACAAAGCCGCGCCATGTTCTCGAAAAAGCCGCCTCCCAAGCCCGCTCCGCCGCCGCAGCCCGGCCTGCTCGACCGCGCGCGCGCGGGCGTCATGGTGGCCGTGGCCAATCCGGTCCTGAGCGCCAGCGGCGCGGCCTTCCTGTTCCTGGCCACCCTGGCCGCCCTGATCTTCATGACCGGCGATCCCAAGGCCGGCACGCCCGTGGTGCGGCTGAACCTGATGCAGGTGGCCGCCGGCCCCGGCTCGCCCCCCGGCTGGCGCGACGCCCTGGCCCCCGAGGTCGCCGGCGAGGCGCCCCTGGCCCCCGATACCTATGCCCTGTCGGAAACCGACGGCGGCGGCGACCCCACCGGCGAGGCGGTGATCACCCTTCCCGGCGGCGGCCACTACGACAACAGCCCGGCCATCACCACGGTCGCGCTCGCCCAGGCGCCGATCGCGGGATTCACCGCGCCGGGCCCCGGCGGGCCGCTGCCCATCATCGCCGCCGACGGCCGCACGCCCGCCCAGGCCTATGCCCGGCCCTTCACCAGCAACGGCAAACCCAAGGTGGCGCTGATCATCGGCGGGCTGGGGCTGAACGCCCAGGCCACCCGCGCGGCGATCGAGAGCCTTCCGGCCGACGTGACCCTGTCCTTCGTGCCCTACGCCGAGGGTCTGCAGGGCTGGATCGACCTGGCCCGGGCCGCCGGCCATGAGGTGCTGCTGGAAGCGCCGATGGAGCCGCTCGACTATCCTAACAACGATCCCGGCCCCTACACCCTGATGGCCGACGCCGCGCCGACCGAGACCACGCGCAAGCTGGAGTGGCTGCTGTCGCGCTGCACCGGCTATTTCGGGGTGACCAACTATCTCGGCTCCAAGTTCGTGGCCTCGGCCCCGGCGATGAGCAACTTCGCCCTGGCGCTGAAGCTTCGGGGCCTGGCCTTTATCGACGACGGCTCCGCGGCGCGCCAGCGCGCCGGCTTCGCGCCGGGCCTCAACCGCGCCTCGGCCGAACGGATCATCGACGAGGCCCTGTCGGCCGACACCATCCAGGCCCAGTTGGCCCAGCTCGAAGCCGGCGCCATGCAGCGCGGCCAGGCGCTGGGCTCGGGCTTCGCCTATCCGGTGACCATCGAGGTCGCCGCCCGCTGGGCCCAGGGGCTGGCGGCGCGGGGCTATCAGCTGGCCCCCGCCTCGGCCTTGATGAGGCGCGGGTGACTGAGGCGCCCAAGGAAGGGCCGGACCTGGCGCGCTACCGTCCCAACGTCGGGGTCGTTCTCTTCCACCCCACCGACAACCGCGTCTGGCAGGGCCGGCGCGTGATCACCCCGCCGCCCTTCAACTGGCAGTTCCCGCAGGGGGGCGTCGACGACGGCGAGGACCTTTACGCCGCCGCGCTGCGCGAGCTGGAGGAGGAGACCGGCGTGCGTTCGGTGACCTTCCTGGCCCGCACCGAGGGCTGGATCACCTATGACTTCCCGGCCGACCACATGGGCTCGAAGGTGGCTCAAGGCTGGCTCGGCCAGCGCCAGGCCTGGTTCGCCCTGCGCTTCACCGGCGACGAGGCCGAAGTGCGCCTGGATGCGCATCATCAGATCGAGTTCGACGCCTGGCGGTGGGGAATCCTCGACGAGGCGCCCCAACAGGTCATACCCTTCAAGCGCGGCGCCTACGAACAGGTGGTCGCGGCCTTCCGCCCTCTCGCGGAGCAACTGAGATAGGACATTCCATGGCCGGCGCGATTCTGATGATCCACGGCATCGGCGGCACGGGCGCCGCCTTCGACCGCCTGGCCCCCGCCTTCCGCGCGCAGGGCTGGCGGGTGGAGACGCCCACCTTCCGCCCCGACAAGCGCACCGCCGAGAACCCGCCGGCCGACCTGCCGACCCTGACCCTGGCCGACTACATCGCCGCCTGCGCCGAGATCGCGCGCAAGCTGGAAGCCGAGACGGGCGTCGCGCCGGTGCTGCTGGGCCACTCCCTGGGCGGTCTGGTGGTGCAGAAGCTGGCCGAGCAGGGGCTGGGCCGCGCCGCCATCCTGGTCACCCCCGCCTCGCCCGCCGACATCATGGGCAAGCCCTCGCTGACCCAGGCCATCACCTTCGGCAATATCCTGATGGCCTCCAAGCCGGAGACCAAGTCGCACAAGATCTGGAGGTTCGGCTTCTCCTACGGGGTGCTGAACCAGGTGCCCCGGGCGCGCCACGCCAAGATCTTCGCCACCACCGTCTATGAGTCGGGCCGCATCTATGAAGCGGTGGCCTGGCCCCACAAGGACCCGACGAAGTCGTCCCACGTGGACGAGAGCAAGATCTCCATCCCCATGCTGATCATCGGCGCGGGGCGCGACCGCGCGGTGCCGCCGGAAGGCGTGCGGCAGGTCTATGCCAAATACGCCAAGATCGGCGCCGACCACGTGGAATACGCCGAAAACGCCCACTGGATCGTCGACGAACCCGGCACCGACCAGGTGATCAGCGACATCGCCAAATGGCTGGAGGGCAAGGGCGTCGCGCCGGCCGCTTCCCTGGCCAAAGCCGCCGCGCCCGCCAAGGCCAAGCCCGCCGCCAAGCCGGTGATGAAGGCCCCTGCTCCCAAGGCTGCTGTGGCCAAGGCGCCCGCCGCGAAAGCTGCCGCTCCGGCGAAGGCGGCTGCTCCGGCCAAGGCCGCTTCCGTGGCCGCGCCCAAGGCGGCCCCCGACAAGACCGTCGCAAAAGCCGCCCCCGCCGCGAAGGCGCCCGTCAAGGCAGCGGCGCCCAAGGCCAAACCCGCCGCCGCACCGAAGCCCGCGCCGATTGCAGCCAAGGCTGCTGTCCCCAAGGCAAAGCCCGCTGTGACGCCCAAGGCCAAGGCTCCGGTGAAAGCCGCACCGGCCAAGGCCCCGCCGGCGCCTAAGCCCTTGGCGAAAGCCGCGCCCGTCGCCAAGGCGCCCGTGGCAAAGGCCCCCGCCAAGGCCCCCACCCCCAAGGTCAAGGTCGCGGAGGCCAAGCCCGTCGCCGTGAAGCCCGCTGCCGCAACCAAGGCTCCCGTGAAGGCGGTCCCGTCGAAAGCGGCTCCCGCGAAAGCCGCGCCGGCCAAGGCCGCCAAGCCAGTCGCCAAAGCCGCGGCCGCGCCAAAGCCCGCGCCAAAGGCGGCCACCGCGGCGCCGGCCAAGGCGAAAGCGCCGGCCAAGCCTGCCGCCAAGGCAAAGGCGCCCGCCAAGACGCCGCCTAAGGCGAGCGCATAGGCCGCACCCCGCATAGGGGGCGAAAGACCTCGCTCGTTAAGCTGTCGCGTGTAACAGTCGTTTGAACGAAGCAGTGCGCATCGCGTTCTGCTCGCCTGTATCGTCGAGAGAAGGAAATCGCATGCCGGCTCCGGTCGTCATGGTGCACGGCGCCTTTTGCGGCGGCTGGGTCTTCGAGCGGTTCCGCCAACCCTTCGAAGCGGCCGGCCATGAGGTGCTCGCCCCCGATCTGAAAGGCCATGCGCCGGGCTCGTCCCGTGGCGCGGCGGCCGGCGTCTCCATGAGCGACTACGCGCGCCAGATCTCCGACCTCTGCAACGCCTGCGACGAGCCCCCCATCCTGATCGGCCATTCGATCGGCGGCCTGGTGGCCCAGATGGCCGCCCAGCGCGCCAAGCTGTCGGGTCTGATCCTACTGGCCCCCTCCGCCCCCTGGGGCGTGGCGGGCGGCAGCATGGAGGAGGCGGCCTCGGCGGTCAGCCTCTATGCCCTGGGCGCCTATTGGATGCAGGCCATCGAGCCCGACTATTCCCTGGCCCGGCTCTACAGCCTGGACCGCATGGAGCCCGACGACCGCACGGCGGTGTATGAGCGCATGGTTCCTGAAAGCGGCCTGGCCATGTGGCAGACGCTGAACTGGTGGCTGGACCCCTTCATGACCACCTCGGTGACGCCGGCCTCGATCCGGGCGCCGGTGCTGGCCCTGGCCGGCGGCAAGGACCTGATCCATCCGGCGGCGACGGTGCGCCAGACGGCGGCGCGGCTGGGCGCGGAATTCCGGCTGATGCCGCAGATGAGCCACTGGATCCCGGGCGAGCCCGGCTGGGACGAAGCCGCCGAGGTCTGCCTCAGCTGGCTGGCGGCGGATCGCCGGGCGGTCGCTTAAACACTAGACGGATCATGCCGAGCAGGGCGACGAGCGCCCATGAGCCTTCCATCAGGAAGGACGCCATATTGAATTTTTCGGACAGCGACAGCAGGATCAGGCCGGCGCCGACGAAGTTGGCGGCCAGCGCCCACAACCCGTCGGCTTTGAGCCCGCCCAGGATGGTCGCGCCATAGGCCACCAGGATCATCAGCACGCCGACGACGCCCAGGGCGTCGAACAGGCTGACCGATCTGAACAGATCGGCCATCGCGCGGTCTCCTGACAATCGGGAAGTGTTCGCCGGACCGGCAGCCGGTCGGGCGAAAGCTAAAGCGCTTTCCGGCGAAGTGGAATCCGGTTCGCCGCCGAAAAGCGCGACAGAGCAAAAGGCTTGAGCGCCGCTCCGCTCGGAGCGGCGCTCAAGATGTTAGCCGCCGTTGCGGATCTGGAAGCGCAGGCTGGCGCGGTCGCCGACCTTGGAGACCGGCGAGCCGTCGGACTTCTTTTCGCCGACGAAGACGAGGCCCGTCGATCCACCGTTCTCGCCGACGTGCTCCCAGGAGATGGTCCGGCGCAGCAGGTCGGTGTTGTACTCGTCGTTGCGGTACAGGTGCATGAAGGGTTCGTGCAGATAGGTCCAGGCGGTGAGCCCGTCGATGATCGTCTGGGCGCCGCCGGTGGCGTAGTCCAGCGTCAGGGTGCAGACGGTGGGGTTGGCGACCGAATAGAAGTCGACGGTGATCGAATAGGGTTTGGCGCCCAGGACCTTGGTCCAGCCGAGCTTGCCCTTCTTGAAGCCGTTGGCCTTGGCCAGGGCGTCGACGTTGCCACCCTTCACGCCAGGCTCGCAGATGGTCTGCAGGACCTGGATGACTTCATAGCCGTCGCCCGAGGTGGGCAGGACGGGGGTCGGCGGCGGAGGCGGTTCGGCCGGGGCGGCGGGCTGGGCCGTCGCGTCCGTGGGCGCGGCGGCTGGCGCCTGCGTCGGATCGCTCGGCGCGGCGGTCGCCGGAGCGGCGGGAGCCGCCTGCGGAGCCGGGGCGGCCGGAGCCGCGGGGGCCTCGGTGGATGCCGGGGGCGGAGGCGGCGGCGGAGGCGCGGCTTCCTGGGCGGTGGCATTGGCCACGAAACCGGTGAGCCCGGCGGCGGCGATCAGGCTGGCAAGTTGGAGGCGCATGGCGTCTCTGCAATCCCTTGTCTCTAGATGACGGTCCCTATCAAAGACCGCCGGATGTTCCCTCGCAACCCTTCTAGCGAAGGTTTGCGGCCAGCGTTAGACCCTGCACGTATCAGGCGGCTTCTACCGCATGCTCCGCGAGAATCGTCAGGCCTTCGGGGCTGACGTCGGCGAACCCGCCCTGGATGTCGAAGGCGCGCTTGACGCCCCCGTCGATCACCGTGACACGCCCGGTCTTTAGGGCGGTCATGAAGGGCGCATGGCCGGCGAGCACGCCGAAATCACCTTCCGCGCCGGGCGCGTCGACCTGGTCGACCAGGCCGGAGAAGAGTTCGCGCTCAGGGGCGACCAGGGAAAAATGCAACTTTTCGGCCATGATCCGACCCTAGGCTTCGGCCGCGAGGCGCTCGGCCTTCTCGACCGCTTCCTCGATGCCGCCGACCATGTAGAAGGCCGCTTCGGGCAGGTGGTCGTATTCGCCGTCGCAGACCGCCTTGAACGACTTGATGGTCTCTTCCAGCGGCAGGAACTTGCCCGACTGGCCGGTGAACTGCTCGGCCACGAAGAAGGGCTGGCTCAGGAAGCGGCTGATCTTGCGCGCGCGGGCCACGACCAGCTTGTCCTCTTCGGACAGCTCATCCATGCCCAGGATGGCGATGATGTCCTTCAGCGACTTGTACTGCTGCAGGATTTCCTGGACCTGGCGGGCCACGTCATAGTGTTCCTGGCCGATCACCAGCGGGTCCATGATCCGCGAGGTGGAGTCCAGCGGGTCAACGGCGGGGAAGATGCCCTGCGAGGCGATATCGCGGCTCAGCACCGTGGTCGCGTCCAAGTGGGCGAACGAGGTGGCGGGCGCGGGGTCGGTCAAGTCATCGGCGGGCACGTAGATGGCCTGGACCGAGGTGATCGAACCCTTGGAGGTGGAGGTGATGCGCTCCTGCAGGTTGCCCATCTCGGTGGCCAGGGTGGGCTGATAGCCCACGGCCGAGGGGATACGGCCCAGCAGGGCGGACACTTCCGAGCCGGCTTGCGTGAAACGGAAGATGTTGTCGATGAAGAGCAGCACGTCCTTGCCCTCTTCGTCGCGGAAGTACTCGGCCTGCGCCAGGCCGGTCAGGGCCACGCGGGCGCGGGCGCCCGGAGGTTCGTTCATCTGGCCATAGACCAGGGTGCAGCGGCTGTCGCCGCCGCCGCCGGCCTGGTTGACGTTGGACTCGATCATCTCGTGATAGAGGTCGTTGCCTTCGCGGGTGCGCTCACCCACGCCGGCCAGCACCGAGTAGCCGCCGTAGGCCTTGGCGATGTTGTTGATCAGTTCCTGCATGGTCACGGTCTTGCCCACGCCGGCGCCGCCGAACAGGCCGATCTTGCCGCCCTTGGTGTAGGGGCAGAGCAGGTCGATCACCTTGATGCCGGTGACCAGCACTTCCGAGGAGGTGGCCTGCTCGGCGAACGAGGGGGCCTCGGCGTGGATCGGGCGGTAGAAGGTGGTGTTGATCGGGCCGGCTTCGTCGATCGGCTCGCCGATCACGTTCATGATGCGGCCGAGCGTGGCGGGGCCCACCGGAACGGTGATGCCGGCGCCGGTGTCGGTGACGGGCTGGCCGCGCGTCAGGCCTTCCGTGGTGTCCATGGCGATGGTGCGCACGGCGTTCTCGCCGAGGTGCTGGGCCACTTCCAGCACCAGGCGGAAGGGCTGGCCCGTCCGCTGGTCGGTGTTGGTGGTTTCCAGGGCGTTCAGGATCGCCGGCAGGGCGCCTTCGAACTCAACGTCGACGACGGCGCCGATGACCTGGATGATCCGGCCGGTGGCGACCCGGGCCGAGGCAGCGGTGGTCGGCGCGGCGGCGGCCTTGGCCGGAGCCTTGGGAACGGCGGCCTTCTTGACGGCGGCGGCGGGGGCCTTGGCGGCGGCGGCGGCCTTGGGGGCGGCGGCTTTGGCGGCGGGCTTCTTGGGGGCGGTAGCCATGGTGTCTACTCTTTCGTCGGATCGGTCAGAGGGCTTCGGCGCCGGAGATGATCTCGATCAGCTCCTTGGTGATCTGCGCCTGGCGAGTGCGGTTGTACTGGATGGTGTAGGCCTGGATGCGGTCACCGGCGTTGCGGGTGGCGTTGTCCATGGCGGCCATCTGGCTGGCATAGAAGCCGGCCTGGTTTTCCAGCAGGGCGGAGAAGATCTGCACCGTGATGTTGCGCGGCAGCAGGGTCTCCAGGATGGTTTCGGCGTCGGGCTCATATTCGTAAGCCGCGTTCTTCAGGTCGATGACCGGGCCGCCGGCGGCCACTTCCGCCGGGATCAGCCGCGCGCCGGTGGGCGTCTGGGTGACCACGGAAACGAAGCGGCTGTAATACAGCGTGACCTGGTCGATCTCGCCGGCGTCGAACAGCGCGGCCACCTTGTCGGCGACGGCCTGGGCGGTGGCCAGCGACGGGTTGAGGCCGGCCTCCACGAACTCGACGATGCGATTGCCGTAGAGGCGCTTCAGCTGGTCACGGGCCTTCTTGCCCACGACGATCAGCTTCACGTCCTTGCCTTCGGCCAGCAGGGTGGCGATGCGGATGCGCGCGGCGCGCACGATGGAGGAGTTGAAGCCCCCCGCCAGGCCACGGTCGGCGGTGGCGACGATCAGCAGCTGGCGCTGGTCGCTGCCGGTGCCGGCCAGCAGCTTGGGCGCGCCGTCGCCGGAAACGCCCGACGCCAGGTTGGCGATCACGGCATTCATGCGGTTGGCATAGGGACGCGCGCTCTCGGCCGCGGTCTGGGACCGGCGGAGCTTGGCGGCGGCCACCATCTGCAGCGCCTTGGTGATCTTTTGCGTGGCCTTCACGCTGGCGATGCGGTTGCGCATCTCCTTGAGGCTGGCCATGAGGTGCTCCCTTAGCTCTCTGGCCGGCCTTAGGCGAAGGTCTTGGTGAAGTCTTCAAGCGCCGTCTTGAGGTCGGCTTCCAGCGCGGGGCTGAGGGCCTTCTCGGTGCGGATCGCGTCAAGCAGCTTCTTGTTCTTGGTCTTCAGGGTCGAAAGGAACTCCGACTCGAAGCGGCCCACCGCGCTGGTCGGGATGCCGTCGAGGTAGCCCCGGGTGCCCGCGTAGATCACCACGACCTGTTCTTCCACGGCCAGCGGCGAGTATTGCGGCTGCTTCAGCAGCTCGGTGAGGCGTTCGCCCCGGGCCAGCAGCTTCTGGGTGGAGGCGTCCAGGTCGGAGCCGAACTTCGCGAAGGCGGCCATTTCCCGGTACTGGGCGAGCTCGCCCTTGATCGGGCCGGCGACGGTCTTCATGGCCTTGATCTGGGCCGAGGAGCCTACGCGCGACACCGAGATGCCGACGTTCACGGCGGGGCGGATGCCCTGGAAGAAGAGGTCGGTTTCCAGGAAGATCTGGCCGTCGGTGATCGAGATCACGTTGGTCGGAATGTAGGCCGACACGTCGTTGGCCTGGGTTTCGATGATCGGCAGGGCGGTTAGCGAGCCCGAGCCGTTGTCTTCGTTCAGCTTGGCGGCGCGTTCCAGCAGGCGGGAATGCAGATAGAAGACGTCGCCAGGATAGGCTTCGCGGCCCGGCGGACGGCGCAGCAGCAGCGACATCTGACGGTAGGCGACGGCCTGCTTGGAAAGGTCGTCATAGATGATCAGCGCGTGCATGCCGTTGTCGCGGAACCACTCGCCCATGGCGCAGCCCGAGAAGGGCGACAGGAATTGAAGCGGGGCGGGCTCGGACGCCGTGGCGGCGACGATGATGGTGTAGTCCAGCGCGCCGTGCTCTTCGAGGGTCTTGACGATCCGCGCGACGGTCGAGCGCTTCTGGCCGATGGCGACATAGACGCAATAGAGCTTTTCGCCCTCGGTCTTGGCGGTGTCGTTGACCGACTTCTGGTTCAGGATGGTGTCGATGGCGACGGCGGTCTTGCCCGTCTGACGGTCACCGATGATCAGTTCGCGCTGGCCGCGGCCGATCGGGATCAGGGTGTCGATAGCCTTCAGGCCGGTCTGCACGGGCTCGTGCACCGACTTGCGCGGGATGATGCCCGGGGCCTTGACGTCCACGCGGCGCCGCTCGGTCGAAACGATCGGGCCCTTGCCGTCGATGGGCTCGCCCAGCGGGTTGACGACGCGGCCCAGCAGGCCCTTGCCGACCGGCACGTCGACGATTTCCGACAGGCGGCGGACTTCGTCGCCTTCCTTGATGTTGCGGTCTTCGCCGAAGATCACGACGCCGACGTTGTCGCGTTCCAGGTTGAGCGCCATGCCCTTCACGCCGGCGCCCGGGAACTCGACCATTTCGCCGGCCTGGACGTTGTCGAGGCCGTAGATGCGGGCGATGCCGTCACCGACGGACAGGACCTGGCCGACGTCGGAAACGTCGGCTTCTTGCCCGAAGCCTGCGATCTGGCTCTTGAGGATGGCCGAGATTTCGGCGGCGCGGATGTCCATGGTCTTACGCTCTCTTCAGGGCGAACTTAAGGGAGTCGAGCTTCGACTTCAGCGAAGCATCAAACAGGCGGGAGCCGACGCGCACCTTGATGCCGCCAAGGATGGCGGGATCGACACGCGTCTCGATTTCAGGATCCTTGCCCAGCGCGGTGCGCAGGGCCGAGGCGACGCCCTTGGATTGGGCGGCGCTCATCGGGATGGCGGTGGTGACGACGGCGGAGACGGCGCCGCGGCGCTTGGCCGACAGCACGTCGAACGAGCCCATGATCGAGGGCAGGTCGCGGGCGCGGCCATGAGCGGCCACGAGGCCCAGGAATTTCTTGGTGGTGGCCGCGAACTTCGCCTTGTCGGCGATGGCCGCGAGGCCCTTGCCCTTGTCGGCGGCGGTGATCGCCGGAGACGCCAGCAGGTGGCGCAGGTCGGCGCTGTCGGCCAGCATGTTTTTCAGCGACTTCAGATCGGCTTCCACAGCCGCGATCTCGCCGGTGTCGTCCGCCAGATCGAAGAGCGCCCGCGCATAGCGTTCGCCCGCTTCCGTCGCCTTGGTGTTGTCAGCCACTCTGATGAGCCCGATGCGTTCGTTGTGATCACCGCTGAAGGGGGTCCCCATCCAACGGCTTAAAGGCCTGATAGCGCTTGAGAAAAGCACATGGGATTCAGAGGTGCGAAACACCCGTCGGCCCGAAGCCGCGCGCCTGATAGCACGGTCATTTCGCAGTCGCAACCAAAGGGGGCGGGCGTTTTGGCGCGGCGTCCGGGTTCCGCCGCGACAGGCGCCCCTGATGCGCCATCTTGATGAGCCGTGGCCGGAGCAGCCGCCGCATTTTAACACCAAGAGCACCAAGGAGAGAGAGAAGCACACCAAGAGGCCGCGGATGAGCTTGGCCTGAGCGGAAGAGTTCAAAGGCCCGCTTCGCGGGCGGTCATTCTTGGCGCGGCGCGGCAGGAGCACGGCGCCTTGGTGTGCTTCTCTTCCCTTGGTGCTCTTGGTGTCAAAGGCTGCCGTGATGCCGGTTGAGGCCGCTCCAGCCTGACACCCTAAGCGCCGACCACCCGCAAAACCGCCGAGGCCGTAGCCGCCACCGCGCCGCCGTCCAGTTTTGCCAGGGCGCGCACGAAGACCAGGCTGCGGGTGGCGCGGTCGACTTCGGCGTCGAGGGACAGGGTCGCGCCCGGCGCGGCCGGGGCGGCGTAGTCGACGGCCAGCGAGGCCACCAGCATCGGGCGGCCGTCGTCGGCGGATTTCAGGAGGATGGCTTCCAGGGCGCCGGCCAGGGCGCCGGGGCGGTCGGCCAGGGTGATGGTCTCGGTGGTCATGTGGGCCTTATGGCGACCGGAGCGGCCAGTAATAAAGAGGGGACAAGAAAAAGGGGCGGCGGGATGATCCGCCGCCCCAGTTCATGCTCGAGGAAACAAACGGACGAGGGTAGGCGTCCGTCGGTCAGTCGGTCGCGGATTAGCGCGCGGCCGTCATGGTCGAAGCGGCGACGCCATTGCACTTGGCAAGATCGGCGGCGCTCAGGGTCTTGTTGCCGGCGCCGAAGGTGGTCACGGGACCGACCTTCTTGACGACGGCCTTGCAGGCCAGGGTCGAGTTGGCGCGGGTTGGCGCTTCAGCGGCGAAGCAGGACGAGCCGGCGCAGTTGAAGATCGCGCCTTCGGCGACGATCGAGATGGTCTTGGTCACCGGCTGCGACAGGGTCGCGGAGACAGCGCCTTCAGCGAAGGCCGTGCCGGCGAAGGCGAAAGACAGAGCGGCGGCAGCCGCCAGGGTATGGAGCTTCATGGGAGCCCTCCAGCGTTTGGGGAGTGAAAACAAAGATCGAAAAGACTTGGATCGATTAAGCGTCTCGGTACTGGCCAGGACGCTCCGCTGGAGTGGCGCCGGTATCCCCACCGGCGCCGCGAAGTGAACTGAGCACTGCTTAGATATCGCCGATAACGTAAAACGCGCAAGCGCTATTTTGTGCGCGGCCGCCAGTTTTTTTGTCGCAGGGTCAAGCGCCACAGTTTTCCTGTGGCCGCGCCTCATGGCCGGCGCCGCGCTCAGAGGTCGAGGATGCTCTCGATGCGGCCCTTGGCCCGGGCGTGGATCTCGCGGTCCTCGACCATGCCGGGCAGACGACGGCGGATGCCGTCCTTGCCCCGGGCCCGTCCACTGTCGCCCTCGGTGGGAATCCAGAATTCGGCCGCCGGCTTGTCCTTGTCGGCCATGGCGCTGAGCAGGGCCGCCAGCAGGGCCGCGATCCCCGCCGCCGCCAGGGTCGGCCACAGGCTGGAGACGCCGGTCCCGGCGACATGGCTCACCGCCGCCGCCATCGTTTCGTGGCCGTCGTCCTGGGCCAGGAGTTTGCCCACCAGCATCAGCCCGCCCTGAACCCCGCCGCTCACCGCCACCGCCAACGCCGGGGCAAGCAGCCACGGCCGCACGAATACGCCCAGTGCGGCTCCCAGTACGGCGGCGGCGATCATGACGATCATGGAGTAATTCTACTTACCCCACCCTCCACCAACGTTAACAGCCGATGGACGCATCGTCGCGGGCGCGCCCGCTGTCGTGGCGTCAGCGTTCCGCCGCGTCACCGTTGCGGCGGCCGGTTGGGGGCGCATACTGGTCTTCAACAGCGGCCGAACACGCTCCGCGCCCATAAGACTTGAATGAGAGGAAGCCCCATGGACTTCAGCATGCCGCCGGAGCTGAGCGCCTACCTCGCCGAACTCGACGCCTTCATCGAAGACAAGATCGCGCCGCTGCAGGCCAAGGACGACAACGAGCGCTTTTTCGATCACCGCCGCGAAAACGCCCGCACCGATTGGGACAACAACGGCCTGCCGCGCAGGGAATGGGAAGAGCTGCTGGCCCAGGCCCGCAAGCTGGCCGACGAGGCCGGCCACTATCGTTATGCCTGGCCCACGGACATGGGCGGCAAGGCGGGCAGCCACCTGTCGATGGCGGTGATCCGCGAACACCTGGCGGCCAAGGGCCTGGGGCTGTTCAACGATCTGCAGACCGAACACTCCATCGTCGGCAACAACCCCTTCGTGCTGCTGTTCAAGGAGTTCGCGACGCCGGAGCAGTATGCCCGCGACGGCGAGGCGCTGCTCAACGGCGCCATGCGCGCGGCCTTCGGGCTGACCGAACCCAACCACGGCTCCGACGCCACCTTCATGGAGACGCGCGGTTGGCGCGAGGACAAGGACGGCAAGCCCGGCTGGCGCATCAAGGGCGAGAAGATGTGGACCACCGGCATGCATGTGGTCAGCCACGTCATGGTCTTCACCCGCACCAGCGGCGAGGACGGCGACGCCAAGGGCATCACCTGCTTCATCGTGCCGCGCGATCAGATCAAGATCGAGGAGTGGATGTGGACCTTCAACATGCCCACCGACCACCCGCGCATCTCCTTCGACGCCTGGGTTCCGGAGGACGCCTACTGGGGCGAGATCGGCAAGGGCCTGGGCATCGGCCAGTCCTTCGTCCACCAGAACCGCATCCGCCAGGCGGCCTCCTCGCTGGGCGCGGCGGTCTACTGCATAGAAGAGAGTGTAAAGTACGCGCGCGAGCGCAAACCTTTCGGCAAGCCCCTGTCGGACAACCAGGCCATCCAGTTCCCCCTGGTGGAGCTGGCCACCCAGGCCGAGATGCTGCGCCTTTTGATCCGCAAGACCGCGTGGGACATGGACCACATGGAGCACAAGCAGATCGAGAAGGAGATCTCCGACAAGGTCTCCATGTGTAACTACTGGGCAAACCGGCTGTGCTGCGAGGCCGCCGACCGGGCCATGCAGGTGCACGGCGGCATGGGCTACTCCCGCCACAAGGCCTTCGAGCACATCTACCGCCACCACCGCCGCTACCGCATCACCGAGGGGTCGGAAGAAATCCAGATCCGCAAGGTGGCGGCCTTCCTGTTCGGATATCTGGGCCCCAAGCGTAAGCTGTTCGCCGAGCAGGCGGCGGCCAAGAACGAGTACGTCCAACCCACCCCCTCACGCGCCTGAGCCAAGGGAGACGAAAGATGCCCAAGATGGTAGGCGGCTGCCTGTGCGGCCAGGTCCGTTACAGCTGCGACGCCGAGCCCTTCGCCCAGGCGGTCTGCCATTGCGCCAACTGCCAGAGGCAGGCGGCGGCTCCCTTCTCCGTGGTGCTCGGCGTGCCCGAGGCCTCGGTGGAGATCACCGGGACGCTCAAGACCTACGAGGACAAGGGCGATAGCGGCGCGGTCGTCTATCGCCGCTTCTGCCCCGAATGCGGCTCGCCGATCCTGTCGCAGCCGGCGGCCATGGCGGGCATCGTCTTCCTCAAGGCCGGCACGCTGGACGACACCAGCTGGCTGGACCCCAAGGTCCACGTCTGGGCCAAGAGCAAGCAGGCCTGGACCGTGCTGCCCGAAGGGGTGATGGCCTTCGACACCGTGCCGGGCGCCTAGTCGGGCGGTTAGGTTAAGTCTTCGACAGAATCCGTGCGGACCCCGTCGTGGGGTCCTATATCGTGGGCAGGCCGCGATTGGCGGCCGTTGATGGGGCCATCCATGACCTTCGCCAAGATGCTCACCCGCATCGTCCCCGTGCTCGCGGTCGCCGCGGCGCTGGCGGGCTGTGGGATCAACACCATTCCGACCCGCGACGAAGCGGTCAAAGCCAAGTGGGGCGAGGTGCAGAACCAGTACCAGCGCCGCGCCGACCTGGTGCCGCAGCTCGTGGCCACCGTTAAGGGCGCCGCCGCCCAGGAAAAATCCGTGCTGATCGCCGTGACCGAGGCCCGGGCCAGCGCCGGCAGGGTGCAGGTTGATGCTTCCACCACCACCGACCCCGCAAAGTTCGGCCAATACCAGGCCAGCCAGGATCGCCTGAGCGGCGCCCTCTTCGCTGTGCGCCAGCTGCAGGAGGCCTATCCGGACCTCAAGACCAACCAGAACTTCCTGACCCTTCAGGACCAGCTGGAAGGCACCGAGAACCGCATCACCAACGCGCGGCGCGACTACAATGAGGCCGTGCAGTCCTACAATACCGCGCTTCGCACCTGGCCGACCCAGATCTGGAAGGGCGACGCCAAGCCGGCCCTGCCCTTCACCGCGGCCCCGTCGTCGCAGGTCGCGCCCACGGTGAGCTTCGACACCACCCCGCCGCCGGCGCCCGCCGGCACGACCCCCGTGGCCCCGAAGTAGGGATCATGTCCCGCTTCCCAGCCTGGCTGGCCGGTTGCCTGGCGCTCGCTTTCGCCCTGGTCGCCGCCCCGGCCTTGGCGGCCCCCACCTTCCCGGCCCTCACCGGCCGGGTGGTGGACGACGCCGCCATCCTGTCGCCTCAGACGGAGGCCGCCCTCACCGAAAAACTGGCCGGGCTGGAGCAGTCCACCGGCCGGCAGGTGGTGGTGGTCACCCTGCCCTCGCTGCAGGGGCTGGAGATCGAGGACTACGGCGTCCAGCTGCTGCGCAAATGGGGCATCGGCGAAAAAGGCAAGAACACGGGCGCGCTGTTCATCGTCGTGCCCAGCGAACGCAAGCTGCGCGTCGAGGTGGGCTATGGGCTTGAGCCCTATCTGACCGACGCGCTGTCGGGCCAGATCATCCGCCAGGCCGTGGTGCCGAAGTTCAAGGCCGGCGACATGGACGGCGGCGTGCTGGCCGGGACCAACGCCATCGTCGAGCAGCTGTCCCTGCCCGACGACCAGGCCAAGGCCCGAGTGGCCGCGGCCCCCGTGAAATCCAACGCCAAGTGGAACGGCTCCACCCTCGGCGCCCTGTTCTTCTTTATCTTCCTGGCCTTCATGGTCTCGCGCATCTTCGGCGGTGGCCGTCGCGGCGGGGGCGGCCTGGCCGGGGCCCTGCCCTGGATCATCCTGGGCGGCCTGAGCGGACGCGGCGGCCGTGACGACTGGGGCGGCGGCGGCGGAGGCGGGTTCTCCGGCGGCGGCGGATCCGGCGGCGGCGGCGGCGCCTCGGGGAGCTGGTGACATGAAAATCTCCCCCGAAGACAAGGCGCGCATCGCCCAGGCCGTGGCGGAAGCCGAGGCCTCCACCGCTGGCGAGATCAGCTGCGTGCTGGCCCCGTCGGTCGGCGACTATCGCGAGACGCCCCTGTTCTGGGCGGCGGCGGCCTCGCTGATCATCCCGGCGGCGGCGCTGCTGCTGGGCTTCAAACCCCAGGCCCTGGCGACGATGTTCGGCGGCTGGTCGGTGGGCCACGCGGCCGACGTGGACGCCACCATCTTCTCGGCGCTCACCACCTATATCGGCCTGCAGGCGGCGATCTTCGTGGCGGTCGCCCTGATCGTTTCCCTGCCGCCCGTGCGCCGGGCGCTGACGCCGGGCGCCCGCAAGGCCGAGATGACCCACCGCGCGGCGGTGGCCCAGTTCCAGGCCCTTGGCCTGGCCAATACCCGCGGCCGCACCGGCATCCTGATCTTCGCCGCCGCCGCCGAACACCGCGCCGAGGTGATCGCCGACGAGGGCATCTTCTCCAAGGCGCCCCAGGCGGTCTGGGACGAGGTGGTCGGCCTGCTGATCGAGGGGCTGAAGCACGACAAGCCCGGCGACGGCTTCGTGGCCGCCGTTCGCCGCGCCGGCCAGATCCTGGCCGAGCATGTGCCCCCCGACGCCGACAACCCCAATGAGACGCCGGACGATCTGGTCATCCTGACCAAGGGCCCGCGCAAGTGAGCGGCTCGATCGATCCGACCCGCCCGCAGTTCGACGCCTTCAAGGCGCTGCCCCGCGACATGCCGATCCAGATGCTGAACCTCGTGCGCCTGCGCGCGGTGGCCGACTATCCGAAGGATCACCCGGACCACGGCCGGGGGTTCACCGGCCTGGAAGCCTACCGCGCCTATGGCCGCACCACCGCCGACATCTTCCGCCGCGTCGGCGGCCGCCAGATCTGGGCCGGCAGGCCGGAGACGGTCGTCACCGGGCCCACGGACGAACGCTGGGACCTGGCCTTCATCGCCGAATACCCCAACGCCGCCGCCTTTCTCGCCATGGTCACCGACGCGGACTACCGCGAGCACGTGAAGCACCGTCAGGCCGGCGTCGAGGACTCGCGATTGATCCGGCTGTCGCCCGTCACGCCCGGCGAGGGGTTCGGCGAGTAGGCGCCAGGGACACGATACCTATTTCCCCTGACCCGCCGCGCCGGCCGATGCGCCTCGCCTATGGGGAAATAGGTTTCATGTCCCCAGTGCATCCAGCCGGCTGATCACGGCCTTTTCCTTCCAGTGGTCGCTGACGGTGTTGCGGAACCACGCGGGCCGGTCGGCCAGCACCTCGGTCTCCAGCCACAGCCGCTTCAAGTGCCGGATCTTGCCGGCGGCGCGGTCGTCCTCATAGGGCGTGCGACCGTGGAGCACGTGGTAGTTGTTGACGAACTGCATGTCGCCCGGCTGGAAGTCCATCATCACCGACCAGCGCCCATCGTTGGCCGCCTCGGTCATCCACTTCAGGGCCTCGCGGGCCTTTTCGGTCAGGCGCGGCGCATCCTCGTGGCGTTGCGAGGCCAGGATGTAGGGGGCGATCAGGCGGATGAAGAGCCGGCCATTGTGGTTGGTGAACACCGGCATGGCGTACCAGCCCTTGCGCCCCGGTCCCTGTTCGCCGCGCGCGTCATAGGGCTGGGGCTTGTAGAGTTCCGCCGCCAGGTCCGGCCGCTCGCGCACCAGGGCGTTGTGCAGCGCCACCGAATTGGCCACCGCCGACAGGCCGCCGGAAACCCCGGTGCGCAGGCACATCAGCCCGATCAGGTCCGACCCATCGCAGTGGTAGTCCAGGCCGACCAGGCCGATTTCGTTGCCGCGCACGGTGGGGTCGTCGGTGCGCTTGCCTTGGTCGGTGACGTCCCCCAGCAGGTGGCCATGCTTGTTCTGCGGCCAGGGTTAGCCCAGGTGGGCGCCGATGCCCCAGTAGATCAGGCACATGTCGTCGTTGTCGTAGCGCTCGCGATCGACGCCCCGGATGCGCACGAAGCCGCGCCCGTTCATCAACTCGTTCTCGATCGTCTTCAGCCGCGCGCTGAGCGTCGGCAGCGGGAAGTCGGCCTTGCCGACCTCCAGCAGGTCGCGCCCCCGGTTCAACATCACCGCCGCATCGATCTCCGCCAGTTCGCCCGGCGTCAGCACCTCGGTCCACAGGGCCGGATCGGCCATGTCGGCCGCCGTCCATTCGCAGTCCGTTTCGAGCGGTTGAAGATCCATGATCCCGCCTCCTATTCCGCCGCCAGGGCGACGGGCGCGGCCTGGGATCCGCGCACCAGCCGGCCTGGAAGCGCGCCGGTGGGCTCGCCGTCGCGATAGGTGATCTGGCCCGCGACGATGGTTGCCACATAGCCCTTGGCCTTCTGCACCAGCCGCCGCCCGCCGGCCGGCAGGTCGTAGGCGACGGAGGGCGCCAGCAGTTTCAGATTGTCATAGTCGATGACGTTGAGGTCGGCGCGCCAGCCCGTGGCGATCAGGCCCCGGTCCTCCAACCCCACCGCCTGGGCGGTGTCGCGGGTCTGCATCTTGATGACGTCCGCCAATGCCAATTTCGGGCCGCGCGTGCGGTCGCGCGTCCAATGGGTCAGCATCGAGGTCGGGAAGGAGCCGTCGCAGATCATGCCCACATGCGCCCCGCCGTCCGACAGCCCCGGCACCGTGTCGCGATGGCTGAGCATGGCGTAGCTGGGGTCGAGGTTGCCGTCCGCATAGTTGAGGAAGGGGTGGTAGAGCATGCCGCGCCCGCCATCCGACAGGATGTGGTCCAGCGCCACCTCCTCCGGCGTGACGCCGCGCGCCCTGGCGATGCCGGCGACGGTGTCGTCCATGGTCGGCTCGTAATCCGGGCTTTCGGCCATCAGGAACATATTGTCCCAGGCGCGCAGGCTGCTGCCCGCGAACGGCCCGCGCGGCGCGGCGTCATCCATCAGCAGCCGGGCGCGGAAGTCTGGGTCGGACATCGCCGCCACGCGCTCGGCGTGGGGGAGATCCTTGATTTCCCGATAGACTTCGCTCTGGCTGAACGGGTTCAGCGTCAACTCCAGCCCGAACAGCACCCCGACCGGGCGGCCACAGACCTGGGCCTTGACCGGCAGGCCGGCGTCCACCGCCGCCTCGACTCCGGCCAGCAGGATCTTCCAGGATTCCGGCGCCTTGGGGCTCTGCACCAGGGAGAAGCTGAGCGGCCGCCCGCTCTTCTCCGCCAGCCGGCGGAACATGGCGAACTCTTCCGCCGGATCGGGATGGAAGTCGGAGACCACCTGCAGCACCCCGCGTCCGGCGGCCTTCAGCCCCATGGCGATGCCCAGCAGTTCGTCCTCACCCGCGTTCAGGGTCGGTGTCGGCTGGCCGTCGCTGGTGCGGTGATTGAGGGTGCGCGACGTGGAAAAGCCGATAGCCCCCGCCTCCATGGCCTTCTTGGCGATGGCGGCCATGGCCGCGATGTCGGCTTCCGTCGCCGGTTCGCGGTTGGCCCCGCGCTCACCCATCACGAAGACCCGTAGCGCCGCGTGGGGCAGCTGGGTCGCATAGTCGATGTCGAAGGACCGGCCCTCGAGACTGTCCAGATATTCCCCGAAGCTCTCCCAGTTCCAGGGCAGGCCCTGGGTCAGCACGGGGAAGGGAATGTCCTCCACCCCCTCCATCAGCCGGATCAGCCGGTCGTGGTCTTCCGGCTTGCAGGGCGCGAAGCCGACCCCGCAGTTGCCGGCCACGACCGTCGTCACCCCATGCCAGGACGACGGCTGCAGCCGCTCGTCCCAGGTCGCCTGGCCGTCGTAGTGGGTGTGGATATCGACGAAGCCGGGGGTGACGATCATGCCCCGCGCATCGACCTCTTCGCGGCCGGCCGGGAGGTTGGGCCCGATGGCGGCGATCAGGCCGTCCTTCACCGCCACGTCCGCCTCGTAGGGCGAGCTGCCCGAACCGTCATAGACGAGGCCGCCCCGCAGGACGATGTCATAGGCGTGCGCGGCCATGGCGGCCTCCCTTGTCTTATCGTTGTTCACCAGCGTCCGCCCGCCGGCGCGCCTCGTCAAGCACGCCCCGACGTCACCCCGCGCGGCTTTACGTTCGCGGCAACTGGCGTAACGGAAACTCATCGCCTAGGGTGCCGGCCTCAATTTCAAACTAGCGTTTGACAGAAAACACGGAAGGGAACCCGCTCACATGCGTGACGCCGTCATCGTCTCCTACGCCCGCACAGGCCTCGCCAAGTCCAACCGCGGCGGCTTCAACAACACCCACGGCGCCGCCATGGCCGGCCACGCCATCCAGCACGCGGTCGCCCGCGCCGGCCTGGAAGGCGCGGAAGTCGAGGACGTGGTCCTGGGCTGCGGCGGTCCGGAAGGCGCCACGGGCATGAACGTGGCGCGCAACGCGGCCATGTGGGCCGGCCTGCCGATCACCACCTCCGGCGTGACCATGAACCGCTTCTGCTCGTCGGGCCTGCAGGCCATCGCGACGGCCGCCCACTACATCAAGAACGACGGCGCGGACGTGGCCATCGGCGGCGGCGTGGAATCCATCTCGCTCGTGCAGGGCGGCGGTCACATGAACCGCTACCACATCACCGAAGAGAAGCTGCTGGGCACGCACCCGGCCCTGTGGATGGCGATGATCGACACCGCCGACATCGTCGCCAAGCGCTACAACATCAGCCGCGAATATCAGGACGAGTACAGCCTGCGCAGCCAGCAGCGCATCGCCGCCGCCCAGGCCGCCGGCCTGTTCAAGGACGAGATCGTCCCGATGGCGACCAAGATGAAGAAGGTCGACAAGGCCACCGGCGAAGAGAGCATCGTCGATTACGTGGTCGATCGCGACGAGTGCAACCGCCCCGAAACCACCCTTGAGGGCCTGTCGTCGCTGCAGCCGGTCAAGGGTCCGGGCAACTTCGTCACCGCCGGCAACGCCAGCCAGCTGTCGGACGGCGCCGCCGCCGTGGTGATCATGGAAGCCAAGGAAGCCTCGCGCAGAGGCTTAAACCCGCTCGGCGCCTTCAAGGGCTTCGCCGTCGCCGGTTGCGAGCCCGACGAGATGGGCATCGGCCCGGTCTTCGCCGTGCCCCGCCTGCTGGCCCGTCATGGCCTGAAGGTCGACGACATCGACCTGTGGGAACTGAACGAAGCCTTCGCGTCGCAGTGCCTCTACAGCCGCGACAAGCTCGGCATCGATCCGGAGAAATACAACGTCAACGGCGGCTCCATCGCCATCGGCCACCCCTTCGGCATGACCGGCGCGCGCTGCACCGGCCACGCCCTGATGGAAGGCAAGCGTCGTGGGGCCAAGACCGCCGTGGTGACGATGTGCATCGGCGGCGGCATGGGCGCGGCGGGTCTGTTCGAGATCTTCTAAACAAAACGGGGACGGCTGCGCCCCTCCGACCAGGAGAAGCGCGAAATATCCAAAGTGTAAATAGGGGGTCTCCGGAGCAATCCGGGGGCCCCTTGTTCGTTTCGGCGGCGCCTATTCCTGATCTGGGCATTGCGCCCCAATCTCGCCTTCAGTCTTAACCGTAAAGGAACGGGTGGAGCGTAGGGTGGCTGATGTGGCGTACCACTTGCACACGCCAAGGACGGAGAAGCCGTCATGTCCATAAAGCTACTGCTCGCCGGCGCCGCCGCCCTGGCCATCACCGCCGGCCTGATGCTGCCGATCCCGCACGCGACCCGGGCCGAGGCTCAACAGCCCACGCCCGCCGCCCAGCTCGCCAGCCGCTAGCTACCGGCCCTTACCGCCGGGGTGGGCCGCGCAGCCCTTGTAGACGCTCTCGCCCACCTTCACCGACGCCTTGTAGGGATACTTGGTGTCGCTCATGCCGTTGTTGCAGGCGGCCTTTTCCACCACCACGGTCAGGCGCGAGGCGTCGTCGCCGCCCGCCCAGATGGCCGTGTCGCCGGTGATCACCGGGCCGGCGTTGGGCACGGCCACGTCCGCATGATCGGGCCGCTTCAGGGTGATGCGTCCGGCGCGGATCTCCGTCGACCAGAAGGGCTCGGTCCCCGCCAGGTTCAGATCGCCCGCGAAGGTCTGGGCCGGAGCCGGCGGCGGCGGCGCCACCGGGGTTGCGATGGGCGGCGGCGGGCCTGACGCCAAAGGCGCATCCGGATCGGCCCCGGGCGGCAGCGCTTCCGGGGCGGAGGCGGCTTGCGGCGCGCCCTTGGGCGCATCGGCGGGCGCCTCCAGCGGCCCCTCCTGGCTGTCGTGCGGCTTTGGACCGCAGGCGCTGAGCAGGAGCACAACCGAGGCCGACAGGATCAAACGCGTGCGCATGGCGCCCCTCCAATATCCGGAAACAGGCTAGTCTGGATTCTGATGAGTCGCACCTTAACCGCCTATGAGTTTTTTGCCGGCGGCGGCATGGCGCGCCTGGGCCTGGGCCCGGCGTGGCCGGTGGCGTTCGCCAACGACTTCGATCCCATCAAGGCCGCCACCTACCGCGCCAACCACGGGGACGAGCATTTCCGCGAGGGCGACGTCTGGGCGCTCACCGCCGCAGACCTGCCCGGCAACGCCGATATCGCCTGGGCCTCCTCCCCCTGCCAGGACTTCAGCCTGGCCGGCGCACGCGCGGGCCTGTCCGGCGGCCGCTCCTCGGCCTTCTTCGGCTTCTGGAAGCTGATGCAGGCGCTGGACGCCGAGGGCCGCGCCCCGCCCACCATCGTCATCGAAAATGTGGTCGGTCTGCTGACCTCCCACGGCGGCGCGGATTTCGCGGCCCTGTGCCGGGTCCTGGCCGACGCCGGCTACCAGTTCGGCGCCCTCGAAATCGACGCCGCCCACTTCCTCCCCCAGTCGCGGCCCCGCGTCTTCGTGGTCGCCACCCGCGTGGACGGCGCCGGGCTGACCGGCGCCAGCCCCTTCCACACCCGCGCCGTCGCCAAGGCGCACGCCGCCCTGCCGGATGATCTGAAAGCGCTGTGGCGCTGGTGGTCCCTGCCCGCGCCGCCCGCGCGCAACACCGACCTCGCCGCCCTGCTGGAGCCCGACGCCGACGTCCGCTGGCATCCGCCCGCGCGCACCGCCGCCCTGCTGTCGATGCTCTCGCCCCTGCATCGCGCCCGCCTCGAAGCCATCCAGAAATCCGGCGAACGCCGCGTCGGCGGCGTCTTCCGCCGCATGCGCGGGACCGAGCAACGCGCTGAGGTGCGTTTCGATGGCGTCGCCGGCTGCCTGCGCACGCCGCGCGGCGGCTCTTCGCGCCAGAGCCTGCTGGTGGTCGAGGGCGACACCGTTCGTTCGCGCCTGATCACCGCGCGCGAAGGCGCTCGCCTCATGGGCCTGCCCGACAGCTACCAGATGCCCAAGGCGGCCACCGGCGGGCTGCATGTGGTCGGCGACGGCGTGGCCGTGCCCGTGGTGCGTTGGCTGGCCGCGCATCTGCTGGAGCCGCTGGCGCTGGACGGCGCGAGACTCGTCGCCGCCGAATGAGGCGCTGACACCGGCGGGGCGAATGCCTAATGTCGGCGCGTGCGAGGCCCCCTCCCAGAGAGACCCCATGACTGTTGAATATGACGCCGCCAACTATCGCCGCCAGGGCCGCGGCAAGATCTATGACTCCGTGCTGGACCTGGTGGGCGACACGCCCCTGGTGCGGCTACCGCGCCTGACCGCCGAGCTGAAGCCCAAGGGCGAGGTCGTGGCCAAGCTGGAATTCTTCAACCCGATCGGCTCGGTGAAGGACCGTATCGGCGTGGCCATGATCGAGGCCATGGAAAGCCAGGGCCTTCTGTCGCCCGGCGCCACCATCGTCGAGCCGACCAGCGGCAATACCGGCATCGCCCTGGCCTTCGTGGCGGCGGCCAAGGACTACAAGCTGATCCTGGTGATGCCGGAAAGCATGTCCATGGAACGGCGCAAGATGCTGCTGCTGCTCGGCGCCAAGCTGGAGCTGACTCCCGCCGAGCGCGGCATGCGCGGCGCGGTCGAACGCGCCCAGGCGCTGATCGCCGCCATCCCCGGCTCGGTCATGCCGCAACAGTTCGAAAACCCCGCCAACCCGCTGATCCACCGCGTCTCCACCGCCGAGGAGATCTGGAACGACACCGACGGCCGCGTCGACGCCGTTGTCTCCGGCGTCGGCACCGGCGGCACCATCACCGGGGTGGGCCAGGTGCTGAAGGCGCGCAAGCCGTCGCTGAAAATGGTGGCGGTCGAGCCCACCTCCTCGCCCGTCCTGTCCGGCGGCCAGCCTGGGCCCCACAAGATCCAGGGCATCGGCGCGGGCTTCGTGCCGGCCATCATCGACCGCGGCGTGATCGACGAGATCATCCAGGTCTCCAACGAAGACAGCTTCGACATGGCCCGCAAGGTGGCCCGCATCGACGGCATCCCGGTGGGCATCTCGTCGGGCGCGGCGCTCACCGCCGCCTTCGACCTGGCCCTGCGCGACGACTACGCCGGCAAGCTGATCGTCGCCATCATCCCCAGCTTCGCGGAACGCTACATCTCCACGGCGCTGTTCGACGGGCTCTGATTCCCTTTTTCCTCCGCTCATCCCGACGACCGCTCTTCGGAGGCGCGAAGCAGCCAAAGTCGGGACCCATGGTGAGTTTGAAGTCGTTTCGCAGAGCGATGAGCGGACCTGTCCCAACCTCGCAGCTCTTCCGCTCAGGCCCTATGGGTCCCGACTTTCGTCGGGATGAGCGGAGGGTTTGGGGGTGAGCGATGTGTTCAGTCCTGAGAAGCGCTCGGCGGTGATGCGGCGGGTCAAAGACAAGGACACCGCGCCCGAGCTGAAGGTCCGCAAGGCGCTGACCAAACTCGGCGCCCGCTACCGCCTCCACCGCGCCGACCTGCCGGGCAAGCCCGACATCGTCATGGCCGGGCGCAGGCTGGTCATCTTCGTCCACGGCTGCTTCTGGCATGGCCACGACTGCGCGCGCGGCGCCCGCGTGCCCAAGGCCAACCGCGACTACTGGCTGGGCAAGGTCGGGCGCAACCGCGAGCGCGACATCGCCCACCGCGCCGCCCTGGAAGCCAAGGGCTGGCGGGTCGAGACGATCTGGGAGTGCGATCTGAAGGACGATGGCGCGCTTGAGGCGAGGCTGAAGGCTCTGCTGGCCTAACCCTTCGCGGCCTTCTCGAGCTCGGCCACATCCAGCTTCACCATCTTCATCATCGCCTCGGCGACACGCTGGTTCTGGGCCTTGTCGGGGCTGCTCATCAGCTCGCCCAGCTGCTTCGGCGTCACCTGCCAGGACACGCCGAACGGGTCCTTCAGCCAGCCGCACTGCACCGGCTTGCCACCGCCCGCGATCAGCCCGTCCCAATAATGGTCGACCTCGGCCTGATCCTGGCAATCGATGACCAGGGAGATGGCGTCGTTGAAGCTGTCGTGGGGACCGCCGTTGAGGGCCTGGTACTTCTGTCCGTCGAGGAAGAACTCCACCACCATGGCCGAGCCGGCCTTGCCCGGCATGTTCTCGCCATAGCGCGAGACGTTGCCGACCCTGGAGTTGGGAAACAGCGAAACGTAGAGGTTCGCGGCCTGCTCGGCCTGGTCCACGTACCAGAGCATGTTGCTGATCTTGGGCATTGGCTTGTCCTCCGTGCCTTGGTTTAACCCAAGGACGCCCGGGACAGGTCCATCCCGACAACCGCCGGCAAAGAAATCAGGCCGCGGCGGCGTCCGCTCGCGGCGGCTGTTCGGCCAACGCGGTTTCCAGCGCGGCATAGAGGGCGGCGGGATCGATGGGCTTTGCCACATGGCCGGTCATGCCGGCGGCCTGGCAGGCCTCCCAATCCTTGGCCGTGGCCGAGGCGGTGACGGCGATGACCGGCGTATGCTGGTTGGGCCCGGCGGCGGCGCGCAGGCGCCGGGTGGCCTCGCGGCCATCCATGTCGGGCATGTAGACGTCCATCATCACCAGGTCGAAGGGCTCGCGGGCGAGGATTTCCAGCGCCTCTTCGGCCGACCCGGCGCTATCGGGGACGATGCCCGCCGGCTCCAGCATCAGGGCCACGGCCTGGCGGTTGACCACATGGTCGTCGACCACCAGCACCCGGGGCGGCGCGCCCTCGCGCGGAATCGGTTCGGCGGCGGGCGCTTCAGGGGCGGCCTCGACCGGCGTGGCCAGGGGCAGGGTGATGCGCATCTCGAAGGTCGCGCCACCGCCGGGCTCGCTGGCGGCGGTCAGGTCGCCGCCCATCAGGCGGGCCAGCTGGCGGCTGATGAACAGGCCCAGGCCCGAGCCGCCGTGCTTGCGCGCGGTGCCGGCGCCCAGCTGGTCGAAGGCGGTGAACAGCCGGCCCAGCTGCTCGGGCGTCATGCCGGCGCCGGTGTCGACGACGGCCAGGCCGATCCGGTGGCCGGTGGGACCGGGCTCCGCCTCGAGCCGCAGGGTGACCGAGCCGGTGCGGGTGAACTTGATGGCGTTGGAGATCAGGTTGTTCAGCACCTGGCGCACGCGGGTGGGGTCGCCCTCCACCCAGCCGGGCAGCACGGCGGCGCCGTCGAGGCGCAGGCGCAGGCCCTTCTCGCGCGCGACGGGCCGCCACATGCGCACCACGTCCAGCACCACCTGGCGCAGGTCGAAGGGGATGGCCTCCACCTCCATGCGGTGGGCGTCGAGGCGCGACAGGTCGAGCAGGTCGTCGAGCAGGGCGCGCATCATCTTGCCGGCGTCGCCGATCAGCCGCGCGTGTCCGGCCTTGCCGCCCGTCCTGGCCTCCATGCGGGCCAGTTCCGCCGCGCCGGCGGTGATGGCGCTGATCGGGGTGCGCAGTTCATGGCTGATCATCGCCACGAAGGCGGACTTGGCGGCCACGGCGGCTTCCGCCTCCGCCTGGCGGCGCAGCGCCTCGGCCTTGGCCTCGGCCTCGGCGTTGAGCGCGCGCTCGAGGGTGAGGCTGGCCACGCAGGCGGCCACCGCCAGCAGCACCCCGCCCAACCACAGGGCCAGCCACTGCGGCGCCTCGGGGTGGGCCGCGTAGGCGATCAGCGGGCCGATGAAGATGTAGGCGATGTGCGGCAGCCCGGCCGCGATGGCGGCGGCCCGCCAGCCGGTGTTGACCACGATGACGTTGAGGATGGCGCCGCAGAGCATGAGGGTGGCGACCGCCGGCCCGATCGACGAGGGCGTGGCGAAGAGCGGGACCGAGATGGCGCCGAACACCAGGGACGTGAAGGCCAGCATGGCGACGAAGGCGACGCGGCGGCCGCCTGATACGGGCGCTTCCGGATTGGCGATGATCGGCTTGAGGACGGTCAGTTCGATGATCTGGCTGACCAGGTAGATGCCCGCCCAAGGCCAGGCGGCGGACATGCCCAGCACCAGATAGAGGATGGGCGCCACCACGAAGGTGGTCAGCATGCGCATGGCGATGTTCGATTTCCGCGCCAGGGCGGCGCGGACGATCGGCTGAACCTGATTGAGCGCGCTCATGCCGGCGCTTTTCCCCTACGCATCGGCGGAGATTGGTGGATAGACCCTAAGAGTCGATGAAAGAACGTCGCTATTCGAAGGGGTTAACGGCGCCGGAATGCGATCGCCGGCCCCCGGGGCGCGGTCAGCCGCCCTGTCGCGCCGGCTGCGGCTCGACCACCACCTCGGTTTTCACGGAATTGGCGATGAAGCAGTCCTCATGCGCCCGGTGATGCAGATGGTCCATCTCCGCCGGCGTCGGCTCGCGCCCCTCGAAGGTGATGGCGGGCTTCAGCGTGACCCTGGTCACCGCCCATTTGCCGCTCTCGAGCTTGCTCATCACCCCTTCCGCCGCGTCGTGGTAGCGGCGGATGAAGAAGCCGTCGCGCCGCGCCAGGTCGAGGAAGGTCAGCATGTGGCAGTTGGACAGGGACGCGACCAGCATCTCCTCCGGGTCCACGCCCGCCGGATCGGACCAGGGCAGCGGCACCACATGCGGCGACGACGAGGCCGGGAGGGTCACACCGCCGTCGAAGGCAATCGTGTGGGCGCGGCTGTAGCGGCCCTTCGGAAAGTCGTCGCCGTCGCGCAGGGTCCAGTCGATGGTGGCGGTATAGACGGCCATGTCAGCCCTCGGCAGGGGGAAAGGTGGCGGCCTCCAGGCGGTTGCCGTCGAGGTCCTTCACAAAGGCCGCGTAGTAGCCGGTCATCGCCGCCTGTCTAGGCCCGGGCGCGCCGTCGTCGCTGCCGCCTTGGGCCAGGGCCGCGGCGTGAAACGCCTGAACAGCTTCGGTGCTCGACGCCCTCAGACAGACATGATGGCCGGTGTCGGCCGGCGCGGGCGCCGCACCCGGCCGATGGTTCAGCCAGATCTCAGGATAGCGCTTGCCGAACCCCACCGTGCCCGGCCGCTCCACCAGCCGCCGATAGCCGAGGGGCGCCAGCACGGCCTCGTAGAATGAAGCACTGGCGGCGAGGTCGCGGACCTGGATCGAGAGGTGGTCGATCATTCCATTTCAACTCCGCTCATCCCGGCGAAAGCCGGGACCCATAGGGCTGTCCAGAACAGGCTCATGCGCACGCCGCCAACTCCGCGCCCTTCCTTCCGTTCACCATGGGTCCCGGCTTTCGCCGGGATGAGCGGAGGTTTGAATGAGCTACAGCGTCCGCGCGATCAGGATCTTCATCACCTCGTTGGTGCCGCCATAGATACGCTGCACCCGGCTGTCGCGGTACATCCGCGCGATCGGATATTCGGCCATGTAGCCGAAGCCGCCGAACAGCTGCAGGCATTCGTCGACGATCTCGTTCTCCAGGTCGGTGACCCAGTATTTGGCCATTGAGGCGGTGGAGGCGTCCAGCTTGCCCTGCAGATGCAGGCCGATGCAGTGGTTGACGAACACCCGCGCCACCGTCGCCTTGGTCTTGCATTCGGCCAGCTTGAACTGGGTGTTCTGGAACTCGATGATCGCCTTGCCGAAGGCCTTGCGCTGCTTGACGTAGTCGATGGTCACGCTGAGCGCGCGCTCGATGGTGGCGATGCCCTGGACGGCGATATTCAGCCGCTCCTGCGGCAACTGGCCCATCAGCTGGTAGAAGCCCTGGCCCTCGTCGCCGCCGATCAGGTTGGCGGTGGGCACGCGCACGTCGTTGAAAAACAGCTCGGAGGTATCGGCCGCCTCCATGCCCAGCTTGTCGAGGTTGCGGCCCCGCTCGAAGCCTTCCGCCCCCTCGGTCTCGACGACCAGCAATGAAGTGCCGCGCGAGCCCTGGGTCGGGTCGGTCTTGCAGACCACCACCACCAGATTGGCCGTCTGGCCGTTGGTGATGAAGGTCTTCGACCCATTGATCACATATTCGTTGCCGTCGAGCCGGGCGGTGGCCTTGATGCCCTGCAGGTCGGACCCGGCGCCGGGCTCGGTCATGGCGATGGCGGACACATAGGTCCCGTCGCAGAAGCCCGGCAGCCAGCGCTGGCGCTGTTCCTCGGTGCCGTAGTGCAGGATGTAGTGGGCGACGATGGCGTTGTGCAGGCTGAGGCCGAAACCGTCGACGCCCTTGGTCCCCAGCTGCTCCATGAGGATCACCTCATGGCGATAGTCGCCGCCGGCCCCGCCGTACTGCTCCGGCAGCGACAGGCCCGCCAAGCCGGCTTCCGCCGCCTCGTTCCACATGGCGCGCTCGACGATGCCGTCCTCGCGCCACTTGGCGACCCGGCTTTCGGGCGCATGGTCGTCGAAGAACTTCCCCACCGCGTCTTCGAAGATGACGATGTCTTCCTCGGCCAGGAAGGAGGGGCGTTCAACATTCAAGGGGTTGGCAAACATCAGAAGGCTTCCGCAGGCAGGGACATGAGCGTGGCCGAGCCGGTCTTCAGCTTGGCCAGGTGGGCGGCGGTGTCGGGCAGGATGCGCTCCATATAGCAGCGGGCCAGCACCAGCTTGGTCGCATAGAAGGGATCGGTGTCGCCGGCCGCGATCTTGCCTTGAGCCACCCTGGCCATCAGCGTCCACATATAGGCCAGGCCCGTCAGCCCGAAGAGATGCAGATAGTCGGTCGAGGCCGCGCCGGCATTGTCGGGGTTCTGCAGCCCGTTCTGCATCAGCCACAGCGTAGCCTCCTGCAGCTGGGCCTTGGCCCCGGCCAGGGCGTCGACGAACGGCTTCAGCTCCGTATCGGCGGCGTTGTCGGCGACGTAAGCATCGACCTCCGCGAAGAAGCTCATCACCGCCCGGCCGCCCTTGGCCGCCAGCTTGCGCCCGACCAGGTCCAGCGCCTGGATGCCGTTGGTCCCCTCGTAGATCAGCGCGATGCGGCAGTCGCGCAGGTACTGGCTGACCGGGAAATGTTCGGTGAAGCCCGAGCCGCCGTGCACCTGCATCGCCGTGGAACAGATGTCGAAGCCCTTGTCGGTGAGGAAGCCCTTCAGCACCGGCGTCATCAGGCCCATGTAGTCGCCCGACTTCTCGCGCACCGCCTCGTCGGGGTGGCCGTGGGAAAGGTCGCCGTGCAACGCCGTCCAGAACAGGAAGGCGCGCCCGCCCTCCAGCACCGCGCGGCTCTCCATCAGCATGCGGCGTACATCGGGGTGGACGATGATCGGGTCGGCCGGGCCGTCGGGGTTCTTCGGCCCGGTCAGCGAGCGGCCCTGCAACCGGTCCTTGGCGAAGGCTGCCGCCGCCTGATAGGCCGCCTCGCCCTGGGCCAGGCCCTGCATGCCGACGCCGAGGCGCGCCTCGTTCATCATCACGAACATGATCTTCAGGCCGGCGTTCTCTTCGCCGATCAGGAAGCCCTTGGCCTCGTCATAGGCCATCACGCAGGTGGCGTTGCCGTGGATGCCCATCTTCTCTTCGAGGCTGGCGCAGACAAGAGAATTGCGCTCGCCCGGATTGCCGTCCGCGTCGGGCAGATACTTGGGCACGATGAACAGGCTGATGCCCTTCACCCCGGCCGGCGCGCCCTCGATGCGGGCCAGCACCAGGTGGATGATGTTGTCGGCCATGTCGTGTTCGCCGGCCGAGATCCAGATCTTCTGGCCCGTGATCCGGTAGGTCCCGTCGGCTTGCGGGACCGCCTTGGTGCGCAGCAGCCCCAGGTCCGTGCCGCAGTGGGGCTCGGTCAGGTTCATGGTGCCGGTCCATTCGCCCGATACCATCTTGGGCAGGTAGAGCTGTTTCTGCTCGTCGCTGCCGCCCTCGTGGATGGCCGAATAGGCCCCGTGCGCCAGGCCCGGATACATGGAAAACGCCATGTTGGCCGAGGAGCTCATCTCGCTGAAGGCCAGGTTCACGACATGGGGCAACCCCTGGCCGCCATAGGCCGGGTCCGACCCCAGCGACGTCCAGCCGCCCTCGGTCAGCTGCTTGTAGGCCTCCTTGAAGCCCGGCGGCGTCTTGACCGTATTGTCCTGCGACCAGACGCAGCCGTGCTTGTCGCCGACGCTGTTCAAGGGCGCCAGCACCTCGGACGTGAACTTGGCGGCCCCCTCCAGGATCTGCTCGACCAGGTCGAAGGACACCTCCGCGAAGGCCGGAAGGTTGGAATACTTCTCGATCTCCAGCACGTCCCGCATGAGGAAGACGTGGTCGCGCACGGGCGGCTGATAGGACATTGAAGCCTCGAGGTCAGGTCGTCAGGTGGACGCAGTGGAACGCTTAGACGATTTCGCGCCCGCTGAGCATTTCCGAAAAGCGATGGCTCGTGAAGCCGCGCTATTTGGCGCCGACGAGCTCGCCGTGGCCGTCCAGCCGGGCGCGCAGCACCTGGTCGTAGTCCGCCGCGCGGGGCAGCAGATCCGGGCGCTTGTCGGCCAGGAACTTTTCCAGCCGCTCGCAGGCGGTGCGCAGCTCCTCGATGGCGCTGTCGATGTCCTCGCGCTGCTGCTCCAGCACCACCAGCTTTTCGCGGAATTTCTTCAGCGAGTGGGCGTTCTGGGCGGCGGCGTCGTCGTCCTCGTCATAGAGTTCGAGGATCTCGCGGATCTCCGACAGCGACAGGCCGACCCGCTTGCCGCGCAGGATCAGCACCAGCCGCGCGCGGTCCTTGTAGCTGTAGACGCGGTTCATGCCCTCACGGGCGGGCGTCAGCAGGCCCTTGTCCTCATAGAAGCGCAGGGCGCGCGGGGTGACTTTGAATTCGACACAAAGCTGGCGGATCGTGAAGGTCCGCTCGGGACGGCGAAGTTCCAGGGCCATGACGTTTTCCTCCCTTGGCTCTTAAGGCTCAACAGGTCGGCCCGGACGCTACGTCTCGCTTACGTCAACGTCAACATGATCATTGATCACAAATCGTGACGCGGGGGCGCCGAGCGGGCTCGGTTGGGGGTCGGTGCGGACCATTCCCCATGCTAACGATGGCAAAAAACAGGACGGGAGGGACGACCCCATGGCCGATGGTTCGGTGCAGGGCCTGACTCAGGATCGCTACGGCGGCGTGCGCGCGGCGTTCGAGGCCAATCTCGCGAGCGGCGCCGACGTGGGCGCCGCCTTCTGCGCCACCGTCGAGGGCGAAACCGTGGTCGACCTGTGGGGCGGCTTCGCCGATCCGGCCCGGACCCGGGCCTGGGAGCGCGACACCATCGTCAACGTCTATTCCACCACCAAGACCATGACGGCGCTGACCGCCCTGCTGGTCGCCGACCGCGGCGAGCTCGATTTCGACGCCCCGGTGGCGCGCTACTGGCCGGAGTTCGCCGCCAACGGAAAGGCCGACATCAAGGTCAGCCACCTGATGAGCCATTCGGCGGGCCTGTCCGGCTGGAAACAACCGATCACCAAGGCCGACCTCTACGACTGGGAGAAGGCCACGTCCCTGCTGGCCGCCCAGGCGCCCTTCTGGGAGCCGGGCACGGCGTCCGGCTACCACGCCCTGACCCAGGGCTATCTGGTCGGCGAAGTCGTGCGCCGCATCACCGGCAAGTCCCTGGGCACGGTCTTCAGGGAAGAGATCGCCGAGCCCCTGGGCGCCGACTTCCACATCGGCCTGCCGGCGTCGCAGGACGCCCGCGTCGCCGAGCTGATCCCGCCCCCGGCCGCCGACGCCGTGGGCGCGGGCGACAACCGCACCTGGGTGCAGAAGAACATGTCGGACAACCCCGGCATCGACGTGGCCGAGACCCGCACCCGCGCCTGGCGGGGGGCGGAAATCCCGGCGGCGGGCGGCGCCGGCAACGCCCGTTCGGTCGCGCAGATCCACGCCATCCTGGCCAACGGCGGCGAGGCCCAGGGCAGGCGCTTCCTGTCCGAAGCCGGCTGCCGCAAGGCCCTGGAGCTTCAGATCGAGGGCGTGGACCTGGTGCTGAACGTTCCCGTCCGCTTCGGCCTCGGCTTCGGCCTGGCCGGCGGCCTGGTCCCCCTGCCCAATCCGGGCAGTATGTACTGGGGCGGCTACGGCGGCTCGCTGGCCATCATCGACATGGATGCCCGGACCAGCTTCGCCTTCGCCATGAACAAGATGGCCGGCACCACCACCGGCGACATGCGCGCCTTCAGCCTGGCCATGGCCATGTGGCAGGGGATGCCGGCGGGTTAGGCCGCCAGCAACTCGCCCTTCAGCCCGCTCTCGATCAGGGCGATGGTGCGATCCAGCCCGAAGATCTCCGCGAACGACCCGAAGCGCGGCCCCTGGCTCTGGCCCAGCAGCACCTCATAGAGGGCCTGGAACCAGGCGCGCAGCGGCTCGAAGCCGGCGTCCTTGCCTGCGGCGTAGACCTCGTTCTGGATGGTCTCGGCATTGGCGTCGGACGGCAGGGTCTTCAGCTTGGCCAGCAGGTCCTGCATCGCCGCGCGCTCCTGGTCGGTGGCCGCGCGGAACGACTTCGTCGGCTTCACGAAGTCCTCGTAATAGTTCAGCGCATAGTCGGCCAGGCGGTCCAGCAGAGGCTGCGTTTCCGGCGTCGCGCCCGGAATGTTGCGCGACAGGAACCCCCACAGCACCTCCTTGGTCCCGGCGTCCGCCGCCGACACCAGGTTCAGCATCAGCGAGAAGGACACCGGCGAGCCGTGGTTCGGAATCTGTCCGCCATGCACATGCCAGGCGGGGTTGCCCACCTGCTGCTGCGCCTCCTGGCCGGGCAGCGCCGCCAGCTGCTGCAGATACTCGTCCGTCGCCTTGGGAATGACGTCGAAATACAGCTTCTTCGCCGACTTCGGGCTCTGGAACATATAGTAGGCCAGGCTCTCCGGCGCGCCATAGCGCAGCCATTGCTCCATGGTCAGGCCATTGCCCTTGGTCTTGGAAATCTTGGTGTTGTCCTCGTCGAGGAACAGCTCGTAGGTGAAGGTTTCCGGGGGCACGCCCCCCAGCACCTTGCAGACCTGGGTCGACAGGCGCACCGAGTCCACCAGGTCCTTGCCCGACATCTCATAGTCGACGCCCAGCGCGGCCCAGCGCATCGCCCAGTCGGGCTTCCACTGCATCTTCACGCGGCCGCCGGTGACGGAGGTCTCGACCTTACTGCCGTCCTCATCCTCGAAGACGATGGTGCCCTTGGCGACATTGCGCTCCAGCGTCGGCACATAGAGCACGCGGCCGCTCGTGGGGCTGATCGGCAGGAAGGGCGAATAGGTCGCGCGGCGCTCCTCGCCCACGGAAGCGAGCATGATCTTCTGGATGGCGTCGAAGCGCTCCAGCGCCGTCAGCATGGCGGCGTCGAAGCGGCCGGACTTGTAGTACTCGCTCGACGAGGCGAACTCGTACTCGAACCCGAAGCTGTCCAGGAAGGCGCGCAGCCGGGCGTTGTTATGCGCCGCGAAGCTGGGGAATTCCCCGAACGGGTCGCGCGCCACGGTCAGCGGCTTGCCGAGATCCAGCGCCAGCTCGTCGCCGTTGGGGACGTTGGGCGGCACCTTGCGCAGCCCGTCCATGTCGTCGGAGAAGGCCAAGAGCTTGGTCGGCAGCCCATCATCGGTCAGCGCGCGGAAAGCGTTCCTCACCATGGTCGTGCGCGCCACCTCGCCGAAGGTGCCCATGTGCGGCAGGCCGGAGGGGCCATAGCCGGTCTCGAGCAGGACGGGCCTTTGCAGCGCCTCGAAGGTCTTGAAGGCTTCGTCCGCCTTGCCCGCATTGATCAGGGTGGACGCGAGATCGCGCTCGGCGTCGCTGAGGCGAAGACGCAGGATGCGGGCCAGCAGGGCGCGGGCCTGCTCGAAAGGCCACGCCTTGGCGTCGCGGGCGAGGGGGGAAAGGCCTTGGAACATGCCGCGCGGTATAGGCCCTGAAGCGGAGGGGTCAACCGAGCGAGCGGAAAAGCGCCTCCGCTTGCGACCTCCAGACAAGCGAAAGGCCCCCGTCACCGGAGGCCCGTCGTTTCGTTCGGTAGTTCTAGTTCAGGCTTGCTCCACCGGGCCTTCGCGGGGGGACGCCTAGGTCCCGGTGGAGCGGCCCGTGCGGATCAACGGCCGGCCACCTGGACCGCGTTGTGCGCCTGGGCGATCTGGACCGTGGCGCGGGCGGAGGCGGAGAGTTGCGACAGCGCTTCCGAGCGGAAGGCCTGGACGCAGGAGGCGTGGGAGACGGTGATCTTGGAGCCTTGGCTCGGAGCCTTTTCCATCGCCGTGCAGACCCGGTCGCCTTCAGCGCGGACGTCGGCGTCGAAGTTGGCGTTGGAGATGGCGATGCGGGCGGTGGGTTCGGCGGCGTTGGCGGCGTGGGTCAGGGCGAAGGCGGGCAGGGCGGCCAGAGCGATCATGGCCACACCGGCGAAGCGAGAAGCGAACTTGGACATCTGGGTGGTTCCCTCGAAAGTGCGGGGCGGCTTGTTCCGCCCGGTGTCCATATGAATACTTACGAGCACCGACGATGTCTTCTTAAACGAGTGTAATGACCGCGATTTCACGAACTTACAGCAGCGTAATATTGTAAATTATAATCAATTCATGATGCGAATGTAATATAGATTAGACGCTCCCGGCGCGCCGGGCTAACACCCCCCGCTATTGAGCAATCGCCGCCAGGGGCGTATATACGTGTGATGACGACACGGGAGCCAGGCATGACCACAACGTCCAGCCGTACGTTCAAGAGCGGAAACAGCGAGGCCGTGCGCCTGCCCCGCGATGTCGCCTTCGGACAGGAGATCGACGTCACCATCGTGCGCTCCGGCGACGTGCTGACCATCTATCCGTCCAAGCCGCCGATCAGCCACCTGATCTCGCGCCTCGCCGCACTGCCCATGCCGGACGCCATTGAAGTCCGCGATGAAGAGGCGTTGCCCGAGCGTCCGGGACTCTAGACTTTGTCCTTCCTGCTCGACACCAATGTCGCCATCCACCTGAGGGACGGTGACGCCGCAATCACCCAACGGGTTGCCGCCTTGGGCGGCGCCATCCTGCTGTCGATCGTCAGCCGCGTGGAACTGGAGGGTGGCGTCTATCGCGACCCAGGCAACACCGGCGCCCGCCGGGCGCGGCTGGATGCTTTGCTCGACGAACTTCCCGTCCTAGCCTTCGACGACGCGGCGGCGGACGCCTACCGGTCGATCGTCGAAACCGTCGGCTATTCGCGGCGCAAGTTGCTTGACCGCATGATCGCCGCCCAGGCCCTGGTGCACCGCGCGACCCTGGTCACCCTGAACGCGAACGACTTCAAGGACGTGCCGGGCCTGCAACTTCTGGCCTGGTAGGCGCCGGCCCTACCCCTCCCGGGGCGTCACCAGGAAATGCCCGCGCAACGCGGCGATCGGCGCCCGGCGTTCGGTCTGCCAGGCCTCCACATGCACATTGGCGATGCGGCGGCCGACCTTCTTGATCTCGGCGCGGGCATAGGTGGTCAGCGGCCGGCCCGAGCGCAGATATTCGATGGTCACGTCGATGGTGCGCGGCTGGTGCTTCAGCGGCTCGGCCACCGACAGCTGCATCAGGGCCGTCACCTCCATCAACGCCCCCAGCACGCCCCCATGGATGGCGGGCAGCACAGGATTACCGATCAGATGTTCGGAGAAGGGCAGGATGGCGGTCATCTCGTCGCCGGCCAGCTCGGCGTGAATTCCGAGAAACTTCACATAGGGCACGCGCGCCAGGGCGGCGGCCAGCCGCTCGGCCGGCGACAGGGTAGCGGCGATGGCGTCGGCGTCGCTCATTTGGGCGCCCCCTTGCGCGTGGCGGCCTTGAGGTTGGCGCCGAACCCGCGCCCAGCGCTGGAATCCAGCATGAAGGCCGCCTGCACGGCCGCCACCGGATCGTCCGGGTCGTCGTCGTAGGCCACGGCGCGCACGAAGGCGACGGACTTGGTGGCCTTGTAGCAGTGGGCCTTGGCGAAGATGTCCTTCCCGGGCTTGGCCGGGCGCATGTAGTCGATGCGCAGATCGAGGGTGGCGATGGTGGTGAAGCCCTTCATCTCCGCATGCACCGCATGACCGCAGACGTGGTCGAGCAGGGTGGTCACCGCCCCGCCCGCGACGATCCCGGTCTCCGGGTCGCCCACGATCTCGGGCCGGTAGGGCAGGCGCATGGTGGCCCCCGTCTCGTCGAAGCCCACCGTCTCCAGACCCAGGGCCCGAGCCTGGGGGCTGCCGTTCATGGCCTGGGCCATCTGGCGCATCTGCTCATATTCATCGCTCATGCATGGGTTATAGCCGCCGGGCGGCCTATATCCATAAGGCGATGAAGCCCGAAGCCCTGCTCTGCCCGCGCCCCGGCGGCCTCTACTGCCCGCCCGGCGACTTCTACATCGACCCCACCCGCCCGGTGGAGCGCGCGGTGATCACCCATGGCCACGCCGACCACGCCCGCTCCGGCCACGGCGCGGTGGCCGCCACGCCCGAAACCCTGGCCATCATGGCCGCCCGCTATGGCGAGGACTTCTGCGCCGCGCGCCAGCCCCTGGCCTATGGCGAGAGCGTCGGCCGCGACGGGGTCGGCATCCGCCTGGTCCCCGCCGGCCATGTGCTGGGCTCGGCCCAGGTGGTGCTGACCTGGAAGGGCATGACCATCGTCGTTTCCGGCGACTACAAGCGCCGCCGCGACCCCACCTGCCCGGCCTTCGAGCCCGTCCCCTGCGACGTCTTCGTCTCCGAGGCCACCTTCGGCCTGCCGGTCTTCCGCCACCCCGACGACAAGGGCGAGATCGCCGCCCTGCTGAAGTCCGTGGCCCAGTTCCCGGAACGCTGCCACCTGGTCGGCGCCTATGCGCTCGGCAAGGCCCAACGCATCATCCGCCTGCTGCGCGAGGCCGGCTGGGACAGGACCATCTACGTCCACGGGGCGCTGGAACGCCTCAATCGCCTTTATGAAGAGCACGGCGTCGATCTCGGCCCGCTCGCCCCGGCCACCGTCGAAGGCGGACGCGGCGTCGCCAAGGCCTTCGAGGGCCAGATCATCATCTGTCCGCCCGGCGCCATGGCCGACCGCTGGGCCCGGCGCTTCCCCGATCCGGTCACCGCCTTCGCCAGCGGCTGGATGCGGGTGCGCGCCCGCGCCCGCCAGCGCGGGGTGGAGCTCCCGTTGATCCTTTCCGACCACGCCGACTGGGACGAACTGACCACCACATTCGCCGAGCTGAAGCCCGGTGAGCTATGGATCACCCACGGCCGCGAAGAGGCGCTGCTGCGCTGGGCCGAGCTCAACGGCCAGCCGGCCCGCGCGCTCGCCCTGGTGGGCTATGACGAGGAAGAGGACGACTGAGCGCCATGGTTTGGGGGACGCCGGACGCCGAGGTCCATATCGATGAGGCGCTGCTGACCGGCCTGTTGGCCGACCAGCACCCCGATCTCGCCCGCCTGCCGGTTCGCCTGATCGACGCGGGCTGGGACAACAGCATGTTCCGCCTGGGCAATGAGCTCTCGGTGCGCATGCCGCGCCGCCAGATCGCGGTCAGGCTGCTGGCCAACGAACAGCGCTGGCTGCCGCACATGGCCCACGCCCTGCCCCTGCCCGTTCCCGCCCTGGTCCGCCCCGGCGCGCCCGGACGCGGCTATCCGTGGGCCTGGAGCATCCTGCCCTGGCTGGACGGCGTCGCCGCCGACCAGGAGCCGCCGCTGCCCGCCGAGGCCCCGCGCCTGGCCGCCTTCCTCAAGGCGTTGCACCAGCCCGCGCCGACACAGGCCCCCGCCAATGCCGTGCGGGGCGTGCCGCTCATCCAGCGCCAGGAGGTGATCGAGGTCCGGCTTGATCGCCTGCGCGCGCGCACCAGCCTGATCGGCGGCGAGATCGATAGCCTGTGGCGCCGCGCCCTGGCCGCGCCCCACGCCACCGAGCGCCTGTGGCTGCACGGCGATCTGCACGCGCGCAACATCCTGGTGAAGGACGGCGCCTTCAGCGGCGTCATCGACTGGGGCGACATCACCGCCGGCGATCCGGCCACCGACCTGGCCGCCGTCTGGGGACTTTTCGAGGAAGCGGGCGCCCGCGACAAGGCCCTGGCCGCCTACGGCCCCGACGAGGCCCTCCTCGCCCGCGCCAAGGGCTGGGCCGTCCAGTTTGGCGCCATGCTCCTGGACTCCGGTCTGGTCGACAATCCCCGCCACGCCGCCATGGGCGCCGCCACCCTGCGCCGCGTCGCCGCTGACGGCTAGGGTCGGATGCATCGGCGGCAGGACAACCCGGCTGCGCCCAGAGTGGCGCTGACTTCGCATTGGGCTTGGAAGGAAGAGAAGGTAGGGAAGAAGCGGAAGAGGCAGCGGCTGCTGAAAAGCCGGCGCATACGTCGCCAGCCTCCCGGCATGACCGATGCGCGCAGCGCCTCTGAAACGAAACCTGCCTCGTGCGGGCAAGGCGCGGCAAGCGCCTACCCCTTCCGCTTCTTCCCTACCTTCTCTTCCTTCCGAGTCCAAAGCTGAGCCAAATTCCGCCACGGCAGCGAGGATTACGTCCAATCGGCGAATGCCGATCCGCCCCGACCGCCGACGGTTGACGCTCGGGCGGAAAGCGGGCGCCTTCCGCCGTGACCGCTATCCGTCCCGCCGGCTCCCAGGATCCGGATGGCGGTGGACCAAAAGGCGGGCGCGGGCGTTGAACGCCTGGGCCAGGCCGGCGGCGCCCGTCGCCGGCCCGCGCTGGAGCGCTCCATGAACATCGTCATCTTCGAGGCCGAGGACGGCCAGCAGGCGGCGTGCGCGCGCCTGTCGCCGCCCCACGCCCTGCGGTTCTCGCCCCAACCGCTAACCGCCGCGACCGCCGCCGCCTTCGCCGACGCGCAGATCGTCTCGACCTTCCTGGACTCCAAGCTGGACGCCGCCGCGCTGAAGCCCCTCACCCGCCTGCGCCTGATCGCCACCCGTTCCACCGGCTTTGATCATATCGATCTGGACGCCTGTGCAGCCGCCAACATCGGCGTCTGCAACGTGCCCGACTATGGCGATCCGACGGTGGCCGAACACGCCTTCGCCCTGCTGCTGGCGCTCAGCCGCCGCATCCCCCTGGCCGTCGAACGGACCCGCCGCGGCGACTTCTCGCAAGGGGGCCTGCGAGGCTTCGACCTGGCCGGACGCACCCTCGGCGTCATCGGCGTCGGCAACATCGGCGCCCGCGTGATCCGCATCGCCAGGGGCTTCGGCATGAAGGTCATCGCCTTCGACGCCGAGCCCGACCTGAACCTGCAGGCAAAACTGGATTTCACCTTCGTCGACCTGTCCCAGCTGCTGGCCGAGTGTGACGTCCTCACGCTGCATGTACCCGGCGGCGAGGCCAGCCGGGGCCTGATCGGGGCGGCCGAACTGGCGCGGATGAAGCCCGGCGCCGTCCTCATCAACACCGCGCGCGGCGGGGTGGTGGACGCCGAGGCGCTGATCGAGGCCCTGAGCGACGGGCGCCTGGCCGGCGCGGCCCTGGATGTGCTCAGTGAGGAACTGTCCCTGCGCGACGAGGCCCGCATGCTGCGCGCCGACATCCCACCCGGCGACGGGGTCCTGCGCGCGCTCGCCGCCGACCACGCCCTGTTGCGCCTACCCAATGTCATCGTCACCCCACATGTGGCCTACGACACCGGCGAGGCCGTGGCCCGCATCCTGGACATCACCCTCGCCAACATCGAAGCCTTCGCGGCGGGCGCGCCCACGAACCTGGTCGTCAGGCCCGTACCGGTTGAGCGCCCTTCCCTTCACCCGCGACGCTGATAACCTCCGCCGCAACGGGGGAGGCGAGCGTGGCCAAGAGCAAGGGGCGACCGGAGTATCGGCGGCTTGATGCGCGGCTGATCATCGCCACCATCGAGAAGCTGCAGGACCGGGTCGCCGAGCGGTTCAGCGACGCGGGCCTGGCCCAGGTGGCCGGCGAACTGGCCCGCGCCGCGCGCGATACCGAAAAGCGCGCCAAGCTGATCGCCCAGCCCTACTTCCTGCTGCGCGGTCTGGTGCTGCTGGCAGTGGCCGCCTACATCGCCTCCCAGGTCTGGCTCTACAGCGTCATCGATCCGCGCGGCCTGCTGGCCGGCCACGACTCCGGCAACCTGGTCCAGGGCATCGAGGCCGCCGTGCAGCTGTTCATCCTGATGTCGGCGGGGGTGTGGTTCCTGCTCAGCCTCGAGGAGCGCTGGAAGCGCCGCCGGGTGCAGGGCTGGCTGCACGAGCTGCGCGCCTTCGCCCATGTCATCGACATGCACCAGCTGACCAAGGACCCCACCGTCATCCTCAACGCCGGGCCGCGCACCGCCTCCTCGCCCGACCGCTCGATGACGGAGTTCCAGCTGGCCCGCTACCTGGAATACTGCGCCGAGATGCTGGCCCTGACTGGCAAGCTGTCGGCCCTCTATGCCGGCGAGACCAAGGATCCCGTGGTGGTCGAGGCCGCCGGCGACGTGGAAAACCTCTGCACCGATCTCGGCCGCAAAGTCTGGCAGAAGATCATGATCCTCAGCGAGCTGGATGAGGGGCGGAAGGGTTGAAAGCTGTCTTGCAGGCCGTGAGCGCCATGGTGCTGATCGGCGCCGTCGCGGGTTGCAACCGACCGCCGCCGCCCGAGCCTGCCGAATATCGCCCCTACAGCGATCCCGCGACGCATGTGGATATTGAAGAGTGGAAGGCCGACAGGGCGACGCCGCCGCCGCGCCCTATCCCAGCCACCCCGCGATCAACACCCACCCAGCCACCAGCCCCACACCCTGGGCCAGTAACAGGACCGTGAACCAGGTCTGGAAGGGCTGCTTGCGGGTCTTGTGGCGCAACAGGCGCTGAGCGGCGAAGGCGCCCGGGCTGCCCCCCACCGCCGCCACCAGCAGCAGCGTGCTTTCGCGCACCCGCCGCCCGCCCCGGGCCGCCGCGCGCTTGTCGGCGGCGTAGAGACCGTAGGCGACGACGTTGACGGCCAGCAAATAGGCGGCGACCAGGACCATGGCGCCACTCTGCGCCTGTTGGGTTGCCGGCGCTTGAACGCCTAGCTGACGATGTTGTCGGCGGGCGGGGGTGGGGGCGGAGGCGGCGGCGGCGGCGGCGGCGGCAGCGGCGGGTCGGCCGGTCCGCTGCCCAGGTCCAGGGTCGATCCGCCCATGGGCGGGGCGCTGTTGTCGATTACGCCGGGCTTGGCCTTGGGGTCCTTGCCGCCGTTGAACAGCTTGCGGAACCAGGCCGCGATGGCGCCGAAGAAGGCGATGATCAGCACGATGCCCTTCTTGGCGAACAGGAGGATGACGCCGATCAGGCCGATCTTCTTGACCGCCGCGATGCCCACGCCCGCCGCCACCAGGCCGGCGATGCCATAGCCCGCCGTCTTGTCGATGCCCGGCTTGAAGTCGGCGTAGCGGTCGCCGGTGTTGAACTGGGCGGTGTCGCGCACGCCCTGGGCCGCCGTGCGGATGTCGGCCAGGTTTTCCATGCCGCCGACGATGTTGAGGCTGAGCACGCCTTTGCGGCCCAACAGGCGCAGGTCATAGTTCAGCCCCTGCATGCCGTCGGATTCCAGCTGCCGCGCCCAGACCACCACATGGTGGCCGGAGTCGTAGCCGGGCTGTTCGGCCCAGCCGACCACATGGATCGCCTTGAAGCCGGCCTTCACCCGCGCGTCGTTGTCGGCCTTCTCGCCCTCGCGCAGCTGGTCCAGGATCTTGCCGTAGTCGGCGGTGCGCGCGTCCTTGTCGTTGACATAGCCGGTGGGCTGCCAGGTGACGACCGCGCCCCACGAGCCCGCCTGCATCGGCGACATGCCCTTGGGGAACACCATGCCCAGGATGCCGCTCGCCTGATCCGGCGGGTTGCCCCAGCCGTCGACGATGACCTTGCGCGAGTCCTCCGGGCCCAGGAAATAATAGCCTTCGCCCATGTCCAGCTTGGCGTTAGCCTCCGAGATGTCGATGACCCCCGTGCGCTTGGTCAGGGTCTTTTCCCAGGGGTAGGCCTGCTCAATGGCTTTGGCCTCGGCGGCCTTCGCATCGTCGGCGGGCGCGCCCGAGACATGCGCCTTGTGGCTGCCCTTGGGCGCCGCGGTGGCGGGGGAGAGGCTCAGCGCCGCCAGCAACAACGCTGCGGCCAACAATTTCGAACGCATGATATCCCCCCGGAACTCCCGTGGGGCGAGCGTAGCAGTGGGTTTCGCGCCCGCCCAGGCCCGAAAAGCTGTCGAACCTTCGCCGCCGTCCTACATTGGTTAGGCCATGCGCGCCTTCGCCCACCTCCTCGACCGTCTGTCCCTGACCGGCTCGCGCAACGCCAAGCTGACCCTTGTGGCCGACTATCTGGCCGAGACCCCCGATCCCGAGCGCGGCTGGGCGCTGGCCTCGCTCACCGGCGACCTGACCTTCGACGCCGCCAAGCCGGCCTTTATCCGCAAGGCCGTGGAGGCCCGCATGGACCCCATGCTGTTCCGCTGGTCCTACGACTACGTCGGCGACCTGGCCGAGACCGTGGCCCTCGTCTGGCCGGCCAGGCCTGGCGCCAACCGCGAGCCAGAGCTGTCGGAGGTGGTGGACGCTCTGCGCGGGGCGACGCGGGCCGAGGTTCAGCGGCTGATCGAGATGTGGCTGGACGCGCTGGCGCCCACCGGCCGCTGGGCGCTGCTCAAGCTGATGACCGGCGGCCTGCGGGTCGGGCTGTCGGCGCGGCTGGCCAAGACGGCGGCGGCCGAGCTCGGCCCGGTGCCGGTCGGCGAGGTCGAGGAGCTGTGGCACGGGCTGGAGCCGCCCTATGAGGACCTGTTCGCCTGGCTGGAAGGACGCGGCGAACGGCCGTCATCGGATTCCGCCGGACGGTTCCGGCCGACGATGCTGGCCCAGGCGATCGACGAGGCGGTGGACTTCGCCAAGCTCGACCCGGCCGACTACGCCGCCGAATGGAAGTGGGACGGCATCCGCGTGCAAGCGGTCAACGAACAGGGCGTGCGCCGACTCTACACCCGCAGCGGCGACGACATCTCGGCGACCTTTCCTGACGTGCTGGACGCGCTCGCCTTCGAGGGCGCGCTGGACGGCGAGCTGCTGGTGATGCGCGAGGGCAAGATCGCCAGCTTCGCCGACCTCCAGCAGCGCCTGAACCGCAAGACTGTCGACGCGAA
>JAQGIP010000099.1 GCA_028291055.1 Caulobacter sp.
CGGCGCCGTCTTCGGAAAGGTCGCCGTCGTGGACGCCCACGTCGTCGAAGACGGCGATCGGGCCCGCCGCGCCGGCCGTTCCGCTGTCGACGCCCATCATGCCGTCGCCCATCAGCACATCGTCGCCGTCGCCCCCGTGCAGCAGGTCCGCCCCCGCCGCGCCGAACAGCTTGTTGGCGCCCGCGTCGCCGGTCAGGTCGTCGTTGAAGGTCGAGCCGGACAGATTCTCGATCGACCGCAGGGTCATGTCGCCCAGGCCGGTCTGCTGCGGGCCATCGGGGAACATCAGCGAGACGGTGACACCGTCCTGGGTGTTGCCGCCATTGATGAAGTCGATGAAGGAGGCGGTGTCCTCGCCCTGGTCGCCGTTGAGGTCGCTGTCGCCGGCGCCCAGCTGGATCAGGTCGTTGCCGTCGCCGCCATAGAGGGTGTCGTTGCCGCCCAGGCCCCAGATCCAGTTGTCGTGGGCGTCGCCGGTCAGGGTGTCGGCGTAGATCGTGCCCGACAGGTCCTGGATGTTGGTGAGGATATCGAAACCATGGCCCGTATTCTGGACGATGCCTTGCCAGTTCAGATTGACGCTGACGCCTACCTGAGGGTCGGAGGCGCTCAGGCTGAAGGCCGCGCGGTTGATGCCCGAACCGCCGTCGAGATAGTCGTCGCCCTCGCCGCCGGACAGGTAGTCGTTCCCGTTGCCGCCGAAGACGGTGTCGTTGCCGTCGCCGCCGCGCAGCAGATCGTCGCCGTCGCCGCCGTAGAGGACGTCATTGCCGCCCTGGCCCCGGATGATGTCGTCGCCGCCGCCGCCGGACAACGCGGGATTGGTGATGCCGTCGTCGTTGCCGGCGCTACCCGTAATGGTCGTCATGATGTCTGGTTTTCCTACGGGGCGCGCCTGCCGGCCGCCCAATGTCCCACGATGGCGCGGACTCTAGCGATTGGCGCCCGCGCGATAAGCGGCGCCGCGAGGCCGCGCGAGGCACGCTGTTGCAAGCTGTTGCACGCGGCGGAGCCGGGCCGTTGTCGCCACGCCAAGGGCGGTGCACTCTCAGCGTCGAGGAAACGCCAACAACCGAGGCCAATGATGCCGGATCTGGAAGAGCGCCTGGCGGCGGCCGTGGCCACGGGCATGGTCCCGAGCGTATGGGCCCAGGAGAAGCCTGACGCGGTGGCGCTCACCGACCCCTTCGGCTGGCGCAGCTTTTCCGAACTGAACGCCAACGCCAACCGGCTGGTCCGCGCGCTCCGGGCCGCCGGCCTGAAGCCGGGCGACGGGGTGGCGGTGCTGCTGGGCAACCGGGCCGAGTTCGTGGAGACCTTGTTGGCGACCCTGCGCGGGGGGTTTCGGTTCACGCCGCTGAACTGGCACCTGACGGCCGAGGAGATCGGCTACATCCTGGTCAACTGCGAAGCCAAGGCGTTGGTCGCCGAGAGCCGGTTTCCCACCACCCTGCCCGCCGCCGCCATGGCGACGGACCTGATCCTGAAGGTGGGCGTGGGCGATCCCCTGCCCGGCTTCACCGCCTGGGACGAGGCGCTGGCCGACTTCGACAGCGACGACATCACCGACCCGATCCTGGGCACGCAGATGCTCTACACCTCCGGCACCACAGGGCGGCCCAAGGGCGTCTATCGGCCCACGCCGATCCCCATCCCGCCGATGTTCGCCGGCACCCCGGCGGGCTATAATCCGGACACGGACTGCCAACTCTGCGCCGGGCCGGCCTATCACGCCGCGCCGCTGGCCTTCGACATCCGCTACTCCCTGGCGTCGGGCGTGCCGCTGGTTTTCATGGACAGGTGGGATAGCGAGGGCGTCCTCGACAACATCCACAATTTCCGCATCACCCACGCCCACATGGTCCCGATCATGTTCCAGCGCCTGCTGGCGCTGCCGCCCGAGGTGAAGGCCAAGTACGACCTCTCGTCATTGCGCTTCCTCGTGCACGGCGCCGCGCCCTGCCCGCCGGAGGTGAAGCGCGGCATGATCGACTGGCTGGGGCCGATCCTGCATGAGTATTACGCGGGCTCGGAAGGCGGCGCGGGCTTCGCCATCGGCTCGGAAGACTGGCTGAGGAAGCCCGGCAGCGTCGGCAAGCGGCCTGTCCTGCTGGGGGTCAGGATCCTGGACGAGGAGGGCCGCGAACTGCCGCCCGGCCAGCCGGGGCTGATCTACCACCAGGCCAGCCAGATCTCGCCCTTCACCTACTACAAGGACGAGGCCAAGACGGCCGGCTCCTACCGCGACGGCTATTTCACCCTCGGCGACATGGGCTATTTCGACGAGGACGACTTCCTCTTCCTGACCGGGCGCAGCGCCGAGACCATCATTTCCGGCGGGGTGAACATCTATCCCCAGGAGATCGACAACGAACTGATCCAGCACCCGGCGGTGGAGGACAGCTGCACCATCGGCGCCCCCGACGCGGAGTGGGGCGAGGCGGTGAAGGCGGTGATCAAGCTGCGCCAGGGTTATGCGCCCACCGACGCCCTGGCCGCCGAAATCCTGGCCTTCGGCAAGGCGCGGCTGGCGGCCTTCAAGGTTCCCAAGTCGCTGGATTTCGTGCCCGACCTGCCCCGCAGCGCGGCCGGCAAGATCCAGCGCGGACTGGTGCGAAAGCCCTATTGGGAGGGCCGCGAACGACAGATCTGAGGCGGTTTGGCCTAAGGCTCGGCCCAATTCAGGAGCATGAGCGCAACCTCGCTGTTGCTGCCTTCGACCCGTTCCGCCGCAGGCGGAATACCGGAGCAGAAGAGGAATGCTACTTCCCGTTCGTCACTCCACAAACTTTGCGTCCTGGAGAGATCGTGCGGGTATTCCTCGGTGGACAGGATCGGAAAGCCCGCCGTATGCGAGAACTTGACCCGCTTGAAGGTGAAGGACCGGAAGGAATCCCCGCAATCCTGCTGCCCACTCACGTAGATGAGAATCTGCCCGCCATCACTCGCCGTCTCCCCCTTGTGGACGATCATAAATTCCAGCGCCAACTGACCATTGCCCCGCGCCATGGTGTCGGTCTGTACCGCCATCTTCATTCGCGGTGCGTCGGGCGACTGGATCAGGGCCCACTCTTCCGCGTGGGCGGCGCCCGCTAAGGCTGTGACGGCGAATGCAGCGGAGACGGCTAGACGACGCAATACGAAATACTCCCTGTCGGCGAGCAACGCCGCCATGGCTCCGTTTCAAGCACACTCCGCAAACGCCGACAACGGGCGCGGCCCGCAGTGGGGCGTCCGCAGCGCCACAACGAACTTGACCGCGTCGGCCACTGTGGCCAAACGGAGCGCGGAGGCGGCGGGCATGACGGCACTGCAGAAGCTGGTAATCCTGGGGACCGCGATCCTGGCGACCGTGCTGGTGATCTGGGTCGTCCAGCGCATCATCGCCCGCTTCAATTCCAAGCCCATCGAGCCGCCCGGGCCGGCCGCCTTCATGCATCTCAAGCCCGGCCACCGCTACGTTGTGCGCCAGGCCTTTACCGATTTCGACGGCTCGATCCACCCGGTCGGCGAGACCTGGACCTTCCACGGCTACAACTTCCTGCCCTATGACGACGGCCTGACCCTGATCGTCGAACCGGGCAGCGTACGCCTGCAATGGCGGCCCGAGGCACAGGGCGAGATCATCAACGACCTGGAACACTATATCGTCGAGGCGGACGAGCCGCCGGCGGCCGGCCCCGCCGGTTAACCTCGCGGCGGCATCCAAGGGCGGCTACGGCGTTGGCGGGGTGCGACGCATGGTCACTTGTCCCCCCTCTGCACCTTCGGTCCTCCGCCTTTCCGCAAGGGGCGGCAAGGCTCCTCAGGCGTGGTTACCGCCTAATTCACTGACTTTGTTGAAGATAACGCAAGTCTTCACCATGCACTCTCCCGATCGTCGGGCAAGATTGTGTGGAAGGGGCGTACCAAGATGCGAATGGCGACAATCGTCAGCCTGGGCGCATCCGCCGCCCTCGGCCTGGCTGCTCTCATCGTGGCCAAGACCATGGCGCCGCATCCCACGGCAGCCTCGGCGGCAACGCCCAAAATCCAGGTCCAGCCGGGCGTGCCCGTGGTGGTCGCCGCCGGCCCCATCGCCTACGGCGCCAAGCTGGAAGCCAAGGACCTGGTGGTAGCCAATCTGCCGGCCGCCGCCGTGCCGGAAGGCGCCTATCCCACCGTGGCCGCGATCCTGGGCCAGGAGGGCGGCGCGCCGGTCGCCCTGTCCGCCATGACCGCCCATGAGCCCGTGCTGGCCTCCCACCTGAGCGGGCCGGGGGTACGCGCCACCATCGCCGCCACCATCGCGCCCGGCATGCGGGCCTATACCATCGGCGTCAACGACGTGGCCGGCGGCGGCGGCCATGTGCTGCCCGGCGACCGGGTCGATGTGTTGCTGGCGCGCACCATCACCGGCGGGTCCGAGGACCAGGGCAAGCGCATGCGCTCCGACGTGGTGATCCAGAACGTCCGCGTGCTGGGCATGGATCTCGACGCCAACCCCGCCGACGACAAGCCCTTCACCGCCAAGACCGCCACCCTGGAAGTCAGCATGGAGGACGCCCAGAAGCTGGCGCTGTCCTCCGAGAGCGGCACCCTCAGTCTGGCCCTTCGCCGGCCGGGCTCGGCGGAGATCAGCCCCACCCGCACCATGCAGGTCAGCGACATCGGCGGCGGCGCCCCTGCGCCCCGCGGCCCCGCCCTGGCCGGCGGCCCCACCCACGCGATCCGCGCGCGCCGTCCGGTGGCCGTCATCGTCGCCCCCGCCGGTTCCTCCGTGCTCGTCATGTCGGGCGACAAGGCCGAGCGCGTGACCGTCCCCACGGAAGGCCGCCGCTAGTGACCCGCGCTTCCCCGGAGTTCCGTATGTCCTTCAAGGCCGTGTTTGCCGCCGTCGCGGGCGCCGTGCTGGCCCTGTCGCCCATGGCCGCGCCCGCCGCGCTGGCCCAGTCGATGATCGCCGAACCCATGGCCCAGCGCACCATCGTGGTGCCCAAGGACAAGTCGGCCGCCTTCCACCTGGACGAGCCGGCCGGCCAGATCGTGGTCTCCCAGCCCGAGACCCTGGCCATCGTCGCCACCACCGACCGCAGCTTCTATGTGCGCGGCAAGGCGCTCGGCACCACCAACATCCTGATCTACGACACCCACCACCGGCTGGTGAACGTCATCGACGTGCGGGTGGGCTATGACACCGAGGCGCTGAACGCCGACCTGCTCCAGGCCCTGCCGGGCGAGCACATCACCGCCACCAACATGGGCGGCGGCATCCTGCTGTCGGGCGAGGCGTCCACCACCACCCAGGCGGCCCGCGCCATCGCGCTGGCCGAGAGCTATGCCCCCAAGGCGGTGACGTCGAACATCAACGTGCGCGCCACCCAGCAGGTGGTGCTGCAGGTGCGCATCATCGAGGCAAGCCGCAGCGCGCTGAAGGACCTGGGGTTCAACGCCAGCGTCCACAACATCTCCGGCTTCACCTTCTCGTCGGGCCAGGGCCTGGCCGGCAACCAGGCGCCGCAGGGCACGATCGGTATCAGTGGCAATATCGGCACCACCTCCATCGACCTGTCGCTGCGTGCGCTGGAAACCAAGGGCGTGGTGCGCACCCTGGCCCAGCCCAACCTGGCGGCCGTGTCGGGCAGCGAGGCCAGCTTCCTGGCGGGCGGCGAGTTCCCCTATCCGGTGCCGTCGGGCCTGAACCAGGTGTCGATCCAGTTCCGTCCGTTCGGCGTCAACCTGACCTTCACGCCCACGGTGGAGGCCAATGGCCTGATCCTGCTGAAGGTGGCGCCCGAGGTCAGCGAGCTCGACCCCACACGCTCGGTGACCATCACCGGCTATACGGTGCCCGGCCTGATCACCCGCAAGGTGTCGACCACGGTGGAGCTGCGTCCGGGCGAGAGCTTCGCCATCGCGGGCCTGTTCCAGCGCGGCTATCAGAATTCGGTCAAGCAGATCCCCTTCGCGGGCGACATCCCGGTGCTCGGCTCGCTGTTCCGCTCGCAGAGCTGGCGGCGCGACGAGACCGAGCTGGTGATCATCGTCACCCCCATCCTGGCCACGGCCAGCGACAGCATGGCGGCCAATCCCAATCCGCTGTCCACCGGCGAGGAGCCCAGCGCAATCGACCTGATCTTCGCCGGCATGGCGCTCGACAAGCCGATGCCGAGCGACAACGACAAGAGCCGAATTCCGTGAGCGTACCCGTGAGTGAGTTTTCCCGATGAGCTTCAAGGGATGGCGGGTCCTCGTTGTCGGCCGCAACCTCGCGCCCCTGGCGATCGCGGCCCTGGCCGAGGCGGCGATCGAGGTCGTCGATCCGGACCGTAGCGAGACGCTGGGTGGGCTGTCGTCGCCGGCCGACCTGGTGCTGATCGACGCGGAGTCAGGCCCCGTGGGCCTGTTGCAGACCTTTATCGACAGCCTGACCGCCCAGACCAACCAGCCGGCGGCGCTGCTGGTGGGCCAGACCCTGCCGGCCGCCCTGGTGCGCGCCATCTTCCGCCTCGGCCGCTCCGACGTGATGGAAAGCCCCTTCGCGGTGGCCGACCTGCTGCGCGCGGCGGGCAGCCTGCTGATGGAGGCCGAGGTCGACGGGCCGGCCAAGAGCAGTTCGGTCTGCTGGTCGGTGACCGGCGCCGTGGGCGGGGCGGGCGCCACCACCATCGCCGTGGAGATGGCCGCCAACCTGGCCGCGCGGCTGTCCGGCAAGGGCGGGCCCGGAGGCCGGGTCGCGCTCGTGGACCTGAACCTCGCCGACGGGGCGGCCCACGCCTACCTCGGCGCCCATGCCGCCATGCACCTGGCCGAGGCCTCGGCCTCGCCGGAACGGATCGACGCCTCGCTGCTGGACGCCTTCGCCTCGAAGGTCTCCTCGGGTCTGGACCTGCTGGCCTGCCCCCGCGATCCGGCCGCCTTCACCAAGGTGGCGCCGCGCGCGGTGACGCGCCTGCTGGAGGTCGCCTGCCAGGCCTATGATTTCGTGATCATCGACCTGCCGCGCCATCGCCAGTCCTGGAGCCTGGACGTGATCTCGGGCTCCGACGAGCTGGTGGTGGTGTCCGAACTGACCGTGCCGGCGCTGATCGCGGCCCGCTCTCTGGCCTCTGAACTGGAAGCCGAGTTGCCGGACGGGCCGCGCCCTCGGATCGTGCTGAATCGCCTGGCCAGCCGGGTGTTCGGCCCCGCGCCGTCGCTGGCGGAAGCCGAGCGGGCGCTGCAGCGCAAGGCGGACGGGGGCATCACCTCCGACTGGGAGGCCGCCGCCGCGTCGGCCAACCTGGGCGGCTCCATCGGCCAGCACCGGCCCAAGAGCAAGATCGTGCGCGACATCGACGGGCTGGTGAGCCGCCTCACCGCCGCCCGCGTCGGGGTGAGGGCCGCCTGATGGGACGTTTCAGCTTCCGCCGCGCCGAGACCCTGGAGGTCCAGCCGCCCGTTGCGATGGACCTGCCCGTCGAGGTCGTGGCCCCGGCCCCCGTCTCGACCACGCCGGTGACCCCGCAGCGTCCGGCCGCCGCGGCCATCGCCGACCAGCAGACCGACGCGATGATCGACGTGCGGCTGCGTCTGCACAGCAAGCTGATCGACGAGCTGGATCTGGCCAAGCTGGACAAGCTGGACGCCGACGAGATGCGCAAGCAGGTGCGCAGCCTGGTGGGCGACTTCGCCAAGGCCGAGCGCATGGCGCTGAACGCCACCGAGCTGGATGAGCTGGGCGCCCAGGTCTACGACGAGATGGTGGGGCTGGGGCCGATCGAGCCCCTGCTCAAGGACGACGCCATCTGCGACATCCTCATCAACGGGCCCAACCAGGTCTATGTGGAGCGCCACGGCGAGTTGGAACTGACCGCGGTGCGCTTCCGCGACAACGACCACCTGCTGCGCATCATCAACCGCATCGTCGCCACCGTGGGCCGCCGCATCGACGAGAGCCAGCCGATGGTCGATGCGCGGCTGCCCGACGGCAGCCGGGTCAACGCCGCGATTTCGCCCATCACCGTCGATGGCCCCTGCGTTTCGATCCGGAAGTTCTCCAAGAAGCCCTTTAGCCTGGACCGGCTGGTGGGGGTGGGCGCCATGCCGCAGTCGGTGTCGGAGTTCCTCTACGGCGCCATCCACGCGCGGGTCTCCACCGTGATCAGCGGCGGCACGGGGTCGGGCAAGACCACGCTTCTGAACGCGCTGTCGGCCGGCATCAGCCACAAGGAACGGCTGATCACCATCGAGGACGCCGCCGAGCTGCAGCTGCAGCAGCCGCATGTGGTGCGCATGGAAACCCGGCCGCCCAACATCGAGGGCAAGGGCGAGATCCGTCAGCGCGAACTGGTCAAGAACGCCCTGCGCATGCGGCCCGACCGGGTGATCCTGGGCGAGGTCCGGGGCGAGGAAGCCTTCGACATGCTGCAGGCCATGAACACCGGCCACGAAGGCTCCATGGCCACCATCCACGCCAACACGCCCCGCGACGCCATCACGCGCCTGGAACAGATGGTGGCGATGAGCGGCATGAAGCTCACCCCCGAAAGCATCCGCGGCCAGATCGCCAGCGCCATCGGCATGATCGTCCAGGTGATGCGGATGTCGGACGGCAAGCGCCGCGTGATGAGCGTGTCGGAGATCACCGGCATGGAGGGCCAGGTGGTGCAGATGCAGGAGATCTTCTCCTTCGTGCGCACCCACACCGACGCCGACGGCACCGTGCACGGAGAATTCCGCGCGTCCGGCCTGCGTCCGCGCTGCCTGGACGAGATGTTGCGGCGCGGCCTGCGCTACGACACCGCCAACTTCGATCCCAACCGGCCGCTCGTCTAGCCGCCATGGCCCTGCCCGCCATCCCCTCCCTGGCCGACGCCGTCCGCGATCCGCACCTGGCCATCTTCCTGGTGCTGGTGTTCGCGGCCGTGTTCACGGCCGTGCAGGCGGCGACGGGCCTGCTGCGCGCGGCCCATGTGAAGATCAAGGTCAACCGCCGCCTGGTCGTGGCCGACCGGGTGGGCAGCGTCGCCGACCGGGTGATCGAGCTGCGCAAGGAGCGCGGCCTGAACGAAGCCGGCGAGCGGCGCATCGGCTGGAAATGGTTCGGCGAACTGGTGCTGAAGGCCGGCGTCGTCTACCGGCCCCGGCGCTGGACGCTGATCTGCATCGGCATTGCGATGGGCGTGGCCGCACCCCTCTACCTCTTCCTGCACAGCCCGCTGATCGCGGGCCTGGCCGGCCCGGTGGCGGCGGTGCTGCTGCCGATCACCTACCTGAGGTTCCGGGCCGCGCGCCGGCTGACGGCGCTGGGCCGCCAGCTGCCCGACGCCCTGGAGATCATCGTGCGCAGCCTGGAGGCCGGCCACCCGGTGCCCACCGCCATCAGCCTGGTGGGCCGCGAGATGGTCGATCCGATCGGCACCGAGTTCGGCCTGGCCGCCGACGAGATGGCCTATGGCGCCACCCTGGAGCAGGTGATCGGCCGCCTGGCCGACCGTTGCCGCCAGCCGGACGTGGACCTGTTCGCCGCCACCATCCGCCTGCAGGAAAAGGCAGGGGGCAACCTGACCGGGCTGTTGAAGATGAATGCCTCGACCGTCCGTGAGCGCCAGAAGATGCGGTTGAAGATCAAGGCCGCCTCGGCGGAGGGCAAGGCCTCGGCCGTCATCCTGACCTCGGCCCCCTTCTGCGTGCTGGCCCTGCTGACCTTCGCCTCGCCCCACTTCTACGGCGACGTGATCCATGAAAAGCCGATTCAGATCGGCTTGGCCGTCCTGGGGACCTGGATGTTCCTGGGCAACCTGGTCATGCGGCGCATGATCGACATGCGGATCTAGCGCCATGGCCATGCCCGACACCGCCACCCTGCAATGGGTTCTGACCCTCGCGGCCATCGGCCTGCTGTCCATCGCCGGCATCGGCGGGGCGGTGGCCGGGGTGCGCACCCTGAGCCTCGCCACCAAGCGCCGCGCGCGTCTGGCCGGCGACGGCAACGCCGCCGCGCCTCCGGGCGCCGACGTGGCCAAGGCGGCGGCGGGGCGGATCGTGGACGGCGTCCAGCGCCTGGGCGACCGCATCGCCATCAGCGATCCCAGCCAGCTGACCGTGCTGCGCGCCCAGTTGGTGCAGTCGGGCTATTTCAGCCGCGAGGCGGTGACCATCTATCTCGGCGCCAAGGTGGCCGCGCTGATCGTGGCGGTGGCGTTCGGCGTGCTGATGATCCCCTGGTCGATGACGCATGGCGGCGGGATGATCAGCGTGCTGATGGCCGTGGTTCCCGCCATCGTCGCCATGCTGGGTCCCGAGCAGGTGTTGAAGGCGCGGCGACGCAAGCGTGAACTCGAATACCGCGACGGCTTCCCGGATTTCCTGGACCTGCTGGTGGCCTCGGTGGAGGCGGGCCTGAGCATCGACGCGGCCATCAGCCGGGTGTCGGACGAGATCGGCCGGCGCCACGTGAACCTGGCCGAGCACATCCGCTTCCTGACGCTGGAGCTGCGCGCCGGGCGTTCGCGCAAGGACGCCTGGTCCAGCTTCGCTGAACGCCTCGGGATCGACGAGGCCCGCGCGCTGGCCACCATGCTGCGCCAGGCCGAGGAGATGGGCTCCAGCCTGGGTGAGACCCTCAATGTCTTTTCCATCGACATGCGTCAGCGCCGCATGCTGCGGGCCGAGGAAAAGGCCATGGCGCTGCCGGCCAAGCTGATGGTGCCGCTGATCCTGTTCATCTTCCCCTGCCTGCTGGGGGTGCTGATCCTGCCGGCGGCCTACAAGATTTCGCAGACCCTGGCGCATTAGCAGCGCTCGCTCTAATCAGGCCCATGGCCTGGACCCGCCGCTACAACGAAGCCGAACCGCAACGCGTCAACAAATGGCTGGCGCAGAGCGGCGTCTGCTCGCGCCGCGAGGCCGAGGCGCTGATCGCCGAGGGGCTGGTCAGCATCGACGACGAGGTGGTGCAGGACGTCGGCCGCAAGATCGAGCCCGGCCAGACCCTGACCTTGGCCGACAAGGCCCAGGCGGCGCTGACCAACGCCATGTCGATCCTGGTCCACAAGCCGCGCGGCATCGTCTCCTCCCAGCCCGAGCCCGGCCAGATTCCCGCCGTGCGCCTGCTGACCCGCGAGGCTCTGTGGGGCGACAAGGCGCCCGTGCCCGACCGCGACTCCAAGCTGGCGCCGGTGGGACGCCTGGACATGGAGAGCCGGGGCCTGCTGCTGATGAGCGAAGACGGCGTCGTGGCCAAGGCGGTGATCGGGCCTCAGTCCAACCTCGATAAGGAATATCTGGTGGCCGTGCGCGGCGAGCTGACCGACGAGAAGCTGGACCTGCTGCATCACGGCCTGGAACTCGACGGCCGCCAGCTGAAGCCGGCCGAGGTGTCGGTGGTCAGCGACATGCGCATCCGCATCGTGCTGAACGAAGGCCGCAACCGCCAGATCCGGCGGATGTGCGAGCTGGTCGAGCTGACCGTGCTGGACCTGTTCCGCACGAGGATCGGGCCGCTGAGTCTGGGCGACATGCCCGAAGGCCGCTGGCGTCACCTGACCAAGGACGAACGCGCCCTGCTGATCGCCGAGACCTTCTAGACCGCCTGCCCGGCGCACCAGCCGCTGGCCCAGGCCCACTGGAAGTTATAGCCGCCCAGCCAGCCGGTGACGTCCACGACCTCGCCGATGAAGTGGAGGCCGGGAACCGCCTTGGCGGCCAGGGTGCGGCTATCCAGGTGATCGGTATCGACGCCGCCCAGGGTGACTTCCGCCGTACGGTAGCCCTCCGAGCCCACCGGCTTCACGCGCCAGGCGTTCACGGCGTCGGCCACCCGGCGCAGCACCTTGTCGGAGGCGTCCGCGATGTTGCCGGTGATGGCTTCCAACTCGGTGATGGTCTGGGCCAGCCGCTTGGGCAGCAGGTTGGAGAGCACCGTTGCCACCGCCTGCTTGGGATGTTCGGTGCGCGCCTGCTTCAGCAGGGCGAAGACGTCGATGCCCGGCGCCATGTCGGTGACGATCTCGCCCCCCTCGCGCCAGTAGGATGAAATCTGCAGGATGGCGGGGCCGGACAGGCCGCGGTGGGTGAAGAGCATGGCCTCGGAGAAGCGGGTCTTGCCGCTGGCCACCTTCACATCCACGGCGACGCCGGCCAGGGGATTGAGGCGTTCCAGCAGGCCGATCTCGAAGGTGAGCGGCACGAGCGCCGGCCGCGTCTCGGTGACGGCGACGCCGAACTGGCGGGCCACGTCATAGCCGAAGCCTGTTGCGCCCATCTTCGGGATCGACTTGCCGCCGGTCGCGATGACCAGGGAGGCGCAGGCTGCCCGCACGCCGCCCAGGGAAACTTCGAAGCCGGCCTCGGTCTTCTCGATGCGGTCGACGCTGGTGGAGAGCCGCAGGGTCACATGCGCCAGTCGCATCTCTTCCAGCAGCATGGCGATGATCTGCTTGGCGCTGTCGTCGCAGAACAGTTGGCCCAGCGTCTTCTCATGCCAGCCGATCCGGTAACGGTCGACGAGGGCGATGAAGTCCTTGGGGGTGTAGCGCCTGAGCGCCGAGATGCAGAAACGCGGGTTGCCGGAGATGAAGCGGTCGAAGGCGGTGTTGGAGTTGGTGAAGTTGCAACGCCCGCCGCCGGAGATGCGGATCTTCTCGCCCGGCGCCTCGGCATGGTCGACGACCAGCACGCGGCGTCCCCGCTTGCCGGCCTCGATGGCGCACATCATGCCGGCCGCGCCGGCGCCGATAACGATGACGTCGAAGGCTTCCACGGAAGGCCCCTCGGGCCCGCCCGGTTAGTCCTTCGCCCGTTCCAGGTAGGTGCCGTCTTCGGTCAGCACGACGATCTTGGTGCCGGCGGTGATGTAGGGCGGCACCAGCACCTTCTGGCCGTTGGTCAGGATGGCGGGCTTGTAGGAGGACGAGGCGGTCTGGCCCTTGGTCGCGGGCTCGGTGTCGGTGATCTCGAAGGTCACGGTGCGCGGCAGTTCCAGGGCGATCGGCACGTCCTCGTGGGTCGACAACATCACCGTCGCGCCCTCGGTCAGCCAGGGCGCCGCGTCGCCGACGATGTCGGCCGTGGCCACGAACTGGTCGTAGGTCTCCGGGTTCATGAAGTGGAAGCCCTCGCCGTCCTGGTAGAGGAAGGTGTGGGGGCGGTCGTCGACGATGGCGCGCTCGACCTGCTCGGTGGTGCGGTAGCGTTCGGACACCTTCACCCCGTCGGAGATGCGGCGCATGTTCAGCTGGGTCACGGGCGTGCCCTTGCCGGGGTGGATGTTCTCGGCGTTGAGCACGATGTAGAGCTTGCCGTCCATGTCGACGACGGCGCCCCTGCGCAGCGAACTGGCGATGACCTTCACGGTGTCTTCCTCAAGTCTTGGGCGACGGCTCGGCCGCGCGCGATTCCTCTACCCATCCGGGCTTGCCCGCCTCTATAGCGGTCAGAGCCGATATCGCCACCCCTAGAGGTTCCCTCCCCTTGCCGCAGCCGCCTGTTTCACCGTGGTGGACGCCTGAGCGTCATGCCGACCGGCGGCCGTTCCTGGTGGCCAGGGGGTTGATTCGGAAGTTGATTTCCGGGTGGTTTGAGGGCCGCGGATTCACGGAGGTGGAGGCGGCGGCGTTGCAAGTGTCGCCAGGTAACGAAGCGCATCTGCATGCTTTCGTTACCGAGGCGGTGACGACGGATGGACGCAGGGCGCCGCTGTATCTGCACACGTCGCCGGAGTTCGCGGCGAAGAAGCTTCTGGCGGCGGGCGAGACGGCGATCTTCGATTTCGCGCGGGTGTGGCGAAACCGCGAGCGCGGGCCGCTGCACCATCCGGAGTTCACCATGCTGGAGTGGTATCGCGCGAACGCGCCATACGAGACGCTGATGGAGGATTGCGCGGCGATCCTGGGGCTGGCGGCGGAGGCGGCGGGCGCGAAGATGCTGACCTGGCGGGGGGAGAGCGCCGATCCGTTCGCGGAGCCCGAGCGGCTGACGGTGGCGGAGGCGTTCGAGCGCTATGCGCGCGTGGACCTGCTGGGGTCGGTGGGCGTGGGCGGGGAGACCGACCGCGACGCGCTGGCGGCGTCGGCGAGGGCGGTGGGCATCCGGGTCGCGGACGACGACACCTGGGCCGATGTGTTCAGCCGGGTGATCGTGGAGAAGGTGGAGCCCAAGCTGGGCTTCGGGCGGCCGACCATCCTTTGTGAGTATCCGACGGCGGAGGCGGCGCTGGCGCGGCCCAAGCCGGGAGATGGGCGGGTGGCGGAGCGCTTCGAGCTCTATGCCTGTGGGGTGGAGCTGGCCAATGCGTTCGGGGAGCTGACCGACGCGGACGAGCAGCGGCGGCGGTTCGAGGCGGAGATGGACGAGAAGGCGCGGGTCTATGGAGAGCGCTATCCGATCGACGAGGACTTCCTGGCGGCCCTGGCCCAGATGCCGCCGGCCAGCGGGTCGGCGTTGGGGTTCGACCGGCTGGTGATGCTGGCCACGGGGGCCACCCATATCGAGCAGGTGATGTGGACGCCGGTCGCGCAGGTTTGACCGCCGGGGCGCTTTGGTCCATCGCTGCCGCCATGACCGCCAAGACGCTGCGCACGATCGGCGCCCTCGCCGACGCCGGACTGATCGACGCCGGGCGCGCCCCCGCGCTGGAGCGGGTCGCGGCCCAGTATGCGGTGGCGATCACCGGGTCGATGGCCGAGCTGATCGACGCGGCCGATGACGGCGATCCGATCGCGCGGCAGTTCCTGCCCCGCGTGGAGGAACTGGACACCACGCCGACCGAACGCGCCGACCCGATCGGCGACGAGCGGTTCAGCCCCGTGGAGGGGATCGTGCACCGCTATCCCGACCGGCTGTTGCTGAAGGTCACCCATACCTGCGCCGTCTATTGCCGCTTCTGCTTCCGGCGCGAGATGGTCGGGCCGGAGGGGCTGGGCAGCCTGACGCCGGCTCAGCTGGACGCGGCCATGGCCTATATCGCGGGGCGGCCGGAGGTGTGGGAGGTGATCGTCACCGGGGGTGACCCCCTGGTGCTGTCGCCGCGCCGGCTGGCCGACCTGATGGCCCGGCTGGACGCCATCGACCATGTGAAGGTGGTGCGGTTCCACACCCGCGTTCCGGCCGTCGATCCGGCGGCGGTGACCGACGAGATGGTGGCGGCGCTGAAAGCCTCGTCGAAGACGGTGTGGGTCGCATTGCATGCCAACCATCCGCGCGAGATGACGGCCCACGCGCGGGCCGCCTGCGGCAGGCTGATCGATGCGGGTATTCCGATGGTCAGCCAGACGGTCCTGCTGGCGGGGGTCAACGACGATCCCGAAACCCTGGGCCAGTTGATGCGGGCCTTCGTGGAGACCCGGATCAAGCCCTACTACCTGCACCAGGGGGATCTGGCGCCGGGGACCGGCCATCTGCGCACCTCGGTGGAGGACGGTCAGGCGCTGCTGCGCTCCCTGCGGGGGCGCTACTCCGGGCTTTGCCAGCCGACCTATGTGCTGGATATCCCCGACGGCCACGGCAAGGTGCCGATCGGGCCGGGCTATCTCGATGAGGATCAGGTGGAAGACCCCAACGGCGGCATGCACCGCTATCCGCCGCGCGCTTAAGGCGCGGCGCTTCAGTTTACGCAGAGTAAGGGCGCCGTAGGGTCGGCCTTGCGCCTGAAATTGCCCTGCATCAGGGTCCGCCGATGACGCGTGAACCTCAGGCCGGCCTGGACCATGTCGCCACCCTGGCGCGCGAGGTCGCGGCCCTGGGCGAGGCGATCGGCCTGCCCTACGTGGCCGTCAGCCATGACATCGCCGGCGCGCGGCCGATGCTGGGGCCCGATGGCCGCCCTCTGGCCGAGACGGTGTTCCGCTGGATCGATCCGTCGCTGAAGTACTGGGCCGACCGCACCTTCGCGCTCCGCGCTTCCTTCATCCACGCGGCCCGCTGCTGCGCCGAGCCCTTCTGGTTCGCCGAGGGACGGTTCGGCGCCTGGCGGCCGATGCCGGTGCTGGAGGCCATCGACGCGGGGCCGGTCAGCGAGGTGTTCGGGGTGACCGGAGCGATCATGGCCCCGGCCTATCTGCCCGGCGGGGTGATCGGGGCGGTCTGCTGGGCGACCAATGATCCGGCGGTCGATGTGCGGGGCGTCTATAGCGCGCGGGCGGCGGAAATGCATGCGGCGGCATTGCGGATGATGGGCGCCTATCACGACGCCCTGGCGGCCGCGCGGCCGGCGCCACGCCTGACCCGGCGCGAGATCCAGTGCCTGAAGTGGGCGGCGGCGGGCAAGACCGATTCCGAGGTGGCCCAGATCATGGGCATCTCGCTGCCGACCGTTCGGTTCCATATCCGCAACGCGGCGGAGAAGATGCAGGTGAACGGGCGCGCGCAGGCGACCCACCGGGCGGCGGTGTTGGGGTATGTGAGTGGTGGGGGTTAGTTGCCGCAAATGGGGACATGATCCTATTTCCGCTCACCCCCTCTCGGCAGCGCCGGCCTGGGCCGGAAATAGGTTCGTGTCCCCGATTTGCGGGCGCGGCGCTGAAAGGCTGGTGGCGGCAGGAATTGGGGACACGAACCCATTTCCGGCCTACACTCCGGACGGCGGTCAAGCCGCGCCCGGAAATCGGATCATGTCCCCATTTCCCGCGTCACGCCGGGATGAGCGGAGGGGGAGGAATGGACTTGAGCCCCCTCAGTTTACCCGCCGCTCGCGCCCCGCCCAGTAGGGTTCGCGCAGTTCGCGCCGCAGGATCTTGCCCGAGGCGTTGCGTGGGAGGGCGTCGATGAAGTCGATGGTCTTGGGCGCCTTGAAGGCGGCGATGCGGGTGCGGGCGAAGGTGATGATGTCTTCGGCCGTGGCCGCCGTGCCGGGTTTGAGCACCACCACGGCCTTGACCGCCTCGCCCCACTGGTCGTCGGGCACGCCGATCACCGCCACCTCGGCGACGGCGGGATGGCCATAGACGGCGCTCTCCACCTCGGCGGGATAGATATTCTCGGCGCCGGAGATGATCATGTCCTTCACCCGGTCGTGGATGAAGAGATAGCCGTCGGCGTCGAGGTAGCCGGCGTCGCCGGTGCGCAGCCACCCATTGGCGCCCACGGTGGCGGCCGTCGCCTCGGGCAGGTTCCAGTAGCCGACCATGTTGGAGACCGAGCGGATGGCCACCTCGCCCACCGCGCCGGTGGCGACAGCCGCGCCAGCCTCGTCCATCACCTTCACCTCCACGCCAGGCATGGGCAGCCCGGCGGCGCGCATGCGCGGGGTCCCGGCGGGATCGTGATCCTCCGGCGGCAAATAGACGATGGTGCCGCAGGTTTCGGTCATGCCGTACTGCTGGCAAAAGCCGCAGCCGAACACCTCCATGCACTCGCGCAGCAGGTCGAGCGGAATCGGCGAGGCGCCGTAGAGGATGTACTTCAGGCGCGAATAGTCCACCTGGCGCGCGCGCGGCTGGCGCACCACGATCTGCAGGGCGGCGGGGACCATGAACATCTTGGAGATGTGGTCGCCCTCGATGAAGTCGAGCACCTTGAAGGGGTCGAACTCACGCGCCACCACGCCCTTGGCGCCGTTGAACAGGCCCACGATGCCCCAGCCCGTCCCGCCGATATGGGAGACGGGCATGGCCACCAGGCTGACATCGTCGGGCCCCCAGGCGTTCCAGGGCATGTTGGCCTCGGCGGCGGCGCGGCGGCCGGCCAGGACGTTGGCGTGGCTGAGCATCGCGCCCTTGGGGCGGCCGGTGGTGCCGGAGGTGTAGAGCTGGACGGCCACGTCGCCGGGCGCGATGGCGATGGCCGGATCGGTGTCGGACGCGGCGTCGCGCCAGGCTTCGTAGAGGGTCAGATCGGCGGGGCCGCCCGCCTCCATGGCGATCAGTTGGGGCGCCGGGTCCAGGGTGGCGGCCGCCGCCTGGGCAAGGCCCATGGCCTCGGGGCCGGCGAACAGCAGGGGCGCGGCGGCGTCGCCGACGATGTAGGCGACTTCGGGCGGGGCCAGGCGCCAGCCGACCGGGGTCATCACCGCGCCCATCTTGGCGGCGCCGATCAGCAGTTCGAAGTAGTGGTCGCTGTTCTTGCCGATGTAGCCGATGCGCTGATCCTTGCGCACGCCGGCCGCCAGCAGGGCGTTGGCGACGCGGTTGGTCAGGCGGTCGAAGGCGGCGAAGGAGGTCTCGCGACCTTCGAAGGTCAGCGCGATGGCGTCCGGCCGCACCTGGGCATGATAGCGGGCGATGTCGCCCAGGGTCGGCATGCGGTCGAAGTCTATGGCGGTCATGGGGTGGGTCCGGCGTTGATTTGTTTAGGCTACTAAACTCCGCTCATCCCGGCGAAGGCCGGGATCCATAGGCCGTGCGATGGTTGGCGCTGCGTCGATGCAGGGCCGGCGCGTTGCACCCCTTACGAGGGTCGTCATCATCTTCACTATGGATCCCGGCCTTCGCCGGGATGAGCGGAGTATTTGAGAGGGCCGCGCGCTTCCGAGCGGAGTGTTTTGCGGGCCTCCTAGCGCAACCCGAGGACCAGCTGGGCCATGATGTTGCGCTGGATTTCGTTGGAGCCGCCGTAGATGGAGGCGGCGCGGTTGTTGAGGTATTTGGCCATGGCGGTGAGGCTGTGGACCGGGCCGATGGGTTCGACGTTGGCGCCGGGTTCGCGGGCCTCGGGCTGATAGACGCCGGCGTAGTAGCCCGCGACGTCGATGGCCAGTTCGTCGATCCGCTGGGTGGTTTCGGTGGCCTGGGTCTTCAGCATGGACGACGCCGGGCCGGGGTTCTTGCCGGCCGACAGTTCGGTCATCACCCGGTGCTCGGTCATCTCGATGGCGTCCACGGCGATCTCGGCCTCGGCCAGGCGGGCGCGGAAGACGGGGTCGTCGAGCAGGCTTTCTCCGGTGTCGGACAGTTCCGCCTGGGCCATGGCCTTGACCCGGGCCAGGCCGACCTTGAGGCCGGGCGCGGAGGAGCCGCCGCGCTCGAACTCCAGCAGGTATTTGGCCACCGTCCAGCCCTGGTTCTCCTCGCCGACCCGGCCCGATTTCGGCACGCGGACATTGTCGAAGAAGACCTGATTGACCTCATGCTCGCCGGCCAGGGTGATGATCGGCTTGATGGTGATGCCGGGGGTGTTCATCTCCAGCAGCAGGAAGCTGATGCCGGCCTGGGGCTTGCCCTCGGTGGAGGTGCGCACGAGGCAGAACATGCGGTTGGCGAAGTGGGCCTGGGTGGTCCAGATCTTGGAGCCGTTCAGCACATAGTCGTCGCCGTCGCTCTCGGCGCGCATCTGCAGGGAGGCGAGGTCCGAGCCCGAACCGGGTTCGGAGTAGCCCTGGCACCAGTAGTCCTCGGCGGCCAGGATGCGCGGCAGGAAGAAGGCGCGTTGCTCGTCGCTGCCGTGCTTCATGATGCAGGGGCCGACCATGCGCAGGCCCATGGGCGACAGCGCCGGCGCGCCGGCCCGGGCGCATTCGGCGGCGAACAGATAGCGCTGAACCTCGTTCCAGCCCGTGCCGCCGTATTCCACCGGCCAGCTAGGCGCGGCCCAGCCCTTGGCGGCCAGCTTCTTGTGCCAGGGTACGGAGTATTTGCGGTCGATGAAGACGCTGGTCATCGCCCGGCCGGCGGCGCGCAGCTCGGGCGTCAGGGCCTCGTCGAGAAAGGCCCGGACCTCGTCACGAAAGGCGAGGTCCGCCGGGCTGAGAGAGAGATCCATGAGAGGCCTTCTTGGTTGCGGGCCGCAGAATACAGGTCGCGGCGGCGTTGTCTCCCGCCCGATCCATTTCGCCATCCCTCTCCGCTCGTCCCCACACACTCCGCTCATCCCGACGAAAGTCGGGACCCATAGGGCCTGTCAGGGATGGCCTTCCGGGCCAAAGACGGGAGTGGCTTTCCGGCGGGGTCCAGGTTCTTCCGGAAAGTCACTATGGGTCCCGACTTTCGTCGGGATGAGCGGAGATTATGGGGTGAGCGGATGTGGGGGGCCTCTCCCTAGAACTTCACGCTGAGCGAGGCCCCGTAGGTGCGCGGCTGACCGGGGAAGCGGACGACCAGGTTGGCGTTGCTGGCCACCGAGTTCCAATAGTATTCGTCGGTCAGGTTGCGGCCCCACAGCGACAGCTCCCAGCGGTCGTCCAGCGCGTGGACGCCGACACTGGCGTTGAGCAGACCGTAGGCCCTGAGCCCGAACTTCGGATCCTCGCCCAGGTCGGCATGGGACTTGGACTGATAGCGGCCGTTGACCGCCGCCTGGAGCCCCAGGTTGTCGGTGATGGGGTGCGACCAGATGAAGGTCATGCTGCCCTGGAGCGTGGGGCTGTAGGGGAAGGAAGACCCGGTGAAGTCCTGCGACGCGCCGGCGCCGTTGATGCCGACGTAACTATCCAATTCAGTGTGCAGCCAGGTGACCGAGGCGATGGCGGTGAGCTCGCGGTTGACCTTCCAGGTGACGTCGGCGTCCAGCCCGTAAGCCTTGGCCTTGGGGATGTTGGAGAGCTTGGCCAGGGCCGTGTAGATCGGGTCGGCGAAATAGACGCTGAGCTGCTTGTCCTTGTAGTCGTAGTAGAAGACGGCGGCGTTGAGCTGGACCCGGCGTTCGAACAGGCCGGCCTTGAAGCCTGCCTCATAGGAGGTCAGCAGTTCCTGGCGCGCGGGGGCGTCCTGGGTGGAGATGTTGGCGGCGTTGATCGGGGTGTCGCCGGCCTTGGCCCCGCGCGAGATCGCGGCATAGAAGAGGGTGTTCGGCGCGGGCGTCCAGTCGAGCCCCAGGCGCCAGGAGACGTTGTCCTCGTCCAGGGTGGAGGTGATCAGCCCGAAGCTGGCCGTGTCCGGGTGGAAGGACAGGCAGGCGCCCTGGGTGATGGGCGCCACCGGTCCATAGACGCCGAAGAACAGGGCGCGGTTGGTGACGTTGACGTTGGGCAGCATGTTGCCGTTGAAGTCGCGCGAGCAGCCCGCGAAGTCCTGTTTATCGGAGGTGTAGCGCAGGCCGGTGGTCAGCTTGAGAGCGTCGGTGAGGCGCCAGTCGGCGTTGGCGAACAGGCTCCAGGTGGTGGTCTTCAAGTCGCCGATGTCGCTGTAGGTGCGGAAGGCTTGGGAGGCCTGAAGCGCGGTATAGCCGCCGGTGTTGAAGGGGCTGGCCAGCAGGGAGTTGGTGTAGAAGCGGATGAAGCCGACGTTGGCGTTGTCGCCCAGCAGGGTGCGGTTGCCGTCGACGATCTCGTCACGGCCATAGTAGCCGCCGATCAGCCACTTGGCCGGGCCGGTCTCGCCCTCGAGATGCAGGTCCTCGGAGATGGATTTGATCTCACCTTCCGTGTGCTGAATGAGGATGTCGTAGGGCGCCCCGCTCCAGTCGAAGGTGGCGTCGCGCGTCAGGTGATTGTAGCCGGTGAGCGAGACCAGGCGCAGGTCGCCCAGGTCCCAGGTCAGGCGCACGCGCCCGGCCCAGAAGTCGTCGTTCTCCTTCAGCGGTTCATGGATGCCCAAACCTGTCCCGATGTCGGCGGTGCGCAGGCCGGCCGGCGCCCAGTCGGCCTGGGTGGCGTTGGTGGGCACGTGGCTGGCCACATAGGCCACGATGCCGGGCGCGTTGAAGGCCGCCTGGGCGCCCGAGGTGGTGGCGGGGGTGAAGCCGATGCCCTGGGCGGCCAGGGTGTCGGAGCCGTTGTGCCAGCCCGACAGGCTGAGATCGATGCGGAAGGTGTCGGTGGGCTGCAGCGCCAGGGAACCGCGCACGCCGTAGCGGTGGATCTCGCCGAGGCTCTCGTCGCGGCTGTTGCTGTGTTGCCAGCCCTCATCGCTGTCGTCGGTGCGGAAGGCGAAGCGGGCTTGGGCCTTGTCGCCCAGCGGACCGCTGACATAGCCCTCGAAATTGTGGGCGGAATAGTTGCCGACCTCGGCGGTCGCGCCGGCCTCGAAGGTGGGGGTGGGCTTGGCGGTGACGAAGTCGATCAGGCCGGCGGTGGTGTTGCGGCCATAGAGCGTGCCTTGCGGGCCTTTCAGCACCTCGACCCGTTCCAGGTCGAAGATCGGGCCGGTGTTCATGAAGGGATAGGCGTAGGCGACCTCGTCCGTATAGGTGCCGACGGTGGAGGTGGCCGACAGGTTGATGGTGTTGAAGCCGATGCCGCGCAGCGTGTAGATCGGCACGCCCTGATAGCCCTGGCTGACGCTGAAGCTGGGGGCGAGCGTCGACAGATCGCGGGTATCGGTGACGTGGAGCTTTTCCAGCTCGTCGCCGCGGAAGGCCTGGATGGCCATGCCCACCGAATTGGCCGATTCCTCGCGCCGCTGGGCGGTGACCACGATGGCTTCGACGGTGGTCCCCTGATCGGCGGGCGGCGGCGGTGGGGCAGGATCGGCCAGCGCGGCGCCGGCGCTCAGCAGCACCCCGGCCGAGGCGCCCAGCGCCAGCAGCGTTCGCGAAGACCCGAGTTTCAACATCTGTATTCCTCCCTCGGAGCCCTCTGACGGGGCCCACTCCAGGTCGGGCAGGATGGCGGCGCGCGGCCGCGCAACAAGCTGACACTAGTGACAGGGCGGCTCCCGCTGGTCGGCGCGCGTTTACGTCACAGGCAGTGCGACAATTTACATACGTCGTTCAGCGCCCCAATTCGGGTATGGCGGGTGCTTCAGGCACGGGGCAACGCTAGGTTTATGAACGGCGGTCGCTGAATGCGATTCCCGCCAGATCACCCAAAGGCGCCGTTTGCCACCTGTACTAGACGCTGTGTGCCTCCGTCCGGATTTCCCATGAATCGACGCCCGCTGGCGCGCCTCTCCACTGAATTCGTGCTGCGCCGGGTCAACCGGGTCCGGATGAGCGTGTTCGGCGGCGACCTGATCCTGGCGTTGGTGTTCGCGGCCGTCACCCAGGCCAATGTGGGCCATATCGATGAGGACGACGCCCTGTCGCTGCGCTGGAGCGGCCTTGATGCTCCGCCGCCGGACGACCTGCGCCGGCCGGTGTCGGGCTATACCGTGGCGCTGACGCTGGGCCTGCCGCGCGAAACCATCCGCCGCAAGATCAACGCCCTGGTGGAGATGGGCCTCCTGCGCGCCGTGGAGGCCGGCTACCTGGTCCCGGCGGACACCCACGGCGATCCCGTGATGGTGCGCGAAACCCTTCAGGACTCCGCCGCCGCGCGCGCCTATTTCACCCTGATGGCCCGGGCCGGCGCGGTCACGCCGCAGGATGCGGCGACGGCCGCCGAGCGGCCCCACTTGCCCCGGATGATCAGCCGCGCCGCCAACGCCTACTGCCTGGCGGTGCTGGAGGAGTTGCGGCGGCTGTTCGACGGCGAAATGATGGTCGGCCTGATCTTCTGCGCCATCGCCAACGCCAACGCGCGCCGGCCGGGCGGCGAAGCCGACGAGGCCCTTGGCCCCGAGCGGCCGGCCAGCCCGATCACCGCCCTGGCCCTGGCCGAGACCGTGGGCCTGCCGCGCGAAACCGCGCGCCGCCACATCAAGAAGCTGGAGCAGCTGGGCTTCTGCGAGGGCGGTCGCCGGGGCCTGATCGTTCCCGAGCCGGTGCTGTCGCGCCCGGCCGTCCACACCACCTTCGAGCGGGCGGAGGCCAGCACACGGCGGTTCCTGCACCAGCTGGCGATGGCCGGCGTGATGTCGCCGGGGGCCGAAGCGCGCGCCTGACGCGGTTCAGAGGGTGAGGTCGAAGGCGCGGGTCAGGACGACCTTTGCCTGGCGCCGCACCTCGAAGACTGCGTGGTAGCGGCCGGCCGGCCAGCCCTCGGCGGGGCGCTTCTTGCCCGCGAACATCAGCCATTGCGCCTTGTCGCGGTTCATCGGGGCGGAGGTGCTGACCCCCAGTTCGGCGCCGTTCGGGCCCGTCAGGCGAAGAACCGCGATGTCGCCCTGCTTGAGGCCAATGGCGCGGACATAGGCCACGAGGCCGGCGCTCTGACGGCTGGGCGGGGGAATGGCGGCGGCTTCCACATCGTCCGTGCTCACCCCGCCGGTGGCAAAACCGGCGTTGAGGAGGGCGGGCGAACGGTAGGCCAACTGGGCCTGGGCGCTCTTGGACCACAGGGACGCGCCGGTCCCGCAGGCGCCGGGCGCCGCGCCATAGGCGAAGGGGTCGATCTTTTCGGCCCCATGGCGCACCGACAGATGGACGTGCGGGAATTCCGCGTCGCCGGACATGCCGACCATGCCGAGCGGCTGGCCCGTGGTCACGGCCTGTCCGGGCTTCACCAGCACCGAGCCTTTGCGCATGTGGCAGTACTGGGTTTCCCAGCCGCCGGGGTGGACGATCACCACGCCGTTCCCGCACTCGCGGTTGGCCACGGCGGGCCGGCCGCCGATCTTGGCGACATTGACGTCATCCATGCCGTCGCGCCCGCCGCGCACCGTGCCGGCCGCCGCCGCGACAACCGGGATCCCTCGGCGCACCGCTGCCAGGTCTGGCACGCGGATATCGGTGCCGTCGTGGCCCTCATAGGTCTCACCGCCGCAGCGGTAGTCCTTTGCCCCCGGACCGGGGTCGTGGTCGAAATACTGCTGGATCTGGCAGACTTCGCCGACCCGGCAGCCGATCGGGCTTTCCAGGACGATGGGCGGGGCGGCCGGGGCCGCACCCAGCGAGAGAAGCCCGCCGGCGATCAGGATTGCGGCGGCGAGCGCGGCCCGCACCGCCTACCTCAGCGAGGCGTTGATGCCGTCCAGGGCCGCCGCGCCGGGGGTCAGTTCGCGGTCGGTCAGCCCGTTCAGGGGTCGCTGCACCGTGCCCAGGTAGCCGTGCAGGTCGTCGGCCTGCGGGTCCACATAGAGCAGGCCGGTGACGATCTCGCCCGCCGCCTGGCGCGCGTGCAGGAAGGCCATGGCGCCGGCCCGGTCGTTGGGGTCGTAGTCGGCGTGGATCTTGCGCAGGCGCAGCACCGAGCCGTCGTGCTGGGTCACGTCGGTGACCGTGCCGGGTTCGTATCGGGCGGTGATCGGCGAGCGGGCCGGGATCACGTCCATGCGGTTCACCGCCTCGTTGTGCTCGCGCACATAGTCGAAGCTCTTGGTCGAGCCGGCGTGGTTGTTGAAGGCCACGCAGGGGCTGAGGCAGTCGATGATGGCCGCGCCCTTGTGGCGGATCGCGCCCTTGATCAGCGGCACCAGCTGTTCCTTGTCGCCGGAGAAGCTGCGGGCGACGTAGGTGGCGCCCAGCTGCAGGGCCAGGCCCACGAGATCGATGGGGCTGTCGTGGTTGATGACGCCCTTCTTGCTCTTGGAGCCCTGGTCGGCGGTGGCGGAGAACTGGCCCTTGGTCAGGCCATAGACGCCGTTGTTCTCGACGATATAGGCCATGTCGACGCCGCGCCGCACCGCGTGGGCGAACTGGCCGAGGCCGATGGAGGCCGAGTCGCCGTCGCCGGAGACGCCCAGGTAGATCAGGCCCCGGTTGGCGAGGTTGGCGCCGGTCAGCACCGAGGGCATGCGTCCGTGCACGGTGTTGAAGCCGTGGGCCGCGCCGACGAAATAGTCGGGGGTCTTGGACGAGCAGCCGATGCCGGAGAGTTTGGCGAGTTTGTGGGGCTCAACATCCAGTTCGAAGCAGGACTGGATGATGGCGGCGGAGATGGAGTCGTGCCCGCAGCCGGCGCAGAGGGTGGAGACCTTGCCCTCGTAATCCCGGCGGGTGAAGCCGAGCGCGTTGGTCTGCAGGCCCGGGTGGTGGAACTTCGGCTTGGTGATGTAGGTCATTTGGCCAACTGGTTCGAAGAGGCGATGTGGGGGCTGTCCATCAGGGCGGTGATCTGGCCGACGATGAAGCGCGCGGTGATCGGGGCGCCGTCGTAGTTGAGCACCTTGACCATCTTGGCCGGATCGACGCCGCCCTCGTTCATCAGCAGGGTGCGCAGCTGGGCGTCACGGTTCTGTTCGACCACGAAGACCAGCTCGTGCTGGGCGATGAAGTCGAACACCTCGCCGGCGAAGGGGAAGCCGCGCAGGCGCATGGCGTCCACATGCAGGCCGCGCGCTTCCAGGGCCTCCAGCGCCTCGTTCATAGCGGGGCTGGTGGAGCCGAAGTAGAGGACGCCGAAGCCGGTCTTCTTCTTCGCCGCGTGGGTGATGGGCGCGGGGACCAGCGACTTGGCGGTGTCGAACTTGCGCAGCAGCCGTTCCATGTTGTCGACATAGACCGCGCCCTCCTCGCTGTAGCGGGCGTAGCGGTCGCGCGAGGTGCCGCGGGTGAAATAACCGCCCTTGGAGGGGTGGACGCCCGGCAGCGTACGGTAGGGGATGCCGTCGCCGTCGACGTCGAGATAGCGGCCGAAGTCGCGGCCGGCCTCCAGCTCGTCGTGGGTCATGATCTTGCCCCGGTCGAGCACCTTGGCGTCGTCCCAGGCGAAGGGCTCGCACAGCCAGTCGTTCATGCCGATGTCGAGGTCGAGCATGACGAAGATGGTGGTCTGAAGCCGGTCGGCGAGGTCGAAGGCCAGCGCCCCGAACTCGAAGCATTCGCGCGGATCTTCCGGGAACAGAAGAACGTGCTTGGTGTCGCCGTGGCTGGCGTAGGCGGCCAGCAATATGTCCGACTGCTGGGTGCGGGTCGGCATGCCGGTGGAGGGGCCGCCGCGCTGGACGTCGAAGATCACCGCCGGGATTTCGGCGAAGTATGAGAGGCCGATGAACTCCTGCATCAGGCTGATGCCGGGGCCGGAGGTGCAGGTGAAGGCGCGCGCGCCGTTCCAGCCGGCGCCGACCACCATGCCGATGGAGGCGATCTCGTCCTCGGCCTGGACGATGGCGTAGCGGGCGTTGCCGTCCGGGTCGGTGCGGAACTTCTGGCACCAGTCGGTGAAGCCTTCGGCCACGGAGGTGGAAGGCGTGATCGGGTACCAGGCGCAGACGGTGGCGCCGCCATAGACGGCGCCCAGGGCGGCGGCGTTGTTGCCTTCGACGAAGATGCGGTTGCCGACCTTGTCGGCGCGGCGGACCTGGAGGCCCAGGGGTTTCAGATATTCGCGGACATAGTCGCGGCCCATGTGGAGCGCGGCGACGTTGGCCGGGATCAGCTTGGCCTTGGTGGCGAACTGCTCGCCGATCAGGGTCTCGAACACCGCCATCTCGATGCCGAGGAGTTCGCCGAGCGCGCCGACGTAGATGATGTTCTTGAACAGCTGGCGCTGGCGCGGGTCGGAGTAGGCCTGGTTGGTGATGGCCGTCAGCGGCACGCCGATGGTGGTGACGTCGTCGCGGAATTTGGACGGCGGCAGCGGCTTGGTGGAATCGTAGAAGAGGTAGCCGCCCGGCTCGATCTCGGCGACATCCTTGTCCCAGGTCTGGGGGTTCATGGCGACCATCAGGTCGACCCCGCCCCGTCTCCCTAAGTGCCCCGCCTCGGAGATGCGCACCTCATACCAGGTGGGCAGGCCCTGGATGTTGGAGGGGAAGATGTTGCGGGCCGCGAGCGGCACGCCCATGCGCAGGATCGACTTGGCGAACATGCCGTTGGCCGAGGCCGAGCCTGAGCCGTTGACGTTGGCGAACTTGACCACGAAGTCGTTGACGGCGGTCAGGCCGCCGCCGCGTTCGAGGCCTTCAGGGCTTTCCAGGCTCATCGCGAACACCCCGCGTGGGTCATCTCGGTCAATACCTTCTGCATGTCCCAGGCGCCGGTGGGGCACCGCTCGGCGCACAGGCCGCAGTGCAGGCAGACGTCCTCGTCCTTCACCATCACCCGCCGGGTCGGCAGGGTCTCGGAGACATAGAGGTCCTGGGTCAGGTTCAGCGCCGGCGCCTTGAGGCGCTCGCGCAGGTCGTCCTCCTCGCCGTTCACCGTGAAGGTGATGCAGTCGGTGGGGCAGATGTCGGCGCAGGCGTCGCACTCGATGCACAGGGGCTCGGCGAAGACGGTCTGGATATCGCAGTTGAGGCAGCGCTCGGCCTCGCGGTAGCCCAGGGCCCGGTCGAATCCCAGTTCGACCTCGGCCTTCACATTGGCCAGGGCGGCCTTAGTCTCAAGCTGGGGCACCTTGTGGCGCAGGTCGGCGGAGATGTCGTTGTCGTAGCTCCACTCGTGGATGCCCATCTTCTGGGACACGGTGGTCACGCCGGGCGGAGGGCGGTCGGCGATATCCAGGCCGGAGCAGTACTTCTCGATGGAGACGGCCGCGTCGTGGCCGTGGGCGACGGCCCAGATGATGTTCTTGGGCCCGAAGGCCGCGTCGCCGCCGAAGAAGACGCGGGGGTTGGTCGACTGGAAGGTGATCTGGTTGACGACCGGCATGCCCCATTCGTCGAAGTCGAGGCCGGCGTCGCGCTCGATCCAGGGGAAGGAGTTTTCCTGGCCGATGGCGACCAGCACGTCGTCGCATTCGAAGGTCTGGTCGGGGGTGCCGGTGGGCCTGAGGCTGCGGCGGCCCTTGTCGTCATAGACGGGGGCGACTTCCTCGAAGACCACGCCGGTCAGCCTGCCATTGTCGTGGGTGAAGGCCTTGGGGACCAGGAAGTTGAGGATGGGGATGCCTTCGTGCATGGCGTCCTCCTTCTCCCAGGGCGAGGCCTTCATCTCGTCGAAGCCGGAGCGGACGATGACCTTGACGTCCTCGCCGCCGAGACGGCGCGAGGTGCGGCAGCAGTCCATGGCGGTGTTGCCGCCGCCCAGCACGATGACCCGGCGACCGATCTTTTCGATGTGGCCGAAGGAGACGGACGACAGCCAGTCGATGCCGATATGGATGTTGGCGGCGGCCTCGGTGCGGCCCGGCACGTCCAGGTCGCGCCCGCGCGGGGCGCCGGTGCCGACGAAGACGGCGTCGTAGTCTTCGGCGAGGATGGATTTCAGGCTGTCGATATGCCGGCCCAGCTTCATCTCCAGGCCGAGGCCCGCGATGTAGCCGACCTCGTCGTCGATGACCGATTCCGGCAGGCGGAAGCGCGGGATCTGGCTGCGGATCATGCCGCCGGCCTTGGCGTCGCCGTCATAGACGGTGATGTGGTAGCCCAGCGGCGCGAGATCGCGCGCCACGGTCAGCGAGGCAGGACCCGCGCCGATGCAGGCGATGCGCTTGCCGTTGTAGGCCGCGACGTGGGGCAACCGGGCTTCGACGCCGGCCGCATCCTTGTTGTCGGCGGCGACGCGCTTGAGGCGGCAGATGGCCACCGGCTCGTCCTCCACCCGGCCCCGCCGGCAGGCCGGCTCGCACGGCCGGTCGCAGGTGCGCCCCAGGATCCCGGGGAACACATTGGACTTCCAATTGATCATGTAGGCGTCGGTGTAACGGCCTTCCGCGATCAGCCGGATGTACTCCGGCACAGGCGTGTGGGCCGGACAGGCCCACTGACAGTCGACAACTTTATGAAAGTAATCGGGCGCCCGAACATTCGTCGGCTCCAAAGCAACTGGCCTCCCTTGTTCCTCCAAAGGGTCGCGGGCGGCTAAGCGGCCGGGCGCGAAGGGTCTGTGTGTGGCGGATGTGATCCGCTCTCGTGACGCCCCGAACAGATGTTAGAACTGAGTTCCCCCAAGCGCCAGCCGTTATCGGGCAAGGGTTGGATGCCGCCAGGGCGCCTATTGCGGCGGGCGCGCCCGGGAGGTGTTGCCGCTGGCGGCGGCGTCGTCCTGCATCTGGGCGTCGTCGGCGGCCTGGGCGGCGGCGCGGTCGGCGTCGTGGGAGGTCTGGGCCGGGACCGCGTGGGGGGGCTTCACCTCGGGCGGCGCGGCGACGGGCGGCGCGATGACCGGAGGCTGGCCGGCCTGTTCGGAAGCGGCCGACTGGGCGGCCTCGTCGGCGCCGCTGGCGGCGTCCATGCGATCGCGGTGGCCACGCAGGTTGACGAAGGCGAGCGTGCCCAGGGTGAGGGCGATGCCGGCCAGTATGCCCACGATGAACCAGCCGAAGCCGCCGCCGCGTGATTTCTCAGCCATGCCTCAAGCCCCGCCTTGTCTAAGTACCTTGCCAGTATCGCACGGCGCCCACATCCACATGGATGAAATCGCTGTCAGGATAGAAGCCGACGCCGCCGCGCTTCAAGCCCATGGCCGTCGTGTGCAGATGCGTCAGCGCCACGTCGATCAACCGGATGTCGATGGCCTGGCCCTCCATGTGGAGGCTCTTCTTGGCCACCTCGGCCACCTGGCCGTGGGTGTCGGCGCTCTGTTCGCGCAGCATCTCGTTGGTCTGGGCCGAGCGGAAGGCGGAGATGATCCGGTAGGGCTCCTTCGTGCCGGTGCGCGCGCGCAGGTCGTTCAGCAGGTCGAGCAGCCCCGGGTCGATGGGGTGTTCCTCATTGCTGCGGAAGTCGCGCAGCAGGTGGTTGATGCCGGCCAGGGCGTCGGGGACGTAGGCGCCCTTTTCCCAATAGACGGCTTCCAGCGTCTCGCCGGTGTGGAGGTGGCGGAAGGCCAGATGCCGGGGCGGGGCGGGTTTGGCGGCGTGGGCCCCGGCATGCGGATGACGACCGCCGTGCGGGGCGGGATGGCCGCCGCCCTTGTGAGCCGCCGTGCGGGCGGCCTTGCCCTTGGCCCAGGCGGGCGCGGAAAGGATCGTGGAGGCGGCCAGGCCCAGGCCCGCCCGCAGGAGATTGCGTCGCTCGATCACCGGCGTGCCACTCGCGTCATGAGCCCCCGCCCAGGCGCCGGGCGGACGGATTCGTATGCCAACCCCTCGGTCAAGCGGCGCCATAGGGGAGCGCGGCCAGCAACCGCACCAGCGCCTTGTCCCAGCCATAGGGGTCCTGGCGGAAGTTCACGGCGCCGTCGGGGGCCACATAGGCGGTCCAGTAGAAGAGGAAGACGGCGATCGGCTGCTGCAACTGGGCGCGGACCGTGTCGCCGGACGCTATGGTCGCGTCGATGGCTTCCGGGGTCCAGGTGGGGTCGCCCGCGAACACCGTCTTGGCCAACAGCTCCGGCTTTTCGAGGCGCACGCAGCCGTGGCTGGCCAGGCGGCCATAGCGCGAGAAGGTCGAGTGGGTGGGCGTGTCGTGCAGATAGACGCCGTAGTTGTTGTTGAAATCGAACTTCACCTTGCCCAGCGCCGCGCGCGGACCGGCCCGCTGTTGCAGGCGCACGCCGCCGCCGTCGCGGATGACGATGAAGTCGTTGGAGGCCAGGTAGCCGGGATGGGCGCGTTCCTTGGGCCACAGTTCCTTGGACGCGATGGCCGAGGGCACGTTCCAGGGCGGATTGAGCACCACGCTGTGGATCTTGGACTGCAGCATCGGCGTCTCGTCGCCGGGCCGGCCGGTGACGGCGCGCATGGACAGGATGGGGTTGTCGCCCTTGAACATCGTCAGCACGGCGGCGGCGATGTTGACCTGGATACGGTCGGTGGGCAGGTCGGCCGGCATCCAGCGCCAGCGTTCCATATTGGCCTCGATCTGGCCGACGCGTTCCTCGACGGGCGTGTTCAGCGCCGCGAGCGTGGGCTTGTTGAGGATGCCGCTGGGCTCAAGCCCGAAACGCTTCTGGGCCCGCATCACGGCCTGGGCCAGGGCGTCGTCGAAGAGCGGATTGCCGTCGGCGGCCACGGCCTGATCTTCGGCGGCGAGGCGCGCCCGAAGCGCGGGTACACGCGGACTGGTCATGCCGAGCGCCAGGTCGGGGCCGGGGAGCAGGGGCGCCCAGCCGCCGCGCGCGGCGATCTGGCGATAGGTGGTCAGGCCCTGACGCAGCACCTGATAGCCGGTGTAGGGCGGCGGCAGGTTGTCGAGCCAGGGACCGACGCGGTCGGTGGCGACCGCCTGGACGAAGGCGCCGGCCGCGTCATAGGGCGCGGGCTTCAGGCCCCAGGGCTTCATGAACTGGTCGGGCGGCAGACGGCCGGCATGCACCGCCTGGGCGTAGCGGATGGACAGCGCCATCAGGCGCAGCTCGCCGGCGCGGCGCTGGGTGGGATCGCGCGAGGCCAGCAGCGGGTCGATGCCGTTGGTGGCGAATTCCTCGGGCCGCAGGCCGTGGCTGCCGGCGTCGGCCAGGGCGCGCTCCAGCAGGGCCACGTGATCGGCGCGCAGGCTCAGGGTCTGCAGCATCGCCGCCGAAGCAGGCGTGCGGGCCGCCGCGGCGCCGGCCAGGCTTCCGGGCGCGGGCGCCCTGGGTTGGGGCCTGGGCTTGGGGCGGACGGGGTATTGCGGCGCCGGCGCGCCCAGGCCCGGCGGCATCGGCGGCTGGGCCGCGGCGAAATTCGTGGTCAACAGACAGGCGGCGGCGATAGCCGCGATCACCCGTCCCGCCAAACTTCCAACCGACACCAGTAGGCCCCTTACCCGACCAGAACCCTCGGCGTCAGGAGGCTTCAACCGCCCCTTGTCCTCACGCATGGGATTCACACACGGGGAAACCATAACGCCGATCGGCTGCCCCCGAAACAGGGCATTCGTCACAGGCGAACTTGGTCGCGGGCCTGCCCGGAAGATCGGCGTTATTTGGTGCCGAACAGGCGGTCGCCGGCGTCGCCCAGGCCCGGCATGATGAAGCCCCGTTCGTCGACGCCGTCATCGATGGCGGCGGTCCAGATCTTCACGCCCGGATGGTCGCCCTGCATGGCCGCGATGCCCTGGGGCGAGGCCACCAGGCAGACGAAGCGGATGTCGCGCGCGCCGGCTTCCTTCAGCCGTTCGACGGCCGCGACGGCGGTGCCGCCCGTGGCCAGCAGGGTGTCGACCACGATGACCAGCCGCTCGGCGATGTCGTCGGGGGCCTTGAAATAGTATTCCACCGTCTGCCCGGCGTCGCGGTTGCGATAGAGGCCGATGTGGGCGACCCGGGCCGAGGGGGCCAGGTCGAGCATCCCCTCCACCATGGTGGTGCCGGCCCGCAGGATGGCGGCGAACACCAGCTTCTTGCCGGCCAGGGCCTCGGACTCGATCTCGCCGGCCAGCGGCGTGTCGATCCTGACCATCTCCAGCGGCAGGTCGCGCGTGACCTCATAGCAGAGCAGCAGCGAGATCTCGCGGGTCAGGTCGCGGAAGGTGCGGGTGGAGGTGTCCTTGTCGCGCATCCGGGTCAGCTTGTGGCGCACCAGCGGGTGATCGACGACGGTGACGCCGGGCATGGTCTTGGGTGTCTTGGCCATCAGAATACGGTCCCATCGCTGAGGATCATCAGCGGCGGCGGCCCGCCCTCACGCAGTTGCTTGGCGGCCACGCGTCCCGCCGCCCAGGTCCCGCCTTCGAGCACGCGGGCCAGGGGGAAGTCGGCTTCCGCCACTCCCAGCCGTTCGCGCACCAGGGGCGCGATCTTGTCGAGCAGGGCCACGGTCAGGGTGCGCCAGCCCACCACCAGCGGGTCGGAGACGTTGTGGACCCGGGCTAGGTCGGCCGGATCGCGCAGGACGGTGACGCCCTTGTCGATGAACAGGCCGCCGTTGCGGTATTCGGCCAGGCCGGTCAGCCCGTCGATCTCGACGACGGTGACGCCCGCGTCTTGCAGCGGCTCGATCAGCGAATAGCTGAGCCATTGCGAAAGCTTGTGGATGGGGACGAGACCAAGGACGGGGTGGGCCCAGGTGTCGCCCATGGGCACGCCGTCGATCTCCAGGCGGTTCTGCCAGATGGGGCCCAGCGCCTCGAGCAGCAGGTCGAGTATGCGGCGCGCGGGCAGCACCTTTTCCGGTCCGGCCCAACCGGCCAGGATGTCATAGAGGCCGCCGGGACGGGCGACGTCGCGGGTGGCGAACAGGTCCGGCCTCGCGGCCACCTGATGGCCCAGGCGTTGGAGCAGCGCGGCGCGCCCTTCCAGCCCGACCAGGGGATTGGCTTCCGACACCTGGAACGAGGCCGACAGATCCTCGACCGTCAGGTTCGACAGATCGTCCGCCCGCAGCGGATCGCCCTTGGGATCGGTTGCGAAGGCGCCGCTTTCGAAGGTGCGCAGGGAGGCCACGCCCAGGCCTTCCGAGCGGGTGGTGACCGTGCCCGAGGCGGCGTCGCGGTATTTCCAGTCCGGGCCGGCGCCGGCGTCCAGCATCACCGAGGTGATGGCCAGGTCGAAGGCGGTGCGGGCCTTGGCGTCGGCGTCCGGCCACCGCGCCGTCGCCGTCCACAGGTTCTGCCCGCCCACCGTGAAGTGGCGCCAGCGGGCATGGAAGGGGACCTCCAGGGTCGGATACTGGTCGCGGATCACCTCGGCCACGAAGTCGGCGGTGGGCTCAAGTTGGCTGAGGTCCACCGTCCATTCGGCCAGGCCACCCGCCAGCGCGGTGTCGAGGGCGCGGACCGAGGCGGCTCTCACCGCCTCGGCATTCAACAGGCTGCGAGGGTCCAAATCAGAACTCGCCGAGATCCCGGCCGATGACGCGGCCCAGTTCTTCCTGCGTCGGCGCGCCTTCCGGCGTGTAGTAGCCGGCGGCCTTCTTGGCTTCCATCTCGACGGAGGCGTCGTCCGGCACCAGATAGTCCGGGATCGGCACCCGTTCGCCGATCTCGATGCCGGTGCCGACGATGGCGTCGTACTTCATGTTCGACATGGAGACGAAGCGGTCGATCTTCTTGATGCCCAGCCAGTTGAGCACGTCCGGCATCAGCTGCTGGAAGCGCGCATCCTGGACGCCGGCCACGCATTCGGTGCGTTCGAAATAGGTGGCCGCCTGGTCGCCGCCGGGCTGACGCTTGCGGGCGTTATAGACCAGGAACTTGGTCACTTCGCCGAGCGCGCGGCCTTCCTTGCGGTTGTAGGCGATCAGGCCCGAGCCGCCGTTCTGGGCCTCCAGCACCGACTCCTCGATGCCGTGGGTCAGGTAGGGGCGGCAGGTGCAGATGTCGGAGCCGAACACGTCGGAGCCGTTGCATTCGTCGTGCACGCGGCAGGTCAGGCGCTTGGCCGGGTCGGTCATCGCGGCCGGGTCGCCAAAGATATAGAGGGTGATGCCGCCGATCGGGGGCAGGAAGACCTTCATGTCCGGCCGGGTGACCAGCTCGGGGTACATGCCGCCCGTCTGTTCGAACAGGGTGCGGCGCAGGTCGTCTTCGCTCACCTCAAAGCGCTCGGCGATGCCGGGCAGGTACCAGACCGGATCGAGCGCGGCCTTGGTCACCGACACCTCGCCGCCCTCATGGACGATGTGGCCGTCGACCTTGATGCGGCCGGCCTCGATGGCCTCGCGCATTTCCGGCAGGTGCAGCCGGGCCTTGGTGATGGCGATGGTCGGGCGGATGTCGACGCCCTCGGCGATTTCCTTGGCGAAGTCGCTGGCCACCCGGTGGCCCCAGGGATCGAGCGAGACGATCTTGGTGGGATCGCTCCATTGGCTGAAGGGGCCAAGGTCGACGACCGGCGAGGTGTCGGTGAGGTCGGGGCGGATCAGCGGGTTCATCGTCCCGGCCGAGATGGCCAGGGCGCGGTACACGGAATAGGCGCCGCCGTGGGCGCCGATGGCGTTGCGGTCGGACCCGGAATTCACGGTCGCGATGATCGGCCCGCGCTCCTTGGCGGTGGGCGCGCCCCAGGTGATGGGGAAACGGGTGGCGGCGCCTGTTCCCGGGTGGGAAGTCAGGCGGATGTGGCCTTGACGGTTTACGGACATGTTCAGTTCGCGCGGCTTCCGCGCCTCCAAAAGAAAAAGGCCCCGCACCGGATTTCGCCGGCTGGAGCCTTTGAGCGGAGACTTTGATCCGCTTATTCGGTTTTGGCAAGACGGGGGTTTTCAGCAAGGCGGGGGCTTTTCAGGGTGTTAGCGGGGTTCGATCGGCTCCAGGCCGGCAATCGTCAGCGAACACGGTTCGATGCATGAACAAAACTCGACGAACGCGGTGTCCCCATGATCTATTAACGGGTGGCTTAGTCAGTCCGTGTGGGGGTGCATCGTGCGTCGTTCTTGGTTTGCGTTGGGCGCCGGCGCCCTGGCCCTGTCGATCGCCGCCGGCTTCGCGGGCGTCGCCCAGGCCCGTCCTTACGAAGATTTCGGCCTCGGCCAGAACGGCGAGGCCCAGGCCTGCCGGGCCCAGTGGCGCTTTGAGGGCGCCAAGACCCCCGACACTGTCGACGTCTATTGCGGCGCCTGGGAGCAGCCGTCCGGCCAGCTGAAGCTGATCGCCACGCCCACCGCGCCCCTGGGCTGCGACGGCGACGCCGTGGCGGTCGGCAACGAGGGCGGCCTGTCCGTGCGCCAGATCACCTGTGGCCGCACCGAGGGCCAGCATGGCGCGGTGCGCTATGGCCTGGTGGCCTCGGCCAACGGCCACACCGTCTCCGGCACGGTCTATCCCGCCGACTGGGCCCCCGCCGTCCAGGCGGCCAAGGTGCTGCTGGGCCTGTCGAAGCCCGGCCCTGCGCCCGCTTCCGAAGCCGCCGCCACGCCGGGCCTGCGCGAGCTGAACGCCGTCTATACCGCCGGTCCGCCCGGCCAGACCGCCGTCGTCAACTATGAGCTGCTGCGCCGCCGGGGCTATGAGCAGAATGTGGTGTGGAGCTTCGGCGCCTCGGAGCGCGATTTCACCGAACTGCTGCGCGTCCACGCCCAGGTGGCCCCGGACGACAAGGCCGGCGAGGCCGAGATCCTGGCCGAGATCGGGCTGAACCTGTCCAACGCGCGGCGCTTCAGCGAAGCCTCGGTGATGCTGGACCGCGCCCAGGCGCAGGCCCTGGCGGCCAACGACCCGCTGCTGGCCACCAAGGTCACCAACTACCGCGCCATCAACGCCCTCAACCAGGGCCGCTTCGGCGACGCCCAACGGCTGGCGCTGGAAGGCAATGCGGCCCGCGACCGGCTGGCGGCGGGCGCCGCGGCGCGGCCCAAGGACGCCATCACCCCGGCCGACGCCCAGGCCATCGACGCCATGTCGCGCCCCGGCGACACCCGTAACCTGCTGCTGCGGGTCGACGACGTCTCGCCCCGCGACCGCGCCATGGTGCTGTCGGCCCAGGGCTCCTATGTCGCCGCCATTTCCGCGCGCGCCCAGGGCCGGCCCTCGATGGGCCTGCTGGACGACGCCTTGAGCCGCCTGTCGCTGAGCGGCGCCCAGCCGGCCTGGCTGGCCAGCCAGATCTATGAGGAACGCTCCTCCGTGCGGCTGGCCGCCCGTGACGCCGGCGGCGCCGAGCGCGAGGCCGAGACGGGCCTGGCCCTGATCCGCCAGCTGGCGCCGGGCACCCGCGTGGAGGCCCGCCTGCTGTTCGCCGCCGAGCGCGCCCAGGCCGCCATGGGCCAGGGGCCCCAGGCGCTCGGGACCGGCCGCGCCGCCGTGGCCATCCTGGAACGCCAGGCCGAGAGCCCCGGCATGCCCGCCGACCTGGCCGCCGGCCACCTGGATGTGCTGTTCCAGGCCTGGCAGGCCACCAAGGATCCTGCCCTGGCGGCCGAATATTTCGAGACCCTGGCCATGGTCTGGGACGGCTCGGCCTCGCGCGCCGCCGCCCAGCTCGCCGCCCGGGTCGGCGACCGCGAGGCCGCCGGCCCCGTGCGCGCCTATCAGGACGCCCAGCGCGGCTACCGCGCCGCCCTGTCGCGCCGCTCGCGCATCGGGGCCACGGCCGAGGCCACGCCGGACGACGTCGCCGCCGCCGACCGCGATCTCGACACCGCCTCTCAAGGCCTGGCGTCGGCCGAAGCCCAGGTGCGCGCCAAGTCGCCGCGTTATCTGGAGCTGCTGGACCCGAAGGTCACCACCGGTGACCTGCGCGCCGCGCTGCAGCCCGGCGAGGGCTATCTGCGGCTGGTCAATGCGCCAGCCGGCGGCTTCGGCGCCCTGGTCACCCGCGACGGGGTCACCCCCTTCCGCATCGGCCTGAAGGGCCCCGAGCTGGAGACCCTGGTCACCGCCGTGCGCGGCAGCTCGATGATCAAGGGCCGGCGGTTGCCCGACTTCGACCTGCCGGACGCGCGCACCCTCTACAAGGCGCTGATCGCCCCGGTCGACCCGCAGCTGGCGGGCCTGACCACCGTCCACATCGACGCCGGCGGCAGCCTGGCCGCCCTGCCCTTCGCGGCCCTGCTGGCCAGCGATCCCGCCCAGGACCAGTTGGCCCGCATCGGCCTGGAACAGGACTATACGGGGGTCGATTGGCTGGCCCGCCACCACAACCTCGACCTGGCGCTCGGCCCGGCCGCCTTCGTGCGTACGCGCCAGAACAGCGCCCAGGGCGCTGGCGCCACCGGCGGGGTGGTGGCCTTCGGCGGCTTCAAGCCCGATCCGCATCTGGCCGCCCAGCGCATCGCCACCGCGCGCGGCCTGTCCGACCATTGCCGCGACGAGATCGAAAAGGCCCTGCGCGGCCTGCGCGCCCTGCCCCAGACGGGACCTGAAGCCGAACAGGCGGCGGGCGCCTTCCCGGGCGGGCGGGCCGAGACCGGGGCCGCCTTCACCGACGCGGCCTTCCGCACCGAGGGCGATGTGGGCAATGCCCGCATCCTGGTGCTGGCCACCCACGGGGTTCTGGGGCTGTCCTCCTGCTTCGCCGAGCCGGCCCTGTTGACCTCGGTCGGCCCCGACGGCGACGGCCTGATCGAGGCGTCGGAGCTGCTGGACCGCGCGATCCGGGCGCGGCTGGTGGTGCTATCGGCCTGCGATACGGCCGGCGGCGCGGCCAACGACGTGGGCCGCACGGGCCTGGCGGACGGCGGCGAGGCGCTGTCGGGCCTGGCGCGGGCCTTCATCTATGCGGGCGCGCCCACCGTCATGGCCACCCAATGGAAGGTCGACGCCACCGCCTCATCCCTGCAGACCGGCGTCTTCCTGCGCGCGGCGGCCGGCGACAAGCCGGTGGTGGAGGCGCTGGGCGAGGCCCAGAAGAGCCTCTACGACACGGCCGAGACCGCGCACCCGTTCTTCTGGTCGGGCTTCGTGCTGATCGGCGACGGGTCGGTGGTGATCGGGAAGTAAGGCGCGAAGCGCCCTTTCCCTCCCGCGAAGTCGGGAGGGTGGTCGAAGCGAAGCTGAGGCCGGGTGGGACACCGCCCGGGGCGAGCGACGGGCGCTAGAAGACAGCAAAAAGAAACGCGGATTTCACGTTGAGGGTGGGTGAGAGATGGACGTTCCGACCGTTGATTTTGTCTCGATGGTCCTACGGGTTTCCGATGGCGTATTTGTCCAGAGTGTAGAAGGTGTGAGGCGGAGCTCCACTCCTTGCTCGCGGGCAGCCATAATTATCTGCTGATACCAGCGGGCGTAGTCCCATTCACGAGGGGGCGGCCCAAAGAGTGCTCGATGAGATTGGTCCCAACGGATCTCCATAGCTTCTCTGTAGATGAGCCGAAACTCACTCGTCGCGGGTTTGACGAACAGTCCACCCAGATCGTTGATACCAATCGCTATGATGGAATCTTCAAGCATGCATTGAGCCTAGCAGCAGGCGTGGCGAATGTCCGACATGGCTTGGCAGCGAGCCTGTTCGCGTCACCCACACTCAACGTGAAAACGGCAAAAAGAAAAGGGGCCATGCACCAAGCGGTGCATGGCCCCTAATCGTATCCGGCGGCGGTTTACCCGCCCTGGGCGGTCTCCCACCCGTCCGGCCCTTCGGGCCGGCCACCTCCCGACTTCGCGGGAGGGAAAGGCGCCTCCGGCGCCTACTCCCCGTAGCTCTCGATCAGGTCGAAGACCCGCTGGCGGTCCAGGCCGTTGCTGGGCGCCTTGTCGAGCAGCTGTTCGGCTTCGAAGGACCGCGTGGTCGGCGCGCCGCGGGCCAGGGAGGCGGCGGTGGCGGCGGCGCGGACTTCCGGGTCGGTGAGTTCGCGATAGGTGTCGGGCACCGGCTGGGCCGGGCTGACCACGCTGAACTGGCCGGTGACGCTTTCACCGGTGGCGTCCTTCACGGTCACCGTATAGCGGCCGGCGCCGAGGGCGGCCGACGGCAGGCGTATCTCGCCGGTGGCCGAGGTGGCGCTGACCGGCGCGGAACCGCCTTCGAGCACGGCGCTGTAGGGGCCGGTGCCGCCGAGCACGCGCACCAGCAACGAGTGGTTGCCGGCGGGCAGCTTCTGGGAGCCCTGGGCCAGGGTCGGCAGGGCGAAGCCCAAGGGATCATCCGGACCTTTGAGGCGCACGTCCCAGGGCAGGCGCTTCATGTCGGGCAGCACCTGGTCGTTGACCGCGCGATAGGCGTTGCCGGCCAGGCTGGGCGCGCCGCCCCGGGCGGCCACCTGATAGGAGCTGGTCACCTGGACCGAGCCGCGGCCGTCCAGCGACAGGGTCACCTTGGCCCCGCCCCCGGCGCGCACCACGTCGCCGGCGCAGACCACCTCCATCACGCGCGGCCTGGCCACCGCGCCGCCGTCGGCGCGCTTGATCGAGACCGAGGCCGGGTCTCCCTCGATGCGCGTCACCACGCCGGCCCCGGCGCAGGCGCTGGCCTGTCCCGCGAGGGCCAGGGTGGCGAAGGCGGCCCCGGCGGCAAGCGCCAGGCGGAAGGTGGTCGTCCTAGTCGTCGTCATCAGCGAACTCCTGCATGGCCCCGGTCGCCGCCGCCGCGAAGGCGGGCGCTGAAAGGTAGCCCCAGTATCCGTGCCCCATGGCGAAGATCAAAAGGCTGATCCCCAACCAGTGGGCGGCGAAAGCGAAAGCCCAGTTTAGCACCACTGGATTGAACGGCGTTAGCCGAACCTTGACCCAGAAAGAGGACTCTTTGTGGCGGTCCTTCAAACCGAGGTAGTGATCGCGGATGCGCCGCGTCACGGTGAAGCCTCCGGTGATCATCAGGCTGACCAGCAGAAGCGTCGAGATCTGCAGATACCAGGGCACCCGGCGCAGGCCGCCGTTGGACAGCTGAAGCCCCGTGGCCGCATTGGCCAGGATCACCGTTCCGTTCATTTCATTGAGCGGCGTCTGCTGGAAGTCGGAGGCCACGGTGTTGGTGCCGCCGACCAGGACCAGCCGCCCGCAGAGCAGGGCGTGGCTGGCGTCCGGACCGGCCTGGGCCGCGGCGGCCACGTCGGCGGCGGACAGCCGGCGGAAGATGGCGTGGTCGGTATCCTGGCCACAGGTCTTGAACCCCGGCCAGGTGGGCGGCAGTTCCGGCCAGACCCGGCCGTTCTCGCCCTTGCCCAGGCTGAGGTGGAAGTTGATCAGCTCGCCATGGGCGATGGGCGCCGGGTTGGGCTTGGCGCAGACGCCTTCCGCCGTGCTGAGCCACTTTCGCACCGGCGCGTCCTTGGGAATGCCGGTCTCGGCCGCCATGAAGCCGTAGGCCAGCAGGGCCGACGAATAGAGCACCTGGGGTCCCGAGGGGGTCTGCACGCATTCGTAGGGCAGGAATTCGCGCATGACGCCGTTCTGGTCGGCCATCACCTTGACCTGGCCCCAGAAGATCTTGCCGTGCTTGTCGGCGACCAGATCGTCGATGATCGTCGCCGGCAGGATCAGTTTGTTGCCGGTCCCGCCATAGACCACCTCCGGAAACGACTGCCGGGCCAGCACCAGGGGCGGGGCCGTGGGCGTCTGGTTCCAGGCCACCAGCACGCCCCGCAGCTTGGCGGCGGCCTCTTCGTCGCCGGGCGTCGGCGTGGCCACGTCCATGTCGACCAGCACCACCTTGGGCGCCTCGCCGGCCGGAGCGGTGCGGATATACTCCAGCACGTCGGCGACCATGGCGCGGGGCGTCGTGGCCGGCGGGGCGGTGGGGAAACCGCCCGGTTCGACCTTGGGCAGGGTGCCGGCCAGGGAATCGTCGTCGATGTCGATCAGCAGGGCCGGGTCGGCCATGCCGCCCTTCAGGTCCGCCCGCATCTTGAAGGCGGTTTCCATCATCTCGCGGTCGGGCTGGCCGAACATGGTGGCGTCGACCTGCGGGATGCGCATCAGGCCGAGCACGGCCAGGCCCACCACCGAGGAGATGATGAAACGCCGCCAGGCCGAGCGCGAAACCCGCACGAAGATGCGGCGCAGACGGTTGATCCTTCCCGGCCGCTCGGTCATGCATCCCCCTTGGACATCGCCAACTTATGGCGGCGGCGCGGGGGGCTTGGCAACCGGCGCTCGCCGAACCGGCGAATGGGGGAGACTTGAAGTTGCGCAGGATCATTTGGGCGGCCGTGGCCGTGGTGGCGCTTGTTCTCCTGGGACTCGGGGGCGTCATCGCCGCCGACCGCCTGGGCCAGCCCGCCGCCCCCAGCAACGCCGCGCTGATCGCCAGGGGCAAGGCCTATGACGTGCGCATCCGCCGCGACGAATTCGGCGTGCCGCACGTGCTGGGCAGGACCGACGCCGACGCCGCCTTCGGCCTGGCCTTCGCCCATAGCGAGGACGACTTCGCCACCATCCAGGAGGTGGTGCTGGCCACGCGCGGGACCCTGGCCGCCAGCAATGGCCCCAAGGGCGCGGTCACCGACTATCTGGTTCGCCTGCTGAACGTCTGGCCCACGGTCGATGCCGGCTACGGCAAGCTGCCCGCCGAGCTGCGCAAGGTGCTGGAGGCCTATGCCGACGGGGTCAACGACTACGCCGCCCTGCATCCGGGCGTGGTCAAGGCCGGACTGCTGCCGCTGACCGGCAAGGACGTGGCCGCGGGCTTCGTCTTCAAAACCCCCTTCTTCTACGGCATGGACGAGGACCTGAAGCGCCTCACCGCACCGCAACCCGCCAAGCCCCCGCTGCCGGTCGGCTCCAACGGCGTGGCGGTCGCGCCGTCGCGCTCGGCGGACGGCGCCACCCGGCTGCTGGTCAATTCCCACCAGCCCTATACGGGCGCGGTGGCCTGGTATGAGGCGGTGGTGGAGAGCGGCGAGGGCTGGCATGTGGCCGGCGGCTTCTTCCCCGGCTCGCCCTTCATGCTGCATGGCCACAACGCCCACCTGGGCTGGGCCAATACGGTCAACCACCCGGACCTGGTCGACATCTACCGACTGACGATCAACCCGAAGAACGACAACCAGTATCTGCTCGATGGCCAATGGCGGGACTTCGAAAAGTCCGACGCGGCCATCCGGGTGAAGCTGTTCGGCCCGCTGATCTGGACCTTCCACAAGCCGGTGCTGCGATCCGTGCACGGGCCGGTGATGAAGACCGACCACGGGACCTTCGCCATCCGCTATGCGGGCATGGGCGAATACCGCCAGCCGCTGCAGTACTGGCGCCTCGACAAGGCCCAAAGCATGGCCGAGTGGCGCGCGGCCATGGCCCTGAATGCCCTGCCCTCCATCAACTACATCTTCGCCGACGAGAAGGGCGACATCGGCTACGTCTACAACGGCCAGTTCCCCAACCGGCCTTCAGGCAAGGGCGTCGATTGGATGGGGTATCTTCCGGGCGACCGCTCCGACTTGATCTGGAACGGCTACCTGCCCTTCGAGCGGGTCCCGCAGATCTGGAATCCGAAGTCCGGCTACGTCTTCAACTCCAACAACACGCCCTATCAGGCCACGGGCCCAGGCGATGCGCTGAAGCCGGCGGACTTCGCGGCCGAGATGGGGTTACAGACGGACATGACCAACCGGGCCTATCGGGCCCAGGAAACCTTCGGGTCCGACCCCAGGATCACCGAGGCCGCCTTCCGCGCCTACAAGTTCGACATCACCTATTCGGACCGCTCCGACGTGGTGAAGCTGATCGACAGCCTCGCCGCCACCGACCCCAAGGGAGACGCCGACCTGGCCAAGGCGCTCGGCATCCTCAAGGGCTGGGACCACCGCACGGACCGGGCCAACCGCGCCACGGCCCTGGTCCTGCTGACCGTCGTGCCGGTGCTGACCGCCCGGGCCGAACACAGGCCGGAGCCGGCGCCCCTCGATGCCCTGCGCGCGGCCATGAAGACCCTGACCACCCACTTCGGCCGCCTCGACCCGGAGTGGGGGCAACTCAACCGCATCCGGCGCGGAGCCGTGGACTTGGCCATCGACGGCGGGCCCGACACCTATCGCGCGGTCTACGGCGAACCTCAGAAGGACGGCACGCTGAGCGCCAAGGCCGGCGACACCTTCATCATGTTCGTCAGCTGGGATAAGGCCGGCCTGCTCCACTCCGAAAGCATCCACCAGTTCGGCTCGGCGACGCTGGATACGCTGTCGCCCCACTACGCCGACCAGACGCCGATGTTCGTGGCCATGAAGACCAAGCCGGTGTGGTTCACGGAGGCCCAGTTGGCGGGGCATGTGAAGGAGGACTATCGTCCGGGCGATGTGAGGAGATAGGGGCGGTGTTTGGCCTGAGACGCAAAGCACGACCGATCCAGATCAGGCTCTGGCAGCTCACCTCCATCGCGCGGGGCGGTGGCGACCTCCTATCTCGTATCGCCGAGAGCCGGGAAGATTGGCGCAAGTATGTGGAACTGATGCGCGACTACAGCGGGCTGGTCGCACGACAGGATCGGGCGTCGCTCGATACCATCGTCGATATCGACTTCGCCGAGGCGGTCCTTGGGCAGGTCGATCAACACCTCTTCCTCAGCCCCGACCGCTGGTTGCGCTCGCACCACGCCGGCCATCGCGACGAGACGCTATCGATGCTCGAGGCCTTCCGCCGCTACGGCGGCGAGGTCGTGGAAGACGCGCTGGAATACGGTTCGGTACGGGTTCCGAAAGGTCGTGGCGGCTAGCCTCACTGCACCAAATGACCCGTCCAGGCCTCCCGCAGCACCTTCTTGTCAATCTTGCCCGCCGCCACTCGGCGTTGGAATGGGCATTTCCAGCCGTGCCAGGGGGGAGGGACCCCTTAAGGGGCCCGCTCCCCTCTCCGGCGCAACGGTCTGCCGTGACGTTAGTTTTGCCTTAGAGGCCTGTGACGGCACCTGGCGCAGATCACCAATCCAGCCATTCAAGCTATTGTATTTTAATATATATCTCGCTCTATCGAGGATAGGGCGCCGTCACGGCGAGGCGTTGCATAGCATCACGCGTGGCGTTCAACCGCCCCGGCTCAGACTGAAAACTAACGCCTCCGTGACGTACGCGAGGACGCCTCGACGCGACCCGAAAGTTTCCGCTCAGGCGCCAATCATTACCTCCCGGCGCCCCCCATCACCCCATCAGATGGCCCTTCCATGCCTCGCGCAGCACCTTCTTGTCGATCTTGCCCGTCGCGGTCAGGGGCACCGCCGCGAACACCACGTCGTCGGGCGTCCACCATTTGACGATGCGCGGGGCCAGGTATTCGAGCACCGCTTCCTTGGTCACAGCCTCGCCCTCATGGGCCTCGATGACCAGAAGGGGGCGTTCTTCCCACTTGGGGTGGGGCACGCCGACCACGGCGGCGACCTTCACGCCGGGGCAGCCGACCGCGACATTCTCCAGGTCGATGGAGCTGATCCATTCGCCGCCGGACTTGATGACGTCCTTCTTGCGGTCGGTGATGCGCATGAAGCCGTATTGGTCGAGGGTGGAGATGTCGCCGGTGTCGAACCAGCCGTCGGCGTCGACGCAATCCTGATCCTGGCGGAAGTAGCGCTTCAGCACCCAGGGGCCGCGCACCATCAGGGCGCCGGAGGTTTCGCCGTCGAAGGGGGCGTCCTCGCCGGTCTCCTCATCCACAACCTTCAGCTCGATGCCGAATTGCAGCCGGCCCTGGCGGGTCCAGATGGCCTCGTCCATGGCCGCCTCGCCCAGTTCGGCAAGCGCCGGCGTGGGGGTGGCGACCACGCCCAGGGGGCAGGTCTCGGTCATGCCCCAGATCTGCAGCACCTGAACGCCGTATTCCCGCTTGAAGGTCTGCGCCATCGCGCGCGGTACGGCGGAGCCGCCGATCACCACGCGCTTGAGCACGCCCGGCGTCTGGTCGTGCTGCTCCAGCCAGGCCAGGTACATGGTCCAGATGGTCGGCACGCCGCCGGTGAAGGTGACCCCCTCGCCCACGATCAATTCCTGGAGACTGGCGCCGTCCATCTTGTCGCAAGGCAGCACCAGCTTGGTCCCGCAGAGCAGGGCCACGAAGGGCAGGCCCCAGGCGGTGGCGTGATAGAGGGACGAGCACGGCATCACCACGTCGAAGGCGGTGAAGCCGAAGGCGCTGTTGAGGCCCGCCGCATAGGCGTGCAACACCACCGCGCGGTGCGAATAGAGCACGCCCTTGGGGTCGCCCGTGGTGCCCGAGGTGTAGCAGAGGAAGGCGCCGCCGTTCTCGTCGAGCCGGGGCCAGGCGATGGCGTCCGGCTGAGCGGCGATCAGGGTCTCATAGCAGAGGGCGCCGACCGCGCCGGCTTCATGGCGCTCTTCGTCGGCCAGCATCACATAGGTGTTGATGGTGGTCAGCTGCCCCGCGATCCGCTCCACCAGGGGCAGGAAGGTCTTGTCGAACAGCAGCACTTCGCTTTCGGCATGGTTGATCGTGTAGACGATCTGCTCGTCGAACAGCCGCGGGTTGGCCGTGTGCAGCACCGCGCCCATGCCGGGCACGGCGTAGAAGAGCTCCAGGTGACGCTGGGTATTCCAGGCCAGGGACGTCACCCGGTCGCCGGAGGCCACGCCCAGCGCCGCCAGCGCATGGGCCGCCTGGGCCGAGCGGCGCGCGAGGCCGGCGTAGTCGTAGCGCCACAGGGGCTCGTCCACCGCGCGCGACACGATCTCGCGCCCGCCATGGGCGGTGGCGGCGAAGGTGAGGATGCCGCTGATCAGAAGGGGCGCGTCCTGCATCAGGCCCGGGATCATGGAGGTCTCCTCGCCGCGTTCTTGTTTGTTGCTAGCGGTGTGACGTCAGCGCGCGCGCGCTGTCAACGCCGCCGGCTGGTCGATTGTCCGGCCGGCGCTATGCTTGCCCCATGAAGCGTCACCGCATCGCCGTCATCGGGCTGGGTCAGCGCATCGCCCATGTGCTGTGCGCCATGGCCGACGTGGGCTGGGATTATGAGGTGGCGGGGCATGTGGACCCCGCGCCCGTGGGCCTGCCGATCCTGGCCGAACGGGGCATCGCGCCGGGCCGCGCCTATGCCGACCCTAAGGCTCTGCTGGCCGACGGGCCGTTCGACCTGGTGATGATCGGCTCGCCCAACCATCTGCACCTGGAGCATCTGCTGGCCGCCTTCGAGGCCGGCTATCCGATCTTCGCGGAAAAGCCGATCGTGCGGACCGCCGAGGAGACCTTTACCCTCGCCCGCCGGCTGGCCGACAAGGCCACGCCGCCGCTGTTCATCGGCCTGGTCATGCGCTCCATGCCCATCGTGCGCGAGACCATCGCGCGGGTGGACGGCGGCCAGCTGGGCGAGCTGATCTCCATCGACGCCACCGAGCACCTGCACCCGGAGCATGGCGGCTATCTGGCGCGCAACTGGCGGCGCAAACAGGCGTGGGGCGGCTCCTACCTGCTCGACAAGGTCTGCCACGACTTCGATATCTTCGGGCGGCTGGCCGGGTCGCGGGCCGCGAAGGTGGCCAGTTTCGGCGGGCGGCGGATCTTCACGCCGCAGCGCGACGGCAAGCTCACCGCCTATGACGACGGCGAGGCGGCCTATGCGTTACGGGACGCCGGCTGGCAGGGCGCCAACGACGCCTTCCACTCCGACATGGACGTCACCGACCATCAGATCGCCATGGTCGAATACGCCAACCAGGTGCGGCTATCCTTCCACGCCAACAGCCACGTCGCCCTGCAGGAACGGCGCTGGTACCTGGCCGGGACCGACGGCACGCTGATCGCCGACCTGGTCAGGAACAGGCTGCTGTTTCGGGGGACCATGGCCAAGGGCCGGCCCGAACGGATGGATTTCGTCACCCGCACAGACGACAACCATAACGGCGCCGACCAGGCGATGGCGGCGGACCTGAAGGCCTCGCTGGAAGCGGGCGCGGCCTTCCCCGTGACGCCGGGCGATTCCATGGAGGCGGGGCTCACCGTCATGGCCATCGACCGGGCCATGGACGAGGGCGCGGTGGTCGACTGCGCGCCGATGTGGGCGGCCTATGACGCGGCCACGACGGGTTAGACGCCGGGCGCGATCACCCTCCATCTCGAACACCCGCATCCTCGCCTATGCTCCGAGGGGTGCGCACATCTCCGAGCGGTCGGTTTCCCCTACACTCCGCTCATCCCGGCGAAGGCCGGGACCCATAGGGCGTGTCAGAATTGGCCCATCGGGCGCAGGCGGGCGCGGACCGCTCACGGCCTCCTAGACCTTTCCGGAAAGGCAGTATGGATCCCGGCCTTCGCCGGGATGAGCGGAGGTTTTTAGGATGCCCACAGCTCCTAGCGCCTCGGGCGGGGATGGGCGGAATGTTTGCGGTGGACTGGCCTGGTGAGCACGGGCCCAGACGCCGGGCGCCCAGCGAACGGGCGGCCTTTGCCGCAACGCACATAAAATCCGCCCAGGCAGGAACTCCAACCCGCCGCCGCTGTTGTCGGCCGGCAGACCGCTTGACCGGACCTGCGCGCGGGGGCGCTTCCGCGCGGCCAACAGTACGGCTGCGCCCAGTAAGAGTAGCGCCCTTGAACCCTCCGCGGACGGCGTCCCCGCGAAGCCAGATCATCGATGGCTTCCGCGGCCTGGCCATACTGGCCGTGCTTTGCTTCCACTACCTCTATCGATGGGCGCCGCCCCGCAACGCGAGCGACGCCTACGGCTATGACGCCGTCCACCTCTGGCCGGCCTTCGGCTGGAGCGGGGTGCAGCTGTTCTTCATCATCTCCGGCCTGGTCATCTCCATGACCCTGCTGAGCGCGCGTGACGCCCTGGAGTTCGGGGTGCGCCGCTTCGCGCGCCTCTATCCGGCCTTCGTGGTGGCCGCCGCCGTGATCACCCTGGTGCTGGCGATCCACGATCCTCTGGGCCTGAAGGTCGGGCTGCGCGACTACCTGCTGACGCTGACCCTGCTCAGCAACAACATCGGCCACTGGAACCTCGTCGACGGCGCCTTCTGGAGCCTGACGGTGGAGGTGCGGTTCTACGCTTATGCCGCCCTCTTCCACGCGCTGCTGGGCGCGCGCTTCTGGTGGGGACTGGTGGCGCTTGCTGCGGTGGGCGCCATGGCCCGGCTGGTTCATCCGGCCGCCGCCAACCTGCTGTTCATCGCCGACTGGACGGCGCCCTTCCTGCTGGGCGTGGGGATATGGTTCGCGGTCTTCCGGCGTGAGGCCTGGCCCGCCGTCGTCTGCGCCGTCGCGGGCCTGGGCGCCTACGGGCTGCATGTGCCCCATGCCGGCGAGCCGGGAGGGGCGGCCCTGATCGCCTCGGGCTTCGTGCTCGGCGGCGGCGGCCTGATGGCGCTGCTGCTATGGAAGGCGCCCATGCTGCCGCTCGGGCCTCTGGCCTGGCTGGGACGGATTTCCTACTCCCTCTACCTCTATCACCAGAAGCTGGGGGTTACCGTCATCCACGACCTCAAGCGCCTGGGGGCGCCCGACCTGGCGGCCTTCCTCGGCGCAACCGGCGTGGCCGTCGGTCTCGGCTGGCTGAGCTTCCATCTGATCGAGGGGCCGACCCAGGCGGCCATACTGTGGCTCTACGGCAGACTGCGGCGCGAGCGGCGGATACCCGCCGCGCCCCTGCCACTCCTCCCGCTGCCCGTTCCTATCGCCTGGAGAGACTCGGCCAACGACCCGCGCTAGGGTGGCCCCAACAAACGTTTGAATCGCCAGGGAGCAAGCCATGAAAGCCGCGGTCTATTACGAGAACGGTGGCCCCGAGGTCCTGAAATACGAGGACGTCGCCGACCCCCAGCTGCACCCCAAGGGCGTCATCATCCGCGTCGAGGCCATCGCCATCGAGGGCGGCGACACCCTGAACCGCTGGCGCGGGCCGCTGGTCAACCATCCCCACATCGTCGGCTATCAGGCCGCCGGCGAGATCGTCGCCGTGGGCGAGGAGGTCACCCACCTGAAGATCGGTCAGCGCGTGGCCACCGTCGACGGCTTCGGCAGCCATGCCGAGCTGCGCTCCGTGCCGGCGCGCAACTGCTGGACCATTCCGGACGGCTTCGACAGCAAGCTGGCGGCGGTGATCCCGGTGACGTTCGGCACGGCGCACGACTGCCTGTTCGACGCGGGCCATCTGAAGGCCGGCCAGACGGTGCTGGTCCAGGCGGGCGCATCCGGCGTGGGCGTGGCCGCCATCCAACTGGCCAAGCGAGCCGGCGCGACGGTGATCGCCACAGCCTCCAGCGATGAGCGCCTGGAGAAGCTGAAGGCCTACGGCCTGGATCACGGCATCAACTATCGCGACAAGGACGTGGCCACCGAGGTCATGCGCCTGACCGACAAGAAGGGCGTCAACCTGGTTGTCGATTCCGTGGGCGGCCCCACGCTGCAGGGCTCCATCCTGTCGCTGGGCTATCGCGGGCGGGTCTCCAGCGTGGGCGCGGCCGGGCGCGAGCCGATGGTCGTGGACGTGGGCAGCCTGATGGGGGGCAACCGTTCGCTGACCGGCGTCTTCCTGGGTGCGGAGATCATGACCGACCGGGTGCACGACATGATCCAGACCCTGATCGACGAGGCGGCCCGCGGTGAACTGACCGTGGTGGTGGACAAGGTCTTCCCGCTGTCCGACGCGGCCGGGGCGCATGCCTACATCGAAAGCCGCCAGGCGGTGGGGCGCGTGGTGATGGTCCCCTAACGGGCGATTCTGCGTTAGGGTGAGGATCTTCACAAGGAGCCGGTCATGCGCCGTCGCATTCTCACCATCGTCCTGCCGGTCATCCTAGGCTGCGCGGCGCTTGCGCCGGCCGCTGTCACTTCGGCCGCGCCGTCGGCGGAGAGTGGCTCACCGCCCCGCGCCTGCTTCTACCCCCGCGACATCCGCAGCTTCACCCAGGCGGAGAACGACACCGCCATCAACCTGCGCATCGGGGCCAAGGACGTCTATCAGCTGACCCTGCTGAGGGACTGCATCGACCTGAAGTGGGAACGCGCCATCCAAGTGACCGATGGCGGCGCGGGGGTGCGCATCTGCGACGGCCCGGGCGTGGAAGTGATCACCAGCAAGGACAATTGCCCGGTGTCGCATATCCGCAAGCTGTCGCCGGAAGAGGTGGCTGCCCTGCCCGCGAAGGACCGGCCCTAGCTACCTCAGGATAATCGTCCGGCGCCCGTTCATCAGCACGCGCCGCTGGGCGTGCCAGGCCACAGCGCGGGCCAGCACTACGGTCTCGATATCCTGGCCCATGACCACCAGGTCTTCGGGGCGCGCGCGGTGGTCGACGCGTTCCACCGACTGTTCGATGATCGGACCTTCATCCAGGTCTTCGGTCACGTAGTGGGCCGTGGCGCCGATGATCTTCACGCCGCGCGCGTGGGCCTGGTGGTAGGGCTTGGCGCCCTTGAAGCTGGGCAGGAAGGAGTGGTGGATGTTGATGCACCGCCCCGACAGCTTGGAGACCAGGTCTTCCGACAGGATCTGCATATAGCGGGCGAGCACGACCAGTTCGGCGGCGCTGTCGTCGACCACCTGGATGAACCGGGCCTCTTGATCGGCCTTGGTCGCCGCCGTCACCGGCAGGTGATGGTAGGGCAGGCCGTACCATTCGACGATGCGGCGCATGTCGTCGTGGTTGGAGACCACCGCCTTGATGTCGATGGGCAGCAGGCCCGACTGCCAGCGGTGCAGCAGGTCGTGCAGGCAGTGGCCGAACTTGGACACCGCGATGACGGTCGGCATCTTCCGCTCGGCCGGCTCCATGGACCAGTCCATGTTGAAGCGCCGGGCCAGGGCCGCGAAGGCGCCGCGCAGGACCTCCAGGCTGAGGCCGGTGTCGTCGTCGCCCCTGAAGACAGTGCGCATGAAGAAGAGCCCGGTGTCCGGATCGCCGTAGTCGGCCGACTCCACCACGAAGGCGCCCGACTGGAACAGGAAGGTGGTCACCGCCGACACCAGACCGGCCACGTCGGGGCAGGCCAGGGTGAGAACGATACGGGGGCGGGATTCCATGGCGCTCAGGCTCGCGGACAAAGGGGGTTCCGCTTAGAGCAAACAGCGCCGCTTGAGCAATGGCGAAGGCGTCAGCGCGCCTCGGGCGGCGGCGGCGCGGCGGCCGTCGGCCCGACCTTCGCGATCCACTTGAAGGCGCCCCAAAAGACCCAGACCAGGCCCAGCCCGCCAAAGCCGATGGCCGCCGCCTGGAAGGAGGCCGGCCAGTTCCTGTGGCCGAGGTTCAGATGCGAGCCGGTGTGGAAGTCGAGCCAGCCCGCGACACCTAGCAGCAGCGCGACCGCGCCGATGGTGAACAACGCGATGGATAGGAAACGCAGGATGACGCGGACATAGCCTTCCATCGCTTCTGCTCCATCGCGAACGGCCTAGAGCCCCAACACCACCTTGGCGATTATGTTCCGCTGGATCTCGTTGGAGCCGCCGAAGATCGAGGTCTTGCGCATGTTGAAATAGGTGGGCGCGGCGCGATGGGCGAAGTCGGGACCGATGGGGTAGGCGTTGTTGCCGTCCTTGGGGAAGCCCCGGAAGTAGGGCGCGCCATAGTGGCCGGCAGCCTCCAGGGTCAGGTCGGTCAGGCGCTGGCCCACCTCGGTGCCCTTGATCTTCAGCAGGTTGGCTTCCGGGCCGGGACCACGGCCCGAGCTCTCGCCGGCCAGGGTGCGCAGTTCGGTGTATTCCAGGGCGGCCAAGTCGATTTCCAGCTCGGCGACCTTGCGCTGGAAGTCGGGGTCGGCCAGCAGCGAGCCGCCGTCGTCGGATCGGACATCCTTGGCGATCTCGCGCAGCCGCTCGATGCCGCGCTTGGAGCGGGCCACACCGGCGATGCCGGAGCGCTCATGGGCCAGCAGGAATTTGGCCGCCGTCCAGCCCTTGTTCTCCTCATGCACCCGGTTCTCGACGGGCACCTTCACATTCTCGAGGAAGACGTCGTTGACCTCATGGCCGCCGTCGATGGTGATGATCGGGCGCACGGTGATGCCCGGGCTCTTCATGTCGACGAGCAGGAAGGAGATGCCCTCCTGCTTCTTGGCGGTTGGGTCGGTGCGCACCAGGAAGAAGCCCCAGTCGGCGAACTGGCCCTGGGTGGTCCAGGTCTTTTGGCCGTTGACCAGGTAGTATTCCTTGCCGTCGTCGCCGGTGATGCGCTCGGCCTTGGTGGACAGGCCCGCCAGGTCGGAGCCGGCGCCCGGCTCGGAGTAGCCCTGGCACCACCAGATGTCGCCCGAGCGGGTGGCGTCGAGGAACTTGGCCTTCTGTTCGGCCGTGCCGTAGGTGTAGAGGACCGGCCCGATCATGCCGATGCCGAAGCTGTTCTGGATCGTGCCGGCCCGCGCCAGCTCCTCCGACCAGATGTACTTCCGCACCGGATCCCAGCCCGTGCCGCCGTATTCCACCGGCCAGGACGGGGTCAGCCAGCCCTTGGCGTAGAGGATGCGGTGCCATGACAGGATGTCTTCCTTGGTCATCTCCTCGCCGGAGGCCTGCTTGCGCTTCACCTCGGCGGGATAGTTCGCTTCGATCCAGCCGCGGACCTCTTTGCGGAATTCGGCATGCTCGGGCAGAAAATCGAGGTCCATGGGCTTTCCCTCCGTCAGGTAATGCGGGTCCTATTGGACTCTCGCGTGCGCCCCATTAGGGTGCGCCTCAAACAACTGTTCAAAAAACGAATTTAGGGGCTGAAGCGCCATGACCGCAATCAATTCCGTCACGGACCTGACCGTCGAGGACGGCATCGGCGTGCTGACCCTCAACTCGCCGCCGGTGAACGCCCTGTCGGCCAATGTGCGCGATGGCATCTTCGAGGGCATCAAGCAGGCCCAGGCCGACGACGCGGTGAAGGCCATCGTGCTGATCTGCGACGGCCGCACCTTCATCGCCGGAGCCGACATCTCCGAGTTCGGCGGCGCCCAGAAGGGCGCCTCGCTGTTCGAAGCTCAGGAGATGATGGAGAACTCGGTCAAGCCCGTGATCGCGGCCATCCACGGCACCGCACTCGGCGGCGGGCTGGAAGTGGCGCTGGTCGCCAACTACCGCGTGGCCGTCCCCTCGGCCAAATGCGGCCTGCCGGAAGTGGCGCTGGGCCTGCTGCCGGGCGCCGGCGGCACCCAGCGGCTGCCGCGCATCGTGGGCGCCGAGAAGGCGCTGGAGATGATGACCTCGGGGGCACACGTGCCGGCCAAGCAGTGCCTGGAGATGGGCCTGGTCGACGAACTGGTCGAGGAAGGCAAGCTGCGCGAGGGCGCGATCGCCTTCGCCAGGAAGGTGCTGGCCGAGAACCGTCCGCTGAAGAAGGTTCGCGACCTGCAGGACAAGATGGACGCGGCGCGCGGCCACCCGGAGATCTTCGCCGATTTCCGCAAGGCCAATGCGCGCAAGTTCCGCGGCTTCCTGGCGCCGGAGAGCAACATCAAATGCATCGAGGCGGCGGTGAACCTGCCCTTCGACGAAGGCATGGCCGTCGAGCGCAAGCTGTTCATGGAGCTGATGACCGGCGTGCAGTCGGCCGCCCAGCGCTATGTCTTCTTCGCCGAGCGCCAGGTGTGGAAGGTTCCGGACGTGCCGGAGGACACCGCCATCCTGCCCATCAACAAGGTCGGCATCATCGGCGCCGGCACCATGGGCGGCGGCATCGCCATGAACTTCGCCAACGTCGGCATTCCCGTGAAGATCGTGGAGATGAAACAGGACGCGCTCGACCGTGGCCTGGGCGTCATCCGCAAGAACTACGAGAACACCGCCAAGCGCGGGCGCCTGACCGACGCGCAAGTCGAGGAGCGCACCGCCCTGCTGACCGGCTCGCTCAGCCTGGAAGATCTGGCCGACTGCGACCTGATCATCGAGGCCGTGTTCGAGAACATGGACGTCAAGAAGGACATCTTCGGCAAGCTGGACAAGATCGCCAAGCCGGGCGCCATCCTGGCCACCAACACCTCCGCCCTGAACATCGACGAGATCGCCACGGCCACCACCCGGCCCGAAGCGGTGATCGGCCTGCACTTCTTCTCGCCGGCCAACGTCATGCGCCTGCTGGAAGTGGTGCGCGCCGACAAGACCAGCAAGGAGGTGATCGCCACCTCGATGAAGCTGGCCAAGAAGATCGGCAAGATCGCCGCCCTGGTCGGCGTCTGCCCCGGGTTCGTGGGCAACCGCATGCTGTTCCAGCGGCAGAACCAGGCCAACGCTCTGGTGTTCGAAGGCGCCATGCCCTGGGACGTGGACCGGGTGCTGTTCGACTTCGGCTTCCCCATGGGACCGTTCGCGATGAGCGACCTGGCGGGCCTGGATATCGGCTACCGCAAGGAGGACTACGAAGGCGAAACCGCCAAGCGTCCGAAGCAGGTGCGCGACGAGCTGGTCGAGCTGGAACGCCGGGGCCAGAAGACCGGCGCGGGCTATTACGACTACGACGAAAACCGCGTCGCCAAACCCTCGGCCATCACCGAGAAGATCATCAAGGACTATGCCGCCAAGTCGGGCGCCAACCAGCGCGACATCTCCGACGAGGAGATCCTGGAGCGGACCATCTTCCCGATGATCAACGAGGGGGCCAAGATCCTCGAAGAGGGCAAGGCGATCCGCGCCTCCGACATCGATATCGTCTGGATCAACGGCTACGGCTGGCCGGTCTATCGCGGCGGCCCGATGTTCTATGGCGACACCGTCGGCCTGAAGAAGGTGGTCGAGCGGCTGGAGCACTATGAGAAGCAGATGGGCGACTTCTTCAAGCCGTCCGCGCTGCTGAAGAAGCTGGCCGAAGAGGGCAAGGGCTTCAAGGACCTGAAGTAGGGCGAAGCGCGCGGCCCGTCCCCACCTTCCACGTCATCCTCGGGCTTGTCCCGAGGACCCCTGCCCGAGCAGGGCCTTGAGACTGTGGATTGCGGAGGCGGTCGCGCGACCCTCTTGAAGCATTCGCCTGGCCGACAGAGGGGTCCTCGGGACAAGCCCGAGGATGACGGGCATTTTTGAGTGCTGCGCTTACGAGGAATGACGCCGTGACCAAGACCCTCGAACAGATGATGTCCGCCGACTTCGGCACGGTGCCCGACCTGATCCGCGGCCATGCGGCGGAACGGCCCGACCATCCGGCCTTGCTGCAGGGTGGCGCCAGCCTGAGTTATGGCCAACTCGACGCCCTGATGGACCGCGTCGCGGCGGGCCTCCAGCGCGACGGGATCAAGCCGACCGAGGCGATCTCGATCTGCGCCACCACCTCCATCGAGTATGCGGTGGTCTTCCTGGGCGGGCTGCGCGCCGGGGTGGCCGTGGCGCCGCTGGCCCCCTCCTCCACGCCGGACCAGCTGGCCGGGATGGTGGCCGACTGCGGGGCCAAGCTATTCTTCCTCGACGCGGGTGTGGCCAAGGAGATGGCCGGGGTCATGGGCGAGGTGAAATGCCCGCGTATCGCGCTGGACGCCTCCGACGCGGGACAGGCGTTCGAGGCCTGGCTGCCGGCTGTGGGCGCGAAGCCGCAGCCGGTCGAGATCGACCGCAAGTGGCCGTTCAACATCATCTATTCGTCCGGCACCACCGGCACGCCCAAGGGCATCGTGCAGTCGCACGGCATGCGTTGGCGCCACCTCGCGCCCCGTGAAGGCGGCATCGGCTATGGCCCGGACGCCATCGGCCAGATCTCCACGCCGCTCTATTCGAACACCACCCTGGTCTGCTTCTTCCCGACCCTGGCGGGCGGTGGGTCGATGGTGATGATGCCGAAGTTCGACGTGGTGAAATTCCTGGAGCTGGCGTCGATCCACCGCACCACCCACGCCATGCTGGTGCCGGTGCAGTACCGTCGCCTGATGGAGCACCCCGGCTTCGACAGCTATGACCTTTCGAGCTTCAAGATGAAGTTCGCCACCTCCGCCCCCTTCGCCGCCGAGCTGAAGGCCGATGTGCTGAAGCGCTGGCCGGGCGGGCTGACGGAATACTACGGCATGACCGAGGGCGGCGGCGGCTTCGTGCTGTTCGCCCATGAACATCCCGACAAGCTCCATACCGTCGGCCAGCCGGGCATGGGCGCCGAGATCAAGATGATCGATGAGGAAGGCCATGAGGTCGGCGTCGGGGAAATCGGCGAGATCGTCGGGCGCAGCCCCGCCACCATGAACGGCTATCACGGCCGCGCCGACAAGACCGCCGAGGCCCAGTGGACCGACCCCAAGACGGGCCTGGTCTATGTCCGCACCGGCGATGTGGGCCGTCTCGACGCCGAGGGGTTCCTGACCCTGATGGACCGCCGCAAGGACATGATCATCTCCGGCGGCTTCAACATCTATCCCTCCGACATGGAGGCGGTGATCCTGCAGCATCCGGCCGTGGCCGAGGCCGCCGTGGTCGGCGTGCCCTCCGACAAATGGGGCGAGACGCCGGTCGCCTTCGTGGCGCTGAAACCGGGCGAGAGCGCGGACGCGGCCGAGATCAAGGCCTTCACCAATGGCAAGGTCGGCAAGACCCAGCGGCTGGCCGACTTGCAACTGATGGACAGCCTGCCGCGCAGCCACATCGGCAAAGTGCTGAAGCGCGAACTGCGCGATGCCTATAAGTCGCCCGAAGGCGTCTCGATCTAACCCCTCTCCGCGCCACACCGCCCCCTCCCCCGCTCGTCCCCGCGCAGGCGGGGATCCAAGCGGCCGACGGGGATGTGAGCGGTGAGGACAGCTTCCTCAACCTCAGCTTGGGCCCCCGCCTTCGCGGGGGAGAGCGGAGTTTGAGAGTGAACTAGCGCGCGGCCCATAGCGTATCGGTGGCGGCCTGGGCGTCGCCGGCCACGCCCTGGCGGGCCAGCGAGAGACCATCAAGCTGCACCTTGGCGGGTCGAAGGACGCGCTCGTGCAGGCTGTAGGCCAGTTGATAGATGGCGGTGTCGGTCCTGGTCTGGCCGTCCTCGATGAAGACCGTCATCACCGCCACGGGCACGCGGCCCTGCTTGGACTTGCCGGCCGCCTTGCGCAGGCCCTCCTCGATCCAGCCGGTTTCCAGGCGCGGATTGCCGGTGGTCTGGACGACATCGGCGTGGATGGCTTTCGGAAACCACACGGACTGGGTCTGGATCACCTGGTCGGGATGCACCGAGACCAGACGGATACGATCGCCGGACCCCTCCACCGTCCCGGTCATCAGGAAGGTAGGCTTGCGCGCGGAGGCGCGGCTTTCGGCGTCATGCTGGCGGGCGGCGGCGGAGCGCTCCTTCTCCTCCTGGATGCGTTCGCGGTGGCTGTCCCAATAGCCCAGGCCCGCGATGACCAGGGCGACCACGCCCACGATCTCGGCCAGGGTCAGCCAGCGCAGGGGCAGGCGTTTGGGGGGCGTCTCGCTCAAGGCCGGTCTCCGACTGGGTGGGCCAGGCTTACGATTCCCGGCGCGCCCAGGCAGACTAGAGGAGCGCGTCCGGCGGGGCTATCGCGCGCGAAATCACCGCAAAAGAATGCGGAGCCGGCGCCACACCTGTCTTCAAAACAACACCTTGTTCTGTGAAAGTTCGCTGAACCCCCTTCCCCACAAGGCGTTCAACCATTACATCCGCCCTGTTCGAGCGCCACGCGCCGCCAGGCCGGGCCCGACCCACACAGGACACGCATGAAGAACAACAAACTTCCGGACTTCTCCGACCGTCTCGCCGCAGCCGCTGATGCCAAGCGCGCCATGGCCGCGCGTTTCAAGCCCAAGCCTACCGTCGTCGCTGAAGCCATCCCCGACCGCGCCGCCATCAAGGCCGCGGAACTGGAAACCGTGCGCGCCGCCCGCGCCGCGGAAAAAGAAGCCGCCAAACTGGCCCGCGCCCAGAACGAAGAAGTGCTGCGCAAAGCCAAGGAAGCCGCTGAACTGGCCGCTCTCGAAGCCAAGCGCGCCGAGCGCAAGGAATGGAAGCAGGGCCTGAAGCAGGACGCCCAGAGCCGCCGGGCCGACCGCCTGGCCGCCTATGGCCGGCTGCCCGCCAGCGCCGAACAGTACGACGACGCCTAGATCTGGATGAGCGCAGCGCCGGTCCGCCGGCGCTGTTGCATCTTCCGGCAAGCCGGCGGGCTTTCGAAAGCCCGCCGCGACGCCCTACAGTGACCTCACGGTTCGACAACGGGCGCCCATGGCCAACCTACGCAATCAGATGTCCCCGATCAGTTCCGAGCCCGACGCGGGCGCGGCGCTGCGGATGTCCAAGATCGGCGCGGCTCGCTACGATCTCAACGACCCCTATCATATCGCCCTGACCGTCAACTGGCCGGGCTTCCTGGCCATTGTCGCGGTGCTTTATTTCGCGGTGAACCTGGTGTTCGCCGGCCTCTATTTCGTCAGCCCGGGCAGCGTGGCGGAGGCCCGGCCCGGCGCCTTCCTCGACGTCTTCTTCTTCAGCATCGAGACCCTGGCCACCGTCGGCTATGGCGAGATGCACCCCGGCAGCGACTACGGCCACTGGATCGCCGGGCTGGAGATCATCACCGGCATGGCGTTTACCGCCATCGTCACCGGCCTGATCTTCGTGCGCTTCTCCAAGCCCCGGGCCAAGATCCTGCATGCCGACAAGGTGGTCGTCACCCGCCACAACGGCCAGCAGACCCTGATGGTGCGCATCGGCAACGGCCGCATGAACGCGCTGACCGAGGCCGACATCCGCCTGTCGGTGCTGTTGCGCGAGACCACCACCGAGGGCCTTCGCTACCGCCGCTCCTGCGACCTGAAGCTGGCCCAGCCTCACTACGCCATCTTCCCGCTGACCTTGATGCCGATGCACGCCATCGACCAGGACAGCCCCCTCTATGGTTTCGATATGCAGAAGCTGAAGGACGAGGAGATCCGCCTGTTCGTCTCGCTGCAGGCCTATGACCCGGCGCTGGGCGCCAACATCGCCGACCTGAAGACCTACACCGCCGAACAGTTCATGTTCGGCACGCGCTTCGTCGACACCATCTCAACCGACGACGACGGCCGCACGACCGCCGATCTGCGCGCCATCAGCACGGTGGAGCCGGACGGGTTCTAGTTCCAGACCTTCGGCTTGCGCCCGACCCACGGCAGTTCCTTTTCCAGTTGGCCCGCCAGACGGAACAGCGTGCCTTCGTCGGCATATTTGCCGGTGAACTGCATGGAGATGGGCAGGCCGTCGACCTCCGATTGCCAGAGCGGCAGCGCCAGCGAGGGCTGGCCCGTGAAGTTGAAGGGCGGGGTGAAGGGGAAGGTCTTGGCCTGGGCCTTGTCGAAGGCCTTGATGTCGTCGGTCTGGGTGTCGAGGAGTTCGTGGCGCGGCGGGGTCGTTCCCATCACCGGGGTCAGGAAGACGTCGATGTCGACGAAGTTGGCCAGAATCTGGCGGTTCATAATGCGCAGCTGTTGCCAGCCCCACATGGCCTGTTCGCCGGTGATCCGCTTGCCGCCCTCGTAGGCGCGCCGCGCCAGGGGGCCGATCTCGTCGTCGGCCGGCTCGTGGCCGATCTGCTCCACCCAGCGGCGCATGCCGGCGGCGAAGTTGGAGGCCGAGACCAGCGCCTGTGAGCGGTAGAGGGTGCGGTAGTCGACGCCGAGACCCTGTTCGCGCATGTCGTGGCCGAGCGCCTTCAGCGTCTCCACTGTGGCGTGGAGGCGGCCCAGCACATCCTCGTCGATGGGCTTGCCGTTGGGCGTTTCCGCCGACCAATGAATGCGCAGCTTGCCGGGGCTCTTGGACACGTCGTCAAGATAGGAGCCCGCCTTGGCAGGGTAGGCGTAGGGACTGGTCGGCTCCGGATAGCCGATGGAATCGAGCATGGCGGCCGAGTCGCGCACCGTGCGGCTGACCACGTGATCCACCGAAAAGCCGATGGCCCGGTCGGTGTCGTTCTCGCCGTTGGGATTGCGGTCGCGGGTGGTCTTCATGCCGACCAGGCCGCAGCAGGCCGCCGGGATGCGGATGGAGCCCAGGCCGTCGCTGGCGTGGGCCAGGGGCACGATGCCAGAGGCCACGGCGCTGGCCGCGCCACCCGAGGAGCCGCCGGAGATGTGGTCGGTGTTCCAGGGGTTGGAGCATTTGCCGAGACGCGCGGAGTTGGTCACGCCCGGAATGCCGAACTCCGGCGTGTTGGTCTTGCCCACCAGAACGACGCCGGATTGGCGGAAGCGGGTGGTCAGCGTGCTGTCCTCGGCGTCGGACGCCACCTGGGCGAAGTTGGAGCCGGAGGTGCGCGGCCAGCCCTTCACCTTGGTGCCCAGGTCCTTGATCAGGAAGGGCACGCCCTCGAAGGGGCCGTCGGGCAGGGCGCCCGAGCGGGCCGTCTCGCGGGCTTCGTCATAGGCCTTGTGGACCACGGCGTTGAGGAAGGGGTTGTTGCGCTCGATCCGCTCGATGCAGGCCTCGAGGATTTCGCCCGGCGTCACCGCCTTGGTCTTGACCAGCTCGGCCAGACCAAGACCGTCGTAGTCGACGTATTCCAGCGCCGCCATGGCATCCTCCCGCTCTTTGTGTCCGACGATCATTGATCAGAAGGCGGGCCGCGTCACCCTCCGCCAGGGGTCTTTCGCTCAGACTGGGGCGGCCGCATCCTCGCGCCGCCGGTCCAGCGAGGCGCGCACCGCCTCATGGTCGACCCGGCCCCGCCGGTAGGCCATCAGGATGACCATGCCGAGGCCGGTGATCACCGCCGCGCCGGGCCCATAGGCCAGCCCCAGGCTGGTCACGGCGGTGGGCGATATGGAAACCACCTTGCCCAGCCCGGCTGCGTCCAGGCCGTGGGGGAAGCCGATCGCGTCCAGCACCACGCCGGCGATCAGGGCGCCCAGGCCGCTGGAGGCCTTGGCGGCCAGGCTGATGCCCGCGAAATAGAGCCCTTCGCGCCGGGCCCCGAACAGATGCTCGTGCTCGTCGGCGGCGTCGGCCATCATCGACTGGAAGCCGATCACCGCGAAGCTGACGCCCACGCCGAAGACCACGGCGGCCAGGGAGAGGACCAACACCTCCGTGCCGGCGGGGGTCAGGCCGGTGACGCGTAGGATGACCGGGACCACCTGGCTGAGCGCCACGAGGCCGATGCCGATCATCGAGGTGACCCGCTTTTCCAGCACCCGGGCCAAGGCGCCGGCGATGAAGACGCCGAAGAACAGCCCCACCACCGCGATCAGGCTGATCACCAGGATGGCCTGGCTGGGCAGCTTCCAGAAATAGGTGTTGGCGTGCAGGGTCAGCGCCGCGGCCGTGCCCATGGAGATGAACACCACCAGGCAGGCGGTGAAGAGGATGCGGAAGGAGGGGTTGGCGAAGACCTCGGCCACCTCCGACGTGAACCGCCCGAAGGCCTTGCCCTGGCCGGGGGCGGCGGCATGCAGCCGGTGGCGCGCGCGCAGGGTGCCGAAGGTCGACAGGGCCGCGCCCGCCAGCACCACCGCGCCGCAGGCCCAGGCCATCGGCCCATAGGCGTCGCGATGGGTCTGACCGCCTGGGCCTTTCAGGAAGACGCCATAGGCCAGGTAGATGGCGGCCCCATTGGCGAGCACGCCGAACAGCACCCGTCCGGCCACGATGGTCGAGCGTTCGGCATAGTCGTCCGACAGCTCCGCGCCGAGCGCGATATAGGGCACCTGGAAGAGGGAGATGCAGATGCGCACCCCCAGCAGCAGGGTCAGGGCATACGCGAACAGGGCCCATCCCGTGAGCCCGGCGGGGATCGAAAACAGCAGGCCCAGCGTCACCACCAGGGGAACGGCGCTCAGCAGCATATAGGGGTGGCGGCGGCCGTGCCTGGAGCGGCTGTTGTCCGACAGCGAGCCCACCAGCGGGTCGACCACCGAATCCACCACCAGGGCGATGCCCAGGGCCAGGCCCGCCGCCGACCCCGACATGCCGCACACGATGGTCAGGTAGAACAGCAGCAGCGAGTTGAGGCTGTAGACGGCGGTGTCCTGCACCAGCGCGCCCGACCCATAGGCCGTGAGCATGCCCAGCCCCAGCCGCTTGCCCCGGGCCGTGTGGTTGGCCCCCGTCGTATCGGCTTGCGGGACCGCCGGCCCCGGCGCTGCAATGGTCAAACGCGTCTCCCCGTGCGCCGTCTCTCGCGGCGCTCCTTGTACCGGCAAGGGCTCACGAGTTACGCGAGGGTTGGCAAGGGCTCAAATGTGCCGAGCGCGCTTTTTCGTACGCTGGACGGCTGTTACACCGGTGGCGTCTCACGCGCCCGCCGTTGCCCCAGGCGCGGAAAGATCATGCCCACCTCCTGGCGATACTGGCGGTAGCGGTCGCCGAAGGCGGCGACGAGGTCGCGCTCCTCGAACCAGATGGCGATGAGGATGTAGAGGGTCGTGCCGATTGCGAAGACGAGATGGCCGAGGGTCATCGCCGGCGCCGCCCAGAAGGCGATGATGAAACCCGTGTAGAGCGGGTGGCGCGACCACTTGTAGAGCAGGGGCGTGACGAACCGCGCCTCGGGTTCGCGCCGTCCGAGCAGGGCCGCGAACCCCTGGGTCAGGCCGAACAGATGCGGGTGGCTGATCAGGTAGGTGCTGAGCAACACCATGCCCCACCCGACCCAGGACAGTGCGATCAGCAGGGTGGCGAAGAGGGTGTTGTCCACCCGCCAGACGGACTGGGTGAGCGGACGCCACTGCCAGAAGAGCAACACCAGCGCCAGGCCGGCGAACACCAGATAGGTGCTGCGTTCCGCCGCTTCGGGCACGAAGCGCGTCCACACCCGCTTGAAGCCGGGCCGCGCCATGACGCTGTGCTGGAGGCCGAAGATCGCGAGCAGGGCCAGGTCGATCAGCAGCGAGGGCCATAGGGCGCCGACGTCGCCGGAGTCGATGGATTTCAGAACGAGCAGGCCTTCGACGAAACCCATCAGATAGACGATGGCAGCCATGGCGAAGACGTAGCAGAGCACGCTGTAAAGCGCTGTGAGAACCTTGGACATGAGGGTCTTTCAAGGCGCGGCCGGGCGGCCGCGCGCCTAGTTGTTGGCGGTCAATGGGTCGATGATCTGGGGCACTTCGGTGATCATGGTGATCGGCAGGCCGGCGAGTTCGGCGTGAGTGCGCACCACGGCCTCGTCCTGGGCCAGATAGAGGCAGAAGGTCTTGTCGGCGGCGACATAGCTGTGCAGCCACTGAACGGTGCGATCGAGCTGTTCGATCGCCCCATTGGAGGCGCGCGCCGCGCCACAGAGCTCGACGATCGACATGCCGCCGATACCCGCGATGTCGCGCTCCACGATGAACCGCTTGAGCTGAACCAACGTCTGATCTCCGAATGACTAGTGTGCTGGATCAGAAGTTCGCCAGATTATTGGGTAGAGCTCAGAGCGAACTTCTGATCCAAGAAGCACACTAGAGCGAAGCATTTCTCTAGTGTCCTTATCGATTCCGAAGTTCGTCGGAGCCTGCCACAAACTCATACGAACTTCGGAACCGGGACACTAGGGCGGATCATGGGTCCAGACGCGGCGCGAAGAAAGTGAAACGATCTTTGCCTAGCTAAAGCCAGGCTTTAGTATTGCGGCATGGCGATCACCTCCCACCTCAAATCCTTCCAGGCCTTGGCGCTTGCCCTGCGGACGGGTTCGTTGAAGGCGGCCGCCGAGGAACTGGCCATCACCCCCGCCGCCGTCGGCCAGCGGATCAAGGTGCTGGAGGACTATCTCGGCATGGAGCTTCTGGTGCGCGGGCGCTCGGGCCTGCGGCCGGCGGACGAACTGGCCCCGGCCCTGCCGCACATCGAAGCCGCCTTCCGGGAGCTCGACCAGGCAGCCGGACTGCTGAACCTGCAGCGCGGCCATGAAATCCACATCGCGGGACCGGGTGACTTCGTGGAGCTGTGGCTGAAGCCTCGGTTGCCGGGCTTCCTGAGGCTCGCGCCCCGGGCGCGATTTTGCATCAATGGCGAGGGCGATGCGCCCTACCGGCTGGCGCGCGCCGACTGCACGATCCGCTTCGCACCGCGCGAGGAACGGCCGGACAGCGACGCGCTGTTTGCGGACTATCTGTTGCCCATCTGCTCGCCGGGAAACCTGGAACGCTTTGCCGGGATCGCGGCGGTGGACCGTCTGGAGGGGACCCCTCTGTTGCATCTGGACGCCTACAAGGACGACCCGAGCGCGCCCGACTGGCCCCAATGGGTGGCCACGCACGGCCTGTCCCGCACCGCCCCGGAGCGGGGGCTGCGCTTTCAGCGGATCGTTTCGGGGCTCGATGCCGTGCGCGCGTCCGCCGGCCTGATGATCTGTGGTCTGGCCCTGATCCTCGATCTGGTCGAGGACGAGACCCTCGCCCTGCCCTATCCCGTGTCCACCGGCGCCTGGACGAGCCACGCCTATCAGGCGCGTTTCCTGCCGCTGAGCGGTCGGCCCGACCTGCAACGCTTCCGCCAGTGGCTGGTTGCGGAAGGGCGCGGCACGGCGGGCAGGCTGGCCCGCTTTGCAGGATAGGGCGCGGTCTCAGCCGCGTGGAAAGCCCCCTCGTTTCGGCAACCTGCGCTTGCGCCTCGGGCTTGAGGCTGCTGAAGTCCCGATCCTGACGGTTGGGGGACCTCCATGAAATATACCGGCGCCGCCGCGGCGGCTCTCGCGGTTCTCATACTTGCGCCGGCGGCGGCGCAGGCCAGGCCGGGGTCGTTCACCGAGTGCGACGGCTTCGTCGCGCCCTTCCCTAAGGGCGACGGCATGACGGGCGTCAGCTTCCTGGGGATGAAGATGGCCGGGTCCACCCAGACAAAGCTCTCGACTCTGCCGGGTGGCGGAGGGGTTCTGTCCTGTGACGAAGCGCTCGCCGATCCAAAGCTGAAGCCCGAATACTGGCTGCGACGGGTGAGCCTGCTGGAGGCCCGCGCCATCCACCGGCTGGAAAAGGGGGATGCGGCCGGCGCCTTGGCGGACCTGGAGCTGGCGCGCGCGGCGGTCCAGCAACCCGACGACGTCTTCTATCACCGGAGCCTCGCGCTCGACCTGGACTTGACGCGCGCCGTCGCCTTGCGGATGTCCGGAAACGCGCCGGGTGGCGAGGCGCTCGCGCTGAGCGCCTGGCGCCAGCGGCCCTGGAACCTGTCGGTGACCCTCAGCACGGTCAACGTTCTGGGCCAGTCGGGCCTGGAGCCCAGGAACGAGCCCCTGCTTTACGCCTTCGCTCAGTTGCAGCCGCGGACGTTGGACTTCTTCTTCCTGCGCGCCTTCGTGTCCGGCCGCTGGGAGGAGACGGTGGCCCTCTATCCGCAGCTCAGCAGCCCCCGTACGCGCGGGCAGTACTATGACGGCAACGAATACGACTATCTCAACCCGGTGGTCGTCGAGCCCTTCTGGGCCAGGCGCGCCGCCGAGACCGCTGTCGCCCTCATGGCGCTCGGCCGGACGGACGAGGCGCATGCGATGATGGCGGCGGCCCGCAAGCGGCTGGTGGACGCCACGCGCGACCCACCGCCGCCACCCGAGATCCCGACCGGCAACATGGCCAACACGAAGAGCTTTCGCTACGTGGCGCCGACCCGCGAGGACATCATCAAGGCCAAGGATGCGCGGGCGGCATACGACAGGACGGTGGCGCTGAACCGCCGGATCGCCGGCGCCGCCGGACGCACCCTGGACGATTGGCAGGCGATCATCGACCAGTTGTCGGCGGCGCGCTCGGCGCCCGCCGCGGCCGTGCTGCTCACGCTCAAGGGTTCGCCGAACCTGGATGCGGGCGCCGCCATGGCGACCATCGACATCCTGCTGGCGCGTCCGGATGCGGCCTCGCTGCGCGCCGAACTCCTGGCCGAAAGGAACCGGCGCCTGGCAGCCGTTCCGTCTCACGGCGTGGAGATCAAGCCGCACAGACTGTTCGACCTCTTGCCCGACGCCGAAACCGCCAATCTGATTACCCGCTTCCATCGCAAGAACGACCTGTGGGGCCTGGGCCCCGAGGACGGCTTTTCGTCCGGGCCCGCCAAGAAGACGCTGGACGGCCCGACCGAGCCGGGCACGCTGATCGCCGCCTTCCGGGGCAGGGACAGCCCTAAGGCGATGGTCGAGGACCTGGCCTTGCTGAAGGCGGCCGACGCGGCCCGCGCCGCCGGCTTTCACGGCTTCATCATCCTCGACCGCTCGGACACGCAATTCATCCAGACGACGGAGGTGGGACAGACCTCCGGCCTGCCGTTGGGCTGGGAGTCCAAGCTCTACATCCTGCCGGTCGATCCGAAGGCCTTGCCGGCCAAGTACCGGGCCACGCCCTGGCGCGTGGTGGACGCCGACGCTGTCTGGTCGGCGCTATCGCCCATCTACGCGCCGCCGGTTGTGGCGGTGCCTCACTAGACCCTTTCAAGTTTTGATGGAGCCATCAAAACCTGGGTAAAAAGGTCCTAGAATCAAACATTTAGATCCGGCCCGGGCGGGCCCTAATGCCTTACGTCGGCCTTGGTCACCAGCGGCGCCAGGCGCGCCGTATACACCTCGGCGTCGCGCGGGTGCATGTGCGAGAGTTCCGGAATGCGGAAGCCCTGCAGCTGAGCGTAGTCGTCATAGCGGATGCCGTTTGTGTGGGTTCCGGCCAGTAGCGCGTCCCAGAACTTTGCGCGCGGGAAGGCGCGGGGCTCGGCCTGGGCCAGGAAGCCCGCCTGCGGATGCATCACGAAAACCACATTGCCGCCCCTCGCCCGGATCTTGGCGATATTGGCCGCGACCTCGGCGATCACCTTCGGCGGATCCAATGGCGGCTCGCCCGGATGCGGCTTGAAGATTTCGCCCCAGATGCGGATCGCGCGTTCGCGGTAGGGCTGGTCGTCCACCACCTGCTGCCAGAGCTCCGCATTGCGGTCGGGTTGCATGATCGAGAGCTTGTGAGGGTCGTCGAAGTGCTGCTTCTGCCCGGGGCGGGTCGGCAGGTCCAGACGCCGCCAGAGTTCTTTCGGCCGGGTCTGGTCATCGATATAGGCGAAAGCCTCCTCCGGCGGGATCGACAGGAAGTAGCCCACCCTCTGCGACGGGGTCTCAGCCTTCGAATAGGGCACGACGCCGGCGCCGCGCCCATCGTATTGGCCGAAGAACATGCCGGTGACCACGTCGGCCACCACCAGCCCGTGGAAGTTCGGATCGTTGGCGAGGTCGGCGAGCACGAAGCGCGGGCTCGATCCCTCCAGCGACAGCTGCACCGGACGAACCCCGGTGGTCTTCTCCCAGACATCGAGGTCGACATCGAAGAAGTTGCGCGAGGTTCCGATCAGGACGGTGGCGTCGCCCGTCGCGTGCCGCCGCGCCTCGGCCCAGGCGGCGTTGGTTCCCTTGATGTCGCCCGGCACAAAGCCCTGACTGCGCCAGAAGACCTCCCAGCCCCCCATCATCATCAGGGTCAACACCAGGGCCATCAGGGCGATGTGCCCCCAGGGCCGTTCAGGCACGGTGCGGTGCGCCTCCTCCAGCGCGTCCGCGGGCGTCAGACCGTCGTTTGGCGTCGGGGCGAGCGGGGGCGTGGCCATGTCAGAACTGGAAATAGATGAAGGCATTGTCCGACCCCTGGCTGGAGAGGATGAGGAAACCCATGATGCTCCAGACGCCGGCGAGCACCGCGCCGTTGGTGCGCGCCACCACGGCCTCCAGCGACGTTGTGCGCATCCGCCAGTGGGCGATCAGCATCGCACCGATGATTACCGCCACCGGCAGGATGTCGTTCAGATAGAGCAGCGGCTTGGCCCCGGCCGGGATCGACCCCATCGAGACGAGGATGCGGGCCGCGCCGGCGAAGTCCCTGGCCCGGAAGAACACCCAGGCGACGCAGACCAGCACGAAGGTCACCATCGCCGCCAGCAGCTTGAACGCCGTGGTGTGGAACAGGCGGTGGTGTCCGAAGGCCTGGGTCAGCATCCGCTCGGCGGACAGGTAGAGGCCGTGCAGGCCGCCCCACACCACGAAGGTCCAGTTGGCCCCGTGCCACAACCCGCCCAGCAGCATGGTGATCATCAGGTTGGCGTAGGTGCGCACCCGTCCCTTCCGGTTGCCGCCCAGCGATATGTAGAGATAGTCGCGCAGCCAGGTGGACAGCGAGATGTGCCAGCGCCGCCAGAAGTCCGAAAAGCCGACCGACCCATAGGGTGAATTGAAGTTCTGCGGCAGCGAGAAGCCCAGGCACAACGCCGCCCCGATGGCCGTGGTCGTGTATCCGGAGAAGTCGAAGAAGATCTGGCCCGCGAAGGCCAGCACGCCGGTCCAGGCATCCAGGGGCAGCAACGCATCCTTCGCCTTGAACACCGTGTCCGCCGTTCCGGACAGGAAGGCGTCGGCCAGCACCACCTTTTCGAACAGCCCCACGGTCATCAGCGCCAGGCCCCACAGCATCATCGGACGCGTGGCGCGCTTTGGCGTGGCGAACTGCGACAGCAGATCCTTCGGCCGCATGATCGGCCCCGCCACCAGGTGCGGGAAGAAGGTCACGAACAAGGCGAAGTTCAGGAAGGAACGGCTGGGCGCGATGCGCCGCTGATAGACGTCCAGCGTGTAGGACAGGGTCTGGAAGGTGTAGAAGGAGATGCCCAGGGGCAGCACGATGTTCCAGGCCGGCGCCTGGTAGGCCACGCCCAGAACCTTGGCCAGAGCCTCGAAATTGTGCTCCAGGAAGCCGCCGTATTTGAAGAATCCCAGCATCCCCAGGTTGGCCACGAGCGAGATGATCAGCGCCAGACGCCGCCGTCCGGGCCGCTCCTCGGCCGCGATCCAGCGAGCCATGAAGTAATCGACCAGCGTCGATATCCACAGCAGCGCCACGAAGGGCGGGCTCCAGCTGGCGTAGAAGATGTAGCTGGCGACCAGCAGCATCACGCGGCGAACCGTCCAGCCGAGCGGCAGGGCCCACAGCGCCATGAACAGCGCGAAAAAGACGATGAAGGTGATGGAATTGAAAATCACGACGCGCCCCCGCTGCCTTGGCATGCCCGATCGAACCGTGTTCGTCCAGAGTGGGCGTTATGTTTAAGCTTGGAGGAGGTCCGGCGCGCGCCTTGCCTGGCTAAGGGCGACGGCGGCGGCGCACAGAAATCCGGCGCCTCGCCGCCCAACTCACGGTGCGGGGCGAAGTCGATCTCGATGAGGTCAACGCGCACTCAGCCCCACAATCATGGGGCGCGGGCGGCTCAGCAGTCGCCTAGCTTGGAGCCCTGTTCAGTGAGGCGCCCCATGCGACGTGTTTTGATTTTGGTTTCGATGGCCTTCTTCCTGGCCGGAGCCGCCTGGGCTCAGGAGTACGCCACGGGACAATCGGTCTACGCTTCGCCCAGCGGCGCCGTGAACGACTGGTACAGCGGCTGCATCGTCGGTGCGGGTCGCAGCAACAGTTCCTATCAGGTGGAATGCGCCGGCGAGACCTACTGGATCAGCAGCGATCACATCCGCACCAGTCCGCCACAGCCCGCGCCCGATCCCATGCGCCCCGGCCAGATGCTGACCCCGACCATCACCCCGTCCCACGCGACGGCCGGCGGCGGCGCGACCAATGCCGGTGGGGGCGGCGGCAAGGGCGTCGCCCCGGCGAATGGCGAACGCACCTATGAGCAGATCAACGGCGGCGTCGGCCCCGGCTCCTATGCTCGTCAGGGGGCGGCGAAGGCGCCGCCGGGCTCCCTGAAGACCGGCCCCTACGGCTGCTACGTGGGCAATGTTTTCGCCATGAACATGGCGCTGACCTCGGCGACGACCTACCGGGACTCCGCCGGCCAAACGGGAACCTACCGGTATGCGGGCGGCCGCCTCGTCTTCCTTTCGGGCTCTCTGGCGGGCCATCCCACCGACGTCTTTGGCGATGGCTCCTTCGCCATTTCCGAACCGGGCCGCACCAGCTTCGGCACCCAGTGCTCGCCGGGCGGCTAGAGTGCTTTCCGGCGAAGTGGAAGCCGGTTCGCCGCCGAAAAAGCGCGACAAAACAAATAGCTAGAGCGCCGCTCCGATTCTATCGGAGCGGACAACGCTCTAGCTGTGAGCTCTCAATAGGTTGTCCATCCGGTCTGGTCCGAGGAAGCTGAGGTTGCGAAGCTTCAGACCCCTCGGAGGACCGGATGAACGTGCACAAGAATGCCCGGCTGACGCCGCGCAGTCGAGCCGAGATGGTGGGGCGTGTGCTCGACCGGGGACAGCCGCCGATGGCCGTGGCCACGGCCATCGGCGTTGACGTGAAGACCGTGCGCAAATGGGTGACCCGGTTCGTGGCCGAGGGTCCGGCGGGGCTTCAGGACCGCTCCTCGCGACCGCACAAGCTGAACCGGCCGACCTCGCCTGAGCAGGTCGAGCAGATCATCGCGCTGCGTCGCCGGCGCTTCAGCGGTGGGCAGATCGCCAAGCAGGCGCGGGTCTCGCCGGCCACGGTCAGCCGGGTGCTGCGGCGCGCGGGGCTGAGCCGGATCCGAGACCTGGAGCCGGCCGCGCCAGTGGTGCGCTATGAGCGCAAGACGCCCGGCGAACTGATCCACCTGGACATCAAGAAGCTGGGCCGCTTCGAGAGGGTCGGCCACCGCATCACCGGCGATCGGACCGCTCAGAGCAACAGCCGCGGCGTCGGCTGGGAGTTCGTCCACGTCTGCATCGACGACAACTCCCGCGTCGCCTTCAGCCAGGTCATGGCTGACGAGAAGAAGCAAAGCGCCGTGGCCTTCCTGATCGCCGCGGTGGCCTACTACGCCAGCCTCGGCGTCACCGTCACCCGGGTGATGACCGACAACGGCTCCTGCTACAAATCCCACGCCTTCCGCGACGCTTGCGCCAGGCTCGGCCTCAAGCACATCCGCACCAAACCCTACACGCCGCAAACCAACGGCAAGGCCGAACGCTTCATCCAGACCGCGCTACGGGAATGGGCTTACGCTCACGCCTACACCACCTCAGACCAGCGCGCCGCCGAGCTGCCTTACTGGCTACACCGCTACAACTGGCA
>JAQGIP010000112.1 GCA_028291055.1 Caulobacter sp.
GCCGGGAGCGGCGCCCGGCGCCCTGCCCGCCCTTCCCGCCGCGCCTGTGGCGCCGGTGATCTGCCGGCCGCCCGGCGTCCCTTCCGAAATCCACGGCTGCGTGGTCGTGGGCATCTCCGCCTGCCAGGCCGTCTGGTCGCGCGACAACCAGGTCCTGGTGGTTAACACCCAGGGCGAGCCGCTCCCCGGCGCCATCGACAACCTCTACTGGGCCACCGCCGGTGAGGCCGCCGATTACCGCGCGGGCCGCAAGTAACGCCGCGACATCAGCGCCCGCTTGGCAACCGGCCTTCACCCCGCTAAATAGGCCCTCCCCGAAAGGGTCCCTTCACCGGGATCAAGGGCGGGCCGCTTTAGCTCAGCTGGTAGAGCGACGCATTCGTAATGCGTAGGTCAGGTGTTCGAGTCACCTAAGCGGCACCATTTTCCTGATAAATTCGACGGCTTATGAGCGGCGCGCCCGGCGCAGGCGGCGACCGGGCCTTGCGCTACACGAGTTCCGTAGCGTCCAACGCTTGCTCCGCTAGATCCCGTGGAAATCGCTGAGGATGTGCCAATCCGTGGCCGTCGTGCCCAGGCCCTGGCCGACGAAGCCCACCGGCCCGGTGTCGTCGGAGTTCCACAGATAGACGCGGCCGTCAGCGTTGCGGAACAATACGTCCGCCCTGCCGTCGCCGTCGTAGTCGCCGATGGCGGCGACGGACCAGTCGAGGCCGACGGCGCCCAGGGATTGGCCCAGGAAGTTAACGGCGGCGCTGCCGGTCTGGGAGTTCCAGACATAGAGTTCGCCGTCCGTATGGCGCCACAGGACATCGTCTCGGCCGTCGCCGTTGAAGTCGCCGAGGCCCAGGATGGTCCAGTCGTTGCCGACAGAGGAGATGGTCTGGCCGGTCATGGCGGGTGCGCCGGTGGAGCTGTCCAGCCAGACGTAGACATCGCCGGCGTCGGAGCGCCAGAGCACGTCCGCCCGGCCGTCGCCGTTGAAGTCGCCGACGCCCTTGATGGACCAGTCGGCGCCGATCGCGCCCAGGGACTGGCCCAGGAAGTTGACGGCGGCCGAGCCGGTCTGGGAATTCCAGACGTAGACCTCGCCGGTGTTGGTGTTGCGGAACAGGATGTCGGCGCGCCCATCGCCGTTGAAGTCGCCCGCTTGCGGAACCACGGCCCACACCGGATCGACGTAGGAGATGGACTGGCCGGTGAAGCTGGTCGCCGCGCCGGCGTCGGACTTGTAGACGTAGAGGTCGCCGGCGTTGTTGCGCCACAGGATGTCGGCCTTGCCGTCGCCCGAGTAGTCGGCGACGTCCTGCACATGCCAGCCGGTCCCGGGGTTGCCGAGGGTCTGGCCCAGGAAGGCGCCCTGGCCAGGCTGGCTGTTCCAGGCATAGATCTCGCCCGAGTCATTGCGCCACAGCACGTCCGACTTGCCGTCGAGGTTGAAGTCGCTGTCGACGGGCTGGGTCAGCAACACGTCTCGGTCGGTAAAGCGCAGCGCCTCGATGTGGGTGAGGGTGTCGGTCCCGTCGGCGCCGGCGGTGACCGTCCACGAGCCGTTGGCGTTATGCATCCAGGTCGCGGAGGTCGAAGCCACGGCGTAGACAGCGACGTCAAGGCCAGTTCCGCCATCGAGATGGTCGCTTCCCGCCCCACCGCTCAGATGGTCCGCGCCGGATCCGCCGTAGAGCGCATCGTCGCCCGCTGCGCCTGATAGGACGTCGTCGCCCGCAAGCCCCTCCAAACGGTCGCCGAGGTTCAGCGAGAAGATGTCGTAGTCACCGTTCGTATCACCGCCTACGAGATTGGACGCCAGGCTGGCGAAGATCAGCTGCGTGCCGTCGGCGGAGAAGACGTGGTACTGCGATGGCCAATTGTTTTCGCCGCTCGGCCCCGTCACCCGCGTGATGAGGCCGGTGACCAGGTCCTTGATGAACAGGTCCTCGTAACCGTTCGTGTCGCCGGACACTAAATTCGCGGCCTGCGATGAGAAGGCCACCCGAGTTCCATCGGGCGAGAAAACACCGCTGTAGGTCCGCTGTCCCAAGGCCTGACCACCGTCGGATGCCGTGTTCACGCGGGTCACGACGCCAGTGGCCAGATCCTTAACGAAGAGGTCGATCTCGTCGTTGGTGTCGCCGGCCACCAGGTTTGACGCCGCGCTTAGGAACAGAAGCTTCGTGCCGTCCGCGGACAGCGAAGCGCCAAAGGAGTCCTGGTTGCCTTGTTCACCTGATGCGCCCGTAGAAACGAGCGTCACGGCTCCCGTTCCAAGGTCCTTGATGAAGATGTCTGTATGTTGATTGGCATCGCCACCCACAAGATTGGTCGCGTTGCTTTCGAAGACGATCTTCGATCCATCGGATGAAAACCCGCCGAAGAGCGAACTGCCGTTTGCAGCGACGCCAGCGCCGTTCGACGTCACTTGAATCAGTTGTCCGGTGTCGAGATTTTTCAGAGCGAGGTTGGTGTAGAGCGAACCAAAGGTGCCGGCGGCCGTGCTGAACACCACGGAATGACCGTCCGGAGAGAACGACGGATAATAGGATTGGACGTTCAACTGCGCGCCGTTTGACGCTGTCGATATGCGGGTCACCACATTCGTCGTGAGGTCTTTCACGAAAATGTCGCCCGTACCGTTTGTGTCCCCGGCGGCAAGGCTGGCACTGTCGCTTTGGAAAACTACCCGGGTGCCGTCGGCGGAAATGTCCGGTCGCTGTGAGTGTTGGGCGCCCGCGATGACCGTGAGAACTCCGGTAGCGAGGTCCTTCAGAAACACGCCCGTATCGTTGATGTTGCCGGTCGTGAAGTTTCCCGCGGGACCGTAGAAGACAAGCTTAGATCCGTCGGCCGAGAGCGCGGGCGCGATCCAGCCGCCGTAGCCTTCAGCCCCAGCCGTATTGGTTGAAATCCGGGTGATGCCGCCATTGGCGCCACCGTTCAGAACGTCGTCGCCGCTGGCGCCGATAATCCCGCCCATCTTCCAATTCCTCGCACCAGCAGATGGGGGAAGGCATCGCGCTTGTCGGCCCGCCACTACACAGCCAACGGTCTATCGGACGCTCAATTCTGAGTCACTAGATCGACGGTGTCGCCCCTGACGGGTCTTTGCTCGGATCCCCGTGAACGCAGTCTCCGGGAAGTCGTAGGACGCCGAAGATCGCGAAGGTCAGCATCTTAGGCGCGAGGACTATGAGAACGGCAAAGAGTATCATGATCTCCACGGTCGCGTAATTCGCACGCCCTCAAACCCCGCATTCTTGCCCAGTACTGAAGCCTTGGATTGGCGCCCTGCGAACAGATGGGCGACGCCCGGCGCGTTGGACGTCTTCAAAATCCGTGCGTAACCAGACCCATGCCCAAATCCTCCTTCCCCGCCGTCACCAACGCTGACATCCGCCTCCTCGTCCTGGGCAGCCTGCCCGGCGAGGTGTCGCTGGCGCGGGCGCAATATTATGCGCATCCGCAGAACCAGTTCTGGCGGTTGATGCAGGCGGTGATCGGGCGGCCGCTGGTCGAGCTTGCCTATCCGGAGCGGCTGGAGGCGTTGCTCGAGGCCGGGGTGGGGCTATGGGACGTGGTGCGTTCGGCGGAGCGGGTGGGGAGCCTGGACACCGCGATCCGCAATCTCGAGGCCAACGCCCTGGCTGACTTCACCGCGACGCTGCCGGCGCTGCGGGCGGTGGCCTACAATGGCGCCAAGGCGTCGGCGGTGGGGCGCACCCTGCTGGGCGACGGGACGGCCTTTGCGCAGATCACCCTGCCGTCGAGCAGTCCGGCCCACGCCGTGCCCTTCGAGCGCAAGGCGGCGGAGTGGCTGCGCCTGCGGACCTATCTCGGGGGCGGCGCCAAATAGGCAGGCGCGGAACGAGCCGCCGATCACCGCAACCCGGCTCAGCCGAGGATTTGGACAAAGTGCGTCGGCGACGGATTTTCGTAGGCCGAGCTTGGAACGAGGACGGGGTTATCGAAGCTTTAACGGCCATGTGGCTCGCAGAGGGCGGGCCGGCGGCTAGGGCTGAACTACGATGAGCACGTACGGAACGGACGGGGCCGACAACATCGTCGGCGCCCCAGGGGACAACACGATCTACGCGCGGGATGGCGCCGACACCCTTACCTGCGCGGACGGCAACGACCACCTCAGGGGCGGCGGCGGCAACGATGCGCTCTATGGCGGCGCCGGCAATGACGCCATGGACGGGGGCACGGGCGCCGACTACCTGGCCGGGGGCCTCGGCAACGACGTCTACATGATCGACAACATCGGCGACACCATCATGGAGAACGCCGGCGAGGGCTACGACACCGTCCTCTCCAGCCTGAGCTACACGCTGGGCGCCAATCTCGAGCGGCTGGACCTGGTGGGTACGGCGGACCTCAGCGGCTGGGGCAATAGCCTGGACAACAACGTTAAGGGCAACAGCGGCGCGAACGGTCTCTACGGCGGCGCGGGCAACGATTCCATCAGCGGTAACGACGGCAACGACCTGATCATGGGCGGCGCGGGCAACGACTGGCTCTCGGGCGGCGCCGGCAACGATACGGTCAGCTTCGCCGACGCCACCGGCGCCGTCACCGTCACCCTGGCCAACACCACCAGCGCCCAGCAGACCGGCGGCGGCGACCGCGACTATCTGACGGGCTTCGAGAACCTCACCGGTTCGGATTTCAACGACACCCTGACCGGCGACGCCGGGGCCAACAAGCTGACCGGCGGCCTGGGCGTCGACACCATGTCCGGCGGCGGCGGCGATGATCGCTACTCCGTCGACAACAGCGCCGATGTCGTGGTCGAGGGCGTGGGCGGAGGCATCGACCAGGTGCTGGCCTCGGCGGACTATGTGCTGGGCGCCAATATCGAGAACCTCACCCTGTTCAACGGCGCCGTCCGGGGCACGGGCAACGATCTCGACAACGTCATCCGCGGCAACGCCAACGGCAACATCCTGAACGGCGGCGGCGGGCACGACAGCCTGTATGGCGACGTGGGCGCGGACACCTTCGTGTTCGACGCCGCGACCGTGGGCAGCAGCGACCATGTGCATGACTTCCAGGGCGGGCTCGACAAGGTGCAGATCTCGGCCGCGACCTTCGCGGGCGGCCTGACCGCCGGCATGACGCTGGATTCCAGCTGGTTCGTCACCACGTCGGACGGCATGCCCGTCGACACCAACGCGACCCGCGACCTCAGCACCTCCGACCCCTTCGCGACAACCTCCGCTCACGGACAGTTCGTGTACGACGGTTACCACAATCTGTGGTGGGACGCCGACGGTTCGGGCGCGGGTCAGGCCGTGCTGATCTCGGGCTTCGGCACCACGCCGCAATCGACGCTGAGCGCCGGCGACTTCATCGTCGGTCCGTAGAGTTGTCCAAGGGCCGGTTGCTGGAGGGCGGCCGGCTCTCATGCTCAGGGGCCACGGGCGGGCAGATCAGTCTTGTGGAGACCGGCGATGACGGAACACTTCTGGACCGACGAGCCTCACCCGCGACCCGACATGGTGGCGCGGGCGCGCCACCTCGCGGCGTCGGGCAGCCACACCAATCTGGAGTCCGTGCGGCGCCAGCTCATCTGCGAAGGCTTCGTACAGGTTCGCCATGGCTTGTCCGACTGGCCCCTGCGCTGGACGCTGGCGCGCCTCTGCCGCGAGGCCAGCACGCGACAGTCGCGGCGCGCGTGACCCGTTGATCGCACGCGGGGTTTACCCGCCCCCGCCGTGCCTTCCGGGCGCAGGCGGCGTTGTCCCGGGCTCAGCCGACGCCCTCATCATCGACGCGTCCATGATGTCGACAGGCCCTGGCCTCATCCCATCCGCGTAAACCCGTCGGCGCTCCACTGGTCGCTGCCTACGCCGTGGTGGATGATGAACAGGCCTTGCGGGTCGTAGCGCGCCTTGGCGGCCTTCAGCCTCGGGTAGTGGCCGCCCCAATAGGCGTCGCGCCATTGCGGGTTGAAGTAGTTGCTTTCCGACAGATAGGAGCCGGGGACCGGGGCCACGACCTTCAGCGCGGCGGTGGCGGCGTCGATGCGCGCGGCGTTGGCGTGGGCCTTGGCCATGTCCGGCTTGGGGCCCGGGAAGCCCGGCAGGGGCGGGGTCGAACCGGTGGCGATGATGGCCAGGGCGAAGGCGGTGGTCACCACCGGGTTGGTGGCGGTGTCGAGGGCGGCGGCGATGGCGTCGGGCGGGGCGCCGGCCAGGCCCTTGTTGAAGTGGAGGCCCACGTCCATCTGGCGGCTGGCGGCGAACAGGGCGTCGGCCAGGGCCTGGCGGCGGCCGGGCTCCAGCAGGTCGGCCGGCAGCCATACCGACTCATAGCCGTGCAGGAAGGCGCTGACCTGATCCTGGTCGCCGGCCCACCAGCCGTGGGCGGGTTCCGCGCCGGGGCGGTTGTCGAGCAGCACTGCGGTGGAGCCCTTGGCCTTGCGGCCCTGAACGTCCCACCAGGACCGGGCGGGCATGGTCCCGGCGCCGATCTCATCGATGACCTTGTAGTCGTGCGGCGCGGCGGCGACCCAGTCGCTGAACGGCTTCCACGCCGCCTGCGCCTCGTCGTTGGTCAGGCCCTGGCAGACCATGGAGATGTCGAGCACGTTGCGCGGCTTGAGGGAGACGCTCTCGCCCCAGTGGGGGTTGAACAGAGCCTCGGCGTAGTGGTCGACGAAGCGGCGGATCAGCCGCGCGAAGGCGGCGTCGGAGTTGGCCTCGATGGTCCCGCCGCCCCAGCCGAACCGTTCGGGCAGGTCGTGGGTCTTCAGCGTCAGTCTGGTCACGACACCGAGGCTTCCGCCCCCGCCGCCCTTCAGCGCCCAGAACAGCTCCGGCTCGCGGGTGGCGTTGACGGTGCGGATGACGCCGTCGGCGGTGACGATCTGCGCTTCCAGCAACCCCGCCGCCGCCAGGCCGAAGCGTTTGGAGAAGGAGCCAAAGCCGCCGCTCTGGATCAGGCCCGCCACGCCGACGGTGGCGCAGCCGCCGCCTTGGACATAGCGCCCCGCCTTGGTGGTCACCGCGTCATAGACATCCATCCATAGGGCCCCTGCTTCGACCGTCACCGCCGGGACGGGCGCGGCGTGGCTGCCCCTGGGCGTGAAGGCGTCATGGAGGGTGATGGCGCGCATGGTCCGGGTCCAGACCAGCAGGGAGTCCGGCGCGTTGGACGTGCCCTGGTAGCTGTGGCCGCCGCCCTTGACCACCAGCCGCAGGCGATGGCGCCGCGCGAAGGAGACCGCCGCCGCCACGTCCTCGGCGTCGCGGGCCGCGACCGCATAGGCGCTGAGCTGCGGCGTCCAGGCGCCGAGCCAGCCGCTGACCTGGGTCCCGCCCGGCTGGTCGCCGAGATAATAGGGGTTGAGCAGGTTCTTCAGGTCGGCCAGGCAGGCCTGGCTGGTAGCGGGCTGTTCGCAGTTGGCCCAGAGCGGCGCGGGCTTGACCAACCGCCCGCCCACCTGGCGCTTCAGGCCCGCCCATTGGCGGGCGTCGGGCCAGGCCGCGTCGCCGGGGCGCACGCGGCGGAAGGGCTGTCCGGCCGCCGCCGACAGGGACGGCGCCAGGGCCAGGGCGGCCGCGCATCCCAACAGATCCCGCCTACGCATGGTCGCTCCTTCACCGTTACTTCAACGACAGGAATGGCGGCCTGGCGGGCCGCGCGGCAACGGTCCGGGGGCGAGCGGCGATCCCTCGGGGCCGAATGGCGCGACAGGACGGGGGCTTAACCCCGACCGCGATTCCTGTTAGCGAACGGACCATGAACGCTACGCTTCTCATCACCGTCGCGGCGGTATTCGCCCTGACCACCCTGATCTTTCTCGTCCTGTGGCTGCGCGAGCGCGGCCACGCCATGACCCTGCGCGAGCGGTTGCGGCTGCAGGAAGAGAACCGCGAGCAGATGACCGACATGTTGCGCGCCCAGGCGGCGCAGTCGGCCAGCGTGGTCGCCGACGAGCTGGTCAAGCGGGCCGACGAGAGTTTCAAGAACCGCGACCTGCTAGCCCAGGCGCGGCTGGCCGAGCAGCTGAAGCCCGTGGCCGAGACCCTGGCCAAGGTGCAGGAGCAGGTGGCGGCGGTGGAGAAGTCCCGCGCCGAGGACAATGGGGGCCTGAAGGCCCAGATCACCGCCCTGATGCAAGCCTCGGTCGCCACCCAGGACGAGGCGCGCAAGCTGTCGGCGGCGCTGCGGCGCGGGGCCGGGGTGCAGGGCCGCTGGGGCGAACAGACCTTGAGGAACGTCCTGGAGGCGGCGGGCCTGAACAAGCGCTTCGATTTCGAGGAGCAGTTCAGCGTCGACACCGAGGAGGGCCGCCGACGGCCCGACGTGAAGGTGCAGATGCCGGGTGGCGGGGTCTTCGTGATCGACGCCAAATGCTCGCTGAACGCCTTCATGGACGCCCAGGAGGCCACCGAGGATACGGTGCGCGAGGCCGCCTGGACGCGTCATGCCGCCAGCGTGAGGGGCCATATGCAGAGCCTGTCGGCCAAGACCTATTGGGACCAGTTCGCCGCCGATGGTTCGCCGGATTTCGTGGCCATGTTCGTGCCGGGCGACAGCTTCCTGGTGGCGGCGCTGGAGCGGTTGCCCGACCTGATGACGGAAGCCATGGACAAGCGGGTGCTGCTGGTCACGCCGACCACCCTGTTCGCGCTGTGCAAGGCGGTGGCCTATGGCTGGCGGGTGGAGGATCAGGCCAAGGGGGCGGCCAAGATCGCCGAGTTGGGGCGCGAGCTCTATAAGCGGGTGGCGACCATGGGCAGCCATGCCCTGGCGCTCGGCAAGGCGCTGGATACGGCGGTGGGCAAGTACAACAGTTTCGTGGGCTCGCTGGAGAGCCAGGTGCTGACCCAGGCGCGGCGGTTCGAGGAACTTTCGGCCGACCATGAGGGGCGCGACATGCCCGATCTGAGCCCCATCGAGACCTCGGTGCGGCCGGTCACCAAGTTCGTGTCCGACGCGCCACGCCTCGACGCCGCGACCATCGCCGCGGAGAGTCCCACCTTGACGGTCGGGAATGGCGTCCCTAATTCCCCGGCATGAGCCTTCGCCGCATCCTCACCGTCGACAACGCCGCCGATCTGGCGGTGCTGAAGCAGAAGTCCGTTCCCGTCGAAGGGGGCGTGAGCGATGAACTGCGCGCGCTGATGGATGACATGCTGGAGACCATGTACGACGCGCCCGGCATCGGCCTGGCCGCCGTGCAGGTGGGCGAGCCGATCAATGTCATCGTCATGGACCTGGCCCGCGAGGAAGACGACCCCGCGCCGCAGTATTACGTGAACCCGGAAATCCTCTGGTCGTCGGAGGAGCTGGCCTCCTACGAGGAGGGTTGCCTGTCGGTGCCCGACATCTATGACGACGTGGAGCGGCCGGCCCAGGTGAAGGTCCGCTATCTCAACTACAAGGGCGAGACGGTCGAGGAGGACGCCGAGGGCCTCTACGCCGTCTGCATCCAGCACGAGATGGACCACCTGAAGGGCGTGCTGTTCATCGACCACCTGTCGCGCCTGAAGCGTGACCGGGCCGTGGCCAAGGTCAAGAAGGCGGCGAGGGCGGCTTAAGCCCCGCGCGAGTCCTATTTCTTGGAAGCGTCCTTGGCGTCGTGGGCCGCGTCCTTGACGTCATTGCCGGCGCTCTTGGTGGCGTCCTTCAGTTCGTTCCCGGCCTTTTTCAGCCCCTCCTTGGCCTCCGTCCCCGCCTTCTTCAGCTCGGTTCCGGCGTCCTTCACGGCGGGGTCCTGGGCCACATTGTGGGCGGCGGACTTCACGTCGGTGGCGGTCTGCTGGGCGTCGGCCTTGATCTTGGCGTTGTCTTCCTTGGAGCAGGCGCCGAGCGCCAGGCCGGCCACGGCCAGAGATACGATGACGAGCGTCTTCATGATGGAGTCTCCCTCTTTGGCGCGAAGAACGTACGGCCAAGCTCGCGGTTCCGTTTTGCGCACCGGCCCTTCGCCGGTTAAGAGCTAGCCGCCATGCGCCTCGCCTTCCTCGGCACCCCCGAATTCGCCGCCTTGAGTCTCGCCGCCATCCTGGAGGCGGGCCATGAGGTCGTGTGCGTCTATTCCCAGCCGCCGGCCCCGCGCGGGCGGGGTCAGGCGCTGAAGCCTTCGCCGGTGCAGGCCTTCGCCGAAAGCCGGGGGCTGATGGTGCGTACGCCGGCCTCCATGAAGGCCCCCGAGGAGATCACGGCCTTCCAGGCGCTCGACCTGGACGCCTCCGTGGTGGTGGCCTTCGGCCAGATTCTTTTGCGCGAGGTGCTGGAGGCGCCGCGCCTGGGCGCCTTCAACGTGCATGCCTCGTTGCTGCCCCGCTGGCGGGGCGCGGCGCCGATCCAGCGCGCCATCATGGCCGGCGATGCGGTGACCGGCGTCCAGGTCATGCGCATGACCGAGGGCTTGGACGAAGGGCCCGTCCTGGCCACCGAGACGGTGCGCATCGGCCCCCTCGACACGGCGGCCACCCTGCAATCGCGGCTGGCCGAGGCTGGGGCGCGGCTCCTGCCGCCGACCCTGGCCGCCATCGAGGCGGGGACGGCGGTGGAGGTTCCACAAGCCGCCGAGGGTCTGACCTACGCCAAGAAGATCAAGCCGGCGGAGGCCCGCATCGATTGGAGCCGCCCCGCGGCCGACCTCGACCACCATATCCGGGGCCTGTCGCCCTTCCCCGGCGCCTGGTTCGAGGCGCCGGGCGAAAGCGGGCCGGTGCGCGTGAAGGCGCTGCTGTCGGGCGTCGAGGACGCCCGGGGCGAACCGGGGGTGGCGCTGGATGGCGGCCTGCTGATCGCCTGCGGCCAGGGCGCCGTGCGCCTGCTCACCGTCCAGCGCGAAGGCAAGGCGGCCCAGGATGCGGAGACCTTCCTGCGCGGCTTCCCCGTGGCGGCGGGGACCCGGTTCAGCTGATGCCCCGCTACCGCCTGCTCATCGAATATGACGGCCGGCCCTACCGCGGCTACCAGGCCCAGGCCGGCCTGCCGTCGGTGCAGGGGGCGCTGGAAAAGGCGGTGCTCGGCTTCAGCGGGGAGGATGTCCGCGCCCATGCGGCCGGGCGCACCGACACCGGCGTCCATGCGACGGGTCAGGTGGTGCATATCGACCTGACCAAGACCTGGGCGCCCGACGTGGTGCGCGATGCAATGAACGCCCACCTCGTGCAAGACCGCGTCGTCATTCTCGAGGTCGAGATCGCCCTGGAAGGCTGGCACGCGCGGTTCTCGGCCAAGGAGCGGCGCTACCTCTACCGCATCCTCAACCGCCGCGCCCCGGCGGCCCTGGAGAAGGGCCAGGTCTGGCACTTCCGGAAGCCGCTGAACGCCGAGGCCATGCATGAGGCGGCTCAGGTGTTGGTCGGCCACCACGACTTCACCACCTTCCGCGACATGCACTGCCAGGCCAAGTCGCCGATGAAGACGCTGGATGTGGCGCGCGTCTGGCGCGAGGGCGAGGAGATCAGGCTGGTGTTCGAGGCGCGATCCTTCCTGCATCGCCAGGTCCGATCGATGGCGGGCTCCCTGACCGAAGTGGGCGTGGGCCGCTGGAGCCTGGCCGACCTCGCCGCCGCGCTGGAGGCCAGGGACCGCAAGGCCTGCGGGGCCGTGGCGCCGCCCGACGGGCTTTATCTCACTGGGGTGGGATATTAGCCATCCTCCCCAGGGTCGCCCAAGCGACCCGGCGGGGGAGGTGCTCCGAAGGAGCGGAGGGGTTTGCCGAGTCAAAGGTTGGGCGTGTTGTGGCGCCTGGGTTTGTGACGGCATCGGTCTTCTGCGCCACACCGCGAATAGTCGTCAGGCTCGCCTGGGGAGGACGGCCTACTTCAGCGCCACCAGCACCGCGCCCACGGCGATGAAGGCCACGCCGACCCAGTTGCGGCCCGACAGCTTCTCGCCCAGCACCGCCGCGCCGATGATGGCGACCAGAACGACGCTGAGCTTGTCGACCGGGGCCACACGGGCGGCGTCGCCGAGCTTCAGCGCGCGGAAGTAGCAGAGCCACGAGGCGCCGGTGGCCAAGCCCGACAGGGTCAGGAACAGCCAGGTGTTGGCCGGCACGGTGGAGGGCGAGCGCCACTGGCCGGTCATCGCCACCAGGGCGGCGCCGAATATCAGGATCACCGCCGTGCGCACCAGGGTGGCGAAGTCGGACGGGATGTCCTTGATGCCGATCTTGGCCAGGATGGCGGTCAGGGCCGCGAACACCGCCGAGCCCAGGGCCCAGAACTGCCAGCTGGTCAGCAGGCCGCGCATCAGGCGCCGAAGGCCTGGAAGTAGCGCTCGATCAGGATTTCGTAGGCGTGGGCGAGCTGGCGGATTTCGGCCACCGGGGCGCGTTCGTCGACGGCGTGCATGGTCGCGCCCACCAGCCCGAACTCGACCACGGGGCACAGCGCTCGGATGAAGCGGGCGTCGGAGGTTCCCCCCGTCGTGGACAGTTCCGGCTTGCGGCCCGCGGCTGCCTCGACGGCGGCGGCGACCACGTCGGTGAAGGGGCCGGGCTCGGTCAGGAAGGCCTCGCCGCTGACCACGGTGTCCAGATGCACCTCGCCCTCGAAGGTGCGGCCGGCGGCGATGCATTCGGCGGCGATCCAGGCGGCCAGGTCGTCGCCCTTGTGGGCCGGGTTGAAGCGGATGTTGATGCGCGCCTTGGCCTGCGCCGGGATGACGTTGGTGGCGGTATTGCCGACGTCGATGGTGGTCACCTCCAGGTTGGACGGCTGGAAGCCGGTGTAGCCATTGTCGAGCACACGGCCCTGAAGCCGGGCCAGCAGGGCGACCAGCACCGGGATGGGGTTGGCGGCCCGCTGGGGATAGGCCACGTGGCCCTGACGGCCCTCCACCGTGATCCAGGCGTTGATGCTGCCCCGGCGGCCGATCTTGATCATGTCGCCGAACGCCGTGGAGGAGCTGGGCTCGCCGACCACGCAATGGTCGATGACCTCGCCCTCGGCGGCCAATGTTTCGACCACCTTCCTGGTGCCGTCCTGGGCCACGCCTTCTTCGTCGCCGGTGATCAGGAAGGAGATGGACCCCGTAGGTTCGCCCTTGGCCAGGGTGGCGGCCACGGCCGAGGTGAAGGCGGCGATGGCGCTCTTCATGTCCACCGCGCCGCGCCCGAACAGCACGCCGCTCTCGATGGCCGCCTCGAAGGGATCCTGGCTCCAGGCGCCCGCATCGCCCACGGGCACCACGTCGGTGTGGCCGGCGAAGCAGAGGTTGGGCCCGGTGGTCCCGCGCCGGGCGTAGAGGTTCTCGATCTCGCCGAACTTCATGCGCCGGCAGGTGAAGCCCAGGCCCTCGAGCTTGCGGTGCACCAGGTCCATGGCCCCGGCGTCGGCGGGGGTGACCGACGGACGCCGGATCAGGTCGCAGGAGAATTCGACGGGGTCGATAAGGCTGGCGGCGGTCATGGGCAGACCTTTAGGCTAACTTGCATCTCATACAAATTGCCGAGCCGGTCCCATGCCCAAGATCGATCCCGCCGCCGCGACCCTCCGCGTCGGCTGCGACTACCCGCCGCCGCACGACGCGCCCTGCAAGGACCGCAAACGCTGGAAGCTGGGCGATGCGGCGGGGCTGACCCAGTTCGGCGTCAACCGCCTGGTCCTGGCGCCGGGCGTGTGGTCCAGCCAGCGCCACAACCACACCCATGAGGACGAGTTCGTCATCGTGCTGTCCGGCGAGGTGGTGCTGGTCGAGGATGCGGGCGAGACGGTGCTGCGGGCCGGCGACTGCGCTGGCTTCAAGGCGGGCGACCCCAACGCCCATCAGCTGATCAACCGCTCGGACGCGGAGGCCGTGGTGCTGGAGGTCGGCGGGCGCAGCGATCTCGATGCCTGCGATTATCCAGACATCGACATGATCGCGCGGCCGGGAGAGGACTTCTACCGCCACCGGGACGGCACGCCCTATCCCTGAGAAGCCTCCCCACAGGCGCGCCCAGCGCCGTTGGGGGGAGGTGGCCCCCGCCAGGGGGTCGGAGGGGGGCTTACAGCCGCTGAGTTCAATCCCGCTGAGCCCGAGCCCTCACAAACGCCGGAATAATAACGCCCGCGCACGGCACGCCCCCCTCCGTCGGCCGGCGCCGACTCCTCCCCCCAACGACGCGCGCGAGCGCGTCTGTGGGGAGGCTGGCAAAGTGTGACTTTAGTCCCGCAGCAACTCGTTGATCGAGGTCTTCGACCGCGTCTGGGCGTCCACCGTCTTGACGATCACGGCGCACGACAGGCTGGGCCCCACGCCGTGCGGGTCCGGGATCGCGCCCGGAACCACCACCGAATAGGGCGGCACCTGGCCACGGTGGATTTCGCCGGTCTTGCGGTCGATGATCTTGGTCGAGGCGGTCAGGAAGACGCCCATGGAGAGCACCGCGCCCTGGCCCACGATCACGCCCTCGGCCACTTCGGAACGCGCGCCGATGAAGCAGTCGTCCTCGATGATGGTGGGGTTGGCCTGCAGCGGCTCCAGCACGCCGCCGATGCCGACGCCGCCGGAAAGGTGGACGCGCTTGCCGATCTGGGCGCAGCTGCCGACCGTCGACCAGGTGTCGACCATGGTGGACTCGTCCACATAGGCCCCGATGTTGACGAAGCTGGGCATCAGCACGGCGTTGCGGCCGATGAAGGCGCCCTTGCGCACCACGCAGCCGGGCACGGCGCGGAAGCCGGCGGCCTCGAACTGGGGCGCTTCCCAGCCGTCGAACTTGTTGGCCACCTTGTCCCACCAGGGACCGACGGCGCCGCCCAGCGTGCCGGCGTGCATCACCGCGTTGGGGTTTAAGCGGAACGACAGCAGCACGGCCTTCTTCAGCCACTGATGGGTGACCCAGGCCCCGTCGATCTTTTCGGCCACGCGCGCCTCGCCGGCGTCCAGCAGGCGGATGGTCTCGTCCACGGCGGTGCGCATCGGGCTGGTGGTGGCCGGCGACAGGGCGTCGCGGGCCTCCCAGGCGGCTTCGATTTCGGCGGCGAGGTCGGCGAGGGAGATGTCGGTCATGCGGCGGTTTCTTTGAGACGGGCGCCGGCCAGGAAGGCGGCCAGGTCGGTGGTGGTGTGGTGGACGAAGTCGGCGGAGGTTGGCACGGCCTGGCCATCCTGCGGGACGATCAGGACGGTGGTCATGCCCAGCACCGCGGCGGGCGCCAGGTTCTTCTCGCTGTCCTCGAAGAAGCAGGTGACCTTGGGGTCGATGCCGAAGCGCGCGACGACCTTCTCAAAGGTCTCCGGTGCGGGCTTGGGAATGTAGTCGGCCGAGGCGATGTGGAAGACGTCCTCGAAGATGTCGGCCAGGTCCAGCTTTTCCAGCACCCGCTCGGCGTGCGAGGCCGAGCCGTTGGTGAAGACCATCTGCCGGCCGGGCAGGCGCAACAAGGCGGCGCGCAGGGCGGGATCGGGCGTCAGGCGGTCCATGGAGATGTCATGCACCTCCTCGAGGAAGGCCTCGGGCTCGATGCCGTGGTGGGCCATCAGGCCGGCCAGCGTTGTGCCGTGCTGGTGGTAGTAGCGCTTCTGGAGGGCCCGGGCCTCATCTCTCGGCAGGCCCGTCATGCGCTCCATGTAGTCCGTCATCTTGTCCTGAACCAGCAGCATGTGGCCGCTTTCCAGGGGGTAGAGGGTGTTGTCGAGGTCGAACAGCCAGACCTCGATATGACGCAAGTCGGCCCCAGGAGAAGAGTGGGCCCCCATCACGCGCAGACCAGGGTGCCGGCGCCGTGCTCGGTGAACAGCTCCACCAGCATGGCATGGGGCCGCCTGCCGTCCATGATGACCACGGCCTGCACGCCGCTCTCCACCGCCGCGATGGCGGTCTCCAGCTTGGGGATCATGCCGCCGTTGGCGACGCCGGAGGCGATCAGGCCGCGCGCCTCACCCACCGACATCTGGCGGATCAGCTCACCGTTGGCGTCGAGCACGCCGGCCACATCGGTCAGCAGCAGCATGCGCTTGGCCTTCAGCGCGCCGGCCAGGGCGCCGGCCACGGTGTCGGCGTTGATGTTGTAGGTCTGGCCGTCCTCGGCCACGCCGATCGGGGCGATGACCGGGATGTAGTCGTTCTCGGAATTGATCAGGCCCTTGATCAGCTGGGGATCGATCTGGGTGGGCTCGCCCACGAACCCCAGGTCCACCACCTGTTCGATGTTGGAGTCGGGATCGCGCTTGGTGCGCTGAACCTTCTTGACGGTGATCAGCCGCGCGTCCTTGCCCGACAGGCCCACGCCGCGCACGTCGGCTTCCCGGCCCGCCTGGGTGATCCAGCTGGCGATTTCCTTGTTGATGGCGCCCGACAGCACCATCTCGGCCACTTCCATGGTCGCCGCGTCGGTGACGCGCAGGCCGTCCACGAAGGTGGACTTCACGCCCGCGCGGTCCAGCATACGCGAAATCTGCGGCCCGCCGCCGTGGACCACCACGGGATGCAGGCCCAGCAGCTTCAGCAGAACGGCGTCGGCGGCGAACAGGCGCGCAACCTCTTCCTGGCCCATGGCGTGACCGCCGTATTTGATGACCACCGTCTCGCGGTCATAGCGCTGGATATAGGGCAGGGCCTCGGCCAGGGTCTTGGCGGTGGCCCACCCCTGCTCTTCCCCAACGGCGGTCTTGTCGGTCACGGGCTTAGGAGACTCTCTGCGGATGGCCGCGCTCGATAGCGGACGAGCGCCCGCCTGTCACCCCGGAGGGCTAGGCGGCGGTGGTTAGCGGTATCGCGCAGGCCGTGGCGATCTCGGCCCTCAGCTCCGGCAAGCCCGCGCCCTTTTCCGACGAGGTGGCCAGGACGCGGGGGAAGGCGGCGGCGCGCTTGATGATCGCGGCGGCGGTCTTTTCGACCAGCGCCTCGACCTCGGCCGGCTTGATCTTGTCGGACTTGGTCAGGACGATCTGGTAGCTGACGGCGGCCTTGTCCAAGGCGTCCAGCGCCTCGCCGTCCACCGACTTCAGACCGTGGCGGGCATCGATCAGCAGATAGACGCGCTTGAGGTTGGGCCGGCCGCGCAGGAACTGGCGGCCCAGGTTCTGGAACTTGTCGGCGGCGTTGCGCGACACGCGGGCAAAGCCATAGCCGGGCAGGTCGACCAGGCGGGCCTGGTCGTCCAGCACGAAGAAGTTGATCTCGCGCGTGCGGCCCGGCTCGTTGGAGGCCCGCGCCAGGTGGTTTTGACCCACCAGGGCGTTGATCAGGCTGGACTTGCCGACGTTGGAGCGGCCCGCGAAGGCCACCTCCGGCAGGTCCGGCTCGGGCAGCTGTTCGATCTTGGCGCAGCCCATCATGAACTCGACCGGATGGGCGAACTGGACCCGGGCCGACTCCAGCGCCGCCTCGTCGTAGAGGGCCCCGGTCACCCCGGACTCGCAGACGGCTTGGGCTTGCCGGTCAGGCGCGAGACCAGGCTGTCGATCGGGTTGTCGA
>JAQGIP010000043.1 GCA_028291055.1 Caulobacter sp.
CTTCCAGCACGGCGGGGTCGACGCGCTGGGCATGACCCGGGCCATGGGCAAGAACCTCATCAACGCCGCCCAGGGCCGCCGGCTCGAAGGCGGGTCGACCATCACCCAGCAGGTGGCCAAGAACGTCCTTTTGACCAACAGCCAGACCGTGGGGCGCAAGCTGCAGGAGGCCATCCTGGCCCGGCGGCTGGAGCAGACGCTCAACAAGGAGCAGATCCTCGAGCTCTATCTGAACGAAATCTGGCTGGGCTACCGCTCCTATGGCGTCGGCGCGGCCGCCTACAACTATTTCGGCAAGTCGATCAACGACCTGAGCCTGGCCGAATGCGCCTATCTGGCCGCCCTGCCCAAGGGGCCGGACAACTACCACCCGACCAAGCGCAAGGCCCAGGCCCTGATCCGCCGCAACTGGATCCTCGGCCAGATGGCCGAGCTGGGCTGGGTCAGCAAGGCCGAGGCCGCCGCCGCCGAGAAGGAAGACCTGGTCGTGCAGACCGCGCCGTCGCGGGCCAAATACCGCGACGCCGACTATTTCGTCGAAGAGGTCCGCCAGCGCGCGCTGCAGACCCTGGGCCCGCGCCTCAACGAGGGCGGCTACTATATGCGCACCACCCTGGACCCGCAGCTGCAGACCTCCGCCCGGGTCGCGCTGATGAAGGGGCTGGAGAACTACGACCGCCGCCACGGCTGGCGCGGCGCCTGGAGCCATGTGGCCGTGGACTCCCACTGGGAGAAGGAAGCCCTGGCCGCGCCGCCGGCCGAACGCCCCGAATGGCGGCGCGCGATCATCGATTCCGTCACCGGCGGCGTGCACATACGCACCGCCAAGGGAGACCTGGCGGGCAATCTCGCGCCCGAGGACGTGGCCTGGGCCCGGGGCGGCAAGGGGCTGAGCGTCGGCGACCTGATCTTCGTGGAGCCGATGCCCAACGGCGTCTTCCGATTGCGCCAGGTGCCGCAGGTGAACGGGGCCCTGGTGGCCATCGATCCCTGGTCCGGCCGGGTGCTGGCCATGGTCGGCGGCTACAGCTTCTCGCTCTCCAACTTCAACCGCGCGACCCAGGCGATGCGTCAGCCGGGGTCCGCCTTCAAGCCGTTCGTCTATGCGACCGCCCTGGAGAACGGCTTCACGCCCGCCTCCACGGTGCTGGATGCGCGGCTCGACCTGAAGGGGGCCAACGGCGAGGTCTGGAGCCCGGAGAACTATCACAAGCAGTTCTATGGCGCCCTGCCGCTGCGCAAGGGCCTGGAGCAGTCGATCAACGCCATGACCGTGCGCCTGGCCCAGAGCGTGGGCATGAGCAAGGTGGTCAAGACGGCCGTCGACTTCGGCGTGGTCAAGGACATGGAGCCGGTGCTGGCCATGGCGCTGGGGGCAGGGGAGACCACGCCCTTCAAGCTGACGGCCGCCTATGCGCCCTTCGTCAACGGCGGCCGCAGGATCGAGCCGCACCTGATCGAGCTGGTCGAGGACCGCGAGGGCAAGACCATCTTCCGCGCCGACCAGCGCGACTGCCCCCATTGCGACGGCGTCTTCATGGGCGACGATGAGAGCCCCCATGTGCCGCCGCCCGGCAAGCAGGTGATCGACCCGATCACCGCCTATCAGATGACCTCCATGCTGCAGGGCGTCGTGCAACGGGGCACAGCGGCGGCCGTCAGTTCGCTGGGCCGTCCGCTGGCCGGCAAGACCGGCACCACCAACGAGTACCGCAGCGCCTGGTTCGTGGGCTATTCGCCCAACCTGATCGTCGGCGTCTTCGTGGGCTTCGACGACAACCGCTCGCTGGGCGAGGGCGAGACCGGCGCGGTGGATTCGGTGCCGATCTTCATCGACTTCATGGGCGAGACCCTGAAAGGCCAGCCGGTCGAGGACTTCAAGCCGCCGCGCAACGCCAAGTTCGGCATGGTGGGCGGCATCCGCGAGGCCTTCCGTCCCGGCACCGAGCCCACCCGCGCGGTGGCGCCGAGCGCCTCGCCCAGCCAACCGTCCGGCCCGATCCCCTATCAGGACCTGGGCAAGGACATCCCGCCGGCCATCGAACCGCCCAAGCCGCCGCCCAAACCGAAACAGCCCGACCTCGAGGGATTGTACTGAGGCGGTTGTCATCCGCGCGGCGCGGGCCTATCTGCGCCGCTCACTGTTTTTGAACCAGGTGATTTCATGAGACCGGATGTCGAGGCCGCCAAGGCCGGCATCGAGCAGTCCATCGGACTGCTCAGGAGGCGACTTTGACTGGGATCCTGCCCTAAGACGGCTGGATGAACTCGACGCGCGCGCCGAGGACCCCACGCTCTGGGACAAGCCGCAGGCCGCCCAGGCGCTGATGCAGGAACGCCAGAACCTCGCCGCCCGCGTCGAAGCGGTGCGCGCGCTGGAGCGCGACCTGTCCGAAGCCGTCGAATTCGCCGAGATGGCGGACGCCGAGGGCGACGAATCCTTCCTGGCGGATGCGCGCAAGCAGCTGGCCGAGCTGAAGGCCCGCGCGGCGCGCGCCGAACTCGAGGCGCTGCTGTCGGGCGAGGCCGACGGCAACGACGCCTATGTGGAAATCAACTCCGGGGCCGGCGGCACCGAGAGCTGCGACTGGGCCAACATCCTGCTGCGCATGTACACGCGCTGGGCCACGGCCCACGGGATGAGCGTGGACATCATCGAAGAGACCTCGGGCGAGACCGTCGGCATCAAGTCGGCGACCCTGCAGGTGAAGGGGATCAACGCCTACGGCTGGCTGAAGACCGAGGCCGGCGTCCACCGGCTGGTGCGCATCAGCCCCTACGACTCCAGCGCGCGGCGCCACACCTCCTTCGCCTCGGTCTGGGTCTATCCCGTGGTCGACGACACCATCGAGATCGAGATCAACCCGGCCGACGTCCGCGTCGACACCTACCGTGCGTCGGGCTCCGGCGGCCAGCACGTCAACAAGACCGACAGCGCCGTGCGCCTGACCCACATCCCGACCGGGATCGCCGTGGCCTGCCAGACCGAGCGGTCACAGCACCAGAACCGCGACCGGGCCTGGAAGATGCTACGGGCGCGGCTCTACGAAAAAGCGTTGCAGGAACGCGAGGCCGCCGCCCAGGCGGTGGAAGACGCCAAGACCGATATCGGCTGGGGCCACCAGATCCGCAGCTACGTCCTGCAGCCCTATCAGATGGTCAAGGACCTGCGCACCGACGTGGAGACCTCCGATACGCAAGGGGTGCTGGACGGCGACCTGGACGCCTTCATGGGCGCCTCCCTGGCCCAGCGGGTGGGCGCGACCCGGGACGCGACGGAGGCTTGATCGCCATGATTGAGGAATCTGGCGCGCCGTAAACCTGGAAGACACCCCGTTTGTGCATGGTGGCGCTTCCTCAAGCCGGGC
>JAQGIP010000050.1 GCA_028291055.1 Caulobacter sp.
GCCGGCGCGGCGGTCGCGCCGAGCGCGGCTTGCGGCGCGGTCCCCAGGGCGGGCGCGGGAGATTGCGCGGTGGCGGCATTGGCCGTCTTGGCCGTGGCCTTCGCGGTGGGCGCGGCGATGGCGGCGGCCAGGGCCGGCAGCGTGGGCAGATCAACCATCGCATCGTCGGCGACGACGGGCGTATCGGCCGCCGGAGCGGGCTCGGCCGCCTGGGTCACGGATTGAAGCGACAGCAGCGCGGCGGGCGCCGGCGCGAGTATATTGGTCACGGCGGTAGCGACCGGTGTGGCCGGCGCTTGCGGCGTGGCCACGGGCGCGGGCGTCGAGACCTGAACGACGGGCGGCGTCGGGGCGGGAGCGTCGGCGGCCTTCGGCGCGGCGGCCGTCACGGCGGCGGGGGCAGCGGGGGCGGCGGGGGCAGCGTCGGCAGGAGCGGGGGGCGCCGGCGCGGCGGCCTGCTGCTGAGCCGGAGGCACGAAGGACGACGTGGCTACGAAGGTCGCGGCGGGCGCGGCTTGGGCCGGAGCGGGGGAGGCCTGGGGCGTGTCGTCAGCCTTGGCGGCGTCGCGGGGCGCGTCGTCCGCCGAGGGCGCGTCGATCTTGAGGGCGGGAGCCTCGGCCTTGGCCGGCGCATCCGCCTTGCCGACGGCGCGCGGTGCCGCTGCCTTGGACGTTGATGCGCGCGGCGCCACGGTGGCCGCAACGGCGGGCGCGGCGGCCTTGGTGGCGGCTTCGGTGGAAACCGGCGCCGTCGCTGGGATCAGGGGGGCGGCCTCCACCACGGGCGCGGCCTGCGGGACCGGCGCCTGGGCATCGGCGGCGCCTGCGGCGAACGCGGCGGCGCCCGGGGCCGTATCGGCGATCTTGGCGGCGGTTTCAGCAGGGGCATCGGCAGCCACGGCGGGAGGCGTCAGCTGCGCCGCGAGCTGCGTGCTCAGCAGGGGCGTCGCGGCCTTCGGGGGCGGTGCGGCGGACGCGGGCGTCTCCGGCGGCGCGGTTTCAGCCTCAGCGGCCGGCGTCGGCGCGGCCGGGGCGGGCGCGATCATCGCCAGCACCATGGCAGCCTGGGCGTCGGCGCGAGAGGAGAGGGGGTCGGCGGGCGTGGGCTCCGCGCCTGGCTTGGCGCCGGGCATGACCAGATGGACATCCTCGTCGGCCTTCTCCGCCACGAGGCCGCCCCGACCGATGCCGTCGAGGGTGGCGCCGAGTGTCAGGCCGACGGTGGGCGTGGCCACCGTGGCGGCCATCTGACCCGCGAGAACAGCGGCGGCATCGGTCGGGGCGGCGTCGTTGGCGGCTTGCGGCGCGACGGTCTGTCCCGCCATGGCGGCAAGCGCCGATGTCACCGCTGACGTGACCGCCGTGGCCGCGCCCTCGCCCAGCCCGGCCTGCGCCAGGACTTGGGGCGCGGCGGCCGACAGCAGCCCCTCGAACACCCCCAACAGACCTTGCGCGCCGGCGGCCGCCTTGCCTTGCGGCTGGGCGGCTCCGGGCAGGCCGGGGATCGGGGCGGACGCGGGGACCGACATTGCGACGGTGACTTTCAACGCTGGAACATTCGGCGCCTGCTGCGCCCGGTTCATTCGGACCCACTGAAGCAATGGTCGCGCCAACTGGCCGACGGACCGCTAAGCCGCTGAAATATAAAGGCTATAGTGAAGCGTCCACACCAGGTTGAAACTCCGGACCCTGTCGGCTTTTGCCGGGCCAGCCCGGGCGGCAGGGCGAAGTCTGCCGCCTTTCCAGCCGGTTAATTTTCACCGCTCCGGCGCCGCTCCCCGGCTTTGGCGCCGTCCTTGCGCTGTGCCTGCCAAGTCCAATCGGCGGCCAGAAGGAAACGCCTTGTATTTCAATGTCTTGAGCAATGACCTCGCGGGCGGGTTCTCCCGCCCCCGGCAGAATCCGCCGGGCCATGCGCTGTCCTTTGCCGGGCAGGGAGCTGAGCGGCCATGAGCCTCTCGTCGATCATGAACTCCGCGCAGACGGGCCTTATGGCGGCCCAGACGGGTCTGCGCGTCGTCTCCGACAACATCGCCAACGTCAATACGCCCGGCTATGTCCGCAAGCAGGTGATCCAGGAGGCGTTGGTCCCCGCGGGCATGAGCGCCGGGGTCAACATCACCGGCATCCGCCGCGCCGCCGACGCCTTCCTGCAGAAGGCCGCGATGGGCGCCACCGCCGACGCGGCCCAGGCCGGCGCGGTGTCCGACATGCTCGACCGCGCCCAGGCCCTGTTCGGCGACCCCAGCGAGGACAGCGGCTTCTTTAACGCGCTGGACAAGGTCTTCTCCGCCTTCTCCGCCGCCTCCGACGACCCCGCCTCCTCGCTGCGCCGCTCCCAGGCGCTGGACAGCCTGTCGACCTTCTTCAGCGACTCCAACCGCATCTCCGACTCCTTGCGCGACCTGACCACCGAGGCCGACACCCGCATCACCAGCGACGTCAGCCAGGTCAACGACCTGCTCCAGCGCATCGACGACCTGAACGGCGACATCGCGCGGGCCAAGTCGGCGGGCCTGGATTCCGCCGGCTCCGAGAACGTCCAGTCGGCCCTGGTCAACGACCTGTCCAAGCTGATGAACGTCAAGGTCGGCGAGCTGCCCCAGGGCGGCGTCGTCATCCGCAACAACGATGGCCTGGCGCTGTCGGGCCAGGGCGCGGCCAAGATCACCTATGTGCGCCAGCCCGGCTCCCCCGGCGATATCACCGTCACCCTGCCGGGCGGCGCCAACCCCCAGCCCATCCGCCTGAAGATCGCCTCGGGCGAGATCAAGGGCCTGCTCGACCTGCGCGACGTGCAGCTGCCCGGCATCGGCGAACAGCTGGGCGAGTTCGTCACCCAGACCGCCAACGCGGTGAACAAGGCCCACAACGCCGGCTCCGCCGTGCCGGCCCCCAATGTGCTCAACGGCCGCAACACCGGCCTGGACCTGACCTCGGCGGTCAGCGGCTTCACCGGCAAGACCACCGTGGCCCTGGTCGATGCCTCCGGCGTCATCCAGCAGCGCGTCGATATCGACTTCGACGCCCAGACCTTTTCGGTCAACGGCGGCGCTGCCAGCGGTTATTCGCCGGCCACCTTCGACACGGACCTCAGCGCCGCCCTGGGCGCGCCCGGCTCGGCGACCTTCTCGGGTGGCGTCCTCACCCTGAGCGCCCCGGCGGGCCAGGGCGTCTCCATCGCCGACGACCCCACCACGCCGTCGTCCAAGGCCGGCAAGGGCTTCTCCCAGTATATGGGCCTGAACGACCTGGTGACCTCCGGCGCGCTGCCCTATTACGAGACCGGCCTGACCGCCGCCGATCCTCACGGTTTCAATCCCGGCGACAACCTGGTCCTGCGCATCTCCGACGCCTCCGGCGCACGCCTGCGCGACGTGACCATCCAGATGCCGGTGGCCGCCACCATGCAGGATCTGCTCAACGCCCTGAACGCGCCCGCCGGCGGCGTCGGCCTCTATGGCCAGTTCGGCCTGGACGCCAACGGGGCCATGAGCTTCACCCCCTCCACCGGCACCGGCGCCATGGTCAGCGTCGTCTCCGACGCCACTCAGCGCGGCGCGGGCGGCCCTTCCGTCTCGGCCCTGTTCGGCATCGGCGCGGCGGTGCGCGCCGCACGCGCCGGCAGCTTCTCGGTGCGGGCCGACATCGCCGCCTCGCCCGGCAACCTGTCCCTGGCCAGCCTCAACCTCTCGGCCACGGCCGGGACCCCGGCGCTGGCCGTCGGCGACCCCACCAACGCCTTCAAGCTGGCCGCCGTGGGCGACGCCATCACCCGGTTCGGGGCCGCGGGCTCGCTGGGCGCCACCACCGCCACCGTCTCCAGCTATGCGGCCGCCCTGGCCGGCGCCATCGGCCGCGCCGCCGCCGGCGCCGACCAGCAGAAGACCAGCGCCGAGGCCGTCTCCACCGAGGCCACCAACCGCCGCTCCGCCGCCGAGGGGGTCAACCTCGACGAGGAACTGGTCTCCATGACCACCTACCAGCAGGCGTTCAACGCCTCGGCCCGCCTGATCTCGGCGGCCAAGGACATGTATGACGCCCTGCTGGCCATCGCCAACTGAGGACCGCCATGAACCGCGTCTCCACGGCCAACTCCTACAACTCCGTCCTGCTGGACCTGATGCGCTCGCAGTCGCGCCAGGAAACGGCCAACAACCAGGTCTCCAGCGGCAAGTCGGCCACCGACCTGAAGGGCTATGCCCGCAACGCCGAGACGCTGACCGCCACCCGCGCCGTGAAGACCCGCGTCGACGGCTTCGTCGACCAGTCCAGCGCGCTGGCCGCCAAGCTCACCTCCCAGGACCTGGCCCTGACCCAGGCCGCCGACTCTGCCCAGAGCGCCCACGAAGCCATCCTTTCGGCCGTGGCCATGGGCGCCGGCCAGGGGCTGAAGGCGGAGCTGCAGAGCTGGTATGCCTCCGCCGCCCAGGCGCTGAACACCCAGCACGCGGGGCACTACCTCTTCTCCGGCGGCCAGGTGGACACCAAGCCGGTGGCCGCCCCCGCCATGGCCGACCTCACCGCCGGCCCGCTGACCAGCGTCTTCCAGAACGACCAGCTCACCCCCACCAACCGCCTGGACGAGAGCACCACCATCCAGTCCGGCTTCCTGGCCGACCAACTGGGCACGGGCCTGTTTTCCGCCTTCCAGCAGGTCCAGGCCTATCTGGACGCCAACGGCGGCGACTTCCCCGCCAAGCTCGACGCCACCGCCACCACCATGCTGAACTCCGTGATCACCCAGTTCGACACCGCCCGCGTCGACCTGACCAACGCCGCCGCCCAGAACGGCCTGCTGCAACAGCGGGTCGATTCTTCCAAGAAGACCCAGGAGTCCCGCCAGACCATGCTCACCGGCATGATCGGCGACATCGCCGACGTCGACATGGCCGACGCCCTGGCCCGCATGCAACAGGCCCAGACCGCCACCCAGGCCTCGGCCAAGGTCTTCCAGACCCTGCAAAACAGCTCCCTGCTCAACTACCTGAACTAACTCCCATCCTCCACCGCGCAGCGGGGGAGGGGGACCGCGAAGCGGTGGAGGGGGCGAGCGCCGCCTCCCTCCCTCGCAATTTGAGCCCTCAACCGCTACATAGCGCCCATGACGGCCACCACCCTCCCGGGCGACCTCGCCATCGCCGATAAGGCGCCCCCTGTCTCGGCAATCGACGCCGCGCGCGACGCGGTCGGCCTGCCCGTGGGCTCGCGCATTGTCGCCGCCATGTCCGGCGGCGTGGACTCCACCGTCACCGCCGCCCTGCTGGCCCGCGCCGGCTATGACGTGGTCGGCGTGACGCTTCAGCTCTACGACCACGGCGCGGCCATCCAGAAGAAGGGCGCCTGCTGCGCCGGCCAGGATATCCACGACGCGCGCACGGCCGCCGAGCGCATCGGCATCCCCCACTACGTCCTCGACTACGAAAGCCGCTTCAAGGACCAGGTGATGGAGGACTTCGCCGACGCCTATCTGCGCGGCGAGACCCCGGTGCCCTGCATCCGCTGCAACCAGACGGTCAAGTTCCACGACCTGCTCGATGTCGCCCGCGACCTCGGCGCCGCCGCCATGGCCACCGGCCATTACGTGCAACGCGCCCTCGGCCCGGATGGCCGGCCCCAGCTGCACCGCGCCCGTGACCCGGCGCGCGACCAGAGCTATTTCCTGTTCGCCACCACGCGCCAACAGCTCGACTACCTACGCTTTCCCCTGGGCGGCCTGCCCAAGCCGGAAGTGCGCCGCGTCGCCGCCGATCTGGGCCTCGCCGTCGCCGACAAGCCCGACAGCCAGGACATCTGCTTCGTCCCCGAAGGCCGCTACACCACGGTCATCGACCGGCTGCGTCCGCAGGGCGCGGTCCCCGGCGACATCGTCCACATGGACGGCCGCGTGCTGGGCCGCCACGAGGGCGTCACCCGCTATACGGTGGGTCAGCGGCGCGGCTTGAACATCGGCGGCGGCGACCCCCTGTTCGTGGTCCGCATCGACGCCGGCGCCCGCCATGTGGTCGTGGGCCCCCGCGAGGCCCTGCTTACCTCCGCGCTCACGCTCAAGGAAACCAACTGGCTCGGCGACGAGCCCACCCTGGCCGAGGCCGCCAACAACGGCCGCGCCGTGCTGGCCCGCGTGCGCTCCACCCGCGAACCCATCCTGGGCCGTCTGGCGATGTCCGGCGATGACGCCCGCGTCGTCTTCGACACCCCCGAGGAGGGCGTCGCCCCCGGCCAGGCCTGCGTCCTCTACGCCCCCGAATCTCCCGACCGCGTCCTGGGCGGCGGCTTCATCGCGGGGACCGTGCGCGCGGCCTGAGTCCCTTCTATCGGTGAAGGCGGTGGGGGGCGGCGGTCCGAAGCTGGACCACGAAGGCACGAAGACCACGAAGGGACACGAAGGGGCCGCGTCTGACCCTCACGTCATGAGAGATGAAAGAAGGCCCGCTTCGCGGGCGCCGCCAATACAGGGCGCTTCAACACGCCCTCCCTTCTTCGTGACCTTCGTGGTCTTCGTGCCTTCGTGGTCAATCTAGCGGCCATCACCGGGCCCACGACGAACGCCGACGAGGCCCCGTTACCCCTCGAACAACGCCGCCACCCGGCGCAGCACGCTGTCCTTGTTGACCATCTCTCGCCCGGCGTCGTTGCGGTTGCGGATCACCACGAAGGCCTTCTCCCCCGGCGACAGGATCTCCAGCACCTCACCCTTGGCGTTCTTCAGTTCGATGAAACCCTCGGTAACCCCGGCCAGGGCGTCGATTTCGGCCAGCACCGCGCCCTGGTTGGCGAACAGATAGTCCTTGCCGGTGTTGCGCCCGGTGCGCGGGTTGTTGATGCGCATATCGACGATGCTCGAGGGGCGGGGGGTGGCCCCGCCGGACTGGTCCTGGCTCATGGTCGCTCGAAACTCCGTTCGCCGCCGCATTGCCACAAGGCGCGCGCAAGGTCACCACCCCGATAACACGCGCCCCCACCCTGGGGTGGCGCGCACCGCGCGAGCGGACGAAGGTGGCGCATGACCGCTCGCAACCCACGGACCTTCTCGGCCATCGCCGCCGCCATCGCCGCCGTAACGCTGGCCCTCGCCGCGACCCCCGCCGCAGCCGCTCCCACCGCCGCCGTGCGCGACCAGCTGCTGGCCGCCCACAATGTCGAACGCGACCGCCTGGGCCTGCCCCCGCTGACCTGGAACCCCGACCTCGCCGGCCACGCCCAGGCCTGGGCCGATCACCTGGTCTCCCTGGGCGCCCTGCAACATTCCGCCAATGAAACCCGCACCGGCGAGGGCGAGAACCTGTGGATGGGCACCGCCGGCTACTACAACCCCACCGCCATGGTCGGCTCCTGGGCCGATGAGCGCGCCGACTTCACCTACGGCGTCTTCCCCGACGTCGGCGCCGACTGGCACAAGGTCGGCCACTACACCCAGATGGTCTGGCGCAACACCACCCAGGTCGGCTGCGCCATCGCCACCGGCGGCGGCTGGGATTACCTGGTCTGCCGCTACTCTCCGCCCGGCAACTACATGGGCGAAAAGCCCTACTGACGCGGCCATGGGGACTGGATCATATTTCCCCGCGCTGGTGGTGAGCCTCCGCTGACTTTCGGAAATGTGTTCCTGTCCCCGAATTAGCCGGCGCGGCCCATTCGCCCAATCCCGGTGGGGGTCTCTCACTTCAACGCGCTGGGCGGTGGGGCCGGCGGACAGGCATGCTGCGCGACGTCCAGGCGGACGATGTCGTAGCGCCGCAGAAACGGATCGACCAGGAACGAGACCTTCACGCGCGAGTCCGCATGCACGATGCCGCCGTTAGCCTCATCCCTATGATAGCCGAAGCGCACTTCGCCCTGGCCGTATTCGAATTGCACCCCGCCTGTCTTCCAGCGCTCGTCGCCCGCCACCGAGCGGCTCGGCCCGTTGCCGGGCTGAAAGTAATCCAGACAACCTTCCGCCATGGAGACCTCGCCCCGGGCAACCCGATCCCGCGCCTCAAGCAGATGCGAGGTCATGCCCACGCCCATGAAGCAGACGAAGGCAAGCCAGAAGGCGGAGAAGGGCAGGCCCCACCAGCCCATGAGACGAAGCCTGTCGGTACGGTCGGAGTCGCCCGCCGTCGTGCCGCGCAGGATCAGTATCGATCCGCCAAGAACCACTAGGCCGATCACCACAAAGAGGGCCAGGAACAGCGGCTCCGCGAGGAAGCGGCCAGGCTCTGCTGCTAAGTCAAAGTGGTCCAAGCCTTGGCCCTCAATCTTTCATCAGATGCGATTGCGGCGACTGGAAGGTCCGCTGTCAGCCTCCGGCCATCTCAAATACTCCGCCGCCACCGCCTGAGTCAGCCAAACCCCATTGGCCGTCACGTAAAACACCGCCCCAGCCGCCGCCATCGCCGCCGCATCCACGACCAGGATCACCGGCGCCCCGCGCCGCGACCCCACCCGCCGCGCCGTCTCCTCATCCGGCGACAGATGCACATGGTGGCGCCGCATGGCCTTCAGCCCTGCGGCCCGGATCGCCTCGGCAAACCGCGCCACCGTCCCATGGAAGAGCCGCGCCGGTGGAACTGCCGGCTCCAACGCCAGGTCCACCTCCACCGAATGCCCCTGCCGCGCCCGTATCAGCCGCAGGTCGGCCGAAAATTCATAGCGCTGCTTGTCGTTGCTCTCGACGACCCCGATCAACTCGTCCCAGCTCACCGCCTGCTCGCGGTTCAACGCCTCGATCACCGCATCCGCCGACGTCCACCCCTGGGCGTCGAGGGTCAGCTCCGCCGCTTCGGGCTTGTGACGCAGCCAATAGGCCAGCGTCTTTGAAATGGTCATGTCCTTGTCCATGGCGCCGCTTGCCATGGACGGTGGGCGGTTGGCGATGACGTGGAGGGCACAGGTTGGGGAAAAGCGATGATCGGAAACGCTCCCTCCATGACGGCTCACAAGATCACGCCATCAAAGAAGCTCTTTAGGCCACCGACCCACCCGCCGCTTCTTCCAGTCCAGAGAGACGCCGATGCGTTTGGACAGGCTGCCGTCCCAATCCGTGCGCAATCCTTGCGCCGTCAGTTGCTCGACGATGTCGCGCCCGATGGCCAACGCGGCCGGCTCGCCCTCTTCGCGGGCGCCGTAGTTGAGATAGAGGCCATAACCCTCCGCCGCCGATTCCGTGTCCTGCATGTGGAAGAAGGCGTAGCCACGCGCCGGCCGCCCGCTCTGCTCGGCCTCCGCGATCTCGTCCCAGATTTCGGCCGAGCCGCAGGTTCCGCAACAGGTGAAATTCTGCCGGGAAATCACCCCATCGGCTTCCAACGCGGCGAATGCGGCATCGAGCCGATCGCAATCCGTTTGAGAAGACCAACTACGTTCGGCCACGGCCTGCTCAGCCAAGGCCTCGCGCAACATTCGTGGCGCTTCCCGCTTTACCAGCGCCGGATCCAGCTCCTCTTCGAAAACATCCGCCGCGTTTTGCAATATCGCGTCTTCATCGAGGAAGCCGTTGACGACGTCCAGACGGATTTGGTCTCGAAGAGTCTCAATCGGACCGCTTTCGTCAGGCCTCTCAGGCTCGCGCGCCGGCGAGTCCAAGCGCAGCCACCGACGCAACCAGGACAGCATCTATTCCTCCCCTTCCAGAACTCGACGGCGATCATGGTAGCGATCGCGGTGGGGTTCTCAATCGGGGGCTGGGGGAGCGCCGCGAGATGATCAGGAGTGGGGCGCTCGAAAAGAAGTAGCGGGCGCGGACCGTTGTGATTTCCACCTATGTCACGGCGGACGCTCACCGGAGGTGATTGAATCCAGCCGCCAACGCCCGCATATTCAGGCTCATGACCGCCGCCGCCACCTCACGCCCGCAAGCGCCGCGCGCCTCGAAAGGCAAGCTGACCTACCGTGGCGTGACGCTTCAACATCCGGCCACGCGCTCGCGGTTCTCGATCGCCGAAATCAGGAAGGCTGTTGAGAGTGCGATCGCCGAAAATGCCGACGCGCTCTCCAAGCGCAAGTAGGCCGCCGCGCGGCAATTCGGTCTTCATCAACTGCCCGTTCGACGCGGACTACCAGCCGCTGCTGCGCGCGATCTGCTTCACCATCATGGCCTGCGGCTACGTTCCGCGCTGCGCGCTGGACTTCAGCGACAGCGGCCTCGTGCGCTTCCAGGAAATCGTCGGGCTGATCACCGAATGCGCCCTGTCGATCCACGACATCTCGCGGGTGGAGCTGGACAAGACCTCCAGCCTGCCGCGCTTCAACATGCCCCTCGAACTCGGCGCCGACCTGGCCCTGAGGATCGCGGGCTCCCCCACCCAGCGCGCCCGCAAGACCCTGGTCCTGGACGCCGAAAAGCACCGCTATGACCTCACCCTGTCGGACATCTCCGGCATGGACATCGAGGCCCACGCCAACAGCGTCGGCAAGGTGATCAAGCATGTGCGCGACTGGCTGAACGCAAACCGGGGCGACCGCCCCATCCTGCCCGGCGCGGCGGCCATCGCCGAGGACTACGCGGCCTATCTGAAAATCGCCTCGGGCATCATCCGGGCCCTGCGGCTCGATCCGCACGACGACCTTCCGCACAGGGACTATCTGGATGTAGTGCGCCAGGCGTTGCCGCAGATTGAGAGGGCGCGGTCTGCGTAGAGGGTTCCCCTCCCTCTACTGGCGCGCGGATGGCGGTCCTGGGCGCGCTCACCACCTTAGCCGTTGGCATGTCCGAAGTGCACTGCGGCAGGCCGGCGTCTTCGAAACGGTGACGTCCTACTTGCCTTCCGGCATTTGGCTCGTCCACTCCGTGGTGAAATCGGGATCGATCACGATCTCGCCCGTGCTCTTCAAACGATATTCGCCCGGCGCTGCCGGATGCAGGCCGCGTGTATCAGGCGGTAGCCAATAGGTTTGCCCGGCGCTCTTGCCGGCCAGTTCAACGCGGATGCCCTTCTTCGGATCGGCCTCGGCGATAACGCCGTGGAATTCCTTCAGGCGGAGGATTGCGCCTGACGCGTCGACGTAGGTGATGCCGATGAGCACTGTTTTGCCAACGAGGGTCTGGGCCAGGGGGGCGTCCCACACTTGATTGCCGCCACTGCGGGTGGCCAAGACATCGGCGCGAGAAGGCGAACGGGGCAAACCCGTCGCGGCGGCGGCCACAACACCCAGAGCCACAAGTCCTAGCGCAATCAGCCCGCGCGCCATGGCGATGCCGCGCCAGAAACGATCCCAGAATGCCTTGTCGAGTCCCGCCAATCCCGCCTCCAGCCCGTGCTCCCCAAGTTAGAACAAGCGTCGCCATCACGCCATTGCCTCGCGCGCCACACCGCGCCACAACCACGTCATGCCCACCCCCTCCCAATCACATTTGGGCCGCGTCCTCATCATCGCTGGCTCCGACTCCGGCGGCGGCGCGGGCATCCAGGCCGACATCAAGACCGTCACCATGCTCGGCGGCTACGCCGCCACCGCCATCACCGCCGTCACCGTGCAAAACACCCTGGGCGTCACAGCCGTCCACCCCATCCCCGTCGCCGTCATCGAGGCCCAGGCCCGCGCGGTGCTGGACGACATCGGCGCCGACGCCATCAAGACCGGCATGCTCGGCGACGCGGCCACGGTCGAGGCGGTGGCGGCCATCCTCGCCGACTACCCCGCCATCCCCGCCGTCATCGACCCGGTGATGATCGCCAAGGGCGGCGCGTCCCTGTTGGCGCAGGGCGCCGTCGCGGCGGTGCGCACCCTGCTGATCCCTCGCGCGGCCCTGCTGACCCCCAACGCGCCGGAGGCCGCGGCCCTGACCGGGCTGACGGTCGAAACCACCGATGACCTGCGCCGCGCCGGCGAGGCCCTGCTCAGGCTCGGCGCCCGCGCGGTGCTGGTGAAGGGCGGCCATGTGGGCGGCGGGGCGGCGGGCGAGACCCTCACCGACATCCTGATGACCCCCGCCGGCGAGACCACCTTCGAGGGCCCGCGCCTCGACACCCGCCACACCCACGGCACCGGCTGCACGCTGGCCAGCGCCTGCGCCACCGGGCTCGCCCAGGGCCTGGCGCTGACCGAGGCGGTGGCCCGCGCCTGGGCCTATGTCCAGGAAGCCATCGCCCGCGCGCCGGGCCTCGGCGCGGGCCATGGGCCGCTGGATCACGGCTGGCCGTTGAGGGACCGCTAGGGCGGATCGCCGTTGGGCTCGGCGCCTGGGGCTGGCTCTCAAAGTTTGACCACGAAGGCACGAAGGTCACGAAGGAGCACGAAGAGGCCGGTGCGAGGTCTGCCCTCGATGGAGGTTTCCCGATGCCCGCTTCGCGGGCGGTCATACTGGAAGGGGCCGAAGACGCGCCCTTCCTTCTTCGTGACCTTCGTGACCTTCGTGCCTTCGTGGTCGATCTTTACGGCCTCGGACATGTTCAGCGCCCGTGGAGCCGAATCCCGAAACGTTTTACGCCTGGACCCATGAGCACCGAAGCCAACCACCGCGCCCAATTGGAAGCCGTCATCCGCGCCAACCCCGTCCTGATGGGCGTCATGGAAACCGCCCGCACGCTCAACATGCCCGACTGGCTGATCGTCTCCGGCGCCGTCTACCAGGGGGTCTGGAACCACCTGACCGGCCGTCCCGCCGACTACGGCGTCAAGGACTATGACCTGGTCTATTTCGACCCCGACACCAGTTGGGACGCCGAGGACGTCTTCATCAAGCGTGCAGCCTCGGTCTATCCGCCGCCGCTCAATGAACTGGTCGAGGTGAGAAACCAAGCCCGAGTCCACCTCTGGTTCGAAGCCAAGTTCGGCGAGCCCTACGAGCCCCTGGCCAACAGCGCCGAGGCCCTCACGCGCTTCGTCTGTCCGGCCTTTTCGGTCGGCGCGCGGCTGGAGCCGGACGGCGCGCTGACCATAGAAGCCCCCTTCGGCCTCGACGACCTTTTCGCCATGCGCCTGCGCCCCAACCCCCTGCGCGGCCTGGCCGCCGGCTGGATACGCGTCACCGGATCGGCCCGGTCGCGCTGGCCGGAAGTGGTGATCGAGGGGCCTTGATCGGCGGGCTTCGTGGTTGGGGCGAGGCCGCTAGTTCGACCACGAAGGACACGAAGTTCGCGAAGAAGATGGATGGCTTCATCTCCTCGTGACGAGTATCGCCCGCGAAGCGGGCCTTCTTCCCCCGTCCCCGCGCCCGATCCCGCTCCAGCCCCTTCGTGTCCTTCGTGCCTTCGTGGTCCATCTTAGGGCCGCCGGCCCAGGCGAGGGCCGACAATGCCTAGCCCGCCCGCCCAAGGCGCGCATAGACCTCCGGATCCCAGATCTCCATCCAGCGGTCGGTGTTCTTCAGCGGCCCGAAGCCGAACTGGGCATAGAGCCCATGCGCATCCGCCGTCGCCAGGTGCAGCCGGCGCAGACCCTGTAGGTCCGGGTTGGCCTTCAGATAGGCCATGATCGCCTTGCCCAGGCCCGCGCCTCGGTGGCCCTCGTCCACGAACACGTCGCAGATCCAGCCGAAGGTCGCTCTGTCGGTGACCACGCGGGCCATGGCGACCATGGTTTTGGGCCCGTTTTCGGGCGAAGTGTATGCACTTATGGTCATGCCGTTGCGCACCGCGCGCTCGAAGACGGCCAGCGGAATCCCCTTGGCCCAATAGCTCTCGACGCTGATCCAACGGTGGGCGCGGGACAGGTCGAAACGGGCCGGATCGTCGCTCAGCTCATAGCCGCCGACTATCGTTTGGGTTGTATAGGGCATCATCGGCCTCGGTCAGACGGCGTGGCGGCCGCCGGCCGCGGGAACGGCCAGAGCCGCCTGAACGGCGGCCAGGCCCAGCTCGAGTTGGCTCAGGTCGTGCGGCCCACCGAGGCAAAGCCGCAGGCCGCGCACCGGCGCGCCCTCCAGGGTGGGCGTGCGCGGCGAGGTCAGCTCCACGCCCGCGCGCAGCGCCTGGCCGGCCAGCCGCTCGGCGGCCAGCTCCTCCATCGGCAGCCACAGGTGAGGGGAGGCGGCGAGCGGCGTGGCCTCCAGCGCCGGCCCGAGCATCCGCCGGGCCAGGGCCGTGCGCGCGGCCACCTCGGCGCGGACCTCGTCGAAGATGGCGAAGGCCTCGCCGCCGGCGATCCATTGCGCCGCCACCATGCCGTTCAGGCCGGGCGCGCTGAAGGCGATGGCGCGCAGGGCGTCCAGCGTCGCCTCGTGCAGGCTGGGGGGCGCGATCACGTAGCCGACCCGCAAACCCGGCGCGAGGCTCTTGGACAGCCCGCCCACATAGGCCGTCCGCTCCGGCGCCAGGGCGGCGATCGGCGGGTGGCCGAGCTGCGTGGCATAGGCCGCATAGAGGTCGTCCTCAACCAGCATCAGGTCCAGCTTGCGGGCGGTCTCGGCCAGGTCGCGGCGGCGCTGGGCGCCCATCACCCGCGCCGTGGGGTTTTGCACCGGCAGCACATAGGCCGCCCTCGCGCCGCTGGCCCGCGCCGCGCGCGCCAGCCCGTCGGGCGTCAGGCCCTCGCCGTCCATCTCCGCCGGAATCAGACGGTAATTCATATGGTTGGCCAGGGTCTTGATGCCCGAGAAGCTGGCTTCCTCCGCGATCACCGCGTCGCCCGGCCGGCAGAGGGCGGCCAGCGCGATCGCCGTGCCCTGCTGGGCGCCGGCGCAGCAGATGATCCGCTCGGGGTTAAGGTGTTCGAGGTTGGCGACCCTGCTCAGCCAGGTCGCGCCCGCCTGGCGCTGGTCGGCGAACCCGCCCGGCGGCGGATAGTCCAGCAGGCCGGCAAGGTTGGCCCCTCGCGCCATCGCCGCCAGCGCGCCCGCCAGCCGCCGCCCGGCCGGCGCCAGCGGCGGCAGGTTCCTGGCCAGGTCGATGGTCCCGGACTCCCCGGGCGCCGCATGCCCCGCCACGAAACTGCCCCGCCCCACATGCCCGGTGATCAGCCCGCGCCGCTCGGCCTCCGCATAGGCCCGGGTCACCGTGCCGATCGACACCCCCAGCCGGAACGCCAGCTCGCGCTGCGGCGGCAACCGCTCGCCGGCCTCCAGCGCACCCTTGCGGATATCACCGTCGAGCGCGCCGATCAGCCGCTCGTAGAGCGGCCCGTCGCCGCCGGGCAGGGTGGGGGTCCAGGTCGCCAAGTCATTGTCCCTATGACAATATCGCAATTGACCCTTAGTCTATTCCTCGCTTTTGTGTCCGCGCAATAGCGATGTGTGTGGAGAGAGACGATGCGCCAATGGATGGTCGACGCCTTCGCGGCCGGCCCCTTCAAGGGCAACCCCGCCTGCGTGGTGGAGCCCTTCGCCGCCTGGCCCCTGGCCGCCTGGATGCAGTCCCTCGCCGCCGAGAACAACCAGGCCGAGACTGCCTTCCTGCTATCGACCCCCGAACCCGCCCGCTTCGGCCTGCGCTGGTTCACCCCCACCCTGGAGGCCCCCCTCTGCGGCCACGCCACCCTCGCCGCCGCCCATGTGCTGTTCGCCGAACTGGGCTCGACGGCCGAGACGATCACCTTCGACACCCTGTCGGGGCCCTTGAGCGTGCGCCGCGCCGGCGAGGGCTATGAGATGGACTTCCCGGCCGACCCGCCGAAACGCACCCCGGTTCCCGAGGGCATCGCCGAGGCGCTGGGCGTCGAACCCGTCGAGATGTGGGCGGGCGCCTACCTGCTGGCGGTGCTCAAGGATGAGGCCGCCGTGCGGGGGCTGACCCCCAACATCGCCGCCATCGAGCCAATCGCGGGCGAGGCCACCGGCGGGCGGGGCAATCTGATCGTGGCGGCCAGGGCCGACGCGGGCGCGCCCTACGATGTGGTCAGCCGCTTCTTCGCCCCCGGCTCGGGCATTCCGGAGGACCCGACCACGGGCTCGGCCCACTGCATCCTGCTGCCCCTCTACGCCGACAAGCTCGGACGCGAGACCTTGCGCTTCCATCAGGCCTATCCGGGCCGGGGCGGGGACCTGGAATGCGAACGCCGCGGCGCCCGGGTGCTGATCCGGGGCCGCGGCGTGACGATGCTGGAGGGCCGGCTGCGGGTGCAACCGGCCCTTTAGGGGTTAGTGACGACGGCCGGGGCCGCCGCGCGGGCCGGAGGTGGCCCGGTCGATGCTGGCGTTCAGCTCGGCGGTGCGCTGGTTCAGGTCGTTGATCTCCTGGGGCATCCAGCCGTTGCTGCTGTAGCGGTTGCGGGCCTTGGCCAGATCGCCCGCCTGACGGTGGATGATCATGGTGTCGCCGCGCGAGACACGGCCGCTGTGCAGCACCTGGTTGGCGCGGGCGAGCGCATCGGCGGCCCGGGCGCTGGCGGCGCGGCCCTCACGCAGGTTGTCGTTCTGCGGGCCGCCACGCGGGTAGTCGGGGCGGTGGCTGCCGCCACCGTGGTTGTTGGCGCCACGGTCCATCGGCTGGGCCATAGCCGGCGCGGCGGCCGCCGACAGGGCGGCGACGGCGGCGATCGAGATCAGGAAGGTCTTCATGAGGGTCTCTCCGAGGTGGGGTGGGCCGGCCGGGGAGGACCGGCCCGTAGAGGGGATGTAACTAGAAGCGGATGGCGCGGTCGACGCGGTTGTCGAGGTCATTGGCCTCGCGGTCCAGAGCGGCGCGTTCATAGCCGCTCAGTCCGCCACGTTCATACTGGCGCTGCATGTTGGACAGCTTGGCGGCGCGATAGCTGAGGCTGGTGCGCTCGCTGCGGCTCAGGCGGCCGCTGTGGAGGGCGCGGTCGACCTTGGCCAGGACGCGGTCGACACGGCCGCGCATGTCGAAACCACGGCCGGGGCCACGGTCGGGGCCACGCTCGCCGTAGGAGGGTCCGCCATGCGGCGCGCCGTAGGGCTGGGCCATGGCGGGGGCCGAAGCCATCGCGAGGGCGGAAGCCGCCGCGATCGAAAGCAGGATCTTCTTCATCGGTGTCTTCCTTCTGCAAGGCGCCGTCCCATCGGCGGCGTTGAGTGCAGAAAGCGCCTATCGCCCTGAAGCGATCCTGAGGACGGCGTTATGTTGTGTTCAGGTGTCTGGCCGGCCGTTCAGGAACAGGCGCAGATCAGGCGGGGATCAGGCGGCCTGGGCCTGCTGGGCCTGTTCCAAGGCATTCTCGATGGCGGCGTAGAGGCGGGCCACTTCGATGGGCTTGGGCACGTGGCCGTCCATGCCGACGGTCATATATTCCTCGACCTGGTGGACCAGGGCGTTGGCGGTCAGCGCCAGGATGGGGATGCGGCCGTGGCCGCGCTGGCGTTCCTCGGCGCGGATGATGCGGGTGGCTTCGAGGCCATCCATCACCGGCATCTGGATATCCATCAGGATCAGGTCGAAGCCGCCCTTGCGCCAGGCGTCGACGGCTGCCGCGCCGTCCTCGGCCAGCACCAGGTCCAGGTCCAGCGGGGCCAGGACCGAGCGCAGCACGGTGCGGTTGGTGGCGTTGTCCTCGGCGGCCAGCAGGCGCAGGCGGCGCTCTTCCGGCTCGTGGGTCGGCGGCGCGGCCCGCGGCGCGGGCGTCGGCTCCGCGGCGGCCAGGACGCCGCGCTCCAGCGGCAGTTCGACGGTGAAGACCGAGCCCTCGCCCGGCAGGCTCTCGGCCCAGACCAGGCCGCCCATCATGCCGGCCAGCTCACGGCAGATGGCCAGGCCCAGGCCCGTGCCGCCGAACTTGCGGGTGGTGGAGGCGTCGGCCTGGGTGAACTTCTCAAACAGCTTGGGCATCTGCTCGTGGGAGATGCCGATGCCGCTGTCGCGGATGATGGCGCGCAGGCCGTCGCTACTGGTGGTCTCGAAGGCGACCGTGACGGCCCCCTCGGCGGTGAATTTGATGGCGTTGGAGATCAGGTTCGACAGGATCTGGCGCAGGCGGTCGCTATCGCCCTTCCAGGCGCCGGCGGCATCCGCGCCGACGTTGACCTCGAAGGTCAGCTTCTTGTCGGCGGCGACCACGCCGAAGCTCTGGCGCAGGCCATCGGCCAGGGCGGCGATGTCGAAGTCGCGCTCGACCAGTTCCAGCTTGCCGGCTTCGATCTTGGAAAGGTCCAACACGTCGTTGAGCACCGCCAGCAGCATCTCGCCGGACTGGCGGATCACCGTCAGGCGCTCGCGTTGCGCCTCGCCCAGGGTATCCATCTCCATGACCTGGGCCATGGCCAGAACGCCGTTCAGGGGCGTGCGGATCTCGTGGCTCATGTTGGCCAGGAACTGGGACTTCAGCACGTTGGCTTCATTGGCCTCGTCGCGGGCCTGGACCAGTTCCGACATGGTGGCGCGCAGCGACTTGTCGTTGTCGTCCAGCTTGCCCAGCAGGTGGTTGAAGCTGTCGGAGAGGCTGCGGAACAGGTCGTCGTCGGCCTTCTGCTCAGGCACGAGGTCGAACCTGCCGCTGGCGGCCACGTCATGCATGGCGGCCGACAGGCGCGACACCGGCGCGATCACCCGCTTGGCCAGGCCCTGGCCCAGGAACAGCGCCGCGCCGGTGGCCCCGAAGAACAGGGCGGCGGTCAGCGCGAGGTAGCGGGGCATCATGGCCTGAAGGCTGGGCAGTTCGGCCGTCACGATCAGTTGGCCGACTTCGCGGCCCTGCAGCAACACCGGTAAGCGGTCGACGTCCGTCTTGGGCGAAGCTTGCGCGGGCGTCGCGGCCCTGTCCGCCGAGAACCCGGCGAACATCAGGCCATTCGCGTCGAGGAGCCTGGCGCTGATGACCGCCTTGTCGGCGGCGACGGTCGCCAAGGCCCGTTCCGCCCCGGCCCGATCACCCGCTCCCAGAGGCGTGGCCGCGGCGGCGGCGACGAATTTCGCCAGCGTCGCATGGTCAACGCGGGCCTTCTGAACGGAAACGGCCCACTGCATGGCCATGAAGCTGGCGCAGGCGGCCAGCAGCACGACGATGGTCGTGATCAGGGCGACGCTGGCGATACGCGCCTGGAAGGAGGCGCGGCCCGAGGCCTGAAGAGCGTGTTGCTCCGTGCGATCGGTGCTGTGCGTTGGGTCGGTCATCTCGCCCGGAAGCGGCCATTGGATCAGCCCTTCTACTGGAGGTGTGCCTAACGTTTCGTGCCCTGCGCGAAAAAAATCGCGGCGCCGCGACAAAATAGACCGAAGTTATGTTTGGACTACTGTTAAGGTTTCATTTACCTTCCCGTTTGTTGGGTTTGCATTGGGTGGTCTGAAACATGGAAAAGGCTTTTGTGGTCCAGAAGGTCGCGACGAAATTGTTCGCGACTGAACGTTCCGTCGATGCGGCGATGTCCGACGCCGCGGAACTGATGGCGATGCTGATGCAGGCGCGTCAGGATGTGCGAGCTTCGGCGGTCGTTGGCGATCAGGCAGCTGTCAAGCTGGCTGAAGCCATTGCCGCTATCAGCGCGGCGCGCAGCGCTGTCGTTGCGTGCCATAACGAACTTGCGGATGTGAAGCTGCGCCTCGGCGTGCGCACCAAGATGGCCGGAACGGATCCGAAATTCATCGAACAGATCGGCCAAGCCGACCTGCGCGAAGTCATCTGAAGTCATTAACGTTGACGGGCCACGGCGAATGCCGTGGTTAAGTTGCGATACTTTAACTCCCTCAGGCCTCTAATTCGCGTTAGAGGCCTGAGGCATGTTTGCGATTCTAATCCTCATAACCGGTTCAACGCTGATCCTCGGCGTTTGTCTGTTCGCCTGGTGGAAGGGTGGGCCCGCGGAGCGTTGGGGCGGCACGCTGAACGTATTCGTTGCGGCATGTGCACTGGCCGCCTTGTTACTGCCCCCTAACTCGCGGCAAACAGCGGTGCTCGTCGCGGACGGCCTGCTGGCCTTTGGTCTTCTCCTCTTGGCGGTACGGTATGCCAATCTTTGGATCGGCGCCGCGATGCTGCTCCAGGCTACGCAATTTGTGCTGCACACCTTCTATTATATTATGGAAAAGCGTCACGATCCCTTCTTCGGCTTGGTTAACAACCTTGTCAGCCTGGGGATACTTCTCTGTATCTTCGGCGGGACGCTTCTGTCCTGGCGCAAGCGCAGCGCCGCGGCCGTTGTCGCCGCCTAGGGTCTGGACCCAATTGGAAGCGCGATCCTAAACCCATCCGCTCATCCCCGCGACCCGCAGCGAGGCGCCTAGCAGCCAAAGCGGGAACTCAGGCGTTTTTGCTGGCCAGGCCAAGCCCACCACCCCGGTCAGTACGAAGTGGACCCGCTCTCAGCTCGGCTCCTTCGTGTTCTTGGTGTGCTTGGTGGTTCACCTCGCCGCGCCTGACCCGGTCTCAACGCCTGCGAAGATCGACCACCAAGATCACGAAGAACACCAAGGGTCAGCGGCCTCCCGCTTCGCTCCCCGACCGGTCAGCAGAACCGGCGAGCCTTGGCTAAAAAGCCTGGGTTCCCGCCTGCGCTGGGATGAGCAGCTGTTTGGGGTGAGGGAACTTATTGAGTCCGGACCCTAGGTTCCGGCGTTGAAGGTCGCCTCATTCTTGGGTCCAACGCGGCGGCGAACGTCGCAATCGGGACTCTAGGCCATCGACTCATTAAACCGCATCCAGATGCGAGCTGAAGCGAGCTTGACGCTGGCGAGGTAGTTGTCGGGGTTTTTGTCGTAGCGTGTGGCGACGGCTCTGAAGTGTTTGAGCTTGTTG
>JAQGIP010000059.1 GCA_028291055.1 Caulobacter sp.
TGAAGGCGAAGCTGGCGGGCTGGGTCTTGGAAAGGCGGCGGACGCTCAACGGTCGATTTCCCCGAACACGATATCAAGGCTGCCCAGGATGGCGGACACGTCGGCCAGCATGTGGCCCCGGTTCATCCAGTCCATGGCTTCCAGGTGCGGGAAGCCCGGCGCGCGGATTTTGCAGCGATAGGGCTTGTTGGTCCCGTCGCTGACGATGAAGACGCCGAACTCGCCCTTTGGCGCTTCGACGGCGGCATAGACCTCGCCGGCCGGCGTGCGGAAGCCCTCGGTATAGAGTTTGAAGTGGTGGATCAGCGCCTCCATCGAGCGCTTCATCTCGCCCCGGCGCGGCGGCGTGATCTTGTTGTCTTCCGTCATCACAGGCCCAGGCGTGGCGCGCAGCCGCTCACAGGCCTGGCGGATGATCTTGGTCGACTCGCGCATCTCCTGCATGCGGCACAGGTAGCGGTCGTAACAGTCGCCGTTGACGCCCAGCGGGATGTCGAACTCGAAGTCGTTGTAGCCCTCGTAGGGCTGGTTGCGGCGCAGGTCCCAGGCGATGCCCGACCCCCGCACCATCACGCCGGAAAAGCCCCAATCGAGCGCCTCCTGGCGCGTCACCAGGCCGATGTTGACGTTGCGCTGCTTGAAGATCCGGTTGCCCGTGATCAGCATCTCGATGTCGTCGCATATCTTCGGGAAGGCCTTGGCCCAGGTATCGATATCCTCGATCAGCTCGGGCGGCAGGTCCTGGTGCACGCCGCCGGGCCGGAAGTAGTTGGAGTGCAGCCGCGCCCCACAGGCCCGCTCGTAGAAGACCATCAGCTTCTCGCGCTCTTCGAAACCCCACAGCGGCGGGGTCAGAGCGCCCACGTCCATCGCTTGCGTGGTGACGTTGAGCAGATGGTTCAGAATGCGGCCGATTTCCGAATACAGCACCCGGATCAGCGAGCCACGGATGGGCACTTCCACGCCCAGCAGCTTCTCGATCCCCAGGCAGAAGGCATGCTCCTGGTTCATCGGCGCCACGTAATCCAGGCGGTCGAAATAGGGGATGTTCTGGAGGTAGGTGCGCGCCTCCATCAGCTTTTCGGTGCCGCGGTGCAGCAGGCCGATGTGCGGATCGACGCGCTCCACGACCTCCCCGTCCAGCTCCAGCACCAGGCGCAGCACGCCGTGCGCGGCCGGGTGTTGCGGGCCGAAGTTGATGTTGAATTTGCGGACCGGGGTTTCCGGAATGACGGGCAGACCCGAAGCGTCGTCAGCCATCGTTTTCACCCGTCTTCAGATTGTTCTCGATGGTCAGCGAGATGATCAGTCCCGAAATCAGGGCCACAAAGCCCAGACCCGACACCACCGTCGTCGCCAGATTCCACGACTGGCTGATCGCCGCCTGGCTGAGCGGCAACGCCAGCAACACCGACGCGGCGCCCAGCAGCGCGCTGCGCAGCTCCACGATGGTCATCCGCCGCAGGGTCGCGCCGACCGCCAGGGTCATCACCGCCACCATGATCGCGATGCCTAAGCTACGGTTCTGGTCCGGCGTCGTCTCCGGCGCATGGGTGAACCAGCCCGTCATCCGCATGCCCACCGTCATCAGGAAGGCCGTGGAGAAGGTGATCAGGAAGAAGGCGGTGGCGGACCGGAAGGTCGGCCGGCGCAATCCGGCGAACATCAGGCGTCCCCTGCTTTCGCTTCCGCCTTCTCGTCTCCGGGCAGCGGCGCATAGGCCGCCCCTTCCCAGGGCGAGAGGAAGTCGAAGGCGCGGAACTCGGTGATCTTCACCGGCTCATAGACCACCCGCTTCAGCTCATCGTCGTAGCGCAGCTCGACATAGCCCGACATCGGGAAGTCCTTGCGCAGCGGATGCCCATGGAAGCCGTAGTCGGTCAAAATCCGGCGCAGGTCCGGATGCCCGTCGAAGAAGATGCCGTACATGTCGAACGCTTCGCGCTCGTACCAGTCGGCGCAAGGGTAGACCGAGGTCACCGAGGGCACCGGCGTATCCTCGTCCGTCTGCACCTTCAGCCGCACCCGGTGGTTCTTGGTCAGCGACAGCAGGTGATAGACCACGTCGAAGCGCATCGGCCGCTCCGGATAGTCCACCCCGCACAGGTCGATCAGCTGGGCGAACCGGCAATCGGGATGATCGCGCAGCTGGGTCAGCGCCTCGACCACCCGCCCGGCCGGCCCCGTCAGGGTCAGTTCGTCGAAGGCCACGTCGAAGGTGGCGATCGCGCCGGTGGAGTTGGCGACGATGCTGGTCCCGAGCGCCACGAGATCGACGCCGGACACGGCCCAGGAGGTGCTGGAGCCGTTCATCGCTCAATGGTCCCGGTGCGGCGGATCTTCTTCTGCAGCTGCAGCACGCCATAGACCAGCGCCTCGGCCGTCGGCGGGCAGCCCGGCACATAGACATCCACCGGCACCACGCGGTCGCAACCGCGCACGACGGAGTAGCTGTAATAGTAGTAGCCGCCGCCGTTGGCGCACGACCCCATGCTGATCACATAGCGGGGCTCGGGCATCTGGTCGTAGACCTTGCGCAGGGCCGGAGCCATCTTGTTGCACAGGGTCCCGGCCACGATCATCACGTCGCTCTGGCGCGGACTGGCGCGCGGCGCGAAGCCATAGCGCTCCAGGTCGTAACGCGGCATCGAGGCCTGCATCATCTCCACGGCGCAGCAGGCCAACCCGAAGGTCATCCACATCAGCGAACCGGTGCGCGCCCAGGTGATCAGGTCGTCGAGACCGGCGGTCACGAAACCCTTGTCGGCCAGCTGGTCGGACACCCCGTCGAAATAGGGGTCGTGGCGCTGAGGGTCATACCCCTCCACCATGGAACGGCCGGCCGAACCGGCGGGAATGATCACTCCCATTCCAGGGCTCCCTTCATCCACTCATACGCAAAGCCCACGGTCAGGATGCCCAGGAAGCTGGCCATCGACCAGAAGGCATAGACCCCGGCCTCCTTGGGCAGCTTCATCAGCGTCACCGCCCACGGAAACAGGAAGGCCACTTCCAGGTCGAAAATGATGAACAGGATCGACACCAGGTAGAAGCGCACGTCGAACTTCATGCGCGCGTCGTCGAAGGCGTTGAAGCCGCACTCGTACGACGACAGTTTCTCAGGGTCCGGCGCGGAGGGCGCGAAGATCGCCGCCGCCACCAGGAACAGCACGCCGATAACGGCGGCTATGCCCATGAAAATGAGGATCGGCAGATACTGGAGAAGGAAAGCGTCCATCGGGGGCCCGCGGTTGAATCGAGGGACTTCTAGCTCACGCGTGCGCGGGGTTCAAACGCTCTCGCGACCCATGGCCTTGCTTGTCGCATCCACCGACCCGACATAGCGTTCCACGAGGCATTCGAGAGAGCGAATTGACCAACAGCCTGGACCTGACCGGCGACGAGATCGACGCGGTGGTGGAGACGCTCGAGGGCGCGTTCGGCCTGTCGCCGTCGGATTTGCCCAATGGAACCTTCCAGACGGTCGGCGACCTCGAATCGCTGCTCCGCTCGCGCCTCGCCGACGGCGGCGATGACGATGACGCGCGCCTGGCCGCCACCGCCTTCCTGCGGCTGCGCGCCGTCATCGACGCCGATCACCGCCTCAGGCCCGCCTCGCCCCTGGCGCCGCTCGCCGGCGCCAATCCGCGCCGGTTCCGCCGCGACCTGGAAGCCGCCACGGGCCTGGAGCTGCCGGCCTTCGAAGTCACCGCCAAGGGCTCCGTCTTCGCGGGCCTGGCCTTCCTGGCCCTGCCCGCCGGCCTGATGGTCAACGCCCTCCTGCACGAAGGCGCCGGCATGCTTGTCGCCCTGGCCGCCCTGCCCCTGATGATCCTGGTGCTCTGGACCGACCGCAACCGCGTGCCGGCCTCCCTGGCGACCCTGGGCGATCTCGCCCGCCAGACCGCGCCCCTGAACCACGCCAAGCTGGCCCCGACCGCCGGCCGCCTCCCCCGCGAACGCCTGTGGGACGCCATTACCGCCCTGCTGGCCGAAACCCTGGAACGCGACCCCGCCGAGATCGAGCGCGACACGCGCCTGTTCGCGACGATCCACTGACGCCGACGCGCCCATCACCTTGAATATTATAACTTCCGTCATGGCCGGACTTGTTCCGGCCACCCAAGAACACCGCGTCTGAGAGAATAACGCGTCGACGCTCAGTGGCTCACCTTCGCTGCCCGTGTGCATGGGTCGCCGGAACAAGTCCGGCGATGACGACGCGGTTGGGTTGATGAGACCCCGATCCCCCTCACCCGATCGGCGGCGCCGCGCCCGCCCCATCGAACAGCCCCGGCTGCTCGCGTTCCCGCGCCAGCACCCGCTGGACCGCCGGCCGCAGCAGCATCCGCGCATGGTGGTCCGCCACCTTGGGGAATCGCGCCCGCTCGATCCCCACGTCCTCCAGCCAGTCGCTGAGGGTGAACAGATACGGGTCGCAGATCGAATAGGCCTCGCCCAGCACCCACGGCCCGGCCAGCATCTCTTCCTCGATCAGTTCGAAACACGCCCCCATCGTCTCGGGGACCTTGCGCGCCAGCTCCGCCCGCGCCGCCGGATCATCCGCCCAGCGATACCCCCGCTTCCCATGCGCATAGGCCACATGCACCGTGGCGCACAGATAGCTGTTGAAGGCCTGCGCCTGTCCGAACGCGAACGGATCGTCGATCGGCGCCAGCCGCGCCTGCGGCCAGGTCTGCGCCACATAGGCCAGGATCGCCGGGTTCTCGCTCAGCAGTCCCCGCTCGGTCAGCAGCGCCGGCACCCTGCCCTTCGGATTGACCGCCCGGAACTCAGGCCGCCGCGCATCGCCCTCGCGCGTGCTGATCCGCACCGACTCATACTCCGCGCCGGCCTCTTCCAGGGCGATGTGAGACGCCAGCGAACAGGCGCCGAGCGCGTAGTAGAAGGTGAGCATGCCGCCGTCCTCAAAGGTCGGCGCCGCAATATCATCGCCGCGCCCGTCAGGCGACATCTGGCCGGTTGACAGGCCCAAGTCGCGGCCCTATCAGACGCCCCTCGCGCTGCCCCCTGTCTTCTCGGGCAAGAGCAATGCGGATGTAGCTCAGTTGGTTAGAGCGCCGCCCTGTCACGGCGGAGGTCGCGGGTTCGAGTCCCGTCATTCGCGCCACTCTCAAAAATCCCCACGTCACCAACATTCTGCAGCGGCGAACTGCGACGCAGCCCCTCGCGTATCCTCCCCAGGATCGCCCAAGCGATCCGGCGGGGGAGGTACCGCGAAGCGGGGGTGGGGCTTACCGAGTCAAAGGGTGGGCGTGTTCTGGCGTCTGTGTTGGTGATGGCATCGGTACATGCGCCAGAACGTGAATAGTCACCAGCTCGGTAAGCCCCTCCGCGCCTTCGGCGCACCTCCCCCGCCGGCTCGCTTGGGCGATCCTGGGGAGGACCGCGTTATCCCGGCCGCGCCGAAATCCCCCCATCGATCGTCACGATCACCCCGCTCGTAACTCTCTTCGCGAATCTCACACATTCAGCCGTCCTCCCCAGGTCCGCCCAAGCGGACCGGCGGGGGAGGTACCGCGAAGCGGGGGTGGGGCTTACCGAGTCAAAGGGTGGGCGCGTTCTGGCGCCTGTGTTGGTGACGGCATCGGTCCCTGCGCCAGAACGTGAATAGTCACCAGCTCGGTAAGCCCCTCCGCGCCTTCGGCGCACCTCCCCCGCCGGATCGCTTGGGCGATCCTGGGGAGGATCGCGTTCACCCCGGCCGCGCCGAAATCCCCCCATCGATCGTCACGATCACCCCGCTGGTGTACCCACTCCGATCCGACGCCAGGAACGCCATCATGTCGGCGATCTCCCGCGGCTTGGCCGCCCGGCCCAGCGGAAACCGCGCCATCATTTCGGGATAGCGCGCCTCGTCCCCGAACCGCGCCTTCGCCCCCGCCTTCATCAGGCCGACGATCCGGTCCGTCTCCACCGGCCCCGGGTTGATCCCCACAACCCGGATGCCGTCCGCCAGGCTCTTGCCGCCCAGCGCGCGGGTAAACGCCATCAGCGCCGCATTGCCCGTGCTGCCGGCGATATAGTCCGCGTCGAACCGCTCCCCCGCCGCGCCGATGTCGTTGATGATCACGCCCGAGCCCCGCGCCTTCATCCCCGCATAGATCAGCCGCGTCAGGTTGATGTAGCCAAACACCTTCAGCTCCCAGGCGTGGCGCCAGGCGTCCTCGTCCACCTTGGCCAGGTTGCCGCCCGGAATGTCGCCGGCATTGTTGATCAGGATGTCGATGTCCTGCGCCGCCTGCGCCAGCCCCGCCAGGTCGCCCGCGTCACGCAGATCCACCGCATGCACCGCGCAGGTCACCCCGTGCGCTTCGCTCAACCGCACGGCCAATTCCTGCAACGCCTGTCCGTCCCGCGCCGCCAGCCGAAGGTTCACCCCCTCCTCCGCCAACACCTGCGCCGCCGCCGCGCCGATCCCCTTCGACGCCCCAGTGATCAGCGCCCAGCGCCCACGCAGGTTGAGGTCCATCCGCCGTCTCCTTCAGCCGTATCGCTCAACGCTAACAGATGAAGGCTTGGATCGCTCAGCGCCGACGAAGGCTTCCGCCGCCACCCTGGCGCCCCGCCATCAAAACGCGTATCATCTGACCAGCTAGTCAGGAGGCGCCCATGCCGCCCAGATCCCGCAAGCCACAAGGCGTCGAAGAGCAGGCCGCGCCCTACCGCGCCGACGCGCCGTCTTCGCCCGACGTCTGGAAGCTGGAAGACGCCAAGGCCCGCTTCAGCGAGGTCGTCCGCCGCGCACGCGACACCGGCCCCCAGCACGTCACCGTCCGGGGCGTCGATGCTGTCGTGGTCCTGAGCGCGGAGGACTACGAGAGGCTGGCCCCATCTGAGCCGCGAAAGATGTCCCCGTTGGAATTCCTGCAGAGCCTCCATTTGGACGGCCTGGATTTGACCAGAGAGCGCGACACCGGCCGAGACATCGACCTGTGATCGGCTGGCTGCTCGACACCAATGTCGTCGCGTCTCTGATCAGTCAAAACGGCGCGCAAGTCGTCCGGGGATGGTTCGACACCCAACCCGCTGCGATCACCTTCCTCAGCGTGCTCACGCTCGGAGAATATGACGCTGGGATCCACAACCTCGACGAAGCCCACCCCGAACGCTCGCGCTACATCGCCTCTCGCGACGCCTTGGAGGTCGAGTATGCGGGGCGCTGGCTGTCCGTGACCGACGCCGTGGTTCGCCGTTGGGGAGCCATAAACGGTCGTGTGCGCAGGCAGACGGGCCATCCGCCTCAAGTGGTCGATACCCTGCTCGCCGCCACCGCAATCGAGCACGACCTCTTCTTCGTCACCCGCAACGTCAGAGATGTGGCTCACAGCGGCGCGGCGATCTTCAATCCCTGGACCGACGACCCCGCGCAATTCCCGATCGTCAGTCGCTTCAGTGCGCCGCGACGGCGGCCGTCTGCATGAAGGCCTTCTGGCCGGTCAGCACGCCGTAAACGCCCGACAGCTCGCCGAACACCCGCTCCCAGCCGTGGCGGTCCACCGCCCGCTGGCGCGCCGCGCGGCCCACCTCGGCCACATCGCGTTCGAACAGCGCCGCGATGGCCTCGGCCATGGCTTCGGGTGTGGAGCGCACAGCCAGCTGGCCCACGCCTTCGTCCACCGATTCCGCCACCCCGCCCGACGCCACGCCCACCACCGGCAGGCCGCAGGCCATGGCCTCCAGCACCACCAGCCCGAAGGGCTCCACGTCATTGGCGTGGACGAAGGCGTCGCAGCTGGCCAGCAACCGGGCCACGTCGCCCTGTTCGCGCTGGTAGTCGATGGTGATCAGCTGCGACGAGGCGGGCGCCGCGGCCCCGGCCCCGATCATCAGCAGGCGGTAGGGTTCGCCCAGCTTCTCGACGGCCTCGACCAGCACA
>JAQGIP010000082.1 GCA_028291055.1 Caulobacter sp.
GCGGTCGGCCGCGGCGCCCGACAGCGACGAGGCCGGCGGGGCGGAGGCCGGCTCACGCGGCGCGCCCGGCACGTCCTGGGCCTTGGGCAACAGCCGCTCGATCTTGGCCTTGCCGCGCAGATCGGCCAGCACGCTGCGAATCTGGTCGTAGGTCAGGAAGCGGATGATCTGCGGCCGCGCGGCCTCCAGCGACAGCGGCGCCTCCTGGCGGCGGTCCTCGACCTTGATCACCGCAAACCCGCCGTCCACCCGCACCGGCCCGACCAGATCGCCGATCTTGGCGTCCTTGACCGCGGGCCCATAGGCCGCCGGCATCACATCGCTGGTGATATAGCCCATGTCGCCGCCGCTGAAGCGCGTCGCCGCGTCGGTGGAGCGCTGCACGGCCAGGGCGTCGAAGGACGCGCCGCCCAACAGCAGCTTCTTGACCATCTCCGCCTCGGCCTGGGTCGGGGTCACGATCTGGCGCAGCCGGAACTCATCCGTCTGCTTGGAGAGCTTCACCTGCTCCTGATAGAGGCTGCGGATGGTGTTCTCGTTGATCGCCTTGGACACCATCTCGTCGAGCAGCGCATCGCCCAGCATCCGGTCGCGCGCCGCCTGCAGCCGGCGCTGCACCGTCGGGTCCTTGTCCAGCCGCCGCTTCAGCGCCTCTTCGACCAGCAGGCGGCGGTCGATCACCTCGTCCAGCACCCGGCGGAACAGGTCCGACTGCATGTCCAGCGGCTCGCCCTCGCCGATCAGCCCCTGGGCGATGGCCTCGCGCTTGACCTCGGACGCCCACACCGAATGGCCGTTGACCTTGGCCACGGCGGTATCGCCCGCTTCCGGCGGCGTCTCCGGCCCGATATTGGGCCCGCAGCCCGTCACGCTGATGGCCAGGGCGGCGAGCGCCACGGTCAGCCACGCGACGGCGGAGAATCTACGGTCGGCCATGAGGTGTCGTTCCCGGAAAGTCCTGCCAAGGCTCCTAGCGCCAAAACATATGCGGCGCCAATGACGCGCCCATCCTCCACCGCTTGCGGGGGAGGTGGCCCGCAGGGCCGGAGGGGGCTTAAGCGATCGGCTCGACCACCACCGCCGTGCCATAGGCCAGCACCTCGGTGATGCCGTCCTTGATCTCGTTGGCGTCATAGCGCATGGCCAGAACCGCGTTGGCGCCGGTGGCCTGGGCGTGCTCGATCATGTGGTCCAGCGCCTCCTTGCGGGCCGTCTCCGCCAGGTTGACATAGATCGACAGCTTGCCGCCGAAGAAGGACTGGATGCCGCCGGCGAAGTTGCCCAGAACACTGCGGCTGCGCACGGTAATGCCGCGCACCAGGCCCAGTTGCTTCACAATCCGATAGCCTTGAAGGTCGTTGGTGGTTGAAACCAGCATGGTTACCCCTGACATAGTTGAACGGCTCGGCGCGGTGTCGCGCCCGGCGTGTGCGGATACCCTTGCGTGGTGACGCCGCGTTGACACTCCAAGGGTCGCTGCTTAAGTCTCCGCGCGCAATAGAGCGCGGATTTTCGAGCGGGCGTTACGGGGGAAACCCCGGCCTGATACGGCCCCGCACCTTCCATTTCTACCGGACCTTCGCCCGCATGCTTGCCTTCGCCAGAAAATTCTTTGGATCGTCCAACGACCGCAAGGTCAAGGCGATGACGGCCCGCGTGGGCAGGATCAACGATTTCGAGCCCGCCCTGGCCGCCCTGTCGGACGAGGCGCTCAAGGCCAAGACGCCGGAATTCAAGGCCCGCCTGGAAAAGGGCGAGACCCTCGACCAGCTGATGCCGGAAGCCTTCGCCGTCGTACGCGAGGCCTCCAAACGCTCCATCGGCCTGCGGCATTTCGACGTGCAGATGGTCGGCGGCATGGTCCTGCACCAGGGCGGCATCGCCGAGATGCGCACCGGCGAAGGCAAGACCCTGGTCGCCACCCTGCCGGTCTATCTGAACGCCCTGGCCGGCAAGGGCGTCCACTGCATCACCGTCAACGACTATCTGGCCCGGCGCGACGCCGACTGGATGGGGCGCATCTACAACTACCTGGGCCTCAGCGTCGGGGTGATCGTCAACGGCCTGTCGCAGAACGAGCGCCAGCAGGCCTACCGCTCCGACATCACCTACGGCACCAACAACGAATTCGGCTTCGACTATCTGCGCGACAACCTCGTCTATGAGGTCTCCGAGATGGTCCAGCGCGGCCACAATTTCGCGATCGTCGACGAGGTCGACTCCATCCTCATCGACGAGGCCCGCACCCCGCTGATCATCTCTGGGCCCACCGAGGACCGCAGCGAATTCTACAAGGTCATCGACAGCCTTGTGAAGGAATACCTCCACGACAAGACCCTCTACGAGCACGACGAAAAGCAGAAGCAGGTCCTGCTGGCCGAGCGCGGCTCGGAGCTGTTCGAGGAAGTGCTTCAGGAACGCGGCCTGCTGGCCGAGGATTCCGCCGGCCTCTACGACCCGGTCAACATCTCCGTGGTCCACCACCTGAACCAGGCGATGCGCGCCAACATCCTCTACACGCGCGACAAGGACTACATCGTCAAGAACAGCGAAGTCATCCTGATCGATGAGTTCACCGGCCGCATGATGACCGGCCGGCGCCTCTCGGAAGGCCTGCACCAGGCCATCGAGGCCAAGGAAGGCGCCGACATCCAGCCCGAGAACCAGACCCTGGCCTCGGTCACCATCCAGAACTACTTCCGTCTCTATTCCAAGCTGTCGGGCATGACCGGCACCGCGGCCACCGAGGCCCAGGAATTCGGCGACATCTACAAGATGGACGTGGCCGAGATCCCGACCAACCGTCCGGTCAGCCGCATCGACGACGACGACGAGGTCTATCGCACCGAGGCCGAGAAAAACACGGCCATCATCGTCCAGATCGAGGACTGCTACCGCCGCGGCCAGCCGATCCTGGTCGGCACCGTCTCCATCGAAAAGTCCGAGACCCTGTCGAAGCTGCTCGACGAGCACACGCTCGAGATCGACGGCAAGAAGCAGAAGGGCATCCCCCACCAGGTGCTCAACGCCCGCTACCACGAGCAGGAAGCCCTGATCGTATCGGAGGCCGGCGTCCCCGGCGCGGTGACCATCGCCACCAACATGGCCGGCCGCGGCACCGACATCCAGCTCGGCGGCAACCTCGACATGCATATGGCGCGCTGGATCCAGGAGCAGCGCGGCCTGGGCTTTGAGCCCAACGACGAGACCATGGGCGAGGAACGCGCCGCCTATTCCAAGTCCATCGAGGACGCCCGCGCCAAGGCCCTGGCCGAGGGTGGCCTGTTCGTCCTGGGTACGGAACGTCACGAAAGCCGGCGCATCGACAACCAGCTGCGCGGCCGCACCGGCCGCCAGGGCGACCCCGGCCACTCCAAATTCTTCCTGTCGTGCGAGGACGATCTGCTGCGCATCTTCGCCGGCGAGCGCCTCGACGCCATCATGCGCACCTTCGGCGTCCAGGAGGGTGAGGCCATCACCCACAAGTGGCTGAACGGCGCCATCGCCACGGCCCAGAAGAAGGTCGAACAGCGCAACTACGAGATCCGCAAGAACCTCCTGAAGTACGACGACGTCGTCAACGACCAGCGCAAGGCCGTCTTCGAGCAGCGCCAGGAGTTCATGGAGGCCAACGACCTCTCGGAAGTCATCTCCGAGATGCGCAAGGACGTGATCGAGGATCTCGTCAACCGCCACATGCCGCCCAAGGCCTATGCCGAACAGTGGGACATCGAGGGCCTGCACGAGCGCGTCGAATCGGTCCTCGGCCTCGACCTGCCGATCCGTGACTGGGCGGCCGAGGACGGCATCGCCAACGAAGAGATCGAAGAGCGCATCACCAAGGCCTGCGACGAACGCGCCGCCGAGCGCGAGGCCCTGCTGTCCTCCGAGCAGATGCGCTCGGTGGAAAAGAACTTCCTGCTGCAGATGATCGATCTTCAGTGGCGCGAGCACCTGATGCACCTGGACCACCTGCGCAACGTCATCGGCCTGCGCGGCTACGGTCAGCGCGATCCGCTGAACGAATACAAGACCGAGGCCTTCTCCCTGTTCGAGAAGCTGCTGGCCGACCTGCGCACCCACGTCACCCGCTGGCTGATGACGGTGGAGATCCAGTTCGCGCCCCAGGAAGCCGAACCGATGCCCGAGGGCATGTTCGAGGTCCATATGGACCCCAACACCGGAGAGAACGAACGCGCGCTCGCTTTCGCCGGCGGCCACGACCTCGACGCCCAGCAACGCGCCGCCCTGCCGATCTCCTCCCTGCCCGACGGCTGGCAGAAGACCGCCCGCAACGCCTCCTGCCCCTGCGGCTCCGGCAAGAAGTTCAAGCACTGCCACGGCTCGCTGATCTAGCAGTCCTCCCCCGAAGGCGAAGCCAACGGGGGGAGGTGGCCTGAAAGGCCGGAGGGGGCGCATTTCGTTCAGCCCACTCCGACCCTGCATTGGCGCCTAAAGGCGCAACGCCATCACGTCGCTTAGCGACGCGGCCCCACGTTCAGCTAGATCGGTCGGCCGCTGAACACCGGCTTGGCGTGACGCTCCTCGGCCGCCTGATGCTCGCTGGCCAGGTGCGCCTTGGTTTCCCACGGGTGGCGCCGCGTGCCATAGCGGCCGCCCGCGATCGCGCCGACGGCGCCCAGCAGCATTGTCAGGAAGGCCCAAAGGGCGACGGTGCCGGTGGCGTCGACCGCGTGGTTGACGGCCGGCTGGGCCGCCGGGGCCACGGCAAGGTTGTCACGCGCCGCTGGCGGCGTGGCGGCCTGCGAGGCGGCGTTGTCCACGGCGGTCGCGGCGATCTCGGCCGGCGCCGGCGCGGCGCTGTCGCTGGGACCGCCTAGCACCGACGTCACGCCGCCGAGCGCGGTGGAGCCGGCGATGGCGATGGCCACCACGAAGCCCACGGCCCAGACGGTCAGGCCGTGCAGGATGCCCCGGTGGTGGTCGGCGTATTTGGCGGCGCGGCTGGCCACGAAGCCGCCGGCGAACAAGGCGATGGCATTGGCGATGGCGACCCACACTCCGCCCAGAACGGAGAAGCCGCCGGCCTCCCCACGGGTCAGGTCGAACGGATCGACGGCCGCCGCGCCCAGAGCTACGCCGAGCAGGTTGAGCATGGTGCCGGCGGCAATGGCGACCGCGACACCGGCCAGAACGGCCGGCCAGGATACCAGGGTGTGAAGGGGGTGGCGCGCGTCAGGCGCCGCGAGTTCGATGGACATGGCGTGTTCCCGGGTGAAGGTTGTTGTGATGGCTTAACGCCCGGCTCGTGGGATCGTTTCTGGACCCGTTCCCCATGTGGGGCTTCAGACCGCCCGGCCGCGTGAGCCCGAACTGGACGCTTCTGCTTGAATCCAGGCATCGGAGAGCTAGGTTCAGCGAACATGATTCTTGGGAGGAGTTCATGGATATACCAGCTGGTAGCCAGTTCATCCGCTTTTCCATGCGGCTGGCGGGACAACCCGTCGGCGTGGTCATCGGGCCCACACACCCACCCTATTACGTCTATGACGAGGCCGCCGAAGCTGCGTCGGACGGCCCCTTTGGCTCAGCGCCGGCCGCGGCCGAGCGCGCCGCTCCCAGTCCCGGATCAGGCTGAGCGACCGGGGAACAGGTCGACTACCGCGCCGGAACAAGTCCGGTGACGAGCAGATGAGATGATTTGAGTCTTCAACCTGGTCTCAAGCCCCGCTCAGGCCGCTCGCCTTGCAAGCGCTGCCGCGCCCTACGTTTGCCATGACGCCTTGCCCACCCGTGACGGCTGGATTTTCACGCGACAGGGCGAAGGCTGGGCCCCTCAGCCCTTGCCCTTTGCCAGCCGCGTCAGCAGTTCCCACGACACCATGGTCGCCGCGAACAGCAGCACGATGGTCGCGCTGGCCAGCAGGTTGACGTCGGAGCCCCGGCCCAGGGCCATGCGCAGCGCCGCCGTCAGCATCATCGCAAAGCCCACCACCGAGCCGAAATGACGGCGCAGGGCCAGGAAGCGGGCGCGGCGATCCATCGGCCGGAAGGCCGTCTGATATAGTCGCACCAGCACCCACAGCGACCAGCTCGCCGTCACCGACAGGGTGACCGTCCCGAAGGTCGTCATCCGCATGTCCGGGTACAGCGCCAGCAGCGACACGATCAGCACCGCGCAATAGTTCTGGAAGCCCTGCTCGGCCAGGCCCTTGGAGCCGTCCTCGCCGGGCCCCAGAGCCGCGACGGCATTGATCGACACCGCCACGAACAACAGCCCCAGCAGCGTCGCCGCCGCCGCCGCCATCACCGTGTAGAATCCCACCCAGGCCTGCATCCCCCATTTGCCTCCGATTGAGCGGCGAAGGAAATGCCCACTCATTCTTCGCTCGAGGTTCAATGGCTCACGCACCCATCCAGGGCGGGGGCCGTCACCCGGCTTTGCCGGGTGACCAACGTGGCGGGCGATCCCGCGCAAGCACGGCCGCTCATCCGCGTTGGCCAGGTCCTCCACAGCGGACCCGCCGGCTTCCCTCCCCCCGGGGAAAGGCTCAGGCCGCGCGCAGGTGGGCGCGGTCGATCCAGGTCAGGGCCAGCTGCAGGTAGAAGCGCGCGTCCTGGCGGGCCACCGCCCGTCCGGCCGCCACCTCTCCGGCGCCGCCCCCCGCGGCCAGCAGCATGGTCGCATCGGCGCGCCCGTCGCGCAGGCATTCCACCGCGCTGGCGGCGGCATAGTAGAGCCGCTCCGGCGCCACCCAGCGGCCGTCGGCCACCGCCGTCAGCCAGCGGAAATAGCGCACCGCGAGGCGCCGTTCGGCCCCCTCCAGCTGCAGGTCGTCAAGGCGATAGTCCCCACTCTCGGTAAGCATTTACGCGTATCCCCATACCCTCGGGAACCAAGCTGCCCTAGACGCCTCAAATCGGGGCCCCGTAAACCTACGGGTCCGTAAGCAATTGAATATGCAAGGTTGTAAGTTTCTTATAACCAACTAGAAATCGACACGGCCCGCGCCACTATGCCGCGAGTAGCGGGTCTAGAGCAGGCCCGCCCTGGCCGCCGCCACGGCCGCCTGGGCGCGGCGTTTGACGCCCAGCTTCTTGCAGGCGTTGTCCAGGTGTTCGTCCACCGTGCGCGGGCTGATCCCCAGGATCTGGGCGATGTCCCACGAGCTCTTGCCCTGCGCCGACCAGCGCAGGCATTCGATCTGGCGCGCGGTCAGGTCGGTGGCGGGCTCAGGGCTTTCGGCCTCCACCGGCGGGGCCGGCGCCTCGGTCTGCGGCGCCGGCGCCGGCGCCCCCATCAGTCTGGCAAGCAGTCTCTCCAGCAGGCCGCGCAGAGCCGCCGCCTGGGCGGGGTTGAGGAAGGGCAGGAACCAGATCGCCGGCTCCGGTCCCAGCGGGCGGGCATAGGGCGCGTCCGGCGACAGGCCGGCGACTTCGGCGGCGGCCAGCTCGACGTTATAGGCGAACACCCGCGCGTCGCCCGGCTCGGTGGCCAGGCGCACGCGCCGGGCTTCCCGGTAGGCCTCGTAGGGCCCCAGGGAAGCGGCCATCTCGCGGGCCCGTTCACGGACGGCGCGATTGAACCGGATGTTAGCGTCGAGCCAGATCGTCGTTTCTCCTACCGCCCGGTCCCCAGGACGTTTGTGGCAAGCTGGCTGCCGGATTCAAGCCTCAATCGGCGGGCGAAAGGCCGCAGCCGGGGCGGTTCGTGGCCCGCGGGCGCCAGGTGCGAGCCTGGATGTCGATAGTCGACATTGCGCCGCACCCTGTCCGTGAGTATTCGGGATCCCGTCCAGGGTGAGCCGCCACGCGGGGTCGGAAAACTGCCATGCTGAACATCGAACTGGCCGTCACCGTCACCATCCTGGCGTTGCTCAGGGGTGGGCGGACCGAGCGGTTCGTCGCCTTCCTCTTCCTCGCGCGCGGCGTCTTCGACCGGCTTGGGGGGCTCATCCAAACGCGGCATGGCGGGGGGCCGCCGCATGACCTCGCCTATGCGATCGTCCAGATCGTGCTGCTGGCGGCCCTGGCCTGGATGGCGCTGCGTCGGCCGGTCCCCTGGCTTCTCGCCCTCATCGGCCTGCAGGCGCTCCGGGCCGCCGCGCTCGTCGCCGTCGTGGCCGCCCCGGGGCTGCATCCGGCGTTGCGCGGCCTGCTGGAGACCACGGCCGGTCTGACCAACATCCTGGCCAGCCTCTGCCTCGCCGCCGCCGTGGCCGGGCGCTGGATGGGCGCGCCGGTTGCGCCCCCAGGCCCCGGCTCCGGCTCCGGCCGCGCCGCCGGCGCCGGGCGCGATCCCGACCTCTACGAAACGGCCCACGGGCGCTGGATGGCCCGGTCCTGATGGAGTCGCTGGCCACCATCGAATACGAATGGCTGGCCTTGGTGGCCGGCCTGGCCCTGCTGGAGGGCGGCCGTCATGAGCGGCCCGTGGCCCTGGCCGTCTGCCTCTACTGCGCCCTGTTCGGCGTGGTGATGGGGCCGGACTGGACTGTCATACAGACCCGGGTCGCCGCCGCGGCGCTTCAGGCGCCCCTCCTGGCGCTGGCGATCTGGATGGCCCGGCGACACCGGCCGGCCTGGCTGCTGACCCTGATCGTGCTGGAGATCGTGATGATCGGCCTGTGGACCGAAACCGCCCTGGCCGGCCGCGCCGACATGGGCGACTTCCCGCCGCTGCTGGCCCTGGACAGCGGCGTCAAATGGGCCTGCCTGGCCTGGGCGCTGGCCCGGCGCTGGCTGACGCCCCCTGCTTCGCCGCCGCTCTCCCCCCAGGCCGACATCGACATCTATGAAGCGGCCGTGGCCCGCTGGCCGGGAAGTCTCCGGGCCGGCGCGTCGGCTTAAATCGCGAGGCAAAACCCTCCGCTCATCCCGACGAAAGTCGGGATCCATACCGACTCGCCGGAAGGGTCTGAACCGATGGGACGGTCGCGCCTGCCACCGGCCCGAAGGGCCAGTTCTGACAGGTCCTATGGGTCCCGACTTTCGTCGGGATGAGCGGAGTGTGTGGAGGGAAGCGGCCCGCTCAGACATGTGTGAATCCCCAAGCAGCCAAGCGGGGATAAGCAGGCGGGTCTAGCGCAGCGCTTGCAGGACCTAGGCAGCTACCCAGTTTCCGTGGAAGCCGAACGGCACGCGGCGCGGAACCCGGGCCGTGGCCACCGGTCCGGCTGCGATGTTCTGGGCGTCCAGCACCACCATCTCGCTGACGTTGTCGCGGGCCCGATAGACGGTCGCCAGCAGCCAGCCCTCGCCCTCCGGCGCGTCGATCGAGCGCGGCGTGAACACCGGCTCCGACACCGAATCCCCCGCGCCGGCGGCCCAGTCGGTCCGCTTGCCGGTGGTCAGATCGATGTGGGAGAGGATGTCGGTGCGCACGTCGCCGGGCGTGCCGGCCTGGCCCGCGAACCAGCCGTGGCGGTTCTTGCGGAAGGTATAGCGCTCGTCAAAGCGCGGGAATTCCCCGGCCAGGTCGTCCAGCTGCTCTTCCTTGATCGCGTCACTGGCGCCTGTCAGGTCGAAGGTCCAGCGAACCAGATAGGCCCCGGCCTGCTTGCCCTTGGACCCGTCGGCGTTGGGGAACAGCGGCGCCACGTCATAGCGCATGACGTCGGCGACGATCTTGCCGTCCTCGTCCCAGGCGTTCATCACATGGAAGACGTAGCAGGCCGGCGCGTTGAACCAGCGGATCGTGTCGACGTGGGCGTCGCGCGCCATCACCCCGACCAGGGCCGGCTTTTCCGGCTCCCAGGCGACGGGCGGACGGCCCGACATGGCCCGCTCCAGGCTCATGGTCAGCGGCAGCACCGGGAACAGCACATGGCCGCCCGTGACCATGAAGTCGTGGATCATCGAGGAGTAGGGGGCCACGAACTTGTCGCGGCGGAGAAGCTTACCGGCCTTGTCCACGACGCCATAGCTGACCTCGGGCGACATCGGCAGGTCGCCGTCGCCATAGCCGAAGAAGACCAGCTCGCCGGTGACCGGGTCCTCCTTGGGGTGGGCCGTGACCTTGCCGCCGAAGTCGGCGTAACCGAGACTATCCAGGCTGCTCAAATCCATCTGGAAGGGCCGGTGGCCCTCCTCCAGCGCCAGCAGCCGGCCCGCGTGACGGATGATGTTGGTGTTGGCCACGCCGCTGTCCTTGCCGAACGCGTCGGGGTCGGTGGTCATCGGATTCCCAAACGTGCCGAACAGGCTCTTGCCCGCCGCATGCTCCAGTTCCCACTTGGGCGTCCTGGCGTATCGGTTGCGGTAGCGGACCTTGCCGTCCTCCACGAAGAAGCCGTGGATCATGCCGTCGCCGCTGAACCAGTGATAGTTGGGGTCGCGCGGCTCGAACTGCGGGTTGGGCCCGGTGCGGTACAGCGCGCCCTTCAGGCCGGCGGGGATTTCCCCCGTCACCGTCAGCTCGAAATCATCCTCGCTGCGCACCGGCGCGAAGTTGCCGCTCAGATAGGGGCTGATACGAACATCCAGGTCCATCGCCGTTCCTCCGTCCGCCGAACTATTTACGACGTAAATTTATAGGGTAAGCTAAACCCGCTGACAACCCCCCGAATATACCCCAAAATCAACCCATGCCCCGCGTCCTCTCCCCCGCCGAAGTCGAAGGTTTCCGCGACCGCCTCATCGAAGCGGCCGAACACCTCTTCGCCGAGAGGGGCCCCGAGGCCGTGACCATGCGCCAGCTGGCCTCCGAACTCGGCGTCAGCCCCATGACCCCCTACCGCTACTTCAAGGACAAGGACGCCATCCTGGCCGCGGTCCGCGCCCGCGGCTTCAGCCGCTTCGCCGACGCCATGCAGGCCGCCTACGCCGCCGAGACCGAGCCCGTCGCCCTCTCCCGCGCCGTGGGCCGCGCCTACGTCAAGTTCGTCACCGACCACCCGCACGCCTACCGCCTGATGTTCGACCTGGCCCAGCCCAACGAGGCCGACTACCCCGAACTGGTCGAGGCCTCCCACCGTTCCCGGCAGATGCAGGTCGCCCACGCCCGCGCCATGATCGAGGCCGGCCTGATCCAGGGCGATCCGGAGATGGTGGCCCACATGCTGTGGTCGTCCCTGCACGGCGCCCTGGTGCTGCAGATGGCCGGCAAGCTCAGCCCCAGCATCGACCCGCGCGAACTGCGCACCGCCACCTTCCAGGCCATCCTCAAAGGCCTCGGCCTTCGGGCTTGACCGCCCTCACGTCAGCCGCCGACCTTGCCGAAAACGGGAGGACGACATGATCGACGCAAAACCCTTCAGGGTCGATTGGGCCGAGGCCGATGTCGCCAAGGTGCTGGCCGGCGTGGCCGCCTATCCCTTCCCCGTGGCCCCCGCCGCGCCGTCCGGCGAGGGCTGGAACTACGGTTGCGACGAGACCTTCCTGAAGGACATCTGCGCCTACTGGACCGGCGGCTATGACTGGAAGGCGGCGGTGGCCGACCTCAACCGCTTCCCCCAGTTCACCGCCCGCGTCGAGGACTTCGACCTCCACTTCATCCACGTCGTCGGCGAGGCCGGCGGCAAGCGCCCCCTCCTCCTCAGCCACGGCTGGCCCGGCAGCCACTATGAGTTCTGGGGCGCCATCGAACGCCTGGCCTTCCCCTCGCGCCACGGCGGCGATCCCGCCGACGCCTTCGATGTGGTGGTCCCCTCGCTGCCCGGCTTCGGCTTCTCCTCCAAGCCCGCGCGGCCCTTTGGCCAGCGGGCCACCGCGCGGCTGTTCAACACCCTGATGACCAAGGTCCTCGGCTACTCGAGTTACCTGGCCCAAGGCGGCGACTGGGGCGCCGTGGTCACCTCCTGGCTCGGCGTCGACCACGGCGCTCACGCCAAGGCCATTCACCTGAATATGATCGGCCTGCGTCCTTTCGGGGGACCCCAATCACCGGAAGAGATCGCCTGGGTTCAGCACTCCGCGGCGGCGAGCGACATGATGGGAGCCTATCTGCGGCTCCAGGTTTCCAAGCCCCAGTCCATCGCCTGGATGGGGGCCGGCAACCCGGTGGGCCAGGCCGCCTGGATCCTGGAGCGCTTCCACGACTGGTCCGACCTGCGCGCCAAGCCCCTGATCGGCGCCTACACCCGCGACCAGCTCCTGACCAACGTCATGATCTATGTGATGACCGGCAGCTTCACGACCGGCGCCTGGTACTACCGCGCCCTCATCGAGGAGGGCGGCATCACCCTGCCGCAGGGCGCCCGCTGCGAAACCCCCACCGCCTTCGCCAACTTCCCGGGCGAGGCCCTCTACTCCCCCCCGCCGCGCAGCTGGGCCGAGCGGGCCTACAACGTCTCCCGCTGGACCGCCCTGCCCACCGGCGGCCACTTCGCGGCGATGGAAGAACCGGAACTGTTCGTTGACGACGTGAGGGCTTGGGCTAGAGAGGCGGGATGAGCTCAGCCCGTTACGACTTCGCCTCCGACAATGTGGTCGGCGCCATGCCCGAGGCCATCGAGGCCCTGGTGACCGCCAACACCGGCGTGGCCTCCGGCTACGGCACGGATCACATCAGCGCCCGCGCCGGCGACATCATCCGCGCCACCCTGGATGTGGATGCGCCGGTCTGGTTCACCGCCTCCGGCACCGCCGCCAACGCCCTGGCGCTGGCCACCCTGGCCCAGCCGCATGAGGCGGTGCTGGCTCACGAGCACGCCCACGTCTGCACCGACGAGACGGGCGCGCCCGGCTTCTTCGGCCACGGCGTCGGCCTGATCGCGCTGCCCGGCGCCTCGGGCAAGATCGACCCGGCCGCCCTGGCCGCGGCCCTGGCCCAGCCCGACGTCTCCTATCGTCAGGCCCCGGCCGCCCTGTCGCTGACCAACGCCACCGAATACGGCACCGTCTATGGGACCGAAGCGCTGGCCGCCCTGGCGCAACAGGCCAAGGCCAAGGGTTACGGCGTCCACCTCGACGGTGCGCGCCTGGCCAACGCCGTGGCCGCCGGCTTCGACCTGAAGGCCGTGCCGGGCATGGGCGTCGATATCCTGGTGATGGGCGGCACCAAGGCCGGCTCGACGCCGAGCGAGGCCGTGGTGCTTCTCAACAAATCCCTGGCCCCCCGCTTCGACGCGCGCCTGAAGCACGCCGGCCAGCTGGTCTCCAAGGCCCGCTTCCTGGCCGCGCCCTGGATCGGCATGCTGGAGAGCGGCGCCTGGTCTGCGCGCGCCGCCCACGCCAACGCCATGGCGGCCAAGCTGGCTGCCCTGATGCCCTTCCCCATCCGCCATCCGGTCGAGGCCAACGGCCTGTTCGTGGAGATGGACGAGCCAGCCCTGGAACGCCTGCGCGGCGAGGGCTGGTTCGTCTACCGCTTCCTCGACGGCACGGTCCGCTTCATGTGCAGCTGGGCCACCACGCCGGAGATGGTCGAAGATCTCGGCGCGGCGCTGAAGCGGATCGCCTAATTCGTGCTATTATGTGCGCATGACGCACGATCGCATCCATCGCGATCCCGCCGTGATGGTGGGCAAGCCCGTGATCAAGGGCACGCGTATCACCGTGGAGCTTTTGCTTCGGGAGTGCGCGGCCGGCCTGACGCCTGCGGAAATCGTCGAGGCCTATCCGCATATCACCGAAGCCGACATCCAGGCGGCCTTGGCCTATGCCGCCGACTACCTCTCCCATGAAGGCTTGGTGGCGGCCGAATAGTGCGGCTGCTGGCCGATGAATGCTGCCCCGCGCCGATCGTCGCGGCGCTGCGTAACGCCGGCCACGACGTCACCCATATGCTCGAAACGAACCCCGGGGCGCCCGACACTGCGGTCGTCGAGATCGCCATGGCCGAGGGGCGGGTTGTCGTCAGCGAGGACTATGACTTCGGCGAACTGACCATCCGTCATCGGTTGCCCATCCCGGGATTGGTTCTTCTAGCCCTTGGACGACAGCCCATGGCGTTGCGAATTTCCAGAACGCTCGACGTTATAGGTCAGCTCGGCGAAGGCCTGCGTGCGCAGCTCACGGTGGTCGAACCGCAAAGCCATCGCACGCGAGCCTTGCCGCAGCAGTAGAACTTACTCCGCCGCCACCCGCGCCGCGCCGCTCACCAACATCCCGTTCAGCCGCCCGCGGATCAGGTCCTCGGCTTCCGAGACGATGCGGTCGATCAGCTCATGGCAGCTGGGGATGTCGTGGATCAGGCCCTGGATCATGCCGGCCGACCAGATGCCGGCGTCGGTGTCGCCCGAGCCCTGCAGCGCTTCGCGGCCGCGCGCGCCGGTGACCAGTTCGCGCACGTCCTCGAACTTGGCGCCGCCGGCGCGTTCGATGGCGACGACCTGCTGGCTGATGGCGTTCTTGGCCACCCGGGCGGTGTTGTGCAGGGTGCGGAAGATCAGGTCGGTGGCGCGCTCGTCATTGGCGACCATCTGCTGCTTGAAGTTCTCATGGATGGGCGCTTCCTTGGTGGCGCAGAAGCGGGTGCCCATGTTGATGCCGTCGGCGCCGAGCGCCAGGGCCGCGACCAGGCCGCGCGCATCGCCGAAGCCGCCCGAGGCCAGCATCGGGATCTTCACCTTGTCGGCGGCCGCCGGGATCAGGATCAGGCCGGGGATGTCGTCCTCGCCCGGGTGACCGGCGCATTCGAAGCCGTCGATGGAGATGGCGTCGACGCCCATCCGCTCCGCGCTCAGGGCGTGGCGAACGGCGGTGCATTTGTGGATCACCTTGATGCCGTGGGCCTTGAAGTGATCGACGTGCTCCTGAGGCTTGTAGCCGGCCGTCTCCACGATCTTGACGCCACTCTCGATGATGGCGGCGCGGTATTCGGCGTAGGGCGGCGGGGTGATGGCCGGCAGGATGGTCAGGTTCACGCCGAACGGTTTGTCGGTCATTTCCTTGGTGCGGGCGATCTCCTTGGCGAGATCCTCCGGGGTCGGCTGGGTCAGGGCGGTGATGAAGCCCAGGGCGCCGGCGTTGGCGACGGCGGCCACCAGTTCGGCGCGGCCGACCCACTGCATGCCACCCTGGGCGATGGGGTGCTCGACGCCGAACATCTCGGTGAAGCGGGTGCGGATGGCCATCTGTCAGTCTCCCAGGCGCTTTATGCCGTCTTGCGGCTCTTGCCGTGCGGCGTCGCTCCGGACTATGCGGGTTTACCCCTGCGTCAGCCAAGAGCGCGTGGGGCACAGGAGAGTTGATGGCTGTTCCAGACCGGTCTGCCCCGCCGAAGGGCCCGCCCAGGGTGCTGCGCGGCGCGCTGGTCTGGCTGCGGGCCGACCCCTTCCTGACCGACCCCGCCGAGGCCCTGGTCCATGTGCCGGACGGCGCCGTGGTCTGCCGTGACGGGCTGATCGAGGCGGTGGGCGACTGGGCCGACCTGAAGGGCCGCCTGCCCGACGGCGCGGCGGTGACCCATTATCCGGACGCCCTGATCACCCCGGGCTTCATCGACTGCCACGTCCACTATGTGCAGACCGAGATGATCGCCGCCTTCGGCTCCCAGCTGCTGGACTGGCTGGAACGCCACGCCTTCCCCGCCGAGCAGGCCTTCGCCGACCCGGCCCATGCGGCCATGGTGGCCAAGGTGTTCTGCGACGAGCTGGTCAGGAACGGCACGACCACGGCCCTGGTCTTCTGCTCCTCGCACCCGCAGTCGGTGGAGGCGCTGTTCGCCGAGGCCCTGAGCCGTGACATGCGCCTGATCGCCGGCAAGACGATGATGGACCGCAATGCGCCGGATGGCCTGCGCGACACGGCCCAGGGCAGCTATGACGACTCAAAGGCCCTGCTGGAGCGCTGGCATGGGCGCGGACGGCTCGGATATGCGATCACGCCCCGGTTCGCGGGTTCCTCGACGCCGGAGCAGCTGGCCCTGGCCGGCGCGCTGTGGAGCGAGCGGCCTGACGTCCACGTCCACAGCCACATTTCCGAGAACCTTGAGGAGATCGCCTGGATCAAGAACCTCTATCCGGAGCGCTCCGGCTACCTCGACGTCTATGACCATGCCGGCCTGGTCGGCCCGCGCGCCCTGTTCGCCCACGGCGTCCACCTGAGCGAGGGCGAATTCTGCCGCTGCCATGAGACCGGCGCGGCCCTGGCCCATTGCCCGACCTCCAACATGTTCCTGGGTAGCGGCCAGTTCCGGGTGTTCGACGCCAAGCGCTCTGATCGCCCCGTGCATGTGGGCTTGGGCACCGACATCGGCGCGGGCACCAGCTTCTCCATCCTGGCGACCATGGGCGAGGCCTATAAGGCCGCCCAGCTGAACAAGACCTCGCTCGATGCGGTGAAGGCCCTCTACCTGGCGACCTTGGGCGGGGCGCGGGCGCTGGGGCTCGAAGACCGGATCGGCGCGATCAAGGCGGGCAATGAAGCCGATCTGGTGGTGCTGGACCCCAAGGCCACGCCGCTGCTGAAGTTCAGGACCGAGCGGGCGCGGTCCATCGAAGAGCTGCTGTTCGTGCTGATGACCCTGGGCGATGACCGCGTGGTGCGCGAGACGTGGATCGCGGGCGCGAAGGCCTGATCCGGGGACATGTACGCTCTCAGAAGGCGGGGCTAACACGGAGCGCCCGACCGTACGTGTCCCCAGGGGCGCGGCGGCCTGAGGGGACACGTACGGTCGGGGGACGGCGCTCACACTTCATGTGTCTGAGAGCGTACATGTCCCCGGCTGAGAGGCCGCGCCGGGTCACGTTGCCGGCGGGTAGTCCTCAAGCTCGATGGTCCGCTCGACGGTCCGGTGCAGCACGCACATGTTGGCGTTGATGCGCGACAGCGAGCCCCAGTCTTCGTCCTCGAAGCTCGCGCAGTCGGCGTCGCGGAAGGCGATCCAGGCGCGCTGGGCGGCCTTCAGCTTGACCTTCTGGGCGGGGGTCAGGTCGGCCATCGCCTTGGCGTAGGCGGCGTTGAGCTTGGCATCCTGCTTGGCGGCCTCGTCGGTAATGCAGCCGATCATGCCCATGGTCGAGGCGCCGTCGGACGAGTTCATGCAGCGGTTATAGCCCGGCGTGTAGCGGGTCTCGAGACTGCCCACATCGGCCGCCGCCAGAGCGGGCGAGGCGGCGACGAAGGCCAGGGCCAGGCCGGCCAGCAGGGTGCGGATCATGAGAGGTTGCGTCCGATGGCGTAGAAGCGGCTCTCACGCTGGGCGCGCAGCTGGTCGGGGCTGAGGCCGATCAGACCCTTCAGCTCTTCTTCGATGGCGTCGCCGACCGTCCTGATGGCGGCTTCCGGGTCGGAGTGGGCGCCCCCGGCCGGCTCTTCGATGATGCGGTCGATGACGCCGGATTTGATCAGGTCCTGGGCGGTGATCTTCATGGCCGCCGCGGCGTCCTTCATCCGCGCGCCGTCGCGCCACAGGATGGAGGCGCAGCCCTCGGGGCTGATCACCGAATAGACCGAGTGCTCCAGGATCAGCACCTTGTTGGCGCCGGCCAGGGCGATGGCCCCGCCCGAACCGCCCTCGCCGGTGATGGTGGCGATATTGGGGGTCGAGAGCGTCAGTCCCTTTTCGGTCGACCGCGCGATAGCTTCGGCCTGGCCGCGCTCCTCGGCGCCGAGGCCTGGATAGGCGCCGGCCGTGTCGACGAAGGTCAGGACGGGCAGGTTGAACTGTTCGGCCATCTCCATCAGGCGCACCGCCTTGCGGTAGCCTTCGGGGCGGCCCATGCCGAAACTGTGCTTAAGCCGCGTGGTGGTGTCGTGGCCCTTCTCATGGCCCATGGCGACCACCGGCTGGCCCCGGAAGCGGCCGAGGCCGCCGACGATGGCCTGGTCATCGGCGAACTTGCGGTCGCCGCGCAGCTCCACGAACTCCTCGATCAGGCCGGCGACGTAGTGGCTGAAGTGGGGACGTTCGGGGTGGCGCGCGACCTGGGTCTTCTGCCACGGGTCGAGATGGTCATAGGCCTTGTGGCGCAACTCATCCACGCGGCCGCGCAGGGCGTCGATCTCGCCGTCGAAAGACCCCTCGCCGGCGGTCTCGGAGAGCTTGCTCAGCTCTTCGATCTTGCTTTCCAGCTCGGCGATCGGCCGTTCGAAGTCGAGATAGTGTTGCGCCATGAGTCGCTAAACGCCGCTGTTCACGAAAGGCGCCGAAACTAGGCCTGAAGACTTGAGGGAACAACCCGCTTCGCCTACGGGCATTCGCGGACGAGGGGGAGGGGACCGATGGGCAAGCTTCAGGACGACACGGCGATCGTGCGCGAGGGCGACACGCTGACGGCCAACCTGTCGAAGGATTGGGAAATCTGGGGGCCGAACGGCGGCTATGTCGCCTCCATCGCCCTGCGCGCCGCCGGGGCCGTGGCGCCCGAGGGCCATCGCCCGGCCAGCTTCTCCTGCCAGTATCTGTCGGTGGGCGCGTTCGGCCCGGCCACGGCGCGGGTGACCCCGATGAAGCAGGGCCGCTCGGCCTGGTGCCTGCATGTGTCGCTGGAGCAGGAGGGCAGGGCCTTCCTCACGGCCCAGGTCTGGACCACCAACCGCACCGATGGTCCCGAGGCGGCAGAGGCGGTGATGCCCGCCGTGCCCAAGCCCGACGACCTCAAGCCGATCGAACACTATCTGGGCACGGAAACGCCCCGACACGGCTTCTGGCAGAACTTCGATAGCCGTCCAGTCCAGTTCTTCGCGGCCGGGGAGCACGACCCGCGCGGGGCGCTGCATGAGCAGTGGTACCGCTACCGGGGCTTCGAGCCGGTCGATCCGTTCGTGGATGCGGCCCGGGCGGTGATCCTGGTCGACACCCTGCTGTGGCCGTCGCACTGGCGCAGCCGCGATCCCATTCCCGACTACATCGCCCCCAGCCTGGACCTGTCGGTCTGGTTCCACGATGCGCCGAACGGAGCGGAGTGGCTGATGGCCGACGCCCATGCGGACCAGGCCCACGCCGGCCTGATCGGCGGGCTGGTGCGGGTGTGGAGCGAGGATGGCCGCCTGCTGGCGCGGGGCGGCGGGCAGATGCTGCATACGCCCCGGCGGTAAAAGGCTGGCCGTCCGGGCCTGCTAGGCCACGTCGTCGACGCGTTCGCGTTCGATGGCGGCGGCGGTCGGGCTGGGGGCGCCGTCAAACAGGATGCCCTCGAAGCCGGCGGCCTGCACGCCCATCAGGCGTTGCTTGAACTTGCCCAGGTGACCGAGCACCAGGGTCTTCTTGCCCTGCTTCCAGGCGTCCTCGGGCTTCACGTAGCTGGACCCCACCGAGCGCCCGGCTTCGGCCATGTAGGAGTCGGTCCACTCCTCCTCGGCCGATGTCTCCGGCTCGACCTGGGCGACCCCGTTCTCTTCCATGTAGCCGACCAGCCGGGCGAAGAAGTCGATGTTGTTCTGGATGGCGACGGGGGCGTTGCCGGCGGTCATCAGCGGGCCTGTGGTCATCAGCATGTTGGGGAAGCCGCGCGACAGCAGACCGAGATAGTTGCCCGCGCGGTCGGCCCAGGCGTCGGCCAGCTTCAATCCGTGGGCGCCTTCGATATTCATCTTGAAGAAGGGGCCGGCCTTGCGGTCGAAGCCGGTGGCGACGACCAGGACATCGAGTTCGATCTCGCCTTCGCTGGTCTCGATGCCCTTTGGCGTCATCCGCACGATCGGCGTGCGGCGCAGATCGACCAGCGACACGTTGGGCCGGTTGTAGGTCTCGAAGTAGTTGGTATCGATGATCGGGCGCCGGGACATGAACAGGTGCTCGGGCATCAGGGCGGCGCGGGTTTGCGGGTCCTTCACCACCTGCGCGATCTTCGACTTGATGAAGTCCGACGCCCAGCCCGCGACCTGGGTGTTGTAGAGAAGGTCCTTGAACCCCCCGAGCGCGAACTTCTGGCCGCCCTCCTGCCACAGGGCCTCGAAGGCCGCCTGGCGTTCTTCTTCGGACACGTCCCTGGCCCGCTTGCCGTTGTGCTGCCAGGGGAAACCGCCCGCGCTGATCTGGGTGGCTTCCCAGATCTTGTCGTAGTTGGCCTTCACGTCGGCGAGAAACTCCGGCGTCACGGTCTCGTGGCGGGCCGGCACGCTATACTGCGGCGAGCGCATGAAGACGGTGAGGTGCGAAGCCTCCTCGGCGATGATCGGAATGGCCTGGACGCCGGACGAGCCGGTGCCGATGACCCCGACGCGCTTGCCCTTCATGTCGACGTCTTCCGCCGGCCATTGGGCGGTGTGGTGCCATTCGCCCTGGAAGTCGGCGAAACCGGGAATGTCGGGAATGATGGGGGCGATGGTCAGCTGGCCGACGGCGGCGACGAAGTATTTGGCGCAGACGCGCTCGCCCTTGTCGGTGGTGATGATCCAGCGGCTGGACGCATCATCGAACTTCGCCGACCGGACCCAGGTGTTCAGCTCGATGTCGCGCTTCAGGTCGAAGCGTTCGGCCACGTGATCGAGATAGCGCAGCAGCTCCGGCTGCTCGGGGTATTTTCCGCTCCAGGTCCATTCTTCCAGCAGTTCCTTGCTGAAGGAGAAGCAGTAGACATAGCCCTCGGAATCGCAGCGCGCGCCGGGATAGCGGTTCCAGTTCCAGGTCCCGCCGACCGCCCGGCCGGCCTCGAAGGTGCGCACGCGCAGGCCCAGCTCCTCGCGGAACTTGTAGGTGGCGTAGAGCCCCGAAAACCCCGCGCCCACGATCACCACGTCGATGTTCTCGACGGCCTTGTTCGAAAGGTCCGTGGGCGCCGATTGATCAGCGGTCATGTTGTTCTCACCGTCGCGTGGGGCCGGGCGCGCGCAGGCGCCACGAAAGTCGCGGTGAAAATATACCGAGCAGTCGGTATGTCAAACGGCATCGCAGGGGGTCGGTCGCGGCCGAGCGCCGCGGCGCTGGCGCCCCTCCGCCAAGGGAGGGGCGCCGCCCCCGCGATCAGGGATGGAAGTTGGAGAACAGGTGCTGGTCGCCGGTCAGGAAGACGGCCGCGTCGGCCACCCCGTCGCCGTTGACGTCGAGGCTGAGCGTGGTGCGCCCCGCCGTGCCCGAATAGACCAGGGTCGCCTCGCCGGCGGTGTGGGTGAAGGCGCTGACGAAGGTGAAGGCCTGGTCGCCCGCCGTGGTGGTGTCGGCGTCGATGGCGGACAGGTCGATGAAGTCCGCATTCGTCAGATCGACGATGACGTCGCGGGCCGAGGGCAGGCTGTCGGCCACATCGTTGAAGATGAAGGTGTCCGATCCGCCGCCGCCCACCAGGGTGTCGCGGCCGGCCCCGCCGGTCAGGGTGTCGTCGCCCAGGCCGCCGGTGAGGGTGTCGTTGCCCGCGCCGCCGAACAGGGCATCGTTGTCCTCGCCGCCGGTCAGGTCGTCATTGCCGTCGCCGCCGTCCAGGGTGTCGTTGCCCGTGCCGCCGTCGAGGGTGTCCGAACCCGCGCCGCCGTCGATGTCGTCGGCTCCGGCCCCCCCGGTCAGGGTGTCGGTTCCGGCGTCGCCGCTCAGCACATCATTGCCGTCGCCGCCGTCGAGGCTGTCGGTCCCGCCGCCGCCATAGGCGAGGTCGTCGTCCGCGCCGCCGAAGATCACGTCGTCGCCGTTGCCGCCGGTGAGCTGGTCGGCGCCGATATCGCCGTCGAGGGTGTCGGCGCCGCCGTTCCCCTGCAGGATGTCGTTGCCGTCCACACCCAGGATGACATTGGCCCCGGCGTCGCCGGTCAGGATGTCGTCGTAGACGAAGCCGGTGATGTTCTCGACGTTGATGATCTTGCCGCCGCCGCCCCAGCCGTCGTCATAGATCCTGTGGGCGGTCAGATCGACGATGACGCCGCCCAAGGGGCCGGCGAGATCCTGCTCGGCGATGCCGTCGTTGTCGGAATCGATCAGGCGGTTGCCGCTCCAGCCGATCAGGGTGTCGACGCCGTCGCCGCCGTCGACCAGGGCCGGGGCGTCGTCGAGCTGGAAGCTGTCGTCGCCGCCGAAGCCGTAGATCTTGTCGCCCCGCCCGCCGAGGAAGGTCCCGGCGTCGTCGTTGGCGTAGAAGGTGTCGGCGAAGATGGTGCCGTCGCCGACGCCCTCGACCGAGTTGAGGGCTTCGCTGTTGCCGTAGCCGTCGTCGAGCACGGTCTGGATGCGCAGGTCGACCACCACGGCATGGGTGGCGTCCAGGTGGTAGAAGCTGACCCGGTCGGAGCCGGCGCCGCCGTAGAAGGTGTCGACGCCACGCCCGCCGCGCATGAAGTCGTCGCCATCGCCGCCGTAGAGGACGTCGTTGCCGCTGATGGGCGTGGCGACGCTGGTCAGGTCGCCATAGAGGATGTCGTTTCCGGCGCCCCCATAGACCGTGTCGTCGCCGCCTTCGCCGCGGATGATGTCGGCCCCGTCGCCGCCATAGACGAAGTCGTTGCCGTCTCTCGCCAGGACGACGTCATCGCCACCCAGGGCGTTGATGGTGTCGCTGTCGGCCGTGCCGACCAGGGAGTCAGCGTCTTCGGTACCCGTGATTGTAGGCATGGGATCTCGCTTTCAACTGCTGATCCCCCGACCTGCGCGACCGACGTTATCCGGACGGTTGAGGTAATCAGCAAACGAGATTGTGAAAATCGATCACAAGCCTGACAGTACGGCTAAGCTAACCATAAAAATCGTTGAGAAATCGAAGTCTTACCGCAGCTGCTAAAGCTCATAGGCAATGGCGTATTCAGGATCTTTGGCGGCGATCTGCTTGGCCAGGTCGACCATCACCTTGGCCTGTTTCCAGGTCGCGTCGTCCTGCATCTTGCCGTCGAGCATGGCCACGCCCGTGCCGTCCGGCATGGCCTCAAGAATGCGTTTGGCGAACAGCACCTCGGCGGGGTCGGGGCTGAACACCTTCTTGGCGATGGCCAGCTGCGACGGATGCAGGCTCCAGGCGCCCGCGCAGCCCATCAGGAAGGCGTTGCGGAACTGCTGCTCGCAGGCCTCCGGATCGTCGATGGCGCCGAACGGGCCGTAGAAGGGCTTGATGCCGTAGGTGGCGCAGGCGTCGACCATGCGGGCGAAGGTGTAGTGCCACAGGTCCTGCTGCACCGACACGCGCGGGGCGCCGTCGGGCGTGGGGTCGGAAATGACGCGGTAGCCGGGATGGCCGCCGCCGACGCGGGTGGTCTTCATGGCGCGGCTGGCGGCGAGATCGGCGGGGCCCAGGCTGATGCCCTGCATGCGCGGGGAGGCGCCGCAGATGGCCTCGACATTGACCACGCCCTCGGCGGTTTCGAGCAGGGCGTGGAGCAGGATCGGTTTCTTGATGCCGTGCTTGGCCTCCAGCGAGGCCAGCAGCTGGTCCATGTAGAAGATGTCCCAGGGGCCTTCGACCTTGGGCACCATGATGACGTCGATCTTGTCCCCGGCCTTGGCGACGATCTCGCTGACCTCGTCCAGGTGCCAGGGCGAATTGAGGCAGTTGATCCGCGTCCAGTAGCCGACGCCGGCGCCCGCGAAATCGATGGTCTGGGCCATCTCGATCAGGCCGGCGCGGGCGGCTTCCTTGGCGTCGGCGGGAATGGCGTCTTCCAGGTTGGCCAGAATGACGTCGGCCTGGCCCAGCAGCTCGGGGACCTTGGCGCGGACCTTGTCCAGGTGGGGCGGCACGAAGTGGATCATGCGCTCGACGCGGATGGGCAGGTCACGCAGCGGCGCCGGCGCGCCGATGGCCAGCGGTTTGAAAAATCCCCTGGGCGTCTTCATGGCGCTGTCCCTTCGCTCTTCGCAGTTGCGAAAAGCTTTTGCGGCGGCGCGGGGTAGGCGTCAAGGCGGCCGGGCGCGGTGGTCTTAAGGGTGGGCCGGCGTGGTCGTGGCCGCCGCGCGGGCCGGGGGGTCGCCGGGCCGGGGCTTGTCGTGCTCCAGCAGCGGATAGGCGGCCGCGGCCAGGTGGGAGTTGATGCGCACCAGATCGCGGATGATGTCCAGGTGCAGGCCGGAGGTCTCGATGCTCTCGGGCAGGTCGCGGCGCAGGCGCTCGAAGTGGGTGGAGGCGGCCTCGCGCTCCAGTTCGCGGAAGCGGCGCTTCTGCTTGAGCAGCCGTTCGGCGGTGTTGGTGTCGCCGGACATGAAGACGCTGACCGACAGGGCCAGGTTCTCCAGCAGCCGGTCCTGCATGGCGGAGATCTCGAAGGCGCCGTCGGGGGAGAAGGCCACCCGGCGCTTGATCTTCTTGGCCGCCTGTTCGAGCAGGCCGCGGGTGACGATATCGCCGGCGTGTTCGAGGTTGGTGGCGAAGTTCAGCACCTGGGCCAGCCGCTTGGCGTCGGTCTCGCTGGCCTCCTCGATATCGACGTCGGAGAGGTAGCGTTCCACGGCCCGGTCGAGGCGGTCGATGACGTCGTCCATGCGGCGGATGTCGGCGACGCGCTTCCTGTCATCGCTGGCCAGCACGTCGGCGGCGCCGCGCAGCATGACTTCCAGCGCGTCGGCCATGCGCAGGGTCTCGCGCGCGGCGTTGGCGATGGCCACGGGGGGCTGGGTCAGGGCGGTGGGGTCCAGGTGGCGCGGGGCGGCGGGGTCGGCGCCGGGCGCGGCGTCCGGCAGCCAGCGGGTCAGCATGCGCGCGACCAGGGGCAGGGGCAGGGCGAAGACCAGGGCCAGACCGAGGTTGAAGACCAGGTGGAAGTTGGCGGCCAGGTGTCCGGCCTGGGGCGTGATCGCGCCCAGGGCATGGGCGATGGGGGTCAGGAAGGGCACGCAGACGACGGCGCCGGCCAGCCGCATGGCCAGGGACCCGAGCGGCAGGCGCAGGCGGGCGGGGTCGCCGGGGCCGCCTTCGAGCACGGGGTTGATGGCGCTGCCCAGGTTGGCGCCGAGCACCATGGCGAGCGCCGCTTCGGGACCGATGACGCCGGCGCCGGCCAGGGACATGACCACCAGCACGATGGCCACGCTGGAGTGGGCGGCCCAGGCGGCGAGGCCGGCCAGCAGGATGTCGAACACCGGGTCGCGGGTCATCTGGGCCAGCAGGGCGGTGAGCGCGGGCGACAGCTGCGAGGGGGTGGCCGAGGCGGTCAGCATCTTCAGCGACAGCAGCATCAGGCCCAGGCCGATGGCGACGCGGCCCAGATCGCGGGTGCGGCTGCGCTGGCCGACGCGGAAGGCGATGAGGCCGGCAAACAGCAGGACCGGGAAGACCAGGCTGACATCGAAGGCGAACAGCTGGACGATCAGGGCGGTGCCGACGCCGGCGCCGAGCATCAGGGCGAGCGCGGGGACGAGTTGGAGGGCGCCCGAGGCGGTGAAGCCGGTGGCCATCAGGCCGGTGGCGGTGCTGCTCTGAAGCAGGGCGGTGACGCCCATCCCGGCCAGGAAGGCGCGGGGGCGGCTGGACAGCGCCCCGCCCATCCAGCGGCGCAGGTCCGCCCCGAAGGCGCGCACCACGCCGGTTTGCACCATGTGCACGCCCCACAACAGCAGGGCCACCTCGCCTAGGAGGCTGAGCAGGACGCGGGTCTCGGGCATCGTGGGTTCGTGAGGACCTCAAGCAAAGACAACGAGTTGGCCGCGAGGCGCAGCCGAGCCCTCTAATATGCGCCTGCCCATGCTTAACGCAATAAAAACGTCCGTAACCGGATCAAAAACACCCCGTTGAGTGAACCCCGTTCAGGGCTTTCGCGCCAAGGGATGCTTGGTGGCGACCACCTGCGCCAGCCGGTCCTGAGCCACATGGGTATAGATCTGGGTGGTGGCGATATCGGCGTGGCCGAGCAGGGTCTGGACGACGCGCAGGTCCGCCCCGCCCTCCAGCAGATGGGTGGCGAAGGCGTGGCGCAGGACGTGGGGGCTGACCTTGGCGCGGTCGATGCCGGCGGCCACGGCGGCCTCGTCCATCATCTGGGCCACGCGCCGCGCGGTCAGCCGTCCGCCGGCCCCGCGCGAGGGGAAGAGCCAGGGGTTGGCTTTTACCTGTGGGCGCACCGCCAGCCAGGCCTTCACCGCTTCGCGCGCGGCGTCGCCAAGGGGGGCCAGGCGTTCCTTGCCGCCCTTGCCCTTGACCATCAGGAAGGCCGGATCGCGGATCACCGCCGCAAGGGGCAGGGCGACCAGCTCCGACACCCGCAGGCCCGAGGCGTAGGTCAGCTCCACCAGGCAGGCGAGGCGGACCCCACCGGCCCCGTCGCGGGCCGCGGCCGCGGCAATCAGCCGTTCGACCTCCTCGCGCGACAGGATCTTGGGCAGGGGCCGGCCCTGTTTCGGCGCCTCGACCCGGCGGGAGGGGTCGTCGGGCCGCCAGCCCTCGCCGAGCGCAAAGCGGTAGAACTGGCGCACCGCGGAGCGTCGGCGGGCCGCGGTGGCGGGCGCCATGCCGCGTGCGCCGAGGTCGGCGAACCAGGCTTCGATGTCCTCGGCGGAGGCGTCGTCCAGCCCTCGGCCCCGCGCGGCCAGGAAGCCGGAGGCGTCGGCCAGGTCCTTGCCATAGGCGATCAGGGTGTTGCGCGCCGCGCCCCGCTCCGCCGCCATCATCTCCAGGAAGGGGTCGACCCAGTCGGCCATCTACAGCGGCGGCAGGCCGTCCAGGGCGATGCGCCAGGCGTCGTCGGCCAGCCCCACCTTGAACAGGGCGGCGACCAGCTGCACCCGGTCGGCGGGGGGCGGACCCTTCGGTCCGGCCTCGGCGCAGATGGCCAGGACCAGCAGGATGGTCTCCGCCTTCAGGCCCCTGGCGGCGGCGAGGTTCAGCGCGATCAGGCGGCCCGGCGCGGCGCGGGTCTCCAGCGTGTAGTTGGCGGCCTCGGCCCGGCGGATGTCGTCGAGGGGCGCGCCCAGGGCGGCCAGCAGGATGACGCTCCCCTGCGCGGCCTTGCGGGCCTCGGGCGCGCCGTCGCGGGCGGCATCCAGCATCTCGGGCGTCAGGCGCAGGGCGGGGTCGAAGCGGGTGGGTGCGGCGGTGACGGCGGCCAGGGCGGGCGGCGGCGGCGTCTCCAGCCCCAGGCTGCGTGACAGGGCGTATTCCAGGCCGTTGCGCGACGAGGCCTTGCCGGGAACGCCCGCGCCGCCGGCCAGGCGGGCGCCCATAAGCCGGCCATAGACCGCATCGCGCACCGTGGTCTGGGCGAGGTTGAAGGTCAGGTGGGCGCCGTCCACATCGTTGGCGCGCAGCTGGCAATAGGAGCGCAGGCGCAGCCAATAGACGTCCTCACGGCCCTGGGTCAGGGCGTCGCCCACGCGGCAGGCCTTGTCGTCGTCACCGCTGAAGAGGGCCGCCTCGGCGGCGGCGTGGGACATGCGCGGGCTCGACTGGATGTTGGGGGCGCGGTCCAGCAGCCGGGTCACGCCCGCCGCATCGCCCAGCGCCAGCAGCGCCTCGGCCCGGGCCCCGCCCAGGTCCAGGTCGTCGCCCGCCCCATCCGGCGCCGGCGCGCCGGTGGCCAGCAGGCGGTAGGCCAGGCTCTGGGCGCCGGGCTGCAGCGGCTTGGCGGCGATCAGGGTCAGCACCTGCCGGGCCAGGGCGGGGCTGGTCCCCTTCCACAGCTCGGCGGGCAGGCCGGTGTCGGCCAAGCCCGAGGTGAAGATGTCGGGTGGCGGCAGGGTGGCCGACTGCACCGGCGCGGCCGACCCGACCTGCGCCAGCACGGGCGTGGCGCCCGGCGCCAGCAGCGCACAACAGGTCAGCAGGGAGAGGAGACGCGACGCCATTTTCCGATAATGCCAGAAGCGCCGCGCAAGGGAAGCTTGGGCCTCCCCGGTCGGCCGGACATGGATGAAACCGCCCATCCGTGCGCAATTCGGTCCGCCGCCCCATGCGAACCTTGGCCTCACCCGTCGCCGTCGTGTAAAGCGCAGTCAGGCCATGTCTTCCCCACCGCACCTCCGCACCCGCACCATCGCCCTCGTTGGACTGATGGGCGTCGGCAAGTCCTCCATCGGCAAGCGCCTGGCGACGGCGCTTGAGTTGCCCTTCCGCGACGCCGACACCGAGGTCGAGACGGCGGCCGGCCGCTCCATCCCCGAGATCTTCGCCGACATGGGCGAGGCGGCCTTCCGCGACGGCGAGCGCCGGGTGATCGCGCGGCTGCTGGACGAGGAGCCCCATGTGCTGGCCACCGGCGGCGGCGCCTATATGGACGAACGCACCCGCGAGGTGATGAAGCAAAAGGCGATCACCGTCTGGCTGAAGGCCGATCTGGACCTGCTGGCCCGGCGGGTGGCGCGCAAGGATCACCGTCCGCTGGTCCGCGACAAGGATCCGCTCGAGGTGCTGCGCGCCCAGGCCGCCCTGCGCGAGCCCCAGTTCGCCCTGGCCGACATCATCGTCCAGACGGGCGAGACGCCGCACCAGGAGGCGGTGGACGCCATCCTGGCGGCCCTGCGCGAACGCTTCCCGGAGGCGCCGTCGTGAGCCCCCATCCTGCTTCAACCGTCGTTCCCGTGGGCCTGGGCGAGCGCGCCTATGAGGTGCGTATCGGGCCCGGCCTGATCGACCGGGCGGGGGAACACCTGGCGCCCTTCTTCAAGCGCAGGCGCACCGCCGTGGTCGTGGATCAGACCGTGGCCGACCATCACGGCGAGCGTCTCGCCGTGGCCCTGGAAAAGGGGGGCCTGGCCGTGGACATGCTGGTCATCCCGCCGGGCGAAGAGCGCAAGAGCTTCGAAGGCCTGGCCGATCTGTCCGACCGCCTGCTCGGCTTGGGCCTGGATCGCGGCGACCTGATCGTGGCCTTCGGCGGCGGCGTGGTCGGCGATCTCGCGGGCTTCGCGGCCTCGATCTACAAGCGCGGCATCGGCTTCATCCAGATCCCCACCACCCTGCTGGCCCAGGTGGACTCGTCGGTCGGCGGCAAGACCGCCATCGACACCCCGCGCGGCAAGAACCTGATCGGCGCCTTCCACCAGCCGCGCCTGGTGCTGGCCGACCTCGACGTGCTGGCCACCCTCCCGGACCGCGAGATGCGCTGCGGCTATGCCGAAACCCTCAAATACGGCCTGCTCGGCGACTTCGCCTTCTTCGAGTGGCTGGAGACGGCGGGCCCCGCCGTGCTGGCCCAGGAGCCTCAGGCGCTGCTCAAGGCCGTGTCGCGCTCCGTGGAGATGAAGGCCGAGATCGTCGCCGAGGACGAGACCGAACAGGGTCGCCGCGCCCTGCTCAACCTCGGCCACACCTTCGGCCACGCCGTGGAGGCCGAACTCGGCTTCGGCGACGGGCTCAAGCATGGCGAGGCCGTGGGCCTAGGCATGGCCCAGGCCTTCCGCTTTTCCGCCGCCATGGGCTACTGCCAACAGCAGGACGCCGTGCGCGCCGAGGCCGCCATCGCCGCCGCCAGGCTGCCCACCCGCCTGTCCGATATTTCCGCCCTGCCGTTCAACGCCGATCGCCTGATCGCCCACATGGGCCAGGACAAGAAGGCCGAGGGCGGGGCTTTGACCTTCATCCTGGCGCGCGCCATCGGCGACGCCTTCGTGGCCAAGGGGGTTGATCCCGCCGCCATTCGCGATTTCCTGCTCTGCGAAGGAGCAACCGCATGAACCCCGCCATCGTCGCCCTGATCCCGATCGTCTTCGGGTTGCTGGCGGTTTCCGCGGTCTTTTCCGCCGCCGAGACGGCCCTGACCGCCGCCAGCCGGGCGCGGATGCACACCCTGGAGCGCGAGGGCGACAAGGCCGCGGGCCGCGTCAACAAGCTGATCAGTGACCAGGAGACGATGATCGGCGCCGTGCTGCTGGGCAACAACCTGATCAACATCCTGGCCTCCGCGCTCACCACCGACGTGCTGATCAAGCAGATCCCCGGGCCCTGGGCCGTGCCCATCGCCACGGCGACCATGACGGTGCTGGTGCTGGTGTTCGCCGAGGTGCTGCCCAAGTCGCTGGCCATCCAGCGCTCCGACGACGTGGCGCGCGCGCTGTCGGGGCCCGCGCTGATCGTGGTGCGGCTGTTCGGGCCGATCATCTACACCATCCAGTGGGTGGTGCGCCGCACGCTGAAGCTGTTCGGCATCCGCATGGACATGGACTTCGACGTCCTGGCGGCCCACGAGGAGATTCGCGGCGCGGTGGAATACCACCACTCCGAAGGCCTGGTGGAGGGCGGCGACCGGCGCATGCTGGGCGGGGTGCTCGACCTCTCCGAAATGGACGTGGCCGAGGTCATGGTCCATCGCCGCTCGATCGGCATGCTGGATGCGACCCTGCCGCCGCGCGAACTGGTCAACGCGGTGCTGGCCTCGCCCCACACCCGCATCCCCCTCTATCGCGACGACGCCGACAACATCGTCGGCGTGCTGCACGCCAAGGACCTGCTGAAGGCCCTGGCCGATGGGGCGGGCGCCATCGAGACCCTGGACATCGCCGCCATCGCGCGCGAGCCCTGGTTCATCCCCGACACCACCAAGCTGAAAGACCAGCTCAACGCCTTCCTCAAGGCCCGCGTGCACTTCGCCCTGGTGGTGGACGAGTATGGCGCGCTCATGGGTCTGGTCACGCTCGAGGACATCCTCGAGGAGTTCGTCGGCGAGATCGACGACGAGCATGACGCCGTGGTCGAGGGCGTGCGCAAGCTGCCCGACGGCTCGGCCAATGTGGAGGGCACGGTCACCATCCGTGACTTAAACCGCTTCATGGACTGGCAGCTGCCGGACGATGACGCGGTGACCATCGCCGGCCTGGTCATCCACGAGGCCCAGACCATCCCCGAACAGGGCCAGAAGTTCATCTTCCACGGCCACCGATTCGAGATTCTGAGCCGCCGCCGCAACCAGATCACCCGGCTTTCAGTCAGCCCGCCCCTGGGCGCGGAACAGCCCTAGACCCCCTGCGGAACCTTCGCCGTGCAGCTGGCGTTGAGCGTTGGTCGGGGGCTGTGTGTCCCCCTGGATCCACGAGGGGTTGACGGATGATGGGGGCAACGGACATTCATCAGGCGGCTGCCGTTTCCGGCGGCGACCCCAGGACCCGGTCCATGAGTGATAGCATCGATCTGACCGGCCTGAAGATCCTCGTCGTCGAGGACGAGATGCTGGTGTCCATGCTGGTCGAGGACATGCTGAGCGACTTCGGTTGCTCCGTGATCGGGCCGGCCGCCGACCTGACTGAAGCGATGCAGCTGGCCCAGCAGGGTGGCTTCGACGCGGCGCTGCTGGACGTGAACCTCGGCGGCAAGCCGATCTTCCCCGTGGCCGACCTGCTGCGCGACAACGGCGTGCCCTTCATCTTCGCCAGCGGCTATGGCGAGGCGGGCATCGAAGCCTCGCACCGCGGCGCGCCGGTGCTGCAGAAACCCTTCCGCGAAGTCGATCTGTCGAAGGCGCTCAAGGCGCTGGGTCTGACCCCGAGCTAGCCGGCGTCCAGCGTGAAGGCCTTGGGCAACAGGTCCCAGAAGGGCGTGCGCATCACCTCCGCGGCGCCATCGACCACCACCACATCGCACTCGGGCCCCGCGAACTCCGCGATCCGCTGACGGCAGGCGCCGCAGGGCCACAGGTTGCCCACGTCCGACCCCGTCAGCACCACCCGCTCGATCCGGCGCGCGCCGGAGGTGACCAGGGCCCCGATGGCCGACTGTTCGGCGCAGGTGCCCACCGGGAAGGCGGCGTTCTCGATATTGATGCCGTAGTGGACCGCGCCCGTCTCGTCGGTCACGGCGGCGGCCACCTTGAATTTCGAATAGGGGCTGTGACTGTGGGGCAGGACGGCTCGCAGCGCCGCGATGATCGCGGGATCGACGGATTTGGATTGTTCGGACATCGGCGGAATCTGCAGCAAAGCGCCGGCGGGATTCAGCCGGACCTGATTAGAACGCCACCGCGCTGTCCGCGCAAGCCAGGCGCTCCCGCCCCCTATTCACTCTCGCCGGGCGCCAAAGCCTTCACCGACAGGGCATGCAGGGGCCCGGCCAACTCCTCGGCCAGGGCGGCATAGACCGCGCGCTGCCTCTGAACCCGGCTCACGCCCGCGAAGGCCGCCGATTCGATGAGCACGTTGAAATGGCTTTCGCCGCCCTCGCGCGTCCCGGCATGCCCCGCGTGGCGGCCCGAGTCGTCGACGACCTCCAGCCGCGCGGGCTGGAACTTGGCCGTCAGTTTTTGGCGGATGGCTTCATATATGGCGCCCATGGACCCGATCTTCAATTCTTGAACGGTAACACTTACACGCCATACTTCGGCTGATGAGCGCCGCGTTTCAATACAAGCCCAAATTCGTGGATATCCGTGTCCGGCCGCCCAAGGAGGGCGAGGTCCCGGAGGCGGAGAAGGACGTCTACACCCTCAAGCCGGGTGAGAAGGTCTGCGACCATCCCGATTGCCGCACCGCCGGCGTGGCCAAGGCGCCGAAGTCGCGCCACATGATGAACGAGCACTACTGGTTCTGTCAGAAGCACGCGGCCGAATATAACAAGAGCTGGGACTTCTTCGCCGGCATGAGCGAGGGCGAGGTGCGCGCCCGGCGCGAGGAAGAGAGCATGACGGGCGGTCGCCCGACCTGGACCTTCCGCGCCTCGGCCAACAGCCGCGAGAACATGGCCAAGGCCAAGGGGCCCGAGGGCTGGACCGACGCCTTCGGCATCTTCAGCGCCGCGCGCCGCAAGGCCGAACAGGCGGCGGAAGTCGCCGGCCGCCGCGTGGGCAAGATGGAGCGCAACGCGCTGGCCGACCTCGACCTCAGCGACATCGCCGACGGCCCGACCATCCGCGCGCGCTACATCGACCTGGTCAAGCGCTGCCACCCCGACAGCAATGGCGGCGACCGCAGCGCCGAGCACAAGCTCCAGCGGGTGATCAAGGCCTACAAGGTGCTGAAGAAGTCAGGGATGGCCTGAGCCTTCACGCGACCCGCCTGTCCCCGACGCGCGCCTAACATACCGGACAAGAAAAAGCCCGCGCCGGATTGCTCCGGCGCGGGCCCTTCATCTCAAGACCGCCAGGGCGGTCAGGACGCGGTGATCAGAACCGGTAGTGGAAGCCGGCCGTGAGCGTCGTGTCCTTGTAGTCGTCGTTCCACTTGTAGCTCGCGTCGATGAAGGCCGACAGGCCGCCCGCGCTGTAGAGGTTCAGCTGGCCGCCCACGTCGGCGAAGGCGCCCTGGAAGCTGTCCTGGCCCACGATCGGCAGGCCCGGGTTGGTCAGCGTCGTGCGGTTGTCGCCCTTCCATTCATCCCAGACCCGCGCGTAGAGCGAGGGCTGCAGGCTGAAGTCGGTGTAGGTCATCTTGCTGGCCACCCGCAGGCCAAGGCTGCCGCGGAAGCTCTTGACGTCGTCGAAGGTCACCGTGCCGCCGGGGACGGCCAGGTTGTCGAACTTGGTGGAGACGTAGGCCAGGCTGGCCGTGGGCTCCCACCAGGCGCTCTCGCCGAGGCCGAACCGCCAGCCGGTTTCCACCTGGCCGCCGATCGAGCGGACGTTGCCCGAAGGGGTGACCGGGACGGGGACCGCCGCCGTGGCGCCGAGGCTGGGGATGGAGTCTTCCATGTTGAGGAAGTTGCCGCTGACCGTGGCGTCCAGGTACCAGGGGCCGTTGACCCATGACCCGTAGATGCCGACGACCGTGCCGGACATGCTGACCCGGGTGGACGTCGCGCCGAAGCGGACGTCGGAGTCCACATAGCCCAGATCGACACCGATGACCCAGGCCTTGCCGCCCTCGCGGGCGCCCATCAGGTCCACGCCGCCGATCAGGCCGGCCGTGTTGGCCTTGTAGCCGAGGTCGTAGGTGAAGGTGGTCCCCAGCGAGGTGTAGGTCCCGCTGCTCTTGCGGTCGCTCCAGTCGCCGACGACCTTCAGCCACACGCCCGGATGGCTGCCGTCGGCCCCGTCCAGATCGTTGCGGATGTCGGCCTGACGGTTAAACCAGGTCCCGGTGGTGGTGTACCAGGTGTCGGTGGCCGCCGTGCCGAGGCGCGAGAACTCGAAAGCCTCGTTGTCGGGGGTGCTGACCAGGGCGGCCTGCGTCGTGCCGACCGGGATCAGCCGGTAGAAGAAGAAGCCGGTGTCGATGGCGCCCGCGCCGCCGCGCGTCACATAGTTGACGGAAGCGGGATCGATGACCAGCGAGCCGGCCGCGATCGAGCCGCCCGTGGCGTCCACCAGCACGATGCCGGTGGTGTTGAGGCCGCCGGGGCCGGTGTTGGTGTTGTTGATGCGGATCTTGGTCGATCCGGTCACCGTGCCGCCCGGCAGGCTGAGGCAGTCGGCGGTGACGGCCGCGGCGCAGTTGGTCTGGGTGGCCACGCCGAGGTTGGCGTCCATGAACAGGGCGCCGGCGCCCGAGCCCACGAAGGCCGTGCCGCCGCCGGTGCCGGTCATCACGATGCGGTCGTTGGTCTGACCGTCCGAGGTGGTCCCGGCGTCGAGGCTGCCGAAGAAGACTGAACCGGAGTTGTTGAAGGTCTCCAGGCCCGCGACGGTGAAGGTCGAGGCCCCCGTCGTCTCACCGGCCACCAGTCGGCCGGAGTTGGAGAAGACGTCGCGGGGCGCGACGGCGGTGTCGCCGGCGAAGTCGTAGGTGGTGGCGCCGGTGGTGGCCAGCAGCCCGGCGTTGGTCAGCGCGTCGTTGCCGCCGCTGAAGGTGGTGACGCCCGTGGTGTGGATCTGGCCCGCCGCCGCATTGGTCACGGTGGCCTTGTTGACGCCGGTCAGGCCCGAGAAGTCCATCCGGCCGTCGATGCGCCCGGTGTTGACCACCGTGGTGTTGCCGCCCGTGCCGCGGATGGCGAGGTCGGCCGCCGAACCGGCCACCGTCGCGTTGGTGGAGCGGATCACGCCGGCGTTGTTGATGGTGGTGGTCTGGCCGCTCAAGGTCGTGGTGTCGATCGCCGCCGTGGTCAGGCTCGTGCCGGCGCCGCGCACGACGCCGTTGGCGCCGACGTTGATCACGCCCGCGCCGACCCCGGCCTGGTTGGTCTTGATGCCGTTGGTGGTCGCGGTCACCGCGCCGTTGGCGTTGACGGTGACGCCCGTCTGGCCGGTGGCGTTGATGCCGACGGCGCCGGTCCCCGTGGCGCTGAGGGCGCCGTTGGAGGTGACGGCGACGGTGCTGAGGTCGGTGGCCGCCACGATGCCGCTGCTGTTGGCGCCGGTGGTGGTGATCGCGCCGCTGGTGATGGCGATCGAGCCGTGGGCGCCGACGACGATGCCGGTGCTGTTGGGGCCGGTCGTGGTGATCGCGCCGCTGGTGACCGTGGTATTGCCTTCCAGCGCGCCTGCGCCGCCGACACGGATGCCGCTGGCCCCGATGCCCGTGGTGGTGATCGTGCCGGAGTTGATGGTCGTCGCGCCCACCGAATAGGCCGAGATGCCTTCACCGCCGCCGGCGGGGCCGCCGGGCTGGTTCACGACGATGTTGGCGGTGGTGATGTTGATCGTGCCGCCGCCCGAGCCCTGGGCGTAGACGCCCCAGGCATAGGTTCCGTTGGCGGTGATCGTGCCGGTTTCGTTGATGACGATCGGGCCGGGGCCGTTGGTATAGATGCCGATGGCGTTGTTGCCGCCGGTGGCCGTGATCGAGCCGGTTCCGGTGACGTTGACGCCGGTCGCGCCGCTGACCGAGACGCCATAGCTGTTGGCGGCGATGCCGGTGTTGCTGGCGTTCACGTTGCTGGCGTTGAGGGCGACCGTGGCGGTTCCGGTGGTCGAGACCGCGTCGATGCCGTCGCCGGCGTTGGCGCGGATCGTGCCGCCCGCGCCGGTGATCAGGACGTTGCCGGCCGAGGAGCTGGCGTCGATGCCGCGCGCGCCGGCGGTGATCGCATGGGTGGTGATGGTGACGCCGTTGGCGCCGGCGGCGTGGATGCCGTCGCTGCCCGCGCCCGTGGCGCTGATCGCGCCGGTGGAGTTGATGGCGACGGTGCTGAGGTCGCTGTCGGCCTCGATGCCGTTGCTGAAGGCGCCGGTGGTGGTGACGGCGTTGCTGGTGATGTTGATCAGGCCGTGAGCGCCGACGTCGATGCCGTCGCTCTGATCGCCCGTGGTGGTGACCGCGCCGCTGGTGATGACGGTGTCGCCGGCGATGCCCGCGCCGCCGCCGACCACGATGCCGTCGGCATAGAGGCCGGTGGTGCTGATGTTGCCCGAGCTGATGGTCACCGCGCCGGTGGTGTAGGCGCTGATGCCGTCACCGCCGCCGAAGGGGCCGCCGGGCTGGTTCACGGTGATGTTGGCGGTGGTGATGTTGATCGTGCCGCCCGCGGTTCCCTCGGCGTAGACGCCCCAGGCATAGGTTCCGTTGGCGGTGATGGCGCCGGTCTCGTTGATCACGATCGGGCCGTCGCCGATGGCCGAGATGGCGGATGCCGACTGGTCGGCGGTGGCGGTGACGGCGCCCGAACCGGTGACGGTCATGCCGGTCGCGCCGGAGACCGAGATGCCCGCATTGCTGGCGCCGAGGCCGGTGTTGGAGGCGTTCACGGATGCGCCGCCGATGGCGACCGTGGCGGAGCCGCCGGTGCTCGTGGCGTCGATGCCGTCGCCGGCCTGGCCGGTGACCGCGCCGTTGGACAGGGTGACACCGACATTGCCCGCGCCGCCGCCGTTGGCGACGATGCCGTTGGTGGAGCCGGTGACCACGATGGCCGTGTCGCCGCCGTCGCCGTCGGTCAGGTTGATGGCGATGGCCGAGTCGGGGCTGGTGAAGGAAATGCCGCTGCCCAGGGTGTTGATGATCGACGGATCGCCGGTGCCGGCCACCGTGACCGTGCGGCCCAGGGCCAGGTCGTCGCCGGCCAGGCCGTTCACCTGAATGCCGCCGGTCGTGGTGACGACCGCGCCGCTCGCGTCTTCGTCGAGGTTCAGGGTCAGGTCGCCGTCGGTGGCCGGATAGATGATACCGGTCGGATAGGTCGCCGCGGCGCAGGTGAAGGAGTCGGCGGCGCCGGCGTTGGCGGCGGGGTTGCCGCACTCGTTGGCGGCCAGCGCCCGCGTCGGGGTCAGCGTCAAACCGCCAAGGCCGAGCAGGGTGGCGCTGACGGCGACCAGGGACGACGTGGCGAAGAGGCCGGCGCGACGGGGCGACGGGGTGGATTGAGACATTCGGTGGGCCCTCAAGCGGTCAAAGTTGGCGCGGATTGTTGCCACCCTTAAGTCATAATGACGCACAATCAGGCAAGCCCCACGAAGCTTGACTATAGAATAATCACATCTTCTGTTTTTGAGAGTGTCATAATAGACACAAGGCTATTTTTGAGGATTTTACAGTGAAGGTTTCGGCCCCGTTGTATGGGTAAAAGCCGACATGTTGAATCTATATTTGTGAATACGCACAACAAGTGGCTCCATTCGCACTGGCAAATGGAGTTCAAGCGGCGATGTGTAGACCCGAGGCTGTATCCACTCTGCTGTAAACCGGCAGGCGAGTACGCTTGTCCGATTAGCAAACCCGCCCGAACCGGACGAGTTCCGCAGGTGATTAAATTCTTTTGGCGCGGGCCGTGCCGAAGGCAGGTAGCGGCCGCCCAGGGTGGACCGGCTAGGCCGGGTTCAGGGGCGCGAAGGCGGGGTCGAAGGTGACCATGCTCTGCAGGTCGGGCGAATCGACGCCGATCGCCATGGGGCAGAGCGCGTCCGGCACGACGGCGATGTCGAACAGTTCGGTGATCGCGCCTTCCAGCCGGATCCATTCCACCGTGTCGCCCGTCTTGGTGTCGATCACATAGACGCCGCACCAGGCCTCGCCGTCCTTGGCCTTCAGGGTGTCGGCCAGCTCCAGGCCCGCGAACGACGCCTCGTGACGGGGCAGGGACACCGTCACCAGGGCGAAGCGGCCCTGAAACGACAGGCCGCGCAGGAAGCCCGGACAGAAGGCGATGTCCTCCTTGGCGCCGGTCTCGCGATCGACCCGGATCAGATAGCCGCGTCCGGAATCCAGCGCCCAGAGCACGCCCTCATGGACCCGGGGGCTGTGGGGCATGGACAGCTGGTCGGTGACGACGCGGTCGTTGCGGACGTCGATGATCACCCCACCCTCATGACGCCGGTTGCGCCAGCCGGTCAGCACATCGCTGCGGCTGACGGCGGTGACGTAGCGGGGCAGGTCGTCCTCCATGGCCAGCCCGTTCAGGTGGCAACGGTCCTCCGCCGCCAGCCGGGAGATGAAGCCGGGCTTCCAGATCGGCTGGAACCCCTGGGTCGGGCTGACCGTGGCCAGGCAGGAGAATTTGGTGTTGACGAAGATCAGCCGGCCGCTGCGGTCGACGGCCACCTCGTGGATGTCCACGTCGCCGATGGTCTGGGCGTTGCGGGGCACATAGAGGCGGTCATAGTGCTCGTTGGCCACCTGGCCCGCGGCCAGCACATTCTCCAACCGCCAGATCTGGTAGAGGGCGCCCACATAGATCCGGTTGGGCCGCACATGCAGGCCCATGGCGCGCAGGAAGTTCTGCTGGTGGAAAGACACCACCCCGCCCGGCCCCACGCCGACCAGGAACAGCTGCCCGGTCTGGTAGGAGGTGAAGGCGATCGAGCATTTGTGGCGCGCCAGCCAACTGGAGAAGCCGCGCGACACCGACAGGTCGGTGGTGGGTGGCCGGGGCGCGGGCGCGGCGGCGTTGGACGGCGGCGCGGCCTTGGAAACACTCATCTAGTCACTCGGGAAGGGCCGCCCGGAACGGGCAAGACGGTGCTAGCCGCTGTATCGGGCGGCCGCCAAGCCGAAAATGCGCGGGCGCTCCGCCCGTTCCGGTTTCCGCGGGGGCGCCCCAGACCCTAAGAGTGACACTTCGGCCTCCGGAAGGCGGTGGGGTTCAAACAGCCGTTTCCTAACCGCCGAATATTCGCTATCCCGCCAGCCATGGCCGACTTCGCAGACAACCCCGCCGCCGATCCGTTGCTGACGCTGGTTCCCGACCACAAGGTCTCGATCCGCGAGGTGTTCGGCGTCGATTCCGACATGATGGTTCCGGCGTTCAAGGAACGCGACAGCCACGTGCCCGACTTGGACGAAGCCTATCGCTTCGATCCCCAGACCACGCTGGCCATCTGCGCCGGCTTCGCCTTCGACCGCCGGGTGATGGTCCAGGGCTATCACGGCACCGGCAAGTCGACCCACATCGAGCAGGTCGCCGCGCGCCTTAACTGGCCGTTGGTGCGGGTCAACCTCGACGCCCACATCAGCCGCATCGACCTGGTCGGCAAGGACGCCATCGTCCTGAAGGACGGCAAGCAGGTCACCGAATTCCGCGAAGGCATGCTGCCCTGGGCCCTGCAACGGCCCATCGCCCTGGTGTTCGATGAATATGACGCGGGCCGCCCCGACGTGATGTTCGTGATCCAGCGCGTGCTGGAAGCGCAGGGCAAGCTGACCCTGCTCGACCAGAACCGGGTGATCCGGCCCAACCCCTATTTCCGGCTGTTCTCCACCACCAACACCATCGGTCTCGGCGACACCACCGGCCTCTATCACGGCACCCAGCAGATCAACCAAGGCCAGATGGACCGCTGGTCGATCGTCACCACGCTGAACTACCTCGACCACGACGTGGAGGCCGACATCGTGTTGGCCAAGTCGCCCCACTACGACACGCCGGAGGGCAAGCGCACCCTGGCCGCCATGGTCCGCGTGGCCGACATGACCCGCAACGCCTTCATGAACGGCGACATCTCCACCGTCATGAGCCCGCGCACCGTGATCACCTGGGCCCAGAACGCCGAGATCCTGGCCGGCGACATTGGTCTCGCCTTCCGCATGACCTTCCTGAACAAGTGCGACGAACTGGAGCGCCCGACGGTGGCCGAGTTCTTCCAGCGCGCCTTCGGATCGGACCTTCCGGAAAGTGCGGCTCGGGTGAAGGTGGCTTAAGCCGCTTCGCCTTGCTGGCGGCGGCCCCGGCCCCTAGCGTCGTTTCGACGACGAGGCCGCCATGACCGATTGGTCCGATCCAGAGGGCAGCGATCCCGAGACCCTCGCGCCGCCGGTTCGCCGGGCGCTCTTCGGCCATGCCGCATCGCTGGCGCTGGTGGCGACGGCGGTGGCGGTCTCCATGACCCTCGAGCGCTGGGTCGCCGCGCCCCACCTGTCTCTGGTCTTCGTCCTGCCGGTGGTCATCGCCGCCGTGCTGTTCGGCTGGTGGCCCGCCATGACGGCGGCGGCGGCCGGCGCGCTGGCCTGCAACTACTTCCTGATCGAGCCCCGCTTCACCCTGCGGGTGCGCGACCCGGGCAACCTCTGGGGCCTGGTCCTGCTGCTGGGCGTGGCCGCCATCGTCAGCGCCGTGGCCGCCAACGCGCGGCGCCGGGCGCTCGAGGCCCAGGAGCACGCCGACCAAGCGATGGCCTTGCAGCGGATGGCGCGCGACATGGTCGGCGCCCCGAACGCCGACGCCGCCGCGGCCGCGCGCACCCTGCACCAGATCTTTCGCACGCCCGCCGTGGTCATGACGCTGCAGGGCGACCAGCTGATGGTGGCCGCCGCCGCGCCGCCTCTGCAGCTATCGGACGGCGAGTTCGACGCCGCCCGGTGGGCCTTGGGATCACGTCAGGCCGTGGTGGCCGGAACCTATCCCGTCGACCAGGCCCGCTTCGACTTCTGGCCCGTCATCACCCCGGCCCGGCGCCAGGCGGTGATCGGCGTGGCCCTGGCGAGCCGAGGCAAACACCAGCCGGCCAATCCCGACCGTCTGGTGGAGATCGTCGGCGGCTATCTCGCCGTGGCCCTGGACCGCGAGGCCTATGCCACCCAGGCCGTGCAGGCGCGCCTGACCATGGAGGGCGAGCGGGTGAAGGCCGATCTGCTGGCGGCGGTGTCTCACGACCTGAAGACGCCGCTATCCACCATCCTGCTGACGCTGCAATCCCTGCGCAAATTCGGCGACGGCCATGACGCCGCCGCCCGCGAGGCCCTGCTGGCCGGGGCGGAGGTCGAGACCGCGCGGCTGACCGGCCTGGTCGGCAACCTGCTCGACATGAACCGCCTGGATGCCGAGGCCGTGGTAGTCCGCCCCGTTCTAGCCGCGCCCGCCGACCTGGCCGCCGCCGCCATCGCGCGCGCCGCCCCGGCGCTGGCAGGCCACCCGGTGGCCAATGCCGTGGATCCGAGCGCCGCCGCCGTGCTGATCGACGAAGGGCTGGCCGAAACCGCGCTCGCTGCCGTGCTCGAGAACGCCGGCAAATACGCGCCCGCCGGCTCGCTCATCCTGATCCGCTCGGGCCACGCGGACGGCATGGCCGTGATCGAGGTGCTGGATGAAGGTCCGGGCTTCCCCGGCGAGATCGAGCCCCTGTTCGCCCGCTTCACACGCGGGGTGGAGGGCGACGGCCGCCCGCCCGGCACGGGGCTCGGTCTGGCCATCGCGCGCGGCTTTCTGGCCGCCCAAGGGGGACGCATAGAGGCGGCCAACCGAACCGACGCGCCCGGCGCTATCGTGCGCCTGCTGCTGCCCCTGGCGCCGGCATGAGCGACGCCGCCGATCCGGCCACCCTGCTGATCGTGGAAGACGATCCCAACCTGCGCCTGACCCTGGCCGCGACGCTCAAAGCCGCCGGCTATCGGGTGGTGGAGGCTGCCACCGCCGCCGAAGGCAAACGCTGGTTCGCCCACTATGCGCCGGACCTGGTGGTGCTCGACCTGGGCCTGCCCGACCAGGATGGCCTGGAGGTCATCGAGGCCATCCGCGCCAAGGGGGCGACCCCCATCGTCGTGCTCTCCGCCCGCGCCGCCGAGACCATGAAGGTCCGCGCCCTGGACCTCGGCGCCGACGACTACATCGGCAAGCCCTTCGGGGTGGACGAACTGCTGGCGAGACTGCGGGCCGCCCTACGCCACGGCGTCCAGGCGCGCGGCTCGGCCCCCGTCATCCGCACCGGCGACCTGGAGATCGACCTGGGTCTGCGCGTCGTGCGCCGCGCGGGCGAGCCGGTGAAGCTGTCGCCCAAGGAATACGACCTCCTCAGCGAACTGGCGCTGAACCTCGGCCGCATCGTGCCCCACGCGGACCTGCTGCGCGCCGTCTGGGGCTCGGAGACGGCGGATATCCAGTACCTGCGCGTCTATCTGGGCCAGCTGCGCCAGAAGCTGGATACACCCGGCGCCCCGTCGCTGCTGATCTCCGAAGCGGGGGTTGGGTATCGGTTGGCGGAGGCGGCGGTGATGGGGTGAAGGGCGCCGCCCCTAACACCCCCCACTCCGTCATCCTCGGACTTGTTCCGAGGACCCCTGCGTGCGCAATCAATCCCGAATGACGGATTGCACATACGATCCGCACCCCACTGATACACCGTGGACTGCCGATAGAGGGGTCCTCGGAACAAGTCCGAGGATGACGACGTGGGGTGGTTGGCGCCGCGCCTAGAACTGCAACGGCACCCCAGTCCAGCTGATGAGCGGCGGATAGAGATCGCTCCAATCCGGGTTGTCCCGTTCGATCAGATTGATCTTCACTGCCGCGGCCAGTGCTTGAGCGTCTTCTCCCGCTGGATCGCGCCGACCATGCTCTCGCCCTGCTCGAACCAGACCAGCTTGTCCAGGCCATAGGTCTTGGTGAACCCCGGGATCAGGCCCTCACGATGTTCCTGGATGCGCCTGAGGAACCGGCTCGTCACCCCGATGTAGAGCGTGCCGCGATAGCGGTCGCTCATGATGTAGACCGCTATGGACGAGTCGCGGCCGACCACGGAACCGTCAGGCCCTGACCGCCGTGATCTCCACGCCCGCCGCCTGGGCATGCGGCGCCAGCGCCATGGGCTTTTCCACCCTCACCCGCGCCTTGGTCACCCGCTCGTCGGCCAGGCAGGCGGCGGCCAGGCGTTGGGCGAACAGTTCGACCAGTTCGATATGGCCCTCTGCCGCGATGGCGCGGGCGGCGGTGGCGATGGTCTCGTAGTTGACCGTCTGGCTCAGGTGCTCGGCCCCGGCCGTGGCCACGTCCAGCTCCACGTCGGCGATCAGCGGCTGCAGGATGCCGCGCTCCTGCGGATAGACGCCCACCTCGGCATTGATGGCCAGGCCGCGCACGAACACCTTGGTGATGATCACCTTGGCCGTACTGACGGGGGCAAGCGGGTCGGGACGCAGGGCAGGGGTCATGAGGGGCCTCACTCGCCAAGGATGTCCGGGGTGCGCCAGGCCAGGTGCTGGCCCGCGTCGACGGCGATCATCTGGCCGGTCACCGAACGCGCGTCAATCAGATAGCGCAGGGCCGCGGCGATCTCGGCGGGGGTCACCCGATGGCCCAGCGGCGTGGCCGCCGCCTCGGCGTCGAACTCGCCGGGCGCCTGGTGCGCCGAGCCCAGGGTCGGGCCCGGTCCGATGGCGTTGACGCGGATGGCCGGCGCGAGCGCCTGGGCCAGGGTCTGGGTCGCCCACCACAGCCCCGCCTTGCTGGCGCTGTAGCTGAAGAACTGGGGGTTGGGGCGCCACACCCGCTGGTCGATGATGTTGACGATCAGCCCCTCCGCGCCGGCGGGCAGGGCGTCCGCGAAGGCCTGGGCCAGCATCACCGGCGCGCGCAGATTGGCCGCCATATGGGCGTCCCAGCCGGCCTCGGTGATCGATCCGACCCGGTCGTCCTCGAACATCGAGGCGTTGTTGACCAGCAAGGTCAGTGGGCCGAGCGCGTCGGCCGCCTGCGAGACGAGCCGATCGGCGATGCCGGCATCGGTCAGATCGCCGGTGAGCACACAGGCGCGCACGCCCGACGCGCGGACGGCATCGGCCGTCTCGTTCGCCTCGTCGGGCGAGGTGTGGTGGTGGATGGCGACGTCATAGCCCGCCTCGGCGCAGGCCAGGGCCAGGGACGCGCCGATGCGCCGGGCCGCGCCGGTGACGAGCGCGGCAACCATGTAACTAGTCCAGGCGGCCGAACTCGAACTTGTTCAGGGCGAACAGGATCACGAGGAAGGCAACAATGACGCCGATGGCCACCATGGTGGGGCTCCGCAGAAAAATCGAAAGGTCATGCCCCGCTTAGCCGCCGCGCGCGCTGACGGCAAGCGGCGGTTGGGCTAGCGTGGGCAAATGCCCTGGCGCCGCCGTCTCGAACCCATCCTCCGCCCCCTCTACCGCTACCGCGCGCGCCGTGTGCGCGGCATGACGCTGGGCGTGCGCGGCCTGGTGGTGAACGACCAGGGCCAGGTCCTGCTTATCGAGCACACCTACATGCCCGGCTGGTATATGCCCGGCGGCGGGGTGGAGAAGGGCGAGACCTGCGAACAGTCGGTGATCCGCGAGCTGCACGAAGAGGCCGGCATCCATGTTGAGGGCCGCCCCGTGCTGGTCTCCGTCCATTCCAACCACCTGCGCTTTCCCGGCGACCATGTGCTGATCTACCGGATCGACGCCTGGACCCAGACCGAACCGACGCAAAAGGGCGAAATCCTGCAGATCGGCTGGTTCGCGCCGGACGCCCTTCCCGAGGACGTCACCCCCAGCACGCGCAAAAGAATCCTCGAAGCCCTTGCCGGACACGAGCCGCATCCGCTTTGGTAGGACTAGGCCCCGCCAGAGGGCCGCCCAAGGGAAACGCCATGCCGCTCAAACCCATCCCCACCGGGGCATTCACCAGGATCGCCGTCGGCATCGACCGGCCCGAGGATGTGGTGGTCGGCAAGGACGGCCGCGTCTTCGCGTCGGACCACCAGAGCGCGGTGGCCGAGATCCATTCCGACGGCAGCTTCACCCGCATGGGCCCCAAGGGCGGCGCGCCTAACGGCATCAACATGGATCTTCAGGGCCGCGTGCTGATCGCCAACTTCGGCATCTATGACGGCGAGCCCGGCCCGCTGCAGCGCTTCGACCCGGCCACCGGCATCCACGAAACCCTCGCCGCCGAAGTGGAAGGCCGCAAGCTGACCTCGTCCAACTATCCGGTGCTCGACCGGGCCGGCAACATCTGGTGCGCCAACTCCACCGACGCGCCCACTTGGCCCGAAGCGCTGGACGGCCGCCCCGACGGCTTCATCTTCGTGCTGCGTCCCGACGGCTCCACCAGCCTGGCCGCCGAGGGCCTGAAATTCCCCAACGGCCTGGCGCTCAGCGATGACGACGCCTTCCTCTACTGCGCCCAGACCAGCGGCGCGGATGTCCTGCGCTTCCCGATCCTGCCCGGCGGCAAACTCGGCCTGGGCGAACGCTACGGCCCGGTGCTTGGCCGGCTGCTCGGGCGCGGCGAAGCACTCGGCGAACATGACCAGGACCTCGGCTACACCGACGGCGTCGGCCTGGACGCCGACGGCAACGTCTGGGTCTGCCTGCCCGCCGCCAACAAGGTGGTCGCCATCACCCCCACCGGCGAGGTGGTCACCGTGGTCCACGATCCGTCCGGCCAAACGGTCAACCACCCCACCAACGTCACCTGGGGCGGCCGCGACCTCACCGACCTCTATATCGGCTCAATTCGGGCGGACTATGTGCTGAAGGCAAAAAGTCCCGTGCCCGGCCAGCCGCAGATTCATCAGCGCTGAAGACTCCCTCTTCCCCGCCTGATCGCTGATCACTAAACTAACGTTTGAACGGCCGCCCCTCACCGGTGAGCGGACCGACCCGCCCAAGGAGGACGCGATGCGCGATTACCTGAAATTCTACATCGACGGTAAGTGGGTCGATCCGGTTGCGCCCAAGCAGCTGGACGTCATCAACCCGGCCAACGAAGAGGTCTGCGGCCACATCTCCATCGGCGCCGCCGCCGATGTGGACGCCGCCGTCGCCGCCGCCAAGAAGGCCTTCGAGACCTTCCAGTTCTCCACCCGCGAAGAGCGCATGGACCTGCTGGCCCGCATCATCGACGAGTACAAGAAGCGCTACGGCGACATGGCCGACGCCATCACCGAGGAGATGGGCGCCCCCGCCTCGCTGGCGCAACGCGCCCAGGCCGCCATGGGCGTGGCCCACCTGCAGACCGCGCTGGAAGTGCTGAAGACCTACAAGTTCGAGGAAGACCGCGGTCCCACCCGCATCGTCAAGGAGCCGATCGGCGTCTGCGGGCTGATCACGCCCTGGAACTGGCCGGTCAACCAGATCGCCTGCAAGGTCGCGCCCGCTCTGGCCGCCGGCTGCACCATGGTGCTGAAGCCCTCCGAAGTGGCCCCCTTCAGCGGCTACATCTGGACTGAGATCATGCATGCCGCGGGCGTTCCCCACGGCGTCTACAACATGATCAACGGCGATGGCCCCGGCGTCGGCGTCGCGCTCTCCAGCCACCCGGACGTGGACATGATGTCCTTCACCGGCTCCACCCGCGCCGGCATCGAGGTAGCCAAGAACGCCGCTCCGACCGTCAAGCGCGTCGCCCAGGAGCTGGGCGGCAAGAGCCCCAACATCATCCTGGAAGACGCCGACTTCGCCTCGGCCGTCACCGGCGGCATCCGCTCGGTGATGATGAACTCCGGCCAGTCCTGCAATGCGCCCACCCGCATGCTGGTGCCCGGCAAGAAGATGGCCGAAGTGATCGAGATCGCCCGCGCCGCCGCCGATAGCACCACCGTCGGCGACCCCAAGGGCAACAGCCAGATGGGCCCCGTGGTCTCGGAGATCCAGTTCAACAAGATCCAGGCCCTGATCCAGAAGGGCATCGACGAGGGCGCGACCCTGGTGTCGGGCGGCGTCGGCCGTCCCGAAGGCCTCGACAAGGGCTATTTCGTCAAGCCCACCGTCTTCGCCAACGTCACCAACGACATGACCATCGCCAAGGAGGAAATCTTCGGCCCCGTCGTCGCCATCCTCGGCTACGACACCGTCGATGAAGCCGTGCGCGTCGGCAACGACACCGAATACGGCCTGGCCGCCTACATCTCCGGCACCGACCAGGCCAAGGTCCGCGCCGTGGCCTCCAAGCTGCGCGCCGGCCAGGTCTCCATCAACGGCGGCGGCGGCGACCTGATGGCCCCGTTCGGCGGCTACAAGATGAGCGGCAACGGCCGCGAATGGGGCGACCACGGCTTCTCCGAGTTCCTGGAGATCAAGGCCGTCCTCGGCTACACGCCCGCGCAAGCGGCGGAATAGAGCCACCAGCTATCGGTGACGAAATCGGGGGCGGCCTGAAAGGGCCGCCCCCTTTTTCACGCCCCGCCCAGCCTGCGAGCGGCGGCCATCGCCTGCCAGGCCAGGCCAGGCCGACCAGCGCCACGCCAAGCGGCGCATGCACCACGCCACTTTGGCCCCGTGCGCCGACGCCTTGGCCAGCGCCGTCTGGAGGAGGGCGCCGTCGTCATGTCCGTCGTCATCGTCCCTGCCCGTCGCCGGTTGCGCGGGTCGGCGGCCACGGCCCGGCGGCGGGTTGGAAGAGCTCGACGACGTTGCCCGAGGGGTCCTGCAGCAGGACCTGCTTGCCGCCCGGCCCCTCCAGGATGTCATTACGGAATGTCGCGCCGGCCTCGCGCAGCCGCGCGACCTCGGCTTCGATGTCGTCCACCAGCAGGTGGATGCGGTTCCAGCCGCCGGGGCCGGGCTTGGCGCCATCCGGCATCGGCCGCCCCGCCGAGCTGGCCGGCCCGCTGAGCAGCAGCCTGAGCCGGCCCTTGGCGACATCGGCGAAGGGCGGGAAGTGGTTCAGGACCGTAAAGCCCAGGACCTTGCTGTAGAAGGCGACCGCAGCCTCCACGTCGTCGACCATATAGCGGACGTTGACCATGTCATGAGGGTCGTTCATCGGCTTCTCCTTGTGGTTCGAGAGCGGATGCCCGCGCGCATACCGCGGCGAGCAGATAGTCCACCCGGCCCGCCAGCTCGGCGGCCGTCTGTTGGAACAGGGGATAGGTGACGTCGTCGGGCTCGCCGGTGGCGGGGTTGGCGATGCTCCAGTGGACGACTTCGGGCTGGCCGGGAAAGGCCGGGCAGACCTCGCGCACACGGTCGCAGAGGCTGATCACCCAGTCGAAGCCCTGGCCCTCGAAGACCGCAAGGGACTTGGACGCTTGGGAGGAAAGGTCCAGGCCATGCGCCTCGCGCATCGCCCGCACCGCATTGGGATGCAGGGCCTTGGGCTGGCTGCCGGCGCTGACGGCCCGGACGGCCCCGCCCGAGAAGGCGTTGGCCATCGCCTCGGCCATCTGGGAGCGCGCGCTATTGCCGGTGCACAGGAACAGCACCCTCGCCGGCGTTATCGGGGCCGCGTCATCCGCCGACGGTGCAGGCGGCCGCGACAGGCGCAGCCCCGGGTGCAGCGCCCCGCCGGCTGCCGCCAGCTGGCCGCCCACCCGCGCCAGGTCCAGCCCATAGTAGGTGTCGCGCCCATCGGCGGCGCTGCGCCTCGCGGATACCAGGCGCCCGCCCCGCAGCTTGCCCAGGTGGTAGGAAACCAGGCTCTGCGGCTCGCCGACCAGCCCGGTCAGCTCGTGAACCATGCGGTCGCTCCGGGCCAACTCGCTCAACAGCCGCCAACGCAGGGGGTGTCCGGCCAGTCGCAGGAAGGGGGGCGGGCCGAGGTTGGCGGCCAGGGGCTGTGGCGTCATGATCTTCGATATACATCAAATTGTTTAGATGCATCAAGATAGATTGATTGACTCAGCGCGGGCGGCGGCGCCGATCCCGTCCATGGCGTCGCGAACCGCCTTGCAATAACAAGGACCCCAGGATCCAACCGGCCCGACCGAGCCCCTCCCGAGAGACAGCCATGGCGTTACTGGTCCTAAGCGTGGTCGGCAGCGACCGTCCCGGCCTCACCAAGGCTCTGGCCGCCGCCGTCCTGTCGGCGGGCGGCAACTGGCTGGAAAGCCACCTCAGCCGGCTGGGCGGCCTCTACGTCGGCTCGGTTCTGGTCGAACTCGACACCAATGGCGCGGAGGCCCTGCGCGCCGCCATCGGCGCGATCGACGCCGACGGCCTCGAAGTCCGCATCGCCCCGGCCCTCGAAGACGCCGCCGCCACACCGGGCGAGACCCTGCGTTTCAGCCTGGTCGGCCAGGACCGCCCCGGCATCGTCGATCTGGTCACCACCACCTTGAGCGGCCTGGGGGCCAATATCGAGACCTTCAAGACCTGGATCGGCGTCGAACCCCATTCCGGCATGCCGCTGTTCCACATGGAGGCCCACCTGCGCCTCCCGTCCGGCCTGCCCGCGGCCAGGGTCCAGGCGGCGCTGGAGGACATCTCCGGCGAAATCATGATCGATATTTCACTGAGCGCCTGACCGGCGCCGGTCTAACGTCACCCGGCTCGCCAACGGATCGGGGTGATGGTGATGCAGGCTGCTGTGATCACGCGCTACGGGTCGCCGGAATCCATCGAAATACGCGATGTGCCCAAACCCGCGCCCGCGCCGGGCGAGGTCCTGGTCCGGGTCCACGCCGCCTCGGTCAACCGCACGGATTGCGGCGAGCTCTGGCCCCGCGTGCTGGGGCGCCTCGTCTTCGGCCTGCTGCGCCCCCGCCGCAAGATTTTCGGCATGGACTTCGCCGGCGTGGTCGAGGCGGCGGGCCCCGGCGTCATCGGCCTCAAGCCCGGCGACCGCGTGTTCGGCATGGCCTCGTTCCGAGCCAACGGCGCCCAGGCCGAGTATGTCTGCGTCGCCGAGACCGGCCCGATCGCCGTGATGCCGGCCAACCTCGCCTTCGAGCAGGCCGTGGTCTGCGAGGGCGCCTACTACGCCAACAGCGGCCTGACCCAATTCGACATCGGCCCCGGCCAGAAGATCCTGGTCTACGGCGCGTCCGGCGCCATCGGCTCCTCGGCCGTGCAACTCGCCAAGGCCCGCGGCGCCGAGGTCACCGCCGTCGTGGCCACCCGCCACATGGATCTGGCCCGGTCCCTCGGTGCGGACCACGTCGTCGACTACATCGCCCAGGATTTCAGCCGCATCCCCGAGCGTTTCGACGTCGTCTTTGAATCCGTCGGCAAGGCCGGCTACCTCCGGTGCCGCCGGCTGCTGAAGCCCGGCGGACGGTTCATGGCCACGGACATCGGCCCCTGGGGCCACTACCTGCCCCTGATCGCCTGGTCGGCGATCACCGGCAACGGCAAGGTCAGCGTCCCCCTCCCGGCCCGGGGCAGCGGCCATGTCTTCACGGCCTTCCTGCGCGAGCGCATGGCCGCCGGCCAGTTCCGCGCGCTCATCGACCGGCGCTATCCCCTGAGCCGCATCGCCGAGGCCTACCGCTACGTCGAGACCGGGCAGAAGGCCGGGATCGTGGTGATCAACGTCGCCCCCGCGCCGCCACAGATCGGCATCTAACCCCGTTTGGCGGCCCGCTGCGTAGTTCCTGATGTACGAGCACAGGGAGGCGCACATGACGTCGCTGCATTCAACGCAAGCCAATGTTGGCAAAGCCGGCCCCGCCAAACCAATCGGCGGGCTTCGAACCTTCTGGGGCCTCATCCTGGCGGCGGCCATCGTGGCGGCCGGGCTGGGCGGCGCGACGCGGGCCCACGCCGATCCCGTGGACCTGTCGGTGGTCGACCGCGACACCGGCCAGCCGCTGAAGGTCTGGCGCCACAACGGCCGCCTGTTCGTCGCCGGCCGTCCGGGGTCGCGCTACAGCCTGCGGGTGACCAACAACACCGAGGGCCGGGTGCTGGTGGTGCTGTCGGTCGACGGCGTCAACATCATCAGCGGCGAGACGGCCGGCTATGACCAGCGCGGCTATATCTTCGACCCCCACGAAACCTACGACCTGAGCGGCTGGCGCCGGTCCCAGAGCGAGATCGCCGCCTTCGTCTTCGCCCCCCTGCCGAAATCCTACGCCGCGCGCACGGGCCGGGCCGAGAATGTCGGCGTCATCGGCATGGCCGTGTTCGATGAAAAGCGTGCGCCGCCGGTGGCCAACATGGGCCTGGACGACAGGGACGCGTCGATACCGATGCCGGCGCCCCCGCCCGGCGCACGTTCGGCGGCCAGAGGCGCGGCCGCCGATAGCGAGGCCTCTGACGTCGTCGTCACCGCCCAGCGCCGCCAGGAGAAGCTCGGCACCGGCTACGGCGCCATCGAGACCTCGGTGTCGAACGTCGAACCCTTCGAGCGGGCGAGTTCCTCTCCCCGGTTCGTTCGCCGCATCGACTACGACTCCTACGCCAACCTGGTCGCCATCGGCGTGATCCGGCCCGCGCGCCATCCCGACCCTGGCCCCCGGCCCTTCCCGGCCAGGCCCGACCGGGACGGCTACGTGCCCGACCCGCCGCCGGAGCGCTAGGCGATCGCGGTTGGCGAGTCAGAGCCAACCTCGGCTGGGGCGGTTCGCCTTGAACCGCCCCAGCCATATGTCTTTGCGCGGCCGCCGCCGGGGCGGCTAGACTGGCCGGTGATGGAGCCGGATGCCGCGGACGACGCCGAACTGCTGGCCGCCCATGGCGCCGGCGACCCGCACGCCTTCGCGCGCCTCTATGACCGCCATGACCGTTCGAGCTTCCAGTTCATCCGCCGCATGCTGGGCGCCGCCCAGGCCGACACCGCCGAGGACCTGCATCAGGAAACCTGGATATCGATCTCCAGGAACGCGGCCGCCTTCGACGCCAACAAGGCCGGCTTCCGCGCCTGGCTGTTCACCATCGCGCGCAACAAGGTCTGGGATCACTTCCGCCGCCAGAAGATCGCGGTGCTGGCGCCCGCCGGAGACGACGCGGTGATGATGGCCCCCGACCCCGGCCCCACGCCCCTCGAACAGGTGCAGTCGCGCCAGCTGGCCGAGCGGCTGGTCGCGGCGGTGGAGGCCCTGCCGCTGGAACAGCGCGGCGCCTTCATCCTGTTCGCCGACGCGGGCCTGTCGCTGGAGGAAATCGCCCAGGCCACCGGCGTTCCGGTGGAAACGGCCAAGAGCCGGTTGCGCTACGCCCGCGTCCGCTTGAGAGAAGCGCTCGCCAGTGAAAGGTCGGATCATGTCTGATCACGACGCCACGCCCGATCCGATCGACGAGGCCTACGCCCAGGCCGAGGCGGCGCTCAGCGACGACGCCGCGCGCGCCGCGCGCCGGGCCCGCGTGCTCGGCGCCATAGCCGATGCGCCGGCCACACCGGCGGCCGAGCCCGCGCCCATGGCCACGCGCCCCGGCTGGC
>JAQGIP010000127.1 GCA_028291055.1 Caulobacter sp.
AAGTGGATGTTCCGCCTGGAAACCGGGGCGGTGTGGCGCCAGGCGGACGACAATCTGTTGCTGCACAAGCCTCACGAAGGCTCGACGGCCGACATCCGCAAGGGCGCGCTGGGCAGCTTCTTCATGAAGGTCGACGCCGAGCAGGCGATCCGGGTCCACCGCGACAACTGACGGCGCGCCGTACCGTCGGCGACTCAGCGGTCTTTCGGATCGATGGCGTCGCGCAGGCCATCACCGATGAAGTTGAAGCACATCAGCGTGGTCACCATGGTCACCGACGGGAAGATCAGCAGCCAGGGGGCCAGCTCCATGTCCTGGGCTCCGTTGGCGATCAGGGTGCCCAGCGACGCCATGGGCGGCTGTACGCCCAGTCCCAGGAAGCTCAGGAAGCTCTCGGCCAGGATGATCGCCGGGATGGTCAGGGTCACATAGACCACCACCGGCCCCAGCAGGTTGGGCACGATGTGGCGGCGGATGATCGCCCCCTGCCCCAGCCCTGCCGCCCGGGCCGCTTCGACGAACTCCTTGTGCTTGAGGGTCAGGGTCTGGCCGCGGACGATGCGGCTCATGGTCAGCCACTCCACCGCCCCGATGGCCACGAAGATCAGGATCAGGTTCTGGCCGAAGGTGACCATCAGCAGGATGACGAAGAAGATGAAGGGCAGCGAATAGAGGACGTCGACGATGCGCATCATCGTCTCGTCCACCCGCCCGCCCAGATAGCCGGCCGTCGCCCCCCAGGCCACGCCGATGATCAACGACACCGAGGTCGCCACCGCCCCGATGGATAGCGACACCTGCAACCCTTTGAACAGCCGCGCCAGCAGGTCACGGCCCAGGCTGTCGGTCCCCAGCAGATGGGCGCCTGTGAGCGGTGGGACCCAAACGTCGTTCTTGTTGATTTCGTCGAAGGTGTAGGGCGTGAGCATCGGCACGATCAGCGCCGCCATCACCAGCACGAACAGAACGATCATCCCGGCCACGGCCGCCTTGTTGGCCAGCAGCCGGCGGCGCGCATCGTCCCACAGGCTGCGACCCCTGGGAGCGGTTTTGACCGTTGCGACGAGGTCGGTCATGCCAGCTTCACCCGGGGATCGAGCAGCGCGCTGCCGATATCGGCCAGCAGGTTCAGCACCAGGATCAGCGCCGCATAGAAGATCACCATCCCCATCACCACCGTGTAGTCGCGCTGCAGGGCGCTGATGACGAAGAACTTGCCCAGGCCCGGCAGGTTGAAGATCCGCTCCACCACCAGCGAGCCGGTGATCAGCCCCGCGCAGGCCGGCCCCAGATAGCTGACCAGCGGCAGCACCGCGGCGCGCAGGGCGTGGCGCACCACGATGCGCATCTCCGACAGCCCCTTGGCCCGGGCCGTGCGCACATAGTTGGAGCGCAGCACCTCGATCATCCCCGCCCGCGTCAGCCGCGAGATGATGGCGATCTGCGGCAGGGCCAGGGTGATCACCGGCAGGATCAGGTTGGCGAGCGCCCCGCCGTTCCAGCCCGCCGTGGGCAGCCAGCCCAGGATGGAGGCGAACAGCAGCACCAGCATCGGCGCGGTCACGAAGGTGGGGATGCAGACCCCCAGCACCGCGATGGTCATCACCCCATAGTCGGCGGGCCTGTTCTGCCTCAGCGCCGCCACCACGCCCAGCGCGATGCCGATCAGCATTGCCAGGGTCAGGGCCGAGAGCCCCAGCACAAGGCTGACCAGATAGTTCTCATGCAGGATGTCGAGGACGGTCTTGTCCTTGTACTTCAGCGACGGCCCGAAATCGCCGTGCACGGCGTCCTTCAGATAGAGGCCGTACTGCTCCCAGACGGGCAGATCGAGGTGGTACTTGGCCTTGACGTTGCGCTCGACCTCCGGGGTCAGGGCGCGTTCGCCGTCGAAGGGACCGCCCGGCGCCGCATGCATCATGAAGAAGGCCAGCGTCACCACCGCGAAAAGCGTGGGGATGGCGACCAGCAGACGGCGAAGCAGGAAACGCAGCATTGAACTGCGAGCCTATCCGGGCGCAAAAGGCGCCGCCAGCCTTCTTCTCCTCCCAAGCCCCGGAGCGTCCCCGATGACCGATTTCCGCAAAGTCACCGACAGTTTCACCACCAGTCCGCAGATCGAGGTCGCGGACTTGGCCGAGGTGGCGCGCGACGGCTTCAAGTTGGTGATCAACAACCGCCCCGACGGCGAGGCCCCCGACCAGCCCGCCAGCGCCGAGATGGAGGCCGCCGCGCGCGCGCTCGGCCTCGACTACCGCTACATCCCCGTGCGCGGCGGCCCGACCCCGGAACAGGCCGACGAGATGGCCGCCGCCGTGGCCGACGCGGGAGGCCCGGTCTTCGCCTTCTGCCGCTCCGGCACGCGCTCCATCGTCACCTGGGCCATCGGCCAGAAGCTGGGCGGCGAGATGGACCGCGACACCCTGATCGAGGCCGGCGGCAAGGCGGGCTACGATCTGTCGGCCGTGCTGCCGAACTGATTGGTCAATGCGGCGGCAATGACGGCGTATCGTCGATCGGCTCCCGCGACGGGGCCGGAGGCGGCGGCGGCGTAGACGGCAGCGCGGTATAGGGGACCGGCGTCTGCGGCAGCGACTCGGATGGCGGCGCGACCGGCGCCCTGACCATGCCGGGCGGTCCCAACGGAATCGGCTGCGGCTTGCTCTTCTTGAGCGCCGCCCCCATCACGCCGCGCCACACCTCGGCCGGCGCGCTGCCGCCGGTGACCCTCAGCATCGGCGTATTGTCGTCGCGGCCCATCCACACGATGACCGTGAAGTTGGCGCTGACGCCGCAGAACCAGGCGTCGCGATAGTCCGACGTCGTGCCGGTCTTGCCGGCGATATCATAGCCGGGGATGGCCGCGCCCCGGCCCGTGCCGCCGGTGATCACCGCGCGCATCATCCGGTCCAGGTCGTTCAGCGCGGGATTGCCGATCACCTGGGCCGACGCCGCGCCCCGGCGCAGATAGAGCACCTGGCCGCCCGCCGTGCGGATGCGCTCGATGCCGTAGAGACCGGTGTGGCGCCCGCCGTTGGAGAAGCTGGAATAGGCGTCGGCCATCTCCAGCGGCGTCACCAGCGTCGTGCCCAGCGCCATGGCCGGATCGGTATTGATCGGTGAGCCGATGCCCAGCCGCCGCGCCACGATCGCCACCCGGTCGCGCCCGACCTGATCGGCCAGCCGCGCGGCCACCGTGTTGACCGAAAGAGCCAGCGCCTGTTCCAGCGTGATCTGGCCCATATAGCCCGGCTCATAGTTGCTGGGGGTCCAGCGGCCGATGGTCACCGGCTCGTCGGTCACCAGGCTGTCGGGGGTCAGCCCGCTCTCCAGCGCGGTCAGATAGACGAAGGGCTTCCAGGCCGAGCCCGCCTGGCGATGGGCGTCCACCGCGCGATTGTAGGGGCTGGTGATGTAGTCCGACCCGCCGATCAGCACCCGCACCCGGCCCGAGCCATCCACCGCCACCACGGCGGTCTGCTCCACCTTCTGCTTGCGGTAGCGCACCAGCGCCGCGTCGGCGGCCTGGGCGGCGGCGGTCTCCAGCGGCAGATCCAGCGTGGTCTCCACCACCAGGTCCTGCCTGGGCGCGCCCACCAGCTGGCGGGTCTGGCCGTCGATCCAGTCGATGAAATACTGGGCCGGCGCGGTCGCCGCCTTGACCCAGATGCGCGGCTTGGCGGCCAGCGCCTTCTTGCGCTGGGCGTCGGTGATCGCACCGGTGTCCACCATGGCGTCCAGCACCAGGCGCGAGCGGGCCATGGAATGCTCCGGCTCGGTGGCCGGGTTGTAGTTGGTCGGCGACTTGGGGATCGAAGCCAGCATGGCCGCCTCGCGCAGGGTCAGCTTGGCCGCCGGCTTGTTGAAATAGCGCCGCGACGCCGCCTCGAGGCCATAGGCCCCGCCGCCGAAATAGATGCGGCTGAGATAGAGGCCCAGGATCTGGGGCTTGGAATAGGACTGCTCCAGCTCCACCGCATAGACCAGCTCCAGCGCCTTGCGCTCCATGGTCTTGTCGGAACTGAGGAAGAGGTTGCGCGCGAGCTGCTGGGTGATGGTCGACGCGCCCTGGGCCGCGCGCCCGTCGACCACATCGCTGGCCAGCGCCCGGGCGATGCCGATGACGTCGAAGCCGCGATGCTCATAGAAGCGCCGGTCCTCGATGGCCACGAAGGCGGCGGGCACGTAGGCCGGAAGCTTGGAGATATCCACGGGCGGGGCGTAACGGCCGCCCCTCACCCCCAGCACCGCGCCGGAGCGGTCCACATAGGTGACCTGAGCCTCCCGGGTGATCGGCGGCAGCACCGGCAGTTGAGGCGTGATCTGCCCGAGGCTGAGGGCCAGGGCGACGGCGGCGAAGGCGGGGTTCACGCGTCAGATCTCCGGCGCCCGCCTCCGGGGAGGTGTGCGGGTTCGCTTGAGCCGAATCCTGCCTTGGCCGGGGCCGCCGGCAAACATAATTCGCGGTAATGCGGCGCGGGTCGCGCCGCTACTTCACGCCCCAGGCCGTGGCCGCCAGCACCGCGTCGGTGGACAGCACCCGGTCCTTCTGCCCCGCCAGCTCCGGCGGCAGGTTGTCCGGGTCCACGTAGAGGATGTCCATGTCCGCCGTGAAGGCGCCCGGGAAGGGCCCGGCCACCACATGGCCGGTGTTGCTGGTCGCATAGTTGTCCAGCCGGGTGTCGGCATAGCGGGTAATCAGGAAGCCCTTGGCGTGGTGGGCGGCGGCCAGGTCGGCCCCGCGCCGCAGCAGCATCTCCTCCGCTCCCGCGTGCGAACGTCCGGGCGCGTCCACGAAGCCCACCCAGCGCACCGCATCGGGCTGGGCCGCGCCCTTGATGGCGTGGTCGTCATAGCCGGCATAGGTGGCGAAGCCCTTCTTCGCATAGGAGATCGGCGGGCCGTATTTGAACATGCTGGTGCGTTTCAGCGGATCCATGGCCGGCGCCTGGACGGCGTAATAGTCCAGATCCAGCGCCTTGGCGCGGGCGTCGCGAGCGTCGGTGGCCGTGGTGGCCAGGGCGTCCGCATCCTTGCGGCGGCCCTCGACGATGGAGGCGGCGCCGGGATCCAGCGCGATCAGGCGCGCCAGCACGCGGCCCTCGCCCTCCGCGATGTGCGGATCGACGGCCAGGATGTCGGCGGCGGCCCGCTGGATCGACACCGCATAGGGCCGCGCGTCGGCCACGCCCAGGGCCAGCCGCTCCGCCTCGTCATAGCGGCCCAACCGCACCAGAACGGCCGCCTCCAGCAACGACAGCGAGGCGCCGAAGCTGCGCTCGACGGCGGGATCGGCGGGACCCAGTTCGGCCACGCCCGCGCGGGCGGCGGCGATGTCGCTCAGGGCGTCGGCGGGATCGCCGGCCTCGAGATAATGCAGCGCCCGGGCGCGGAGCAGGTTGGCGCGCCGCCCCGCCCCGTCGGCCCCCGCCACCGAACTGTCGGCCAGCGCGTCGGTGCAGGCGGAAATGCCGTCCTGGCCCTGGCCGGCAGGCCGATCGCTGGGGCCTTCAGGGAGCCCCGCGACCTGAAACGGAATCAGGATCTTGGCCATCTGCTTGGCCTCGGCCTTGCCCTGGCCGGGCAGGCCGTCGCAGCGCACCCAGATGCTGGGCCCGCGCGCCTGGGCCACGGCCGGCGCGGCGGCCAGCAGGACCAGCGCCGCCAGAGCGGCAGTCGGATGACGCATACTCACTTCCCCCGGTACTGAACCCGCCGATGCAACGCGGTTGCGCCCCCGGCTGTCAAGCGGCGGGGTTGTGGCTACTGCCCCACGATCACCCGGGCCGCCATGGCCGCCGGTTCCGGCTCGCAGCTGGCCAGGATGAATTGCGCCGTGGCGAGACACAGGAAGGCGAAGAACGCCCGCTGGAGCCGTTTTGAGACAAATAGCACTGCTGTCTGGGCCATCAGGCCGCCCTCCGAATTGGTTTACGAGCCCTTAACGCAAGGTCCGGGCCGGTTTCGGTGGCATTGGGCGAATGAGCGTCTATCTAGAACCGACAGGCAGTTCGAGGTCCACGGTCATGATCCCCTATGTGCGCGACATCGCCTTCGAATACGGGCGCGTGGACCAGGTCTCGCCGCTGATCCGCCGGGTGATCGCCGACAATCCCGGGCCCTTCACCTTCACCGGCACGGGCACCTACATCGTGGGTCGCGGCAATGTCGCGGTGATCGATCCGGGCCCCGCCTACGACGCCCATCTGGAGGCCATCCTGGCCGCCATCCCCGGCGAGACGGTCAGCCATATCCTGCTGACTCACCATCATATCGATCACTCTCCCCTGGCCGGCCCGCTGGCCCAGCGCACCGGCGCCAGGATCCACGCCTGCCCCCAGCCCAGGGTCGGCGGCGAACTGGCCCGCATGGAGGAGGCCGACGACGAGACCACCCCCACCGACGTGGTGCTGGCGGGCGGCGAGATCATCGCCGGCGACGGCTGGAGCCTGGAGGCCATCGCCACGCCCGGCCACACCTCAAACCACATCTGCTATGCGCTGGCTGAGGAGAACGCCTGCTTCACCGGCGACCACATCATGGGCTGGTCGACCACGGTGATCAGTCCGCCCGACGGCGACATGGCCGCATACTTCGCCAGCCTGGAGCGCATCAAGGCCCGGGGGTTCTCAACCCTGTGGCCCACCCACGGCCCGCCGATCCTCGAAGCCGACACCTTCATCCAGGCCTACATCGACCATCGCCGCGCCCGCGAGACCCAGATTCTGGATCAGCTGGCCTCGGGTCAGACCCACATCAAGGCCATGGTGCCGGTGCTCTATGCCGCCGTTGATCCCCGGCTGCATCCGGCCGCCGCCCATTCGGTGCTGGGCCACATGATCCAGCTCGTCGACGAAGGCCGCGTCATCGCCGACGGGCCACCCGGAGTGGATACCAGCTACCGTTTAGCTTAGCCGCGCATCGCCGCGATCAGCCCGGTCACCCGGCGGCAGTTCTGGCCCAGGTCGCCCACGCCCACGCGGCTGGTCGAACGGATGTCGACCCGCGAGCCCTCGGGCGCCGACTTGATGCGCACGGCCACGTCGTCCTTGAAACCATAGAGGGGCGTGGTGGCCACCGCCTCCAACCGCCCGGACCCCGCGTCCTGGGTGGTCACCGCCATGCCGGCGCCGGCCAACGCCGCGCGAGCGGCGGCGAAGGCCTGGGCGGGCGCCTCGCTGAGCAGCACCGGCTGGGCCCCGGGACAGGTCTCGGCATTGACCTCCGCCACCCGGCGGCCGGCATAGGCCTCCGAGCCGATGGGCAGGATGGGGTCGGGCTCCACCGCCGCGGTGGCGCCGCTGTCGGCGCGGGCCTTCAGGGTGGCGGCGGAGAAGGTCAGCGGGTCGGCCCAGTCGGTGGCCACCTCATGGATCGGCGGCAGGTGCGCCGTGCCCGCCGACACCGTCCAGTAGGCGGCGAGCGTGGCGACACTGACCAGCAGGGCCAGCAGGGCGCGGCCCCACAGCTTCCCCCAGCCCGCGAACAGCGCGATCAGCACCCCCATCAGGCTGGCCGCCAGGCTGACCAGGGCGATGGCCGGAGCCCAGCCCAGCTGCGGCGTTGGGCCGTGCTCGAGCACGGCGGTGAACCCCTGGCGCCAATCCAGCCAGCCCATGCGGGTGGCGAGCGCGCCGCCGCCGACCATCGCGGCGGGCACGAAGGCCAGCAGGGTCGAGAGCGTCATATAGAGGCTGGCGAAGGAGGGCGGGCCGCCCTTGGCGGATTTCGCCGATGTCTTGACGCGGCTCTTCGCGCGGCCGCCGGCCAGGGAGCCGCTGGGCGAAAAGGCGAAGGCCAGGGGCTCGCCCGCCGGCGGCGACGGCGGCGCCAGGGTCAGGGGCGCGGGGCCCGCTGCGGGCTTGACCGCCGCCGGCGCGGCCTTGGCAGGCTCGGCGGGTTTGGCGTCCATCGCCACCGGCTTCGGCGCGGCGGGCCGCGCCTCGCCGGCCGCGCTGAAGCCCGGCATGTTGGGCAGTGGCTCCGGCAGGTCGCCGTCGGCGTCCTCCGCCGGCATCACCGCCACATGGGTGGGGTCGCCCAGCGCGATCACCGTCGGCGCGTCCACATGGCCAGGCTGGCCGGAGGAGGCGAAGCGGGCGGCGGCGAAGGCGCTCAGGCCGGCCACGGCGGCGGCGGCGCCGACCGGAACGGCGGATCTGGCGGGCTCCTCCACCGGCGCGGCGTCCTCCACCGGCGCGGGCGGCGCGGGCTTGGGCGACGGCGCGGTGGCCCAGGCCAGCCCCTCGGCGGCGGTAACGGCGGCGTCTTCGGGCGGACCGGACGTGGCCACGGCGATCGGCGCGGGGGCCATCTCGGCGATGGTCGGCGGCGGCGCGGGGCGCTCCGGCTCCTCGATCACCGCATCCTCGATCTCAGGCTCCGGCGGGGCCGTCTCGGCGACAGGCTCAGGCGCGATGGGCGCTTCCACGACCGGCTCGGCGGCGACCTCGGCGACCGGCTCGGCCACGGTCTCGGCCACCGGCTCAGCCGCGAACTCGGCTTCCGGCTCCGGCGCCACCAGCACCGGCGCGCGGGCGGCGGCCAGCGCCACGGTCGCGGCGGCGGCGGCCGCCACCGGCGCCAGGGTCGCGAGGATCGGCGTCTCGGGCAGCACATAGCCTGCGATGCGCGTGCGCAGGATCTTCTTGTCGATCTTGCCCGTCGGCCCCAGCGGAATGTCGTCCACGAACATCACGTCGTCGGGCGTCCACCAGCGGGCGATCTTGCCGTCCAGAAAACGGATCAGCTCCTCCTTGGTGGCCTCCATGCCGGGCTTCAGCTTGACCATCAGCAACGGCCGCTCGTCCCACTTGGGATGCGCCACGCCGATCACGGCGGCCAGCTCCACCGCCGGGTGGCCCATGGCGATGTTTTCGATGTCGATGGAGGAGATCCACTCGCCGCCGGACTTGATCACGTCCTTGGCGCGGTCGGTGATCTGCATGAAGCCGTGGGTGTCGATGGTGGCCACGTCGCCGGTGTCGAAGAAGCCTTCCTCGTCCAGGATGTCGCCGCCCGCGCCCTTGAAATAGCCCTTGGCGATGATCGGCCCGCGCACCATCAGCTTGCCGAAGGTGGTCCCGTCCCAGGGCAGCCGCGTCCCCGCATCGTTGACCAGCTTCAGCTCCACGCCCAGCGGCGGACGGCCCTGCTTCAACCGGAAGGGCAGCTGTTCCTCGAACGACAGCTTCGCCAGCTCCGGCGTCATTGTGGCCAGCGTGCCGAGCGGCGAGGTCTCGGTCATGCCCCAGGCGTGGATCACCTCCACCCCATAGTCGTCGTGGAAGGCTCGGATCAGGCTTTCCGGACAGGCCGACCCGCCGATGATCACCTTCTTCAGGTGCGGCAGGGTCAGGTTGTTGGCCCGCAGATGCCCCAGCAGTCCCTGCCACACGGTCGGCACGGCGGCCGACAGCGTCACCTGCTCGCTGTCCAGCAGCTCATAGACAGAGGCGCCGTCCAGCTTCTGGCCCGGCATGATCAGCTTGGCGCCCACCGCCGGACAGGAGAAGGCCAGGCCCCAGGCGTTGGCGTGGAACATCGGCACGATGGCCAGCACGGTGTCGAGGGCGGAGACCCCCATGGCGTCGGCCTGCAGGGCCATCATGGTGTGGATGGTGTTGGAGCGGTGCGAATAGAGCACGCCCTTGGGATCGCCCGTGGTGCCGGAGGTATAGCACAGGCCGCAGGCGGTCTCCTCGTCGAAGCCCCCCCATTGGGCCTCGCTCGACTGGCCGGCGATCAGCGCCTCGTAGCTGTGGGCGGCGTTGAAGCCCAGGGCGGGCACGCCGGTGACCTTGAACTTCGGCAGGTGGGCGTCGTCGGTCATGACGATCACGTGGCGCACGGACGGGCATTTGCCGAGCACGTCCTGCAGCACATCGATGAAGGTGATGTCGGTGAAGATCACCGTGTCTTCGGCGTGGTTGATGATCCAGGCCAGCTGGTCTGGGTGCAGGCGCGGGTTCAGCGTGTGATAGATCGCCCCGATGCCGGCGATGCCATACCAGGCCTCCATATGCCGGGCCGTGTTCCAGGCCAGGGTCGCGACCCGGTCGCCGGCCTTCACCCCCAGGCCCAGCAGGGCGTTGGAGACCTTTTTCGCGCGCTCGTGGAGTTCCGCATAGGTGGTGCGCACGATCGGCCCTTCGACCGACCGCGAGACGATTTCGCGATGCCCGTGCCAGTCCTTGGCATGATCCAGGACCTTGTCCACGGTCAGCGAACCGTGCTGCATCAACCCCTGCATCGCAAACCCCACCAAGCGCTTATTGTCGTTGGACAATACCCTAGCCGAGCGGAAGGCCCGCGGGCAACGCGGGGCGCGCGTGGGGCGAGCTTGTCGGCTCAAACCAGCCTTGACGACTGATCCTTGACCAATTGATCCAGCCGCGCGGCCAGGAACCGCTGCTCGGCGGGCTGGCGCGCCAATTCCAGCGCCCGCTCATAGGCTGCCCGAGCTTCCGGGGTCCGGCCCAGCCGCCGCAGCATGTCCGCCCGCGCCGCATGCGCCAGGTGGTAGGCGTCGAGCCCGCCGTCCGCCATCGCCGCCTCGATGGCCGCCAGCCCGGCTTCCGGGCCATCGCGCATGGCCACCGCCGCCGCCCGGTTCAGGGCGCTCACCGGCGACGGCGCGGCGCGCTCCAGCAGGTCATAGAGGCTGACGATCCGTCCCCAGTCCGTCTCCGCCCAGGCCCTCGCCTCGGCATGCACGGCCGCTATGGCCGCCTGCAGCGTGTAGGCGCCGATGCGCCCGCCGGACATGGCCCGGGCGATCAACCCCCGCGCCTCGGCGATGCGGTCGCGGTCCCACAACGACCGGTCCTGGTCCTCCAGCAGCACGACATCGCCCGCCGCGTCCGTCCGCGTCGCGCGCCGCGCCTCGTGCAGCAGCATCAGGGCCAGCAGCCCCAGCGCCTCCGGGTCGTCGAGCAGCTCGGCCACCAGCCGTCCCAGTCGCACCGCCTCGGCGCTGAGATCGCCCCGCGTCAGGCTGGGTCCCTCCGTCGCCGCATAGCCTTCGTTGAAGATCAGATAGAGGACCTGCAGCACGCTGTCGGTCCGCGCCGGCAGCTCGGCCCGCGATGGCACTTCATAGGGAATGGCGTCCTCCCGGATCTTCGCCTTGGCCCGCACGATGCGCTGGGCGATGGCCGGCGCGGTGGCCAGGTAGGCCCGGGCGATCTCCTCGGTGGTCAATCCCCCCACCTCGCGCAGGGTCAGCGCCGCACGCGCGTCCGCCGCCAGCGCCGGGTGGCAGCAGGTGAAGATCAGCCGCAACTCGTCGTCCTGGATATCCTCGGGCATGGCCGGCTCCGGCGTCGTCTCCGCCATCGCCGCCAGTTCCGGCAGCGCGCGCTCCAGCCGCGCCTCGCGCCGCCAGCGGTCGATGGTCCTGAAGCGCCCGGCCGAGACCAGCCAGGCATAGGGGTTGGCCGGGACGCCCTGCTCCGGCCACTGCCGCGCGGCGGCGGCGAAGGCCTCGTGCATCGCCTCCTCCGCCGCATCGAACCCGCCCAGCAGGCGGATCAGGGTCGCCAGCACCCGCCGCGCCTCGGTGCGGTAGGCCGCCTCCAGGGCGTCGCGGGCCCCCGGATTGCTCAAGGGCGTCGAACTCAAGGCAGATGGCTCAAAGCTGCGGACGCGGCTTGCTGAAGTCGACCACCGGCCGCACCTCGACCGAGCCCAGCTTCGCGAACGGAATGGCCGAGGCCACCTGCACCGCCTCGTTCAGGTCGCGCGCCTCGATCAGCACGAAGCCGCCCAGCACCTCGCGGGTCTCCATGAACGGCCCGTCGGTGGTCGACACCTTGCCGTCGCGCACCCGCACGGTGATCGCCTCATGGGGCAGGGTCAGGGCCTCGGACGAGACCATGTGGCCGCTGGCCCGCATCGCCTCGTTGTTGGGGCCGACGGCGCCCAGCACGGCGTTGGATTCGGCGCTGCCGTTGAACACCGTCTTGGGGTCGAAGTAGATCAGGCAAACGTACTGCATGGGGTGGCTCCTTGGTTGCACGGCCCTTGTCGTCCGGCGCCGGGCGCAATCGACAGGCTCGAAGAATTATTCCCTAAAGTGTCGAAAGCTCGCCACGCCGGACGACTAGCTTGATCCATCAGCCGTTCGAGGAGACGTCCATGTCTGACCAACTCACCTTCTACACCTCTCCCATGTCGCGTGGCCGCGTCATCCGCTGGATGCTGGAAGAGGTCGGCGTCCCCTACGACACCATGCTGGTCGACCTGCGCGGGCCGAAGGGCGACTATCACACCATCAATTCGATGCTGAAGGTGCCGACCATCGTCCACAACGGCCGCACCGTCACCGAAACCCCGGCCATCTGCGCCTATCTGGCCGAGGCCTTCCCGCAAGCCGGTCTGGCCCCCACCGCCGACGAGCGCGCCGACTACTACCGCTGGATGTTCTTCGCCTCCGGCCCGGTGGAGGCCGCCACCACCAACCGCACCCTGGGCGTCGAGGTGCCGCCGGAACTGACCGCCATGGTCGGCTATGGCCACTATGACCGCATGGTCGAGACCCTGGAGCAGGGCGTGTCCGCCCACGCCTATATCGCCGGGCCCCGCTTCACCGCGGCGGACGTCTATGTGGGCAGCCAGATCGGCTGGCTCAGCGCCGTGGGCGCCCTGCCCAAGCGCGACGCCTTCGACGCCTATCTCGGCCGCATCATGGGCCGCCCCGCCGCCGTGAGGGCGCGCGGCATCGACGATGCCCTGATCGCCGAGGCCGCCAGCGCGGGCTGACGCCGGCGCGGGTGCGATGGGCGGGGCGTCCAATCTACCACCATCGTCATCCTCGGACTTGTTCCGAGGACCCCTCTAGCGGCAACCCTCTGAAGTCGGGTGACGGGCGGATCGGACGAAGCCACCCTTCACCACGGATGACTGCGGGTGCAGGGGTCCTCGGAACAAGTCCGAGGATGACGTCTAAGAGGGAGTAAACGTCAGGCGGACAATCTGCTGATCAACAACAGCTAGCCGTCCCGCTCCATCAGGCGTGACACCAACCGTCCCGCCTCATCGTCGAAGTCGGCGCCGGCCTCGGTCAGGGCCCAGGTGATGTCGCCAGGGTCGCGCGTCAGCTGGGTTTCCAGCACGGCGGCGTCGGCGTCGGAGGCGTCGCCGGTGCGCGCGTCCACCCGCTCGCGCATCAGGGCGGCATCGGTCTGTAGCCACACCCCCTCGAACGGCACGCCCGTCCTGGCCGCCACCTCGGCGGCGCGGGTGCGCTCGGCCGGGTCGAGGAAGACCGCGTCCATCACCACCCAGCGCCCGGCGGCCAGCGCCAGCGACGCCTCATGGAACATCCGCTCATAGACGGTGCGTCCGAACGCGCGCTCGTAGGCCGCCGGCGGCAGGTGATCGAGCGGCCCCACGCCCCACATCCGCTTCCTGATCTCGTCGGTGCGCAGCACAACCGCGCCCGGCGAGGCGCCCAGGCCCGGCGCCACCAGGCGCGCGAAGGTCGACTTGCCCGATCCGGACAGCCCGCCCACCGCGACCAGACCCGCGCCATGCGGCTTCAGATGTTCGATGGCGGCGGCCAGGTAGGCCTTGGCCGCCTCCATGTCGTGGCTGTGGGCCTGCACGTGGCAGCGCACCCCCGCCCGCACCGACAGCATCAGCGGCATGGCTTCGAGGCCGGCCCAGAGGTCTTCCGGGAACAGCCGCGCCGCCTCATCCAGATAGGCCGCCAGCACCCGCACCCCGGCGTCGCGGCGGCGGCGGAAGTCCAGGTCCATGATCAGGAAGGCCAGGTCGTAGAGGACGTCGATCTCGGCCAGCACATCGTTGAACTCGATGCAGTCGAACAGGATCGGCCGCCCATCCTCCAGCAGGATGTTGCCCAGGTGCAGGTCGGCGTGACAGCGGCGGCCATAGCCGGCGGCCTTGCGGGCATCCAGCAGCGGCGTCATCCGCTCCAGCGCCGCGTCGGTGGCCGCGATCAGCTCGGAGACTTCGGCCTGGCCCAGCCTGGGCGCCAGCTTGGTCAGCAGGTTGGCGTTGGATCGAATGGTGTATTCCAGCGCCGAGCGTCCGCCCGCGTCGGGCCGACGGGGCGCCTCCGCGTGGCTTCGGGCCACTTCCCGGCCCAGCGATTCCGCCAGCGCCCCATCCACCGCCCACGGCTGCATGGCCAGCACAGCGGTGTCGTCGAAGCGGCGCATCTCCAGCACATGCTCGACCACCTCCCCCGCGCCCTCCAGCGCCAGCGACCCGTCGGCCTCGCGCGTCACGCGGCGCACGGCGCGGTAGATGTCGGGCGCGGCGGCGCGGTTGAAGCTCAGTTCACGGTCGAGCGCCCAGTGGCGCAGCTCGACGCTCGCATAGTCGAGATAGCCCAGCGACACCGGCCGCTTGACCTTCCAGGCCCGCTCGCCCTCGAGATAGACCCGGGCGATATTGGTCTCGATGACCTTCTCGGCGCGGGCCTCGAAGAAGGCGGCGACCTCGGCCTCCCTTTCCTCTTCCGTCATGGGTAGAGCCGGCGCGTGGTCCAGCCCTCGCCCGTGCGCTCGAACTGCAGCCGCTCGTGCAGGCGGAAGGGCCGGTCGCGCCAGAATTCGATACACATCGGCCGCACCCGCCAGCCCGACCAGTGGGGCGGACGCGGAACCTTGCCCAGGCCGTACTTCAGGCCGACCTCGGCCACCTTCTTTTCCAGCGCGAAGCGGTCGGGGAGCTCCCTTGATTGGTCCGACGCCCAGGCGCCGATCTGGCTGTGCTTGGCGCGGGTGGCGAAATAGGCGTCGGCCTCGGCCTTGGTCACCGGCTCGGCGGCCCCGCGGATGCGCACCTGGCGGCGCAGGGACTTCCAGTGGAACAGCAGCGCCGCCTGGGGATTGGCGGCCAGCTCCCGGCCCTTGGCGCTTTCCATGTTCGAATAGAAGACGAAGCCGTTGGCGTCGAAGCCCTTCAGCAGCACCATGCGCACGTCGGGCAGGCCGTCGCGGCCGCTGGTGGCCAGCGCCATGGCGTTGGCGTCGTTGGGCTCCTTCTCCGAGGCGGCCTTCAGCCAGGTCTCGAACAGCACCAGGGGATCGGCCTCCGCCAACAGCGCCAGGGGCTCGGCCTCGGTGACCTGTTTGACGTAGTCGTCCTCGCTGGGCGAGGCAGGGATCAGGATGTCTTCGGCCATGCCCCCGTCTTAGCGGACGGCGCGCCGGGCGCAAAACGGCGCGTGCGAACCTTGGCCTTCCGAGCGGCAACGGATAGCGTGCCGCCATGAGCACCCGTCAACACCGCCCCACCCGCATCGGCCTCGCCGGAGCCATTGCCCTTCTTGTTGCCCTGGCGGCCGCGCCGGCCTCCTTCGCGCAGACCGATGGAGCCCACGCCTATGTCCTGATCGGCGGTGCGCGCCAATACACAGCCTTCCTCGATGTCCGCAGCATCAAAAGGGTAGGCGCCGTGATGACCGCCGAGATGCTGATGGCCCCGTCAGAGCCCGCCGCGATCGGTGCGGGGACCGTAGACTACCTCGTCACGACGATGGAATTCGACTGCGCCAAACATATGGACCGCGTGATCCACTATCGGGCGGTCGCGGCGGGCGGACAGGTCCTGGCCGAGAAGGACGACCCCACCAACACGGCTACGGCGGCGGACGCCAACGACAAGGATGCCAACCTGGTCTACGGCATGGTCTGCCACGGGGCCGCCTCGACCAACGCGACCTTCACCGACGCGCCGAGCGCTGTCGCCTACGCGCGGCGGAAGTAGATAGCCGCCAGGCGGGCATGCCAAGCCGCCCGCCCTGGCCATCGCGGCGACCTTAACGCCTCATTGACTGTGTCCGGCCCATTTTGCGGGATGCTCCGGGCGCCCTACGAGATGACCGCCGACGTCGCCCGCGCCCTGCTGGGCTCGAGCGCCGACGCCTCGGCCGAGGCCCTCACCGCCGCCTTCCGCGACGCCGCCAAGCGGGCCCACCCCGATGTCGAGGGCGGCGACGCCACCCGTTTCCGCCAGGTGGTCGCCGCCTACCGCCTGCTGCAACGCCTGCCTCCGCCCATCCCCGGCGGCATCCACTTCCCGCCCGTCCCCGCCAAGCCGCGGGCCGAACGCCTCCAGATCTCCGCCCTGACCGCCATGCAGGGCGGTACGGTCGAGACGCTGGCCGCCGGCCGCAAGGTGCGCGCCCACCTGCCCCCCGGCCTGCGCGAGGGCGACACCGTGCGCATCGGCGCCGTCCACCTGCCGGTGTCCATCCAGGGCGACTTCGAGGCCCTGGTGCGCGGCCACGACCTGTGGCTGACCGTGCGCCTGCCCGCCACCCTGATGGCCGACGGCGGCCGGGCCGTGATCGAGACCCCGATCGGCCGCCGCACCGTCTGGATCAACCGCGAGGCCGCCGAGCGCCGTCTACTGCGCCTGCCCGAACAGGGCCTCCCCGCCCGAGGCCCCCACCCCGCCGGCCACCTCTTCCTGCGCCTCGAACCCGACGCCGCCGCCCGCGCCGAAAGCCCGGCCCGGACATTGCTGCGACGCTTCGCGGCGGCCTGGGCGGCCTGAGGCCCAGCCGTGCGCCGCGATCAGACCTACAGGCCGATCCTGGCCGTCTCCGCCATCGCCGGCCTCACCTACCTCTTCAGTTCCAGGGTCCACCTCGACGCCACCTACGACCTGGCGTGGAAGGGCGCGGGTGTCGGCCTGCTGGCCCTCTACGCCGCCATGCGGGCGCGCGACCTGAACGGATGGCTGCTGGCCGGCGTCATGGCTTTCGGGGCCTTGGGCGACGTGCTGCTGGGCGTCAGCTTCATCGTCGGCGCCCTGGCCTTCCTGGCCGGCCACCTCCTCGCCGTCTGGCTCTATCTGCGCAACCGGCGCGCCGCGATCACCCGCAGCCAGGGTCTGCTGGCGGTGCTGCTCGTGCCGGCCGTGGTGCTCACCGCCTATCTGCTGCCGGCGTTGCGCGACAGCGCGCCTGGCATCGCGGTCTATGCGCTGGGTCTGTCCCTGATGGCGGCCACCGCCTGGACCAGCCGCTTTCCCCGCTTCCAGGTCGGGCTGGGCGCGCTGATGTTCGTGGCCTCCGACCTGATCATCTTCGCGCGCACCTACCGCTTTGACGACAGCTTCGTGGCTGGCTTGGCCGTCTGGGGCCTCTATTATCTGGGCCAGCTGATGATCTGCGTCGGGGTGTCCCGGACGCTGGAGCGCGGCCGCGCCGCCTGACCGCTATTCCTCGGACGGAGCGTCTTCCTCGCCGCCGTCGGCCGCATCTTCCAGTTCACGCGTCCGCTGGACGTAGAGCGAACGCACGGCCTCGGGCGAATCCAGGGCGGCCTCATCGCGATCCCGCAGCCAGGCCCGCTGGTCGCGGCGCAGCTCATCGTGCGAGGCGCCGGAGTCGAGCGCGCGGCGCCAGGCACGCTGCATGCGCCGGTCGGCGGCGGCCAGGCTGGGGTCGTAGCAGACCATCATTTCGGCCGGACTGCGCGCGGCGCCACAGTCGAAGCCCGCGCCCCTCGCCGGGCGCTGATCAACGGGGATCACGGCGGGTTCGGGCGGGGCGGCGGTGATGGGCGCCGGCAGAGGCGCATCGACGGGCCTGACGACGGCCACGGGCGCGGCCGGGGTGCTCGACGACAGCACCTGGAGCTTGGCGCCGGGGGTCATGTCCACGGGCGTGTTGGCGGTCTTGGCCAGCTGGATGCGCATGGTCTCGGCGGAGACCGGCTGCATGGCCCTGTGGCTGTCCAGGTGCGGGGCGGCCAGCAGGCCGAGACCCACCGCCAGCAAGGGCGCGACAATCAGTCCGCCGATGAAGACCTGCTGCCTGGTGGGGTGGCGCCAATCGAGGTCGCGCCAGCTCCTGGCCGGCTCGGCCGGCGGCGGATCGGTAGGGGGGTGTTCCAATGACATCGCTGCTGCTCGCCTTCGGCCGACCCGCGTCCCGTCGGGCGGCGGCCTGTTTGCCGTGCGCAAGACAACGCCCCGCGAGCTGAATCGTCGCTGAACCGGTTGGTTCCACCTTTGGCGTCCCCCTCTTTGGCGTTGGGCGCGCGATCCGCTAGAAGCACGGCCATGTCGCACAACACCTTCGGCCATCTGTTCCGCGTCACCACCTGGGGCGAAAGCCATGGACCGGCCCTGGGCTGCGTCGTCGACGGCTGCCCTCCCGGCCTGGCGCTGACCCCGGCCGACATCCAGGTGTGGCTCGACAAACGCCGCCCCGGCCAGGGCAGGTTCGTCACCCAGCGCCAGGAGCCGGACGCGGTGAAGATATTGTCGGGCGTGTTCGAGGACGAACGCACGGGCGGCCCGGTCACCACGGGCACGCCGATCTCGCTGATGATCGACAACGTCGACCAGCGCTCCAAGGACTATGGCGAGATCGCCCAGGCATTCAGGCCGGGCCACGCCGACTATGCCTATTTCGCCAAATACGGCGTGCGAGACTACCGCGGCGGCGGCCGGGCCTCGGCGCGGGAGACCGCCGCGCGGGTGGCGGCGGGCGCGGTGGCGCGCAAGGTGTTGGGCGCGGGCGTCACGGTGCGCGCGGCCCTGGTGCAGATCGGCCCCCACAGGATCGACCGGGGCCGGTGGGACTGGGATCAGGTCAACGAGAACCCCTACTGGTCGCCCGACGCCGCCATCGTGCCGGTGTGGGAGGAGCATCTGGAGACCATCCGCAAGGCCGGCTCCTCCACCGGCGCCGTGGTCGAGGTCGAGGCGATCGGGGTTCCGGCGGGCTGGGGCGCGCCCCTCTACGGCAAGCTGGATGCGGAACTGGCCGGCGCCCTGATGTCGATCAATGCGGCCAAGGGGGTCGAGATCGGCTCGGGGTTCGAGGCGGCGGCGCTGACCGGCGAGGAGAACGCCGATGAGATGCGGATGGGCAATGAGGGGGTGAGCTTCCTCAGCAACAACGCCGGCGGGGTGCTGGGGGGCATTTCGACGGGCCAGCCGGTGACGGCGCGGGTGGCGTTCAAGCCGACCTCCTCGATCCTGACGCCCAGGCGGTCGGTCAATGAGGCGGGGGAGGATGTCGACCTGAGGACCAAGGGGCGGCATGACCCGTGCGTGGGCATCCGGGGCGTGCCGGTGGTGGAGGCGATGGTGGCTTGCGTGCTGGCGGACGCCTTCCTGCGGCATCGGGGGCAGACGGGGGCTATTTCGCGGTTGATTTCCGACCCTCACGGATAGTTTTACCCGGGCGATATTGACGGGATGGTTATATCCGGGTAAATCCGCCGGCCTGACCGGTGGAGATGATGATGCACAGCCTTGTTCAAGAGGGCCGCGGGGACGCGGTGGCGGAGGCCATGCGCGCGGCGTTCGGCGCGGGCGCGGCGATCGAAGAGCTGGAGGCGCTGAAGGGCGGCATGTCGGGGGCGGCGGTGTTCCGGCTGCGCACCGGCGGGCGCGACCACCTGCTGCGGCTTGAGCGGCCGGAGCGGGACGCGGCGGATGTGGCGCGCCACCTGAGCTGCCTGGGCGCGGCGGCGCGGGCGGGCGTGGCGCCCTCGGTGCGTTACGCGGACGCGGCGACGGGGGTGGCGATCACGGCCTTCGTCGAAGCCCGGCCGCTGTCGACCTATGCCTGGGGACGCGAGGCGATGCTGGCGGAACTGGCCGGCCTGGTGCGCGCGCTGCAGGCGACGGCGCCCTTTCCGCCCGGACCGACCCACCTGGACGCGGCGGACGGCTTCATCGCGGATTTCCGGGCCACGGGCTTCCTGGCGGAGGAAGCGCTCGCCGAACACCTGTTGCGGTTCTCGCAGATCCGCGCGGTGTGGCGCACGGAGATGGCGGCGGTCTCCAGCCACAACGACCTCAACCCCGGCAACATCCTCTATGACGGCCAGCGGCTGTGGCTGACCGACTGGGAGGCGGCGGGCTCGGCCGATCCGTTCGGCGACCTGTCGTGCCTGGCCCATTCGATGAACGCCGACGAGGCGCAGGAAGGGCTGCTGCTGGGCGCCTGGCTGGGGCGGCCGGCGAACGAGGAGGAGGCGGCCAGGCTTTGCGTCATGCGCCAGGTGTGGCCGATGGTGCAGGCCATGCTGATCTTGAAGACGGTGGCCGAACAACGGCCCGACCTGGCCAGCCGCTCGCCGGTGCTGCTGGCGCGCTCCCTGGACCGGGTGATGGCCGACATCGGAGCCGGGCGTCTGGACCTCACCGGGGCGGAGGGACGCCTGGAGTTCGGCAAGGCGCTCCTGGACCAGCTGCTGGTGGGCTTGCGCTCGGTGCGTTTCCAGCGATCCTTGCAGGTGATCGGCGATCTGCCACTTCTACAGTTGCAATAAGCGCAAGAGCCCCTATCTCTTCGCCCGAAGAGGAGATTTTCCCATGATCGAACGCCGGCCTTTCGCCGAACTTGGCCATGCTGACCACGGCTGGCTGAACGCCCGCCACCACTTTTCCTTCGCCAACTGGCACGACCCCAAACGCATGGGCTGGGGCGCCCTGCGGGTGTGGAACGACGACGAGATCGGCCCCCAGTCGGGCTTCCCGCCGCATCCGCACAACGACATGGAGATCATCACCTATGTCCGCTCCGGCGCCATCACCCACCAGGACAGCCTGGGCAACAAGGGCCGCACCGGCGCGGGCGACGTGCAGGTGATGAGCGCGGGCTCGGGCATCCGCCATGCCGAATACAATCTGGAAGACGAGCCCACGACCCTGTTCCAGATCTGGATCGAGTCCAACAGCCGGGGAAAGCCGCCCAGCTGGGACGCCAAGCCGTTTCCCAAGGGCGACCGGTCGGGGAAGTTCGTGGTCCTGGCCAGCGGTGTCGAGGGCGATGAGGGCGCGCTGCCGATCCGCACGGACGGCCGGGTGCTGGGCGCGACGCTGAAGGCGGGCGACGAGACCACCTATGAGCTGGGCGCCGGGCGTCATGCCTATCTGGTGTCGGCGGCGGGGGACGTCGAAGTGAATGGCGTCAAGCTGTCGGCGCGGGATGGGGCGGCGATCAAGGATGAAGCCGTGATCACCATCCGCGCGGCTAGCGATGCGGAGCTGGTGTTGGTGGATACGCTCTGAGCGGCTGGGGACATGTACGCTCGCTGATCGCCAATGCTCTTGGCGCACCGGCCGGACCGTACGTGTCCCCTGACCGTGGCGTGGCCGTCGCTTGGGGGACACGTACGGTTGGGGGCCCTCGCACAGCCGCCTGGCATTTGAGAGCGTACATGTCCCCGGGCCGGGCCCTAGAGCGTGAGTGCGCAGCTTTCGCCGATGGTGGGTCTGGAGACGACGATGCGCGACAGGCCGGGGTAGCTGGGTTTCAGGCGGGCGGCGAAGTGGAGGCAGAGGTGTTCGAGGGTCGGGTTCTCGAGGCCGGGCTTTTCGTTGAGCAGGCCGTGGTCGAGTTCGGCGGCCAGGGCCTTGAGCGTGGTGTCCAGCGCGCCGAGGTCGGCGACCCAGCCTTCGGGGTTCAGCTCAGTGGCGCGCACGGTGGCTTCCACGCGGAAGGAGTGGCCGTGCAGGCGCGTGTAGCGGCCGTCGGCCGCGCCGCCGACGGGCAGATGGTGGGCGGCGTCGAAGTTGGCCGCCTTGGTGATCTCGAAAACAGGGTCGCTCATAGGTCCGTGCCGCGCGGCTCTGCGCCAAGGAATGTCCGAGGACATTCCTCTTCCTTTCCAAAAAAGTGAGAGAGCGTTTTCTAAGGAAAACGCTCAGGGAATTCCAAGGTATTTATGGGTTTGGGTGCTTAAACGCCACCTGGGGTGGGAAAGGCAATAGGCGATGGCGGCCTGCGTGGCCGCGGCGCGGTCCGGACCATCCAGCGGCTGGAGGTAGAAGCGCTCGAAATCCCAGCCTTCGAAGCGGGCGGGATCGACGCCGGGCTGGGGAAAGACCAGCTTCAGCTCCTGACCCGAGGTCTGGACCACCGGGGCCTGGGCCTTGGGGCTGACGCAGACCCAGTCGATGCCGGCCGGCGCGGCCAGGGTGCCGTTGGTTTCCACGGCGATCTCGAAGCCCCGGGCGTGCAGGGCGGCGACGGCGGCGGGGTCCAGCTGCAGCAAGGGTTCGCCGCCGGTGCAGACGACGAGGCGGCCCTGCGCGGGACCGGTCCAGGCGGCCAGCACGGCGTCGGCCAGAGCTTCAGCGGTCACGAATTTGCCACCACCGGGACCGTCGACGCCGACGAAGTCCGTGTCACAGAAGTTACAAACCGCACGCGCGCGATCGCGCTCACGCCCAGTCCAGAGGTTGCATCCGGCAAAGCGGCAGAAGACGGCGGCGCGGCCCGCCTGGCCGCCCTCGCCCTGGAGGGTGAGGAAGATTTCCTTGACGCTGTAGGTCATCGCAAGGCTTCCCCAGCGGAAGCATCCATATGTCGGTTAAAGGTCATACCGGGCCTTCTACACGCGCCAGTCCGTCCGCAGAACCAGTCGAATGCTGGATACCGGACTTGCGAGCCCGATTCTCCGCAGTCCCTGACTGCTTAAGGATTTGGCGCCTTTTCCCTTTCCAAGAGAGCGGAATGTTTCCGAGAGATGAATCGAGCGCGACACCTATGACACACGAAGGTGAAAAGCCGTAACCTAACAGCGTTCACCTAGCGCCGTGAGGTTGACACATCTCAAACGCGCGTATGTCATCGCTGCCATGCATAGGGGGTAGGGTCGCGCGCCCTCACGCAGCATCTAACCGCGCGACGCGAGGAAACTAAGACGGATCGCAGGACCGCGTAGAAGGTCCGCCCCGTCCGGGAGGGTTACCAATGTCAGATTCACTGCGCCTGCGCAGTCTCTTAGCCATGAGCGTGTCCGCGGCGGCCTTAATGGCCATTGCGGCGCCCGCTTACGCAGCCGATGCGGACGCCAGCAACAGCGGCGCCACCACGGTCGGCGAAGTCGTCGTCACGGCGCAGAAGAAGGAAGAACGTCTGCAGGACGTTCCGATCGCGGTCTCGGCCTTCAGCCAGGACAGCCTTGAAAAGCAGAAGATCGACGGCGGCCCGAACCTGGTTCTGG
>JAQGIP010000143.1 GCA_028291055.1 Caulobacter sp.
CGGCGGGCGAAAGGTTCTTGCCGGCGGAGTCGGCTTCCGACGCCGCGATGGCGTCAAGGATGCTCTGAGCCAGGGCCGATACCCGCGGCGCCAGGGCGGCGTCCGCCGCCGGATCCGTGGTCGCGCCAAGGGAGGAGATCCACACGCCGCTCTGCGCGAGACCATCACTGGCCCCCGCAAGGACCAGCCCCGCCATCGCGGCAGCCGTCAAAATACGCCTGAACATTACAGTTGCCCGTTCCACAAACCCAAGGACCGCAACGCGATAATAGCGCAAGAGTTGCGACCTTAAAATAATGTTCGCCTTCGTGCGTCAGAGAGGGACTCGAGCACTAGTTGGAAGGGCCGCAGGTCGTGCCGGGGCGAGCACTCCCAAATGGACCCCCAATCCCTCATGAAGGGAAGGCGCTTCCGGGCCTTTGAGGCGGAACGAAATGGTGCCGCGGTTGACGCCCGTGACCGTGTCGCTTAGGTCGGTCATGGCAGAACTAATTCGAGCTAGGCACGCCAAGGTTCGGTTTCGGCCTTGCGAACAGTGCCGCCGGTTCTACGCCCAAAGCCTTCGAGACACGGGCAAGCGTCATCACTGTCGGGCTGTTCTCGACCCTTTCGATCCGGCCAAGGTGACGCAGCGCAAGCTCGGCTTCGCCGGCAAGTTCCTCTTGGCTCATCCCCCGAGCCAATCGCAGCCGCCTGATGTTTCCTGCGACAACTTCATTCCAATCCATTGCACGAGAAATCAGGAGAGCCACTGTAATGACTAGGACAGATATGTCCCAATGAAGTCGGCGGCCTCGACCCGACCCTTCTCCCGGGGATGGGATTGCCCATAGAGTTCGGAGCGACTTAGCAATGGTTCCGGCACCTTAAATTGACGGCACGCGAAGCTAAGTCACGCTTCGCTGCCCGGGCCTAAATCTTGGCTTTCAGGACTTTTGCAGGGCGGCTTCACGAAGGAGCGCATCGCCAAGGGGGGCGCGCAATCGGTCTGTAGATTGAAGCCGGGTTCTCCACTCAGTTCCCCCCAAGGCTCAGCTAGAGACATTTGCGCCGAAATGACTAGGCACGTTTCTCGCCAAGGCGGTGTTCACGGTGGTTAAAGACGACGTCGCGCCAGCCGCCAACCCGGTCCGTTATTTCAACTCCCCGCCCAAGGTCATCTATTCGCGCCCAACCACGATGTTGGGGTAACTTGAGCCATGATCATCAATCTTTCGATTGGCCTCCCAGGCAGCAGTCATAGCGCCCGCTTGATCAAGGGCTGACCCTTGAGCCCATGTCTCACCGATCTCACTCACTAGTGACCACCGCCAGGAAGTGGCTTCGCGCGATACCATGATAGCTGGACCAGTGTTGCGGCGACTGCGATCCATTGAAACCTCTCCCACATCGCAACGGACCTTATCGGGTCCCACAACTAGAAAACTTCGGTTTCTCTTTGGAGATGTGGAGTCGATCGGCGGCTCTCCGGCCAGGCGAACCGATCCTTCTGAAGGGAATCCACACTGTCGATGCTTCCAAATTTATCCTCACAGCTAGAGCCAAGCTCGCTACGCGAAGGCTTGGTTCTTCGGGCGGCAGCCGTAGCTACGCTGTTCGGATTGTCGCCTCGATGACCTCGCCGACAGGTTCCTCACCTGCAGGGATGGACTAACGCTGATCTCCAAAGTCGGCGTCTCACCATTGGGTGGAAGAAATTCTACACATTGGGCAACTGAGAGCACCCCCGGAATGTTACCGACAGGAGCCTAGTTGGCTTGAGCAACCCATGCCGATGTCCATTCCGACGCAAGACCGGACCTGCTGGTATGGCTTCAACGCCGGAGAAAATGATGCGGCACGTCCTTCCTACTTTACTGACCTGTTCAGTCCTTCTATCCGGCACGATCGTCGAAGCCCAACCGCGTGGCGATCGGGGGCCAACGCCCCATTCTGCGCTAGCACAACCGGAAGATCGCGCCATCCCGGCTGTGGACTCTGTCAACGGCTTGGCCTCGAAGATCAACGATGCCGCACGCCGAGGACGCATTTCATGGTCCAGGGCACGTGAGTTACGCGAAGAGGTTCGACGCGCTCAACCGTTGGCGTGGAAAGTTGATCACGGTCGTGCGAGTTGGGCGGATCGGAAGGAACTCAATCGTATTGTCAACCACATCGAGAGTGGAATAATCGGTCGTGACCAGCACCGATAGGATCCGCATCCGAATGTCGGAGTCACTCCAATCGATCGGTCGGTTGCGACGGTCAGCTCGCCCCTCGTCTTGGCGACAGAACGTCGATCTCACGAACGTCTCTTCGGCATCGTTCACGACAAGGCAGGATCATTAGATTGTTCGGCAGGTCGTCGCCGCGCAGCGGCACGTCACCATCGACAGTCACTTGGTTTGGAGGAGTCGATCTTGTCACGGATAGGCGCGGTCTCCCCACTCGTGGCCGGCGAATATATTTGCGCATTCGTAAGCGTGGTCGCTGATCCTTCGTCTAGCCTAAGCAGTTGGCGCTTATGACATCCTCCTGTCGCCGGGCCAGCGGTCATCGACAGCAATTTCGGGGTGCATTCAGGACCAAGCTGCACCATCTAAGGGGAAGGACGACGGGAGGACTGAAATGACAAAAAGGGAGCAGCGCTTCTTCGGCGGCCCTGTGCATTTGGTTAAGAGCACGCCCCCAGGGATGGTGTTGATTGACCTGCCGGCCCCCCCGCCCCCGTTCGAGGGAGAGCCGCTGGCGGCCATAGTTCCGGCTGATCAGATGCTTGATTTGGCGATGAAGGCCCTAAAGTGCCTGCCTGAGCCTCCAAAGGGCACGACTCACACTGTCGGGATCCAAGGATGGGCTGTAGGCGGCACCCCTGAAGGCAACACGGTGGTATCGTTCACGGTCGTCAACGGCGGCACCATTTCGTTCCGTCTCAAAGGCCCGGAAGCGCTTTCCCTTCATGAGGGATTGGGGGTCCATTTGGGAGTCATCGTTCCGGAAAAGCGCCGCGAGCGCGCCAATTGACCATCGAGTCAATACTCATGGGAAACACAGAAGATCTCCAGGGCACCCCGATAGGCATGCTCAACGCCGGTGCGAACCTCACCTCGAGCAGCAGCTCACGGCAGCATGGTGTGAATAGTTGCACCTCAAACGACTTACATTTCTTATGTCTCAGCGAGTTTTTCGACTGAGCAATCGCTTGGGTCTGCGCGATTGGGCGGTTTTAAATAGCGAGAACGTACGATTCACATAGTTGGAAACGCTCGATATCCCCTGCACGTACGCCTTGAGTTCTGGGCTAACCTCCGCTTCGAACATCTTGATGGGCCGGGTCGGATCGTAAGTCTCAAATCGTAGATAAAACCAAGGGGCACCGCGCTTCAAAATCAAATCTTTCGAGATGTCGTACCATTCGAAGGCCCACATCATCTGGCGCGGCCAGACATGGATCGGCAAACGGCCGCCGATCAAGATGCCTGGCCATGGATTGGGCAAATAGGCGCCGATGGGCGGCATCTGGGTCATGTAGACAGGCTCGTCGGTCACGAAGACATAGGGCGTAACAATTTGGATGATTGGGCGCTCGGGATGGCGCCACTCGCGCCGGTTCACGACGGCCACCATCTGGCCTAGGTGCTTTGGACGAATGGTGGCGTGGTCGCCGTCGGCATTGATCAATAAAGGCTCGCCTTTCTCGCCCCATTTGAAGCGTAGGCGTGCATCAATTGGACAAGGCACCTCGAACATCCGTGCCTCGTGATCGAGAGCTGCAGGGCAATGGTTGACCGACTTCGCGTGGGTCGGCGCCGGATCATCACGCTTCACCCGCTTAGGCTCGTCCCAGATGAAGCCCGCCTTGTCGGTGTCCAAGAACCAGCCCACCTCTACGGCGCGTGAATTCCAGCGCGGCTTTCTACCTAGATCGACGAGGCGACGGAGTGCTTCAATCATGTGGACCTCACGGGGTCTGACCTCACCAGAATCGAAGATGCGACTCTACACTTCGTCCGGAAGGGGCGCGCGTCTGGCACGTAGCGCACAGGGATAAGGAGCTGAACCATGATCACGAACAATCGATCTAGTTCATCAATCATTGGTCCGCCTCCGTTGACGCAGATTGCCAGTTAGGCAACGCATTCGTAATTCGGCAGCACGCCTACCGGCTCGACGCCAACCTGGTGGACCCGCTTGTTGATCTGCCGGAGTTCTTCGGCAAGCTATCGCCGCTCGGCAGCCTCGCCTACGCAACCTTGTGCGTGGCGTGGTCTATCTGCGCCTGCCATCCGGGGAGCAGGTGGCCGCCGCGTTCCGCATCACCCCAATGACGCCGCGGGAGTTGTGGTTGGGCACGGGCTCGCGGCTGCTGGATCCGGCTAAGCTGGGTGAGACAAAGGCGGGCCACGACCTAGTGATCGAGAAGCGAAAAAAGGTGTTTGACGCCTGTGTTGATAAAGGTGGCGATCAAAAGGGGGCGATGCCCCTTTGGTATTACATCTTGCGTGAAGCGGAATATTACGGTGTTGGCCGCGTCGCGGAGAATCCCAGTGACGGCGAGTGGGGTGGCCAGTTCCCGACAACCTTGGCGGATCCCAAGCGCCCCAAACGTTCACTGTCGAATGCCGGCGACCAAGGCCAGCTTGACAGGTAGGTGCTGGCTGGCCATGCCGGGGCGTGAACACGCTCGGACCCCAGCCTGATGCCCTGATGCCCTGACGCCCCAACGCCGCGTCGGCCTGGTGACCTTTGCGCTGGTGGTATTTGCGGCTAGCTGCGTGATCGTCGCGCTCCTGAGATGGGCGCCGGCAGGTGGTGCTCGGCAGTTTGCCGCACTGCCTGGACTCCTTTCCCGCAGCCCTCGTCGCCGTGGCTATAGCCACCCTCACCTTTCGAAAAACAGGAGGTCCGCGGCACCCCGTCTGGCGCGTAGGCTTGCCGGCGTGTGCATTTGCGCTGTTTTGGACGACCCAGTTCATTGCCAGCCTGGCACCAGTGACGGTGGGCGGGCGACCTCCGCTTGTCCTCATGATTGGGGGTGCCCCAGGCGTGTTCGCTGCGTCAGTGGGACTGGTTATCCTTGGCTGGTTGGCAGCCGGGTCCTGGCTCGCATTTTATGACCGACGCACGGCAGCGGCTGTGCGGCCCACCCTTACCTGTCCGTGGTTCGCCGCCGTGCTCACCGGCTCAGGATTGGCTCATACCGAAATCTGGGTAGGGGCGGCGCTCGGCGACAGACACATCCTGCATTTGGCGCAATTGGTTTGGCTCCCTCTAGCAGCCGGCCTACTATTCGGCCTCCGCTCCTTTGATGACCCCGACGGCGCAAAGTCCCTCGGCCGACGCATCGCGCCCGCCGTGAGCGTCTACGGGGCCGTTTGGCTGATGCTCGAAGTGCTACGCGGTGCGCTACACCACGCTGCTGGGCTGCTGAGCAAAGCGATCGCCAGCCTGATCGGCGTCACGCTTTTCGTGCTGCTCACCTCCATCGCGCTCTACGCCGTCCAAGGTGGGTTTCGTTACCTGGCGGTGCGTCGGGCAGCGGGCTGAGCGTATTCCAACGCCATTGGCCGAGAGGGATGATGAGAGGTAGATTGCTTGCCGCCCTCATCACCGCCATCGCAGGCCTGGTCGCGGTCTTGCGATGACGGTGATGCGCGGGAGTTCGGGAAACCTTACGCACTCGCAATGGTGCACCCAGTCTAGCGAACTTCTCGCGGCCCCACCGGGGCCTTCCGCGGGCGGCGGTGTGTGCTGCCGCGGTCATCCTCGTGGCGCAGTGGTCTTCAGCCGCTAGTTCTCACGTGCTCGTAGGGCACATACATCGGGACGGCTTGGCGACTTGTTCGCTCGCGAGGTTTGACGTTGGACGGTCACCTATCGACCACCTCCCATCGAAACTCTGTCTCGTCGATCCATATGCGATGGAGAATGACCGACAGGCGTCTCGCCACCGCCACCATCGCCTTCATGCCGCCGGCCCGGTCCTTGATGGCCCGCCCCCAGGTTTGCAATTCACACTTGCGCCTATGCACCGGAAGCATCGCGCGCGCGGCGACGAACATGGCCTGGCGTGCTTCCTTGTCTCCACATTTGGAAATTCGTGACCGCCAGCCGGTAACGCCGGATTGCTGGGTTCGTGGCGTTAGGCCGAGATGGGGTCCTACGTCACGGGATCGCGCGAACCGCTCAGGGATATCAATAGCGGCCCGGTAGGTCAGAGCGACCAGAGGCCCCACGCCTGGAGCCGTCATCAGACGCTGACAAATCGGATCCTCTTTAGCGCGGACCAGAAGCTTCTTGTGGACTGCGTCGAACGTCGCGGCGATCTGCGCCCTAACCTGAAGGATCGGCTCAATGATCTCAGCTAGCGCCCGGTCGCCAGCCAGAAGGCTGCGCACCCGGGCTGCATAGCCCCTTCGAGTGACATGGCCGACTTTGAAGCCAAAGGGCTGGATGATCCCGCGAACAGCGGCCTCGATATCGACCAGCTTGCTCAGCAGGACGCGGCGTGTGGCAAGCGCGGCGCGTGCCCGCAGGCTTTCATCCGTCTTTATGTGAACCGGTCTGAAATGTGCGGTGCGCGCCAGTTCGGCCAGGCCGTGCGCATCGTTGCGGTCGGTCTTGTTGGGGCGGGTCTTGAGCACGGCGCTAGCGTGCCGCGCCTCGATGCAGACTACGGGAAGGCCGCGCTTCGCTAAGCCCTTGTAAAGCCATTGGCACATTGGTCCCGCCTCAAGGATCACGCGGCCATAGCGCCGGCGGTTGCCGCGTAGGAAGGCTTCGATGGCAGCAGGATCGGTAGCGGTTATGCCTTGCCGGACCGCCTCGCCCTTCTCGTCCATGATGCAGACGTGGGTGGTCTCGAGCGAGACGTCTAATCCTGCGAAGTGGGGCATCTCCAAGTCCTCCTACGACCGGACTCTGACCGTGCCAGATACTCTGTTCAGCCGACCAGCCCTGGCATCGCCCGTCGCTCGTTCTAGGAAGGAGCGATTGAGCCAATTTACGCGACGGAAAATCGATATATCGCTTGTAACCGGAAAGAGTTGTTTGACGTCGCGATCAGTTGATTTTGCAGGAGCTTTTCCCGACTGATTTAAAATCAAACGCCTGCAGATTTAAACTCAAACTCCCTGCCGATTGAAGTTGACGATCTCTGGAGCATGCGAACGCTAGCACCATCGACAATTCGTCTGCCTCGCTTTTGTGCAAAGGTATCGATCGTGCGCCTTCTCTACTGGCAGCTCTCGGATTAGCCGGCGCGGCCGAGCCGCCAGGAATCCCGATATCGCCGCGCCCGCCCGATACTCCGCCAGAACACCATGATCCCGCACTTGATCTACCCGCAGCCGGCCTGAACTCGTCCCGACGATTGGCGCCGAGTGGCTGGTTCGGCCCACTGTCGTAGAGATAGCGCCTGCCTAGCTAAGGCTCTAACGCATCCATTCGCGCCAGATAGTCATTTAGTCGACCGACTCCCAACCTTCACTGCCATCAGCGACGGTTTGCCGAACTTGGCATCGCGAATACGCCCTCCATCGCGGGTGCTGACAGGATTGAGCCCGAGGGCCAGCTTGAATTCGCCAATCGCGCAAGTCGCGGCTATTTGCAATTTTCGGCATGCAGCAAGAACACTACGATCGCCGGCAGTGATCGCTTCGTCGGCACCCCTTCGCCACGTTCCCAACGGCCAAGCGTCCCGGGATCGACATCCATGGCTCGCGTCCGAAGTACTGGATCAGCGCGGGATAGCAACGATCCACTGGCGCTGTGGTGCCCGCCTCCCAGTTCCCCAGCGTGAACTCAGACATGCCGAGCCAGGCGGCCGCCTCCCGTTGGAATACGCCCAACTCCACACGCCTGCGCCGGAGCATGGAGGGCAGATCATCACCGCAGTCTTGGACCCGTTCAGGCTTCTTGCCCGTTAGACGGACCGGAGCCGGCAATGACAAGAACGCAACCCGTCCATGCACCTATGCCGAGACGACTGGTTGCAATCCTAAGGTCAGCAATGCGCCACTAGGGGAGGTTGACATCATTCCGCAGTGTGATCGTTCAATCGACGCCGCCATCCGCACCCACGCCCAACCGAAAAAAGAGGTGGTATTGCTTTGGCTTCCTGTGTGGAGCTGCAACATGGGCAGGGGGTTTCGCGCCTGATGGGCGAACAATTAACCCCGCCCAAGGGGTCAGTTTCAAAGTATATAGTCGCGGCTTTCTTAGGCCGTTCAAGCCCTTGGACCACCACCGCCTGGAACAGATTTGACGGTGGCTGCAGCCCGCGGCAGTCCCGTGGAACCATCGCGGTCAGGGAGAAATCATGGAACTAAAGCAGAGCGAAATCATCTGGCGTGGCCGGCAATGGGCGGTTACAGACCACGGCCTCGAAACCCTCGGGGAGCCGTACCACTACCACTTGGAGAAGGGGCAACTCGTCCAGCGCTGGGACGACGGTTCGCTTGGCCTGCCCCAGCACCTGATGGAGAAGACGTGGCTCGACGTTGACGACTTCCTGACTGCCTACCTCGTGGCCCTCGCCGTCCACGCGGAGGACATTGGGCCGGTCCCCAAGACCGACATCGAGGAGGCGCTGGAGTTCGCCATTGCGGTCCGTCGCAACGACTTCACTTTTGAGCCAGGACCGATTCCGCGCCCGCTTAACGAGATAAGCAAGGATCGGCCGGAGCCGGTGTGGAAGGGCTCATATGTGGTCGGGGCCCGCATGGGCGGCCGAAACCAGCCGCTTCCCTTCGAGCGGGACGAGGACGGCGTCCGGGAGAAAGGCGATGATTCCGCGGATCGGCTGACTGACGCTTACAGTGGTGGCGCCCGGCAGCACGTCGCTGGTCACGTAGGTAGGACCCGCCTCGCCACGGGCCGGGGTTCCGTGGCTGGCCTTCTCGCCTCTCCTGGAACGGTCCGCTTCACCAATAACGACCGCGCGTGGGAGGCTGTGTGGCGCCGAGTGGGAGATATGGTGATCGTTGATAGCGCCTATGGAGCACTCAGCGCGCCCTTGCGGGGGAAAGAGCCTAAGGTGGTGGCTGAGGTCCTACTGAAAAGGTTGGCGAAGGGACGGGGGCGGTAGACCAGTTCTACGGATTGTACAGCTGGCCTCTGAGAGCCGCTGCCGTCATGGCGTTGATTGATCTGCCCCGCGTGAAGGGTGGGGAGCGGCCGCCAAGCGCTGGCGCACCGATCCCGTGGCGCGCGCGGGCAAGGGCACGGCCACCCGCACGGTGGGGCTCCTGGGGGCGATCTCGCCTTTGCGGTGCGCGTGAAGATACGGGCGGACAATCCGGTGCGAGGCGTCGAGCGTTCGGTTTCCGGAAACCGGACATGAATCACGCAATGGAATTTGAATCAATCGCAATGAAACGCGACATTTTGCGCGAGGATTGGCGCACCCGACACGATTCGAACGTGTGACCTTTGCCTTCGGAGGGCAACGCTCTATCCAGCTGAGCTACGGGTGCCTGGAAGCGAGGAAGGGTCTCTAGCCGAAAGGGCGCGGGCGCGCAAACGCCCAGTCGATCGGTCCCGCCCCGATCAAGCGCCCGATCCGCCGCCCGATCAGCGCCGCTTGCCGCCGCCCATGGCGTTCTGGGTGGCGGTGCCCGGAAGGGTATCGAGGGTCAGGGCGCCGTCGCCGTCCTTGTCCAGCAGCTTGAAGCGGCGGTCTGAGGCGGCGGCGAACTCGTCCTTGGTGATGCGGTGGTTGAAGTCGCTGTCGGATGCGGTCAGCGGCTCGGGCTCGCGCAGGAAGTTGTAGGGCGCGCAGCCTTGGAGGTTCAGTTCCTGCTGCTTCTTGGTCTTCTTGCCGGGCAATTGATCGTCGCTGTCGACTACCGGCACATTGTCGAGGCTGCCGCTGCCGGCCCCTTGGTACTGGGCGCGCACCATCAGGCCGCCGTTCGCGGAAAAGCCGGGGGACAGCAGGCCATACTGCTGGTTGGCCAGCATCTCAGGCACCACGCGGGTCTCGTAGAAGCTGATCTCCTGACCCTCGATGATGCCGTTCTTGTCGGTGTCGAGCAGGGTGAACCAGGCGGCGGCGTCGGCGCGCAGCTCGGCCTTGTCGATCTTGCCGTCCTTGTTGGCGTCGGCCTCGGCGAACCAGGCGGCCACCGGATAGGGCTCGCCCGCCTTGGAGCGGAAGGGCTTGCCGGCCGGGCTGAGGAACAGGGCGGGGCCGGACAGCGGCGCGGCGGTCACGGCGCTCGCGGCCATGGCGGCGGCGGCGGCGAACATCAGGGCGGTGACGGGTCGGAGTTTCATGAAGGCGCCCCCTAGGCGTTAGATCGGTCAGCGGTGGGGTAGAGCCCTCCCGCCGGCGATTCAATAGGCGGCGATTAAGTCGGAAGTGTTGCGAGGATAGCCTTCCGGCGCGCGTCCGGCGGCGAAACCGCCCACACTTTCGCCTGACGCGCTAGGTTGCCGCCAGGTAGACGAAGCGCGCGACGAACAGCGCCGCCAGCACATAGAGCATCCAGTCACCCGGCCGGGCGCGCCCGCGCAGCAGCTTCAGCGCCGCATAGGCGGTGACGCCGATGGACAGGCCGTTGGCGATGGAGAAGGTCAGCGGGATGGCGGCCAGGGTCAGGAAGGCGGGGATGGCCTCCATCGGGTCGTCCCAGACGATCTCGGTCAGCGGACCCATCATCATCGCGCCGACCAGGATCAGGGCCGGCGCCGTGGCCGCCGCCGGGATCATCTGCACCAGGGGCGTGAGGAAGAGCGCGGCCAGGAACAGCAGGCCGGTGACCACGGCGGTCAGTCCGGTGCGTCCCCCGGCAGCCACGCCCGCGGCGCTCTCGATGTAGCTGGTGGTAGTCGAGGTCCCGGCCAGGGCGCCGACCATGGTGGCCACGGAATCCACCACCAGGATGCGGTTGAGGCGCGGGATGGTCCCGTCGGCGGCGACGAGGCCGGCTTTTTTGGTCACCCCCACCAGGGTGCCGACGTTGTCGAACAGGTCCACGAACAGGAAGACGAACAGGATCTCCAGGATGGCCACCCAGCCGCCGCCGCCGAGATGCAGCACGGAGGGGAAGTTGAGCTTGAAGGCGGTGGCGGTCATTTCGGCGACCGACGCGCTCTGGGGCGCCCACTTGACCAGGCCCAGCAGGACGCCGCCGCCGGTGGCGATCAGGATGCCGATCAGGATCGCGCCCTTGACCCGCCAGGCCTGCAGCGCCGCGATCACCACCAGGCCCAGGATGGCCAGGGCCGTGGCCGGCGTGGTCAGCTTGCCCAGGGTCACCGTGGTGTTGGGGTCGGCGACGATAATGCCCGCCTCCTTCAGGCCGATGAAGGCGATGAACAGGCCGATGCCGGCGGCGACGGCGGCCAGCAGGGGCCGGGGGATGGCCGCGATGATCACCTGGCGCACGCCCGCGAAGGTGAGCAGCAGGAAGGCCACCCCGGAGATGAAGACGCAGGCGAGCGCGGTCTGCCACGGCACGCCCATGCCCTTGACCACCGTGAAGGTGAAGTAGGCGTTCAGCCCCATGCCCGGGGCCAGCGCGATGGGATAGTTGGCGAACAGGCCCATGAGGATGGAGCCCACGCCCGCCGCGACGCAGGTGGCCGCCGCCACCGCGGCCACGGGCATGCCGGTCAGCCCCAGGATCGAGGGGTTCACCACCACGATATAGGCCATGGTCAGGAAGGTGGTGGCGCCCGCCAGCACCTCGGTGCGCACGCTCGTACCGTGCTCGCTTAGGCGGAAGGTGCGCTCGAATATGGACATGGTCTGATCCCCCGCCGCGATGATGCGAGGCGATCAGCCGGGCGGCAAGAGGCGCGAGCGCTAGTCCCGGGTCGGGTCCTTGCCGTCGGCCGCGCCATAGGTCAGCGACAGGAAGACGTCCTCCAGGTCCGGGTCCTCGGTGGCGATGTCCTTGATGTGGACGCCGGTGGCGCGCACGGCGGCCAGCACCTGTTCGACGCTGGACTGACCGGTGCGGTAGGTGACCGAAAACGCCCCGCCGCCGCGCAGCTTGGTCTCGAAGCCGGTGAGGAAGGGCGCCGTGCCCAGCGGCTCTTCGGGCGTGACCACCACATTGCGGGTGTCCATGCGCTTCAGCAGGGTGGCGGTGGATTCGCAGGCCACCACCTCGCCGCGGTTGACGATGGCGATCTGGTCGCAGAGCTCCTGGGCTTCTTCCAGATAGTGGGTGGTCAGCACGATGGTGACGCCCAGCCGGTTCAGGCCGACCACATAGTTCCACAGCTGGCGGCGCAACTCGACGTCCACCCCGGCGGTGGGCTCGTCCAGGATCAGCACCGGCGGATTGTGCACCATGGCCTTGGCCACCATCAGGCGGCGCTTCATGCCGCCCGACAGGGCGCGCACATACGCATTGGCCTTGTCGGTCAGGCCCATGGCGGCCAGCAGCTCGTCGGTGCGCCGGTCCGCCTTGCGCACGCCGTAGAGGCCGGCCTGGGTCTCCAGCGACTCACGCGGCGTGAAGAAGACGTCGGCGGCCAGCTCCTGCGGCACCACCCCGATGGCGGCGCGGGCGTCGCGTGGGCGCTCGTCGATGTCGCGGTCCCAGATCTTCACCGTGCCGGCGGTCTTCTTGGTCAGTCCGGCCAGGATGTTGATGAAGGTCGACTTGCCGGCCCCGTTGGGGCCCAGCAGGCCGAACACCGAGCCGCGCGGGATCTTCAGGTCGATTCCGTTCAGCGCGAGCTTTTCCGGGGTCGTCTTGGTGGCGGGGTAGCGTTTGACGAGACCCTCGGCCTCGATGGCATAGTCGGGAAGTTGCATCGAATCCGGCTTGAAAAATTGACGCCTGATCGGCGTGTCGCATAGGTATGCGCCCCAAGCCCCCACGCCAAGGCCGGGCTTCATGGAGAGTCACCCGTAATGGCGCGCAAGGCCAAGCCCGTTCCCGATCCCGTGGCCGAGATGGCGCCCGCCAGGCCCAACGCCGTGCCGCCGCCCGAGGTGGTCACTGTGCGCACCAAACGCGTCAGCTGCGACGGCGTCGGCGGGGCGCTCGGCCATCCGCGCGTCTACCTGGAGATGGGCGAGGCCAGCTTCGTCGAATGTACCTACTGCGACCGCCGCTTCGTCCTGGCCGCCGGCTCGGACGGTCATGAGGACGAGGTCCTGGCGCCGGGCGTCTATGAGGGCGCGGGCGGCCACTAGGTCACAAACGGCGCGGCCGCTTCGTCTAGCCAATGACTGACGACATCGGAGTCCGGTTTCCGCCAGGCCCGGACTTCTTCCGGTCCGGGGCCGGTCCTATGTTGCGGACAACAGGAGCCAGACCATGAGCCACGCCGCCACCTTCCACGCCCTGCATGCCGGCCCCGGCGTGCTGACTCTGCCCAACGGCTGGGACGCCATGAGCTGCCGCCTGCTGCAGGAGGCCGGCGGCAAGGCCGTGGCCACCTCCAGCGCGGCGGTGGCCTGGAGCCTGGGCTATCCGGACGGCGACGCCCTGCCGGTGCCGCTGTTGATCCAGACCCTGGAGAATATCGCCCGGGTGCTGTCCGTGCCGCTCACCGCCGATATCGAGGGCGGCTACAGCGACGACCCGGCCACGGTGGGCGAGACGGTGGCCCGGGTGATCGGCGCGGGCGCCGTCGGCATCAACCTGGAGGACGGCGCCCGCGCGCCCGACCTGCACGCCCGCAAGATCGAGGCGGCCCGCGCCGCTGCCGTCAAGGCCGGGGTCGACCTGTTCATCAACGCCCGCACCGACGTCTATCTGCGCGGCCTGGCGGAGGGAGAGGCGGCGGTGGCCGAGGTGCTGAAGCGCGCGACACTCTATGCCGCCGCCGGCGCCAGCGGGCTGTTCGCGCCGGTGGTGAAGGAGGCCGATGAGATCGCCGCCATCGCCAAGGGAACCGCCTTGCCCCTCAACGTCATGGCCATGCCGGGCGTGCCCGATGCGGCGGGCCTGGCCAAGCTGGGCGCGCGCCGCCTGAGCTCCGCCACCGGCCCCTCCCGCGTCGCCTGGAGCGCCATGACCCGCGCCATGACCGACTGGATCGCCACCGGCGACAACGATGCGCTGGGCGCGGCCGGCAAGGATGCGGGCAACTACAATACCCTGTTCGCCCAGGCCTAGAGCGTTGTCCGCTCCGATAGAATCGGAGCGGCGCTCTAGCTATTTGTTTTGTCGCGCTTTTCGGCGGCGAACCGGTTTCCACTTCGCCGGAAAGCGCTCTAGGGCTTGGCCGGCGCCGCCGCGTCGTCCGGTAGAGTCAGCCGGATCGGCAGCTTGATACGCGCGCCGTCCACGGGACTGCCGCCGTCGGTCCAAGGGCTCATCTGCATGGCCGGCGCGGCCTTGGCGGCGGCGGCGGCGAAGCCCATGCCGGCGGGATCCTCGCGGCCCGGCCGGCAGTCGCTCAGCACGCCGTTCGCGCCCACCGCGCAGTCGGCCACGCCCAGGCCCGTCTTCAGCCCGGCCGCCCGCGCCGCGGCGGGGAACAGCGCCTGGATGTCGTCCTGCGACAGGACCCGCACCCAGCGCGGCTTGCGGATGTCGGCCTCGGCCGGTGCGCCGGGACGCGTGAAGTGGATTGGAATACTGACCCACAGGGTCTCGACCAGCTTGGCCTCCTCCGGTTTCACCGGCGCCTGGAAGCGCGTGGCCAGACCCCTGGCGGCCGCGCCGAAGCCCAGGGTGGAAGGTTCCTCGCTCTGCACGCTACAGCGGTGCAGATGGCCATCGGCGGTGAAGTTGCAGACCATGGTGACCTGGGCGGAGGTGATGTTCTCGCCGGCCTTGGACGGCCAGGCGGCCTGGACGTCGGCCCGGGTCGGCGCGGCGATCCACAGGGGGTTGGCCAGCATCTTGACCCCCGCTTCGGGATCGGGGGGCGTTGTCGGCGAATGCGAGGCCATGCGGTCCAGCGGCGCCTTCTGCGGCGGCGGCGGCGTCGCACCCTTGCGGTCGCCCTCCATGCCGAAGTTGATCGGAATTTGAACGCCGCTCGCGCGTACCGGCACGCCGTCGCGGGTCGCGGGCTTCATCAGGAAGCGCGGCGCCAGCAGCAACGCGGCATAGCCGAAGCCTTCGCCAGGCGGGCTCTCGCTGACCACCACGCAGTCGTCCAGCAGGCCCCGCTCGGTGACGTCACAACGGATCACGGCCTTGCCGCCGCGGCCTTCGCGCAAAGCCTTGGCCGGCCAGACCGCCTCATAGGAATCGATGCTGGGTTTCTTCGCCCAGTCCGGCGCGGTCACCTGGGCCGAGGCGGGCGCGCAAAGCCCGAAATTGATGGCGACAACCGCCGCTAACATCCACAACCGCATCGCCGTCCCCCAGACCAGTCCGGCCGCCGCGCCTGCGGTCCAACCATGAACCCACGGTTGCGCACCCGCGCGATACAGGCAAGCGACTTCGTCTCGCGCGGCGGGGCTGACCGGGGCGGCTTAAACCCCTATCTTGGAGTCATGACCGACACGCTCGATTCCGCTCCCGAACTCCCCAACACCGACCGCCCCCTGACGCAGGACGGCCCGGCCGTGCGGCTCTTCCTGGTGGACGGCTCGGGCTACATCTTCCGCGCCTATCACGCCCTGCCGCCGCTGACCCGCAAGTCGGACGGCCTGCCGGTGGGGGCCGTATCAGGCTTCTGCAACATGCTGTGGAAGCTGCTGCGCGACATGCAGGGCGATGAGCCGACCCACCTGGCGGTGATCTTCGACCATTCCGAAAAGACCTTCAGGAACAAGCTCTACGACCAGTACAAGGCCCACCGGCCGCCGCCGCCCGAGGACCTGGTGCCCCAGTTCGCCATGGTCCGTCAGGCGACCCGCGCCTTCGGCGTGCCCTGCCTGGAGCTGCCCGGCTATGAGGCCGACGACCTGATCGCCGCCTATGCCTGCCATGTGCGCGACTTAGGCGGCGAGGTGGTCATCGTCTCCTCCGACAAGGACCTGATGCAGCTGGTCGGGCCCAATGTCTCGATGCTCGACACCATGAAGAACGTGCGCATCGGCGCCGAGCAGGTGTTCGAGAAGTTCGGCGTGACGCCGGACAAGGTGGTCGACGTCCAGGCCCTGTGCGGCGACAGCGTCGACAATGTGCCGGGCGCGCCGGGCATCGGCATCAAGACGGCCTCGGCCCTGATCAACGAATACGGCGACCTGGATTCGCTGCTGGCCCGGGCCGGCGAGGTCAAGCAGGACAAGCGCCGCCAGACCCTGATCGATTTCGCCGACCAGATCCGCCTGTCGCGCCAGCTGGTGCAGCTGGATTGCGAGACCCCCCTGCCCGAACCCCTCGACCAACTGGGGGTGCGCGAGCCGGACCAGGCCGAGCTGCTCGCCTTCCTGGAGGACATGGGCTTCAACAGCCTGTCGCGGCGCGTCGGCGCGGGCAAGAACGCGCCCACCGCCATGGCGCCGGCCGTCTGGGCCAAGCCGATGACCTCGGTCAATCCGACCCCGGCCTTCGCCCCGGCCGGCGGCCATGCGGGCCCGGCGGAAGCCCAGGTCATCGACACCACCCAATACGCCTGCGTGCGCGACCTCGCGGCCTTGGACGCCTGGATCAAGCGCGCCTACGAGGTCGGCGTCATCGCCTTCGACACCGAGACCGACGCCCTGTCCTCGGCCACGGCGGGCCTGTGCGGCATCTCGCTGGGCATCACGCCGGGCGAGGCCTGCTACATCCCCGTCGGCCACTGCGAGAAGGACGGCCTGGCCCTGGACGCTCCGGCCGACCTGGAACAGATCCCGCTGGCCGAGGTCATCGCGCGGCTCAAACCCATGCTGGAAGACCCCACCGTCCTGAAGGTGGCCCAGAACGCCAAATACGACATCGCGGTGCTGACCCGTCACGGCATCGACGTGGCCCCCATCGAAGACACCATGCTGATCAGCTATGTGCTCGAGGGCGGCCTGCACGGCCACGGCATGGACGAACTCTCCAAGCTGCACCTGGGCCACACCCCCATCCCGTTCAAGCAGGTGGCGGGCAGCGGCAAGACCGAGATCAGCTTCAAGCATGTGGAGTTGAACACGGCCACCTGCTACGCGGCCGAGGACGCCGACGTCACGCTCAGGCTCTACAACATCCTCAAGCCCCGGCTGGCCCGCGAAGGCCTGCTCACCGTCTATGAGACCCTGGAACGGCCCCTGCCGCCCGTGCTGGCGGCCATGGAGAATGCCGGCATCCGGGTCGACCCGGATGTGCTGCGCCACCTCTCCAACGACTTCTCCATGCGCATGGCGGAGTACGAGGCCCAGGCCCAGAAGCTGGTCGGGCGGCCCTTCAACCTGGGCTCGCCCAAGCAGATCGGCGACGTGCTGTTTGGCGAGATGAGCCTGCCCGGCGGCAAGAAGACCGCCACCGGCCAATGGTCGACGGATTCTGATGTGCTGGAGGGCCTGGCCGCCCAGGGCCATGACCTGCCGCGCCTGCTGCTGGATTGGCGCCAGCTGTCGAAGCTGAAGGGCACCTACACCGACAACCTGGCCGCCGCGGTGGCCGACAGCACGGGCCGGGTGCACACCTCCTACGCCCTGGCCTCGACCAGCACCGGGCGGCTGTCGTCCAACGACCCCAACCTGCAAAACATCCCGGTGCGCACCGAGGAAGGCCGTAAGATCCGCAAGGCCTTCATCGCCGAGCCCGGCAATGTGCTGATCAGCGCCGACTATAGCCAGATCGAACTGCGCCTGCTGGCCCACATCGGCGACATCCCCCAGCTGAAGGCGGCCTTCGCCCAAGGCCTCGACATCCACGCCATGACCGCCTCGGAGATGTTCGGGGTGCCCATCGAAGGCATGGACCCGATGGTCCGCCGCCGCGCCAAGGCCATCAACTTCGGCATCGTCTACGGCATTTCCGCCTTCGGCCTGGCCAACCAGCTGAGCATCCCTCAAGGGGAGGCCGGGGCCTATATCAAGACCTACTTCGAGCGCTTCCCGGGCATCGGGGAGTATATGGAAGACACCAAGCGGCTGGTGCGCGAGCAGGGCTTCGTCACCACCATCTTCGGGCGCAAGATCGACATCCCCGCCATCCGGGGCGCCTCGGTCGCCCACCGCCAGTTCGCCGAGCGCGCGGCCATCAACGCACCTATTCAAGGCGCCGCCGCGGACGTGATCCGCCGGGCCATGGTGCGCATGCCGGGCGCGCTGAAGGAGGCTGGGCTGAAGGCGCGCATGCTGTTGCAGGTGCACGATGAACTGGTCTTCGAAGCCCCGGCCGCCGAGGCCGACGAAACCTGCCGCGTGGCCCGCAGTGTGATGGAGAAGGCCGCCGAGCCCGCCGTGGCGCTCACCGTGCCGCTGGTGGTCGATGCGCGGGCCGCCGCCAACTGGGATGAGGCCCACTAGCCGGGGACCCATCAGCCAGGGACCCACGAACAGGGGGCGCGCCGGCGGGCGATGATCGTAAACTGTCGCCGCGTTGGCCCGATCGCCTTTACCCCAACCCATGGCGCGCGGTATGCCAATAGCTTGACGCCAGCCGCACCAGGCCGGCGGACAGACAGGGCGGGACGCGATGCGGCGGCCGATCGACGAGGCCCGTAAGATCGCGAGGCGTGGCGCATGAGCTCCGCCCCTGCATCTCCGACGCTCGCGCCCCCCACCGCCAGCCTGCGCCAAGTCACCCTGCTCAGTCTCGACTACTTCCTGCGTTACGTGGACCAGGTGCGGGCCGGTTTCGGCGGCGATGCGCTTAAAGGTCTGATCTTCGTGGCCCTGGTGCAGGGCAATGTCGGTCACATCGACCGCGACCGCGACCAGTCCCTACGCTTCGGCGACGTGGACGCGGTGCCGCCGGACGAGCTGCGCCGGCCGATCCGCATCCTCCCCCTGGCCGACTCCCTGCGCCTGCCGCGCGAGAGCGTGCGCCGCAAGGTGCAGCTGCTGGCCGCCGACGGCTTCATCGTCAAGACGCCCAAGGGCTTCATCGCCCCGGCCTCGGTCCTCAGCCGCCCCGGCAACGCCCGCGCCCTGGCCGCCAACGCCGGCAAGATCATCGACCTGATGGAGGGCCTGGCCGCCATCGGCGCGGCGGGGCTGGTAGCCGAAACCCGGGGGCTGGAGATTCCCCCCACCCACCACCGCCTGCTGGCCCGCATCACCAGCGACTTCTGCCTGCGCTGCCTGGACGAGATCCGCCGCCTGTTCGACGGGGAGGTGCTCACGGGCCTGATCTTCCTGGCCGTGGCCGCCGCCAACTTCGACGCCTTCAAGCGCGGCGACGCTCCGATGAGCGCGGGGGCCGAACGCCGGCCGGTGTCGATCCAGAGTCTGGCGGCCCAGATCGGCCTGCCCCGCGAGACCGTACGGCGCCATGTGCAGAAACTCGCCGCGCTGAACCTCTGCGTTCCGGCCGCGGCCGGGGCCCGGGCCGGCCTGGTGGTGCCCCCCGGCGTGATCGAGCGGCCGCAATTCCTGGCGGCGGCGCAACGCAATGAGGTCAATGTCCGTTGGCTGGTCGCCCAGCTCCGCCGTGCGGGCGTCCTGCCGCCGGCGGGCGCCCAAGCGAGCGAAGCGTGATAACGGAGTCCGCATGGCCCACCGCCGCACCCCCGCCGCCCTCCTCGCCGGCCTGATTTTCGGAGGCTTGGCCCTCGCCGCGCCGGCCGCATCCCGGGCCCAGGCCTACAACGCCACGCCGGCCGTCAGCGTGGCGCCGGACGGTCCCGGGGCCACGGTGCTGGTGCATGCGTCCCTGGACATCGAGGCGCCGCCCTCGGCGGTCTGGGCCACCCTCACCGACTGCGCCGGGGCGCCGCGTTTCACCCCCGGCCTGATCAGCTGCAAGGTCGTCCAGCGCGGCCCCGGCTGGGAGATCCGCGAGCACCGGCTGAAGGGGCCGATCTTCCACCCCGTGGTGCTCAACATCTTCCGCCTCGACTTCGACCCCAACAAGCGGCTCAGCTTTCGCCGCACCGGCGGCGACTGGAAGCGGTCGGACGGCGAATGGACGCTGACGCCCCTGTCCGGGGGCAAGGGGACACACGTGACCTATGTCGTGCATTTCGCCATCGACGCGCCGATCCCCGCCGGCGCCATGCGCGACGGGGTCCAGAAGGGTCTGCCGAAATCCCTGATCGCGCTGCGCGCCGAATCCGTGCGCCGGGCCGCCTACCCCTGACCGGGACCTGCAGCGAGCGCGACGCGGCGCTTGCCGGCCTGCTGGCCGCCCTGAGCCGGCGCGGCTATCGCTTCAGCGTTCCGGGCAATGACACCCTGCGCGTCGTCAGGCTGCGGCCCCGGCCGCCGGGACCCGTGACCTTGGCCGAGGTATTCGGCTGGAACCGCGCCTTCACCGCCGCCGACCTCGAGCCCGAGATCCTGAACCTGATGCGCCGCGCCGGCATTCTCGGCCGCCGCTGGGGCCGCTGGATCAGCCGCCTGCGGGTGGCCAGCCTGGGCGATCGCCTCTTCCTGCATTCCGCCTTTCCGCCCAGCGGCCATGACGCCGTCTTCTTCGGGCCCGACACCTACCGGTTCGCCGACCTGATCGCGGCGGAGACGCCCGCGCGGGCTCCCACGACCATCATCGACATCGGCGCCGGCTCGGGCGCCGGGGGCCTGGTCGCCGCCGACCGCTGGCCGGACGCGCGGCTGACGCTGACCGATCTCAATCCCGCCGCCCTGGCGCTGGCCCGCATCAACGCCGGCGGCCGACCGGTGACCCTGCTCGAAGGCTCCGGCCTGGCGGGCTTCCAGGGCGACATCGACTTGGCCCTGGCCAACCCGCCCTTCATCACCAGTGGGAGCATCACCGGCGCGGGCGGCCGCCGTTACCGCGACGGCGGCGGCGCCTTCGGGGCGGAGGTCACGCTGGACTGGACGGATCAGGTCCTGTCCCGTCTGGCCCCGGGTGGGCGGTTCGTTCTCTATACCGGCGCGGCCATCGTTCGCGGGCGTGATCCGTTGTATGAAGCTCTACAGCGCAGGGCGGCCGAGGGCTGCTGCGCCCTGCGCTACCGGGAGATCGACCCGGACATCTTCGGTGGCCTGCTGTGGCGGCCGGACTATTGGCGAGTGGAACGGCTGGCCGCGGTGGGCGCGGTCTTCGATCGCCCTAGATAGTGTCGCGAGCCGGAACCCCGGCCCGTCGCGGAGCGTATTCAAGTCCCACTGCCTGGCGCCCCTGAAGGGACGCGCCGGGCTCAATGCATCCAAAGTGAGTGCGTCATGTCGACGATCGAAGCGTCCCGAACCACCGCCTCCACGCGCGTCGAAGCGCCGCCTTCCGCCGTGGAGATGGACGACCGCGAGCTGCACCAGCGGCTGGCCCACTGGAACCGCCGGCGGCTGTCGGTGGCCAAGCCCGCCGACGATTGGCGAGAGACCCTGGCCCGGGATCAGGCCATGCTGTTGGCCGAGGGCGCGTTCATCGAGGCCTTCCGTGCGCGGATCGCTGAACGCGCCGCCGCCGTCCCGATCGACGCCGACGGCTTCGTGGCCTGGTTCGAAGCCCTGAAGCAGACCGGCCCCGGCCAGGACGACCCGCTGTTCCCCTGGCTGGCCGAGAGCGCCGGGTTCGAACAGATGCGCTGGTTCCTGCTGCAGGAGGTGGCGGGCGAGGCCGGGTTCGACGACCTGGTGGCCCTGACCCAGATCAAGATGCCGGTCCAGGCCAAGCTCGAACTCGCCGCCAACTACTGGGACGAGATGGGCCGCGGCCAGGCCGGCGGCATGCATGGCCCGATGCTGGCCAGGCTGGCCGATGCGCTGGCGCTGTATCCGACCATCGAGGGCACGGTCACCGCCTCGCTGGCGCTGGGCAACACTCTGGTCGCCTTCGCGACCGGGCGCCGCTACGCCTATCAGTCGGTGGGCGCGCTCGGCGTGGTCGAACTCACCGCCCCCTGGCGCGCGGCCCATGTGGCCGAGGGTCTGCGCCGCCTGGGCGTCGGTAAGGAGCGGCAGTATTTCGCCCTGCACGCCACCCTGGACATCAAACATTCCGAGACCTGGAACAGCGAGGTCCTGCGCCCCCTGGTCGCCGCCGATCCCGGCTGCGCGCGCTACATCGCCGAGGGCGCCTTGATGCGCCTCACCGCCGGCGCGGCCTGCTTCGAAGCCTACCGTAGTGAACTTTGGGGTGGGGCCAAGATTGCCGACTGACACCGCACCGCGTGACGCGCCAAAAGGGGGGTGGCGTCCACCGCGCGGACCATCGCGGCGCAGGGTGAAACCGTGGGCGGCCGACTTCGCCCTGTCGTTCAACACCATCAAGGTCCACAGGACCGGCGCGGTCCTGACCGTGAACTGGACGCTGATCGCTGAATGCCTGATCTGGTTCAACTTCTTCCTGATCGTCGCCGCGCGCATGGCCTGGATGCGGTTCACCGCCCGGCCCGGCCCCACCATCTGGTTTGCCCCCGACCGCCCCCGGCCCTGGTACCTGCTGTGGAGCGCCGCCGGCTGGGGCAATCTGCGGCTGGCCGCCACCCCCATCGAGGCCGAGGTCGCCTTCCACTTCCATGACAGCACCTGGAGCCCGGCCGCCGCCGACACCCACGCGCGACAGTTCAATTTCGCCTGCCGCGACGTCTCAAAGACCCATGTCGCCCGGGTGTTCGGCGAGGTGTTCGGCTACCCGCTGCTGATCGACCCCACGACCTGGAGCGGCCCCGCCGTCGAGAAGAGCGAGACCAACGGCGACCACTCCGGCCGGGTCATCGACTGCCCCGTCCAGCCCCGCGACGGTTCCTGCTACCAGCGCCTGGTCGACACCGCGCAGGGCGGCTTCATCCACGACCTGCGCACCCCCTGCGTGGGCGGCCGGCCCGTCGTGGTGCTGACCAAGAAGAAGCCGGCGGACGATCGCTTTTCGATCCACAACAGGTCGGTGACTCTGTCGCCCCCGGAACAGATCTATTCGCCCGAGGAACTCGCCGACATCGGCCGGTTCTGCGCGGCCATGGGCCTGGACTGGGGCAGCCTCGACATCCTGCGCGACCGCCCCACGGGCCGCATCTACATCGTCGACGTCAACAAGACCGACGTGGGCCCGGTGATCGCCCTCTCCCTCGCCGACAAGCTGAAGTCCACCGCCCTGCTGGCCGCCGCGCTCAAGGGCTTGGTTGAGGGCGCCTCAAACCCGCCCGCCGGCTGAGGCACAAGGCCCCTTCACGCCAGGAGCCGTCATGCGCCTCTTCCTTCTCATCGGCCTGCTGGCCGCCCTCTGGACGGCTGCCGGCCAAGCCCGGGCCCAACCGCCGCCCATCCGCATCATCCTGGTCGGCGATTCCACCGTCGCCAAGGACAGCGGCTGGGGAAACGCCTTCTGCGCCGACACCACGCCGGACGTGACCTGCCTCAACATGGCCCGGGGCGGGCGCAGCACCCGCAGCTACCGCGACGCCGGGACCTGGGCCGAGGTGATGGCCGAGCTGCATCGCGCCGGGCCCTGGAAGGCCACCTACGTCCTCATCCAGTTCGGCCATAACGACCAGTCCACCGACCCCGCCCGCCACACCGACCTGGCCACCGAATTCCCGGCCAACCTGAGCGCCTACATCCGCGAGGTCCGCGCGGCGGGCGCCACGCCGATCCTGGTCACCCCGCTGACCCGCCGCAAATTCACCGCCGACGGCCAGGTCGCCCCCGACCTCGCCCCCTGGGCCGCCGCCACCCGCGCCGTGGCCGTGCGCGAGCATGTGCCGCTGCTGGACCTCTATGCCGATAGCGTCACGGCCATCCAGGGCTTGGGACCGGACGGCGCCGCGACGCTGGCGATGGAGGGGCACCCCGATGCCACCCACTTGGGGTCAAAGGGTGCGGCGCTGTTCAGCGGCATGCTCGAGCGCGATCTCACCCGCGAGGTCCCTGCCTTGTCGGGCGTCTTCCACCGCTAGCGCGGCAGCCATCGCTGTCTGAATGTGTGGGGGATGCCCTCCAGAACCTTGAGGGTCCTGGTGGAGCCGAGGTCCGCCTAACTGTCCTGCCAGGGCCAGCCTGGGCCCGCCACGGACCCCTTGCCGCACAACAGTTTATCGGGGTAGGTCTGCCACCGCCTGCCACCTCCAGCCCACAGTCGGCTGCATCGCCTTAGGATAGATTTGAGGATGGGACAGTCGGTCAACCGGCTCTCGTCGCGTGGAATTGCAGCCCTGAAGACGCCTGGCCGTCATGCCGACGGCGCCGGTCTGTACCTCCAGGTCGATGTCCCGCCGGCATCACGGGCCGACGAGGCCGGGGCGAAACGCTGGGTCTTAGTCTTCCACTGGAAGGGCAAGCGGCGCGAGATGGGCCTGGGGCCCCTGTCGGTGCTGGACCTGAAGGAAGCCCGCGAGGCGGCCGTGGCGGCGCGCAAGCTGGTGGCCAAAGGCATCGACCCCATCGAGGCCCGCAAGAACGCCAAGGCCGACGTGGGCGAAGTGACATTCGGCGAGGTGGCCGACGAGGTGTTCGCCTCGGCCACCGCCGGCTTCACCAACGCCAAGCACGTCAGCCAGTGGAAGACCTCGCTGGAGGTCTACGCCGAGCCGATCCGCGCGAAGGCTGTCCGCGCCATCGACACCGAAGACATCCTGGTGGTGCTCAAGCCGATCTGGAACCGCGTGCCGGAGACGGCTTCGCGCACGCGCGGCCGCATCGAGCGGGTGTTGGATGCGGCCAAGGCCAAGGGCCTGCGCAGCGGCGACAACCCAGCCCGCTGGCGGGGTCACCTCTCCACCCTGCTGTCGGCCCGCAAGAAGCTCTATCGCGGCCACCATCCGGCCCTGCCCTTCGCTGACGCCCCGGCCTTCATGGTGGCCCTGCGCGCGCGCGAGGCGATGTCGGCACGCGGCTTGGAGTGGACCATCCTGAACGCCGCGCGTACCGGCGAAACCCTGGGCGCCAGGCGCAAAGAGATCGACCTGGTCGAGGTGGTGTGGACCGTCCCCGGCGAACGCATGAAGATGAAGGTTCCCCACCGCGTGCCGCTCAGCGGCGCGGCAGTGGCGGTCCTGAAGGCCGTGGGCATCGACGACATGAAGCCCGACGACTACCTGTTTCCCAACCTGGACGGCGACGGCCCGCTGTCGGACATGGCCATGGAAATGCTGCTGCGGCGCATGGGGGTCGTGCGTGACGTGGCCACCGTCCACGGCTTCCGCTCCACCTTCCGCGACTGGGCGGGCGAGGCCACCAGCTTCCCCACCGATGTGATCGAAGCGGCCCTGGCGCACCAAGTGGGCACTGAGGTGGAGCGCGCCTACAGGCGCGGCGACGCCTTGGAGAAGAGGCGTAAGGTCATGGAAGCCTGGGCGGGCTACTTGGGCCGGCCGGCGGGCGGCAAGGTCGTGTTGATGAGGCGCGGTTAAGACGGCGGGACTTGACAGAAACGGTCGTAGGAGTCCGTGGGAAATTCTTGCGATTCGGCTAGAATCGCATACATTCGTTTGGAGGCGGTCATGCGCCGGGTTCCCCCAGAGCATCCCCTGGATGCAGGCGAGCAATCGCAATCATGGGCCGGGGGGCCGCCTCACCCCTCAAATAGCTGGCAGAACTCTGTCTGCTGCGGCGTGAGTGGCAGTCTGTCCGGCCCCGGATAGAGCTTCATCCCATAGCTCCGGTAGTTGCCGTTCCGATGGTAGATGATCGGCTTTAGCGCCTCGGCATAGCGCCGCTCGCAGTTACCATAGAAGTCGAGTTCAAGGCCGGCCGTGACAGACGCGGCAACGATGTCAGCGATCTGTAGGCCAGCGCGGGTCGAGTGGTCGCGCGCTTCAATTCCCGGCACGTCGATCACCGGCCAGTGAATTTGAATGTCGGGGTCGTTGCGGTCGCGAAGGCGCTCCAGATAGGCTCTGAACCCTTCGTAGGAGAGGCCACCGCGCCGCGAAAAGACGATCTTGACCCGACCGTCGCCCTCCGGAACGAGGCGGCGCATGTCGCGGCAGAGCCAGGACAGGCGCTCCATGAGGTAGCGCGAGAGGTAGAAATATAGCTGGTTTTTCTCGACATAGATGCCGGGCGGGGTAACGGGCTTGTGGGCGATTATGCAAATCGAGCGTAGAGGCTTTGCCCCGATTACCTGAGCGGCCATCGTGCGCTGGCCATGGTTCATGTCCTTGAAGTGCAGCGCCCGGCGCTGCGCCCGCGCGGGCATCCGCGTTGCGATCTCGTCACGCCATGTCACGGTTTCCAGCTCGCGCGAGGTGCGGACCACCGTGGCGGAGATCGTCAGCCAGGTGGATGCACCGCCGACGCCGCCCGGCGCCCTGTAGTTGGCCAATCCGTCGTCGCCGGATTCATCAATGTACGCGGTGAAGCTGTGCGCCATCGGCGGAAATGGCCATGATGTCGTCCGACACGCAAGCCTGGACCCTATGCCGCCGCGCCAGCTTCATGCCGGGCCAGCATTGCCTCCAGCGCTTCACGGCGGATCAGGGTGCGGCCGGCCAGCTTCACGAACGGAAGGTCGCCAGCCTTGTTCAGGCGGTAGAGCGTGCGCTCGCTGAGGCCTGTGAGCTGCACGGCCTCCGACAGGCGGAAGGCCATCTTATCCTTGAGCGTGATCGTCGGTTTGTCGGCCGCCGTCGTCATTGCAACGCCTCGCCCTTTAGCCACGCCAAAAGCCTGGCCTCGGCCCGGTTCTCCGCGTCGATGACCTCCTGTTCCCAGATCGGCCGGGGCGTGAGGCACTGTTCCGGGTGTGGCGGCGGGGCATCGCCGGACGCGTCTGGCGGGTGGGGCATGGGGCCAAATTGTCCGGCGAGAAGTTCGCGGGTCATGCGCCCCCCATGGAAAGAAGCCTCAGTTTTCCCTCGATGACGTCTAAGGTTGCGGGCGCATCCGGATAGCGTTCGCCATCCGCGCCGACCAGTTGATAGGTTCCGTAATCCAGCGCCCGCCGATCACGCCGGCGTGGACGGTGAAGCTCTAGTCCCATCCTGGCGGCGGCCCGCCGGATCCGATTTTCAAGAGCCTTGGACGGCGACGGTGCGGGCGTGACGCGCTCAGTCAACCAGAGCTCCACGTCCTCCAGGCTGGCGTGAGGCGTGGGGTAGTCGTGCGACCATATCTTGTAGCCGAAGACCGACCGACCGCCCCCGATGGGATAGAGGACATACTTCTCGTAGTCGTAGCTCCACCAGCACCGCGTCGCCGACACCTTGTGCAGCCAAAGGCCCTGCCGCTCCGCAGCCTTCCTGACCCGGTTGATGTCCGCCTTAGCGGCGCGGGGAGGGATGCTCGAAGCGATGCTGGTTGGACAACTTGTCGTCGGGGCATCGCTTGCAGTATGGGCAGGGGTCATGCGGCGCTCGGCGGGGTCGGAGTGTTGTCCGCGACCATGGTTAGGGCGGGAGCCCCCATGCGCGGCAGGGCGGCGCGGAGGGCCTTTTCCGCCAGCGCCGCGTCACCCTTGAGAGTCGTCATAAGGGCGGCGCGGGCCGGTTCCATCGCCACCCGCAGGGCGTCTGGAGAGGCCTTGGCGATGGCATCCAGTAGCGCCGCGCGGGCGGCATTGGCGGACCAGAGCGGGGGCATCGGGCCCATTAGACGGCCTCGGCGACGGGCGGGGCGGTGTAGCTGGGGCCGGCAACAGCGCCCAAGGCCAGCAGATCCCGATAGACGCAGGCGACCAACCAGTGTTCGCCGTGCTCCCGGAACATCTCACCTTCTCGGTTTGCCAGCGGGAGCAGACATTCCGGCAAGTCAGCGCTCTCGAAACGACCCGTGAAAACTTGGCTATCCAGGTGGTCGCGCACCTTGAATGCGACGGCATTCAGATCGGGAGCGGGGGCTTGGGCGAGCGCGCCGACGGCGTCAAGCATACGGTCGCTGGCGGCCTCCCACACATCGTTCAGCGGACCCCCGCTCTCGTCCTCGGCGCTGGCGTCCAGCGCCGCCGCCGCCGCGTTCGTGGCGCGCAGGGCGTCCAGGTATTCGGCCCAAGCGGCGCTCCACTGTGTGGGATCGACCACGGGGGAAGGCGGCGAAAATTCGTTGATCGCCGTCAGGGCGACCGCCAGCGCCCGAACGCACACGGTGTCCCATGTTTCGGGGAGGGCCCGCGCGGCGGCAAGGAAACGGCTTTCGGCAAAGGTGGGATCGCCCGCCTCGCCGCTGTTGCCGTTGCGGATATCCCGCACACGGCCCGCGACCAGCCGGGCGGCCCTTTCCTCCATGTCCGGGAGCGGGGTGCCCTCATCTAGCGCGACACAGTCCAGATAGGCCGAGGCGATCAGGGCGTGAATGTTGGTCCAGTCGTCGTCGGCGATGACGTCGGCCGCCGTGGTGGAATCGAAGTCAGCGGCCAGCCGCACTATACCGGCGTCCTCGGCCATCATGGACAGCTTGTAGGCGATCCCGCTGACGCTGGCGCGATCCTGGATAACCGCCTCTACGGCCGCCTCCAGGTCCGCAAGCAATGCCTCCGGCGGGTCCCGGTCCTGGTCGGGCCTCCCTTCCAGCACGGCCACCGCCGCCTCATGCGCCACAATGGCCGGATGGGCCTTGGGGCCGATGGGCGACGGAGGCGGCGCGCCGCCTCCGGCCAGCTTCGCGATCAGGGACCGCAACCGCTCGATGTCGGCCTTATCTTCCTCGCGATAGGCGGGGATATTGAAGGTATCCAGGGCGAGGTTGATTTGACGGGCCATGGTCGCCGGGTCGGTTGCCTCAAAATAGATGAAGGCGCGGGCGGCGGCGGTGGCGAGGTCGCCTGCGGCCTCATATTCCGCCTCGGCGTCATCCCCTTCGCCGACCAGTGCGTCCTGAGCGGCTCTGGCCGCTTGATAAACAGCCTCCAGTTCGGCGGCGGTCGTCAGGTCCGGGCCGTGCCCGACATGGACAGCGGGGAACGCCGCAACAGTGAAATCGGGGTTCTGTTCGGCGGCGGGGGCGAGAGTGTCGGCCAGCATTGCGGGCGCTCCATCGGTTGCGATGGAGGGAGAATGTGCGGAATCTTTTACGCGGTCAATGCTCAGTGCGTAATTTTTTATTCAGGCACGATCTTGGGTCCGGAAACGTGCGTAATGATGCGCAAGACAACGCCTATGATGTCCATGTACTCGCTCATGTCAGGCCTGAACGTGTAGCCGGGCACCGTCTTTGTTTTTGTTCCGTCGGGGCTTGTGACGCGTGCCATGAAGAATTTTCCAGGCTCGTAAATCACCCGGTCGGCAAGTTCAGGGTTGCTTGACGCCGTCTCAAGGGAAATTTCCCCGCGAGCAGTAATCGTCGTTCGTCGTAAGGTGCATTCAAATTCACTAATAGTATCGTCACCCGGCTTTAGCCGTTGACGCATAAATACTACAATATCGCCATCACTTAACCGCGCCTCTCTATCGCCGACGCTTAGGTAATGCACATATGAGCCCTTCGGAACAACTAGGTTCATCGACTCGTCGGCCATTAGTGCGAGGTTTTGGAAGCCCGGCAAAAATTCCTGGAGAGTGTAGAGGTTGCTTAGTGGATAGGGATCGCCGTCGTGCTCGTATTCCCGGCCTGGCGGCGGGTCCACGCTCTCCACCCACTTCTTTTTCGCTACAAAATGAAGGCCCAACCTAGCGACGCCCGTCACGTGCCCGTCCTCGTGCGTCACCAAGGCCTCGGTTGAAATTGGCTGGTTGATTTCCCCGATGAGGTAGGCGACCTCACACTGAAGCTCGTTGGCGAGCTTCATAAGCGTGTCGGACCTGGGCGCCCGACTGCGGCCATTCATGATGGTGCGGATGGCGTCCGGCCCGAGGCCGGCGCTTAGCGAGACGTCGCGGGCAGATCGGTGAAGGGCGTTCAGCCGCTCCGCGATCCTATGCTGCATCAGTGTATATGACGGCACGCCCCACCCTTCGATATGCGTACTATTTTACGCGGCCCCCTCCGGAATGCGAACGGAAAATATTACGCGGACGCCTTGACGGCGCGTAAGTTGTTCCGCACATTCCGTCGCAATGACGCTCTCATCCTTCCTGACCCGGTGCGACCAATATTCAGCGCGCGTCGGCATGAGCCGAGCGAGGCTAAGCACCATCCTCTTTGGGTCGGGCGTCACCCTGGACCGCCTTAACGGCGGCCACAGCGTTACCTTGCGCGTGCTAGAGCGGGCAATCGGCCGCCTGGATGCCCGGATCGCCGAGCGTCCGGAATCGGAAGACCAGGCGGCCTAGGCCAATGCTGGGGGCGTCATCACCATCAACGCATCAAAGGCCGGAGGCATCACGCCTCCAGCCTTTCGAGTACGTCGCGAAGGAGCTTGCCGGCTCTTTCGTGATGCTTGTCGGCATTGGCCCTCCAGACCGCTGCCGTTGGCTGCATCCTGGCAGCTCGCCAGAAAATGCCAGCGATGGCCCCTTCGCGAATGGCCGCTTCAATTCCCGGATCGACCTTCACGCCTCAGCCTTGGGCCGGTGGCATCGCTGTGTTTTCCCGAAGAGGGCGCACGGCCTGTTTCAGCAGGCCAAGCCCCTTCGCCGTGAGTGCGTCTGCCGACTTCCGCAAGATGTCGGCGTCTTTCTGTTCCAGGCCACGGGAGGCAATGCTGATCCGCCTCGCCGCCGCCAGATACCTCAGTCCCATCTGATAGTCCCCGGCCGCTCCCACCTCCATGTTCCGCTCCAGGCAAGGCGCCCGTCGCCCCGTCGAGGTCACCAATGACATCGACGGGGAGCAGGTTCGTGCCGGAAGATCGACAGATATTCGCGCCGCTGGAACGGTTGGGTGAGGCATTGCGTGAGGCCGCGCGCCGGCGCTGGCCGACCAACACCGCGAAGGAGGCTGCCAGGGCTTGGAACCTGGACAGCACAACAGCGGAGAACATCACCAAGGGGCACGCTTCTGAGCGCACCCTCACCAAAGCGGCCAAGGCCGAGCGCTGGGCGCTTTGGATGGCGCTGGGCGAGCTGATGTTCGCCGAAACCTATGAAGACCATCTCGAAGGCATCATCAAGGAAACCGAGCTTGCCCGCCAACGCCTGGAAGAGCGTCGCGACCGCACTCGCCACCTGGAGGCGCGCGCCGCTCTCCTGGTCGGAGTGGGGGGTAGCATGGCTCCTTGACTGGGCCTTTGGCGCTGGGTCGAGTTGGGCTCAGGCGCGGATGGCTGCGGCCGTGGAGCGTATCTCGAGGGGGCGGCGTCGATGATGGGCGCCGCCCTTGCCTATGGCACACATCTAATGTGGCCTGTCTTTCCGGTGGCAGGAGACTGCAGAAGCCCACTTACAAAGCATGGTGTCCACGACGCCTCGTCTGCGCCCGACGCAATCCGACGCCTGTTCGCCGGGAAGGATGACTGCAACCTCGCCCTGGCCACCGGGACCCCATCAGGCGTCTTTGTGCTCGACGTTGACTGCAAGGGCGATGATGACGGCTTCGCTGATCTGGCGCTGTTGCAGGAGCGTTTCGGGCCGCTGCCCAAGACACCGTCCAGCAAGACACCGTCCGGCGGCGCCCACCTGTTCTTCAACCAGCCGGCGCTGGAAATCCGCAACCGGGTCAAGCTGTGGTTCGAAGAGGGCGGGGTCCGGCGCAAGGTGGCGCTCGATGTCCGCACCACCGGTGGCAGCGTCGCGCTGCCGCCCAGCAAGAAGCCCACGGGCAGCTACGAGTGGATCATCAAGCCCTCCGACTGCGCCTTTGCCGACGCGCCGGCGTGGCTGCTGGGGATCATCGACCCGCCGCTCCCGCCGCGCCCACCGATCCCGGCGTCCAGCATCTCCACCACGGAACGGGCGTTCAGGTATGTGACCGCCGCCCTGGACGGCGAGTGCCAAGAACTGGCCTCCATGGGGTCCGGCTCGGGCCGCAACCACAGGCTCTTCTGCGCTGCCGCCAACCTGGGCGGCTTGGTGGGTGCCGGGCTGCTGCCGCAAGACATGGCCGAGAGCCGCCTCGAAGCCGCCGCCCGCGACTGCGGCCTGGTCAAGGAGGACGGCCCCCTCGCAGTCCGCGCCACCATTTCCAGCGGCATGAAGCGCGGCTTGGCCAACCCCCGCGTGGTGCGACCGTGACGGCCTATGCGGATGATGAGGAGTATCGGTTGGCAGAGGAGCAACGGTTGCGCGGCCACCTGGCTGAAAACGTGGTGCCGCTGCACGACGGCGTCGCCGCCAAGCCGCCGTTCAAGTTCAGGCGCGAAAAGCTGGGCGAAATAGAGCCGGGCTCAGTCGAGTGGCGGGTCAAGTATTTCATGCCCGCGCTGGGCGTGGCGATCCTGTACGGCGCGTCCACAGTTGGGAAGTCGTTCCTGGTGCTGTGGCTGTGCCTGCGGATCGCTCTGGGCAAGCACGTCATGGGCCACCGGACCAAGCAGGCCGGCGCGCTCTACGTCGCCGCCGAAGGCCAGAACGGCATGCGCAAACGCATCAAGGCCATCCGCGAGAAATACGGCATCTCCTCCGAGCTGTTCCAGTTCATCGGGGCCTCGCTCAACCTACTCGACGATGCCCATGTGGAGGCGCTGATCACGGCGGCCCAAGAGGCCGACGAAGAGATGCGCACGGCGACCGGCATAGGTCTTGGCATCATCGTCATCGACACGACGTCTGCGAGCATGCCTGGGGGCAACGAGAACGCCGGGGAGGACATGTCCCGGATCATGACGAACGGCCAGAAGATCGGCACGGCCGTAGGCGCGCTGGTCATGTTCGTCGCCCACCCCGGCAAGGACGAAACCCGTGGTGTTCGCGGCTGGTCTGGGCAGTTCGGAAACGTAGACGCCGTCTACAAAATCCAGAAGTCGGACTTGGATCCGAAACTCAAGGTTGGCGTCGTCGAGAAGCTGAAGGACGGGCCGGACGGAGAACGCTTCGCCTACCGCCTACAGCCTTTCGACATGGGCGTGGATGAGGATGGCGACGCCGTCACATCGGCTTATCCGGTGTTCGAAGGCGTGCCGGATGAGGGCGGCGGAAGGCGTCGCCAGCCGGTTTCTGAGAAGCCTGGACCGGCCCTAATCCTGCGTTCTCTGCATCAAATGTTGGAAGCGGGACAAGGCGTCATTGTCCCGGCCTATCCCGGTGTCCCACCCGGTACGCAAGGGGTGGAGCGACGCGCGCTTCGCGAGCGCGCCGTGCTTCAGGGCTATTCGGACCCCGACGAAAAGCCGGACACGATAAAGCGTAGCGTAAACAGAGACATACAGGCCCTCGCAGCCGCCAATCGCATCCGTGTGGAGGGGGATTACGTATGGCCACTGAAGTGAAATCCCCTGGTCGGGCCGCCACGCTCCACGTGGGACAAATCTGTCCCGCACCCCAGGTGGGACAAGTGGGACAAAAACCCTATAGGGGTTTGTCCCTGTCCCGGTGTCCCACCCCGGTCCTGGGCGACCTCGCATCCTCCAAATTCCAGCACCAGCCCCCGGCGCCTAAGATCGGCCCGAAGGCCTGGACCGATGCGGACTGGGAAACGGTGAAGACCGCCCGAGGGCTGGTCCGGCCCACCCCCTACGCCGATCTCGGGCGCCAGCTCGGCCGGACGCCAAAGTCCGTTCGGGAGAAGTTCGAAGCGGAGATGCGGGCTGAGCGCGACGGCACGGCCCGCGACCGCCAGGACTGGCGCAGCGCGCAGATCCTCGGCTCCGGCCTGGGCGATGAGCGCTTCGTCAAGAAGCTGATGGAAGGCGGTGGCCACACGCGCTCCGTCACGGTCAAGCGGGTCTCGGCGGTGAAGTGGCCGGAGCCTGCGGTGTTCACGGTCTACTTCGGCCCGGACGGTCAACCCCGCCCCTGCCGGATGGCCTGGTGTCAGTGCATTGCGACGGGGGGAAAGCCCTGCCCGCGCCGGAAGGAATTGAAGCTGTGATGCGTGACGTGAAGTTCAGCTTGGGCGAGGTGGCCATGATCATCGTCGGGCAGGGCGTCCTCGCCCAAGTCCTGCATGACACCCGCGATCTGTCAGTGGTGGTGCTGTGCAGCCTCGGGCTGGGCCTGCTGCTCGGCCTCGTAACCGCCGTGGTGCGGAAATGACGAAGGCCACGGCGAAGAAGGTTGGACGGCCCACGGACTACACGGCGGAAGTCGCGGCTGCGATCTGTGTGGGGATAGCCCTGGGCGACGGTCTCAAGACCGTCTGCGCCGCGCCTGGGTTGCCGGACCCTGCGACGGTCTATCGGTGGCTGGCAGGAAACACGGAGTTTCGCGAGTTGTACGCACAGGCGCGCGCATGGCAGGGCGAGACGCTGGCCGACGAGGCCCTGGAGATCGCCGACGACGGGTCAGCCGACTACAAGCTGGGCGGCCGTGATGGCGCCGAGATCGTCATCGACCACGAACACATCTCGCGCTCCAAACTGCGGGTGGAGCAGCGCCGTTGGCACGCCGCGAAGCTGGCGCCCAAGAAGTTCGGCGACCGGGTCGCGGTCGAGGCCAGCGGGCCGGACGGCAAGCCCATCGAGCTGGCGGCCATGACGGACCGCATGGCAAAACTCCCGCGCGCCCTCCGCGATCAGATGAAGGCCCTGATGCAGGAAGCCCAGAAGGCCGTGAAGGCATGAGCGCCGCCGACGACATGCGCGAGGCCCTGATAACCCGCCTCTACGGGGCTCTTGCCCAGCGCGCCGGCGTCAGCGTCCAGACCGTCACCAGGGCCGTGGACGAAGCCATGACGGGCACGGACTGGGCGAACATGCTGGATGGCCTGGTCGCGGCCGACGCCGCCGCGCAGGCCTACAAGCTGGCCCACGATGGATCGCCCCCGGCCAACCTGGCCACCTATGACACCGCCTGGTCAGGCGCCCGTGCGGCGCAGCGCACCAACGTCCGCGATCAGTACGAGGTGCTGGTCTGATGCTGACCGAGGCCGACATCGAGGCGGTGGCCGCTGATCCCGATCTGGCCTGGCGCGCCATGCAGCTGGCCGACGCCCGCGAGAGCTTCGCCGACTTCTGCGCCCTGATCGAGATACCGCAGGCCCCGCTCAAGGCGGAGCTGGAGGAAGACGAACGCGACGGCGTGGATGAGGCCGACAACGACAGCGAGCCCGACACGGCCGTCTTCCCGACGATCCAGCGTGAAGACGCCGCACACCTGGTGCTGCTGATGGACGCCTTGCAGAAGGTCGAGGCGGGGGAGATCACCCGGCTCATGGTGTTCATGCCGCCCGGCGGCGCTAAGAGCACCTACTGCTCGGTGTGCTTCCCGCCGTGGTTCATGGGCCGCAAGCCCCGCCGCAACGTCCTGCTGGCCACCTATGGGAGCATCCTGGCGAAGAAGCACGGGCGCCGGGCCCGGTCGGTGGTCAAACAGAAGGTGTATTCGGAGATCTTCAACACCGGCCTGAGCGCCGCCACCAAGGCCGCCGACGAATGGGCCCTGACCAACGAAAACGAGTTCATGGCCGGCGGCATCCTGTCCGGCATCACCGGCACGCGCGCCGACCTGATCGTCATCGACGACCCGATCAAGGGCCGCGCGGAAGCCGACAGCGAGACCATCCGCGACCGGACCTGGGCCGAGTTCAAGGACAGCATCCGCACCCGCATCAAGCCCGGCTGTCGCATGGTGGTGGTGCAAACCCGCTGGCATGAAGACGACCTCTCCGGCCGCATCTTGCCCAACGACTACGACGGCAAGACGGGCTGGGTCGATGGCAAAGATGGTGACCGCTGGTATGTGATCAGCATCCCCGCTGAAGCCGACCGCGACGACGACCCCCTGGGCCGCGCCAAGGGCGAGATGTTCTGGCCCGAGTGGTTCCCCGCTGAGCACTGGCGTGCTTTTCGTCAGGAGCCGCGCACCTGGGCCAGCCTGTTTCAGCAGAAGCCCCGGCCCGACGAGGGCTCATACTTCCTGCGCACATGGTTCACCCGCTTCGCGCCCGAGGCCCTGCCTCAGAGCGTCCGCTATGTGATCACCAGCGACTATGCGGTGCGGCCCAAGGGCGGCGACTACACCGTCCACCTGGTGTGGGCCATCGACCAGGCCATGAACGTCTGGCTGGTCGACATATGGCGGGGTCAGGAGGCCTCTGACATCTGGATCGAGGCCCTGATCGATCTCATCCTCCACTACCGCCACAAGGGCGGCGGGTCTGTCCGGGTGATCGGCGAGGCTGGCGTGATCTACCGGGCCATCTCGCCCACGCTGACCGTGCGAATGAGGGAGCGGAAGGCCAGCGCTAAGCTGGAGACCATGTCGCCCAACGGTTCCGACAAGGTGGGTCGGGCTCGAGGTTTCCAGGCCATGGCCCGGGCGGGCCGGGTGCGCGTCATCGACAGCATGGAGGGCGACGTCTTCATGGACGAGTGCGTCAGCTTCCCCGCCGGCCGCAACGACGACCAGGTGGACGGCGCCAGCCTGATAGGGCGGGCCCTGGACACCATCACCGGAGCCCCGCGCACGGGGCGACCTGAGTACGCCGACACCGGCAACGTGTTCAGCTGATATTCCAGCACTCCCGCCAGAGGGGCGACAACACGGCATCCCTGTAAGGAGCCGCCCCGTGGCCTTCGGCGCAAAGCCCAACGTCCAAACCGCCCCGCCGCCGCCCACCGTGGACCAGGCGAAGATCGATGCCGACCGCGCCGACCTTGTCCGCAAGCGTCAGGGCGCCGCCGCCACCTACGTCTCCACGCCCGGCGGCCGTACCGTCGGCGGTGTCGCCACCAAGATGATCCTCGGCCAAGGGGGTTAGGTGGCAGACGACCGCGCCGACGCCATCCTGCGCCGCCAGAGCCGTCTGGAGGGCGAGCGGGCCAACTGGGAAAGCCACTGGGCAGAAGCGGCCGAGCGCGTGCTGCCGCGCCAGCGTGACTTCCAGGGCGCCAAGCGCACCGGCGGCGAGAAGCAGAGCGAGCGGGTGTTCGATAGTACCGCCCCCCTTGCGCTGGAGAAGTTCGCCGCCGCCATGGAGTCCATGCTCACCCCGCGCAACCAGCGCTGGCACGAGTTGGACGTCCAACAGGTGGACAGCGAGAACCTGCCGCAGGCGGTCAAGGAATACCTCTACTCCGTCACCTCGATCCTGTTCCGCTTGCGCTATGCGCCGTCGGCCAACTTCGCCAGCCAGGCGCAGGAGAATTATATCGGCCTTGGGGCCTTCGGGACCGCCGGGCTGTTCGTCGATGAGATGCTGGGCATAGGCCTGCGCTACCGCGCCATCTCCCTGGCCGAGCTGTTCATTGCCGAGAACCACCAAGGCGTCATCGACACCGTCCACCGGCGCTTTGAATTGACCGCCAGGCAGGCCCGGCAGAAGTGGGGCGACGGTCTGCCAGACCCCATCGCCAAAGCGGCCGAGCGTGAGCCCGACCGTAAGTTTGAGTTCGTCCACGCCGTCCAGCCCAACGAAGAGGTCATGTACGGCCGCCGCGACTGGCGGGGCATGAAGTTCGGCTCCTGCTACATCGCCGTGGAGGGCCGCAAGATCGTGGCCGAGGGCGGCTTCCGGTCCTTCCCCTACGCCGTCTCGCGCTACGTCACCGCCCCGCGCGAGGTCTATGGCCGCTCGCCCGCCATGCAGGTGCTCGCCGACATCAAGACAGTGAACGAACAGCAGAAGACCCTGCTGCGCACCGGCCAGCTGGTCGCCTCGCCCCCGCTGCTGCTCTCCGACGACGCCAGCCTTACCCCGTTCAAGATGCGGCCCGAGGCGCTGAACTACGGCGCCCTCGATGCCAACGGCATGGAATTGGTCAAGCCCCTCCAGATCGGCGCGAACCTGCCCATCACCCGCGAGATGGTCCAGGACAGCCGCGAGGTCATCAACGACGCCTTCCTCATCAACCTGTTCCGCATCTTGGTGGAGAAGGGCCCGGCGATCACGGCCACCGAGGCCATGCAGCTGGCGCAGGAGAAGGGCGAACTGCTCGCGCCCACCATGGGCCGGCAACAATCCGAGTTCCTGGGCCCGCTGATCCAGCGCGAGCTCGACATCGCTTCCATGGCGGGCCTGCTGCCCAAGATGCCGCCTGAGATGCGGGAGATGTCCGGCGAAGTCAGCGTGGAATACACCTCGCCCCTGATGCGCGCCCAACGGGCGGGCGAAGGCGCGGCCATCCTGACCACGATCAGCCAGGTGGGCCCGCTGGCAGCCATCGACGCCTCCATCATGCGGGTGTTCAAGGGCGCCGAGACCGTGCGCCGGCTGGCCGACATCAACGGCATGCCGCCGGACCTGCTGCACTCGCCCGATGAGCTGGCGGCCATGGACGAGGCGGAGGCGCAGCAGAAGCAAGTCGAACAGATGCTCCAGGCCGCACCGCTGGCCGCTGGAGCCGCCGCCGACTTCGCGAAGGCGCAGAGCCTCACCGGAGCGGGCGGCCTCGCCGCGCCGCAGATCATCCAATGAGCCTGCTGGTCAACCGCAAGCGCGCCTACGCCCGCCTCTTCGCCATGGTGAACGGCGAGCCGCAGGGCGACGCCCACACCGTCCTGGCCGACCTCAAGCGCTTCGCCCGCATAGGCGAGGCCCCCATCGTCGTGTCGCCCATGACCGGAGCCGTCGACCCCATCGCATCGGCCGTCCGGGCCGGGCGACAGGAAGCCGTGAACCGCATCCTGGCGATGATCCACATCTCCGACCGCGCCGTTTTCAACCTGAGAGAAGAACCAGACCATGACTGATGCTGCCACGGGCGGGGCTGACGCCACCGTCATCCCGGCCGCCGCGCCTGCCGCTGCTCCCGCCCCCGCCGCCGCCCCAGTAGGAGCCGCCGCCGCGCTGCTCGCTGGCAAGGTGGACCCCGCCGCCGCGCCTGCGGCTCCCGCCGCCTCGGCCGCGCCCGCGCCCACGCCCGCCGCTCCGGCCGGACAATCCTTCCTGGACAGCATCGAAGGCCTGCCCGACGACGTGAAGACCTGGGCCCAGTCCAAGGGCTTCCCCACCCTCAAGGACGCCATCGAGGCGGGCTTCCAATCCGAGAAGCTGGTGGGCGCCGACACCGTGCCCCTGCCCACCGACGAGAACGACAAGGAAGGGCTGGACCGCGCCTATAAGGCCCTGGGCCGCCCTGACGACGTCAGCGCCTACGGCCTGGACAAAATCGAGGGCGCGGACCCGGCGTTCGCCGGCGCCATGGGCGCCGCCTTCCTGGACGCTGGGCTCAACCCGGCGCAGGCCGCCAAGCTGGCCGCCGCCAACCAGGCCTATGCGGTCGCGGCAGAGGAGAAGGCGCAGGCGGAGTATCAGACGCGTAGCAGCGCGGAAGTCACCGAACTGGCCACCGAGTGGGGCAAGGACTTCGACGCCCGCGTGGAGCTGGGCGCGCGCGCGGCGCGGCAGTACGGCCTGATCGACCATGCGCCCGCCATCGAGCGGGCCATCGGGTCGAAGGCCATGCTGCAACTCCTCCACAAGATCGGCGCGTCCACGGGCGAAGCCGCCTTTGAGATCGGCGACCACAAGCCCGGCTTCAGCCTTTCGCAGGACCAGGCCAAGGCCCGCATCGAAAGCCTGAAGCAGGACAAGGCGTTCGGGGCCAAGCTGCTGGCCGGCGACGCCACCTCCAAGGAGGAATGGACCCGCCTTCACCAGATCGGCCACCCTGATCAGAAGGCCCCGGCCTGATGACGGAAGCTCCTGAGGCCACCCCGGCGCAGGCCGGGGAACAGGCGGGCGTTGGCGATCTCACGCGGGATATTCCAGCACTCCGGCTGAACCTCCTAAGACTGGTCCATCGTCACGACCAAGAGCCCAAGACGGCCATTGAGCGGGCGAAGGTGCTGGAGGCCTACGTGCTCGCCGACGACTCGGTGAAGCCGGGCCGCAAGGCCCCGGCCGCCGCCTAAGACCAGGCCCCCGCCCCTCACGGCGGATCACGCCCGGAAGAGATTTGACCCCCTTCTGGAGATCCGCCTGTGTCGGACCAAATTCGCACCTATTACGCCCAGCAGTACGCTTCCACGATTGCGCTGCTGTCCCAGCAAAAGACCTCGCGCCTGTCGGGCGCGGTACGCATCGAGCCCCTGAAGGGCAAGGCGGCCTCGCCCGTCGAGCAGCTGGGCGCCACCGCCGCGAAGAAGCGAACCACCCGCTACGCGCCGATCCAGCCCAGCTCGCAGCCCGCCGACCGGCCCTGGGTCTATCCCGTCGACTACGACTGGGACGACATGATCGACAGCGCCGACAAGCTGCGCCTGCTGATCGACCCCCAATCCGCCTACGTTCAGAACGGCACCGCCGCCATGAACCGGGCCAAGGACGACGAGATCATCGCCGCCTTCTTCGCCGACCGCCAGACCGGCGAGAACGGCACCAATGTGACCATCTTCCCCACCGGCGCCACCAACGTGGTGCCGGTCGCCACCGGCGGCACCGGCGCGGTCGGCCTCAACGTGGCCAAGCTGCGCGCCGGCAAGAAGCTGCTGATGGCCGCCGACATCGACCTGGAGAGCGAGGAAATCTACTGCGCGATCACCGCGTCTCAGCACGACAACCTGCTGGGCGAAATCCAGGTGATCTCCGCCGACTTCAACGGCGGCGACAGGCCCGTCCTGAAGGACGGCAAGGTCGAACGCTTCCTCGGCATCAACTTCATTCACAGCGAGCGCCTGCTGCTGAATGGCTCCAGCCAGCGCCGCAACCCCCTGTGGGTCAAGTCGGGCGTCTGCCTGGGCATCTGGAACGAAATCGAGACCGACGTTTCCCAGCGCAAGGATCTCGAAGGCCACCCCTGGCAGGTCTACCTGCAAGGCACCTTCGGGGGTTCGCGCCTGGAAGAAAAGAAGGTCATCGAACTGCCCTGCGCCGAGTCGTAATCACCACATCATCCCGAGGGATATTGAACCATGGCCGCCACTGCCCGCTCCTCCACCGCGCTCCTGAACGCGGTGACGAAGCCCAAGACCCTGAGCCCGCCCCACCTGACCAGCGCCTACCAGCGCGAGGCGGTGGGGACCATCGTCAAGGCCACCGGCGACGGTGACGGCTCCGTCCTGCGGTTCGCCCGCGTTCGGTCTTCGGACCGCGTCACCGGCCTGTCGATCCTCAACGCCGCCCTGGCCGGCGCCACCGGGGCCATCGTCGGCTTCTACGAGACGGTGGATAACGGCGGCGCCATGGTCGGCACCGGCAACCAGCTGACCGTCTCGCAGTCCATCGCTGCGGCCACCACCACCAAGACCGGCATCCTGTCCGGCCTTGCCGCCGCCGACGGCGAGAAGCGCGTCTGGGAAGTCCTCGGCCTGGCCGCCGACCCGGGCAAGGACTACGACATCGCCATGACCCTGGTGACCGCCGGGGCTGTCGCCGGGGCGATCACCCTGTTCGTCACCTACGTCTCGGGGAACTAGCCCATGGCCAGCCGCTACTATGGCGTCGACGTCGGCGGTCAGCTTCCCCAGGACGTGACGCAAGGGGCCGCCACCACCAGCAAGAAGATCGAGCTGGCGGTGGACCTGACGGCCACCAACCTCAACAAGCTGGAGGTGCTGAAGGCTCTCGAAGCCCTTAGCACCCACATCAACGTCAACATCTGGCCGCCCGCCTGATGGTTGCCGCGACCGATCCTCACCAGAAGAGCGCCACGTCGCCCGCTGGCGACTTTGCCGCGATCACGCCTTCCGACACCGTGGATATGCCCGTCTGCCGGGCGATCTACGTGGGGACCGGCGGGCGCGCGGACATCGTCAACCTGCGGGGCGACGTGGTGCCGTTTAAGAACCTGGCCTCGGGCTCCACGCTCATGGTCAAGGCTCGGCGCGTCCAGGCCGCCGCCCTGACCGCCGCCGACCTGGTGGCGCTCTACTAAGCCGATATTCCAGCACCGCCCCTTCGGGGGCGATTGTGCGCCATGGCCTCCTCCTCCACTGACATCGCCAACCTCGCGCTGGTGAAACTGGGTTCGGCCCAGATCGCCGCGCTTACCGACACCGGCAAGTCGGCGGTCGCGCTCGCCGCGATCTATGACAGCGTCCGCGACGCCGAACTGCGGGGGAACATCTGGAAGTTCGCGATGACGCGAACGACGCTGCCGGCGGAGGCCGAGGCGCCAGAGTTCGGCTATGGCCAGAAATTCACGATCCCCGCCGACTGCCTGCGCCTGGTGGTGGTGGGCAACGCCTTCTGGATCGACAACCTGTCCGACTACCGCTCGGCCGGGAACGCGCCCTTTGAGATAGACGGCGCCAACATCCTCACCGACCTCGGGGCCCCGCTCCCCATCCGCTACGTGAAGCGCGACACCGACGTGGGCGGCTATGACGCCCTGTTCGTCCAAGCCCTCGCCTGCAGGCTAGCCATGGAGGTGGCTGAAGCCCTGACCCAGAGCCCGCAGAAGCGCCAGCTGGCCGCGCAGGAATACATGGTGGCGCTCAAGCAGGCCCGGCGCGTCAACGCCATCGAGCGCGCGCCGGAGACGGCGGGCGACGACAGCTGGGTGATGTCGCGCCTATGAAAGCCTATCCCCTCATCAGCTCGTTCAACGGGGGCGAACTGTCGCCCCTGCTCGGCGGTCGGCCCGATGCCGAAAAGTATCAGGCGGGCCTCTCCCTCTGCGAGAACTTTATCCCGCGCGTCCAGGGCGCGCTGATCCGCCGGGGCGGAACCCGCTACGTCGCGGAAACCAAGGACAGCGCCGATCGATCCTGGCTCGTGCGCTTCGAGTTCTCGGTGTCCGACGCCTTCGTCCTGGAGTTCGGCGACGGCTACATCCGCTTCTACAAGGGGCGCGGGGTCTATGAGGACACCCCCGGCCACACCTACGAGGTGACCACGGTGGTGGGCGGCGACCCCATCCCCTGGAGTTTGGCGGACCTGACCGACGCCGATGGCTCGCTCGCCCTGCGCTACGTCCAGTCCGCAGATGTCATCTACTTCGCCCACCCGCTGCATCCGCCACACAAGCTGACCCGCGTCGCAAACAACGACTGGCGTCTGGAGCCGCTGCCCTTCCGCGCCGGGCCGTTCAAGGACCAGAACATTGACAAAGCGGTCACCGTGACGGCTTCGGCGGCGACGGGGTCAGGCATCACCCTGACGGCCACCTCTGGACACGCCATCTTCCAACCCGACCATGTCGGCTCCTTCTTCTACCTGGAGCAAAATGACAGCGGCGGCATCAAGCCTTGGTTCGCCCATAGCTTCTGCAACAACAGCAGCTCCATCACGGTGGGCGCCAAGTGCGTCTCGGATGGCAAGTATTATACCTGCACCGCGACTGGCGCCGCGCCCCGCGCCGGCCAGATCACCGGGACGGTGAAGCCGGAGCACACTGAGGGCCGCTATTGGGACGGTGATGGCCTGGACGACCTCACCGACCACATCTACGCAGAGATCGGCGTGGAGTGGGAATACAATCACTCCGGCTACGGATGGGTGCAGATCACCGCCGTCGCCGTGGACGGCGAATCCTGCACCGCCGACGTGGTCTCCCTCCTGCCCGACCAAGTGGTGACGGCGGGTTCCTATCGCTGGGCGCACGCGGCCTGGTCGGACGTGGAGGGCTGGCCCTCGTGCGTCACCTTCTTCCGGCAACGCCTCACCTTCGCGCGGGATCAGCGCCTGTGGTTCTCGGTGGCTGGGGACTACGAAAACTTCGCGGCCCGGCCCTTCGATCAGATCGAGCCGGACAGCGCCATGAACCTGCTGATCGCCTCGGCCCGGGGCGACACCATCCAATGGCTGGCGCCGGTCGACCGCCTGCTGGTCGGCACCGGAGGGACGGTGTTCGCCATCGGCGAAAGCACCACCACGCAGCCCTTCGGGCCGGTGGGGCCAAACGCCCGTTCGGAAGACCAGGCGCTCACCGGCTCGGCCGGCGTCCAGCCGGTTGTCGTGCCCGGCGCGGTGGTGGTGGTGGAGAAGGCGGGCCGGATCTTGAATGAGATCGCCTATGACGCCAGCGCCAACAAATACGGCGAGCTGGACCTGACCGTCTTCGCCGAACACATGACCCTTTCGGGGATCATCGACGCCACCTTCGTCAAGCAGCCGCATTCGATGATCTGTTGCGCGCTGGCTGACGGCTCCTTGCGCGCCTTCACCTACATGAAGGCGCAGGGGGTTAGCGGATGGCACCGCCACCCGCTGGGCGGCTCCGGCGCGGTCGAGAGCGTGGTTTCCATCCCCAGCCCGGACGGCCGCCGCGACGACCTTTGGATGATCGTCAAGCGCACCATCGACGGGGCCACCAAGCGCTACGTCGAATACCTGAGTTCCGAATATCAGGACGGCGATGACCCGGCGCTGATCGCCTACGCCGACGCCTCCATCCTCTACAGTGGCGGCGCCCTCTCCACCCTGCCGGACCTGGACCACCTCGAAGGCTGCACGGTCAGCATCAAGGCCGATGGCGCGTCGCACCCCGACCGGGTTGTGACGGGCGGAGAAGTCGTCCTGGAGCGATCCTGCACGAAGGCGGTGGTTGGGCTTCCCGCTGCCGCCCGTGCCCGCCTGATGCCGCTGGAGGCCGGTGGCGGGGTTGGATCGTCGCAGGGTAAGCCCAAGCGGGTGAACCGCCTCATGGCCCGCCTCTACAACAGCCAGGGCGGGCGCTTCGGGCCCGACTTCACCACCATGGAGGCGGTTGAATACCGCACGCCCGGCGACGCCATGGACGCGGCCTTGCCGCTGTTCACCGGCGACAAGGTCGTGGAGTTCCCCGGCGACTATGACGGCGCGGCGACCATCGCGCTGCTCTGCGATCAGGAGTTCCCCTTCACCCTGGTGGCGATGGCTCCCGAGGTGACGACCTATGATAATTGAGGCCTTCCAGCCCGCCCACCTTCAACGCTTGGTGCTCCAGCCGGAGCAACAGGCATGGCAGGGCAAGGTGACCGACGGTCATGCGGAGGTGCTGGGCTCGCACGGCGTCGCCTGGACCGGCTTCGACGGTGACCAGGTGCTTGGCTGCGCCGGCATCCTGGACCGTGGAGAGGGGCGCGGGCTGGCCTGGGCCCTGCTGGCGGAAGACGTCGGGCCTCGCCGCTTCGTGACCCTGCACCGCGCCGTGGCGCGCGGCTTCGAGATCCTGCCCTACCGTCGCATCGAGGCGCACGTCAGCCCCACATTCCAGCAAGGCATCGACTGGGCGCAAATGCTCGGGTTCCAATTCGAGGGTGTCATGCGGGCCTATCTCCCCACCGGCGATCTGCTGCTCTTCGCGAGGATCCGATGAGCGCCCCCGGCGGCGGCGAAGGCGGCTACGGCAACAGCCAGGAGGCCGCCACCGTCAACGGCAAGCCGTCCGGCAGCACGCTCGGCACCAAGATGGAAGGCATGAGCGCGGGCTTCGATGCCCTGGGCGCCGTCATCGACGGCTACAACGCGGCCGCCAATCTCAAGCGCCAAGCCTCGGTCGCCACAGCCAACGCCGTGGCCAGCAACCAAAACGCGGCCATCGTCGCCGACTCCATCCTGCGCCAGGGCCGGGCCTCTCTGGGCGCCCAGTCGGCCTCGGTGGCGGAAAACGGCCTCGGCTTCTCGGGCTCGGTCCTGGACACGATTGGCCAGAGCGCCGTGAACGTCCAGGCCGACGTGAACAAGGCAATCTACGGCGGCGGAGTGAAGGCTATCGAGTTTCAGAATGAAGCGTCGGCGGCGCGCGCCGGCGCGAAGAATGCGGTGACGGGCGGCTGGATCGCCGCCGGGTCCAAGCTGATCACGGGCGTGGGCAAGGCCATGACCATGGGCGGTGGCTGATGGTCCAGATCGTCCCCTACGAAGAGCAGCTGAACACGCCGTCAGGCGTGACAGCCGCTCCGCCGGCCGCCAGCAATGCGCTGGGCTCGGCCATCTCCGACTTCGGCTCCGAGGCCGAAAAGGTGTTCGGCAAGGTCCAGTCCGACTGGGACCATATGTCCGCGCAGGACGCCGACAACAAGCGGGCCAAGGAAGCCAACACCATCCTCTTCACGGGGGACGGAACCAACCCCGGCTTCTACAGCCTGAACGGCAAGAACGCGGTCGAACAGCAGCCCGCTTACATGGCGCGCCTGGCTGCCAGCAAGGACCGCTATGGGGAAGGCCTCACCCCCGGCGCGCGGCGGCTCTACGATGAGCAGCAGGGCGTGCGCGAGGTCTCCTGGCAACAGGGGATGGGCGTTCACGTCGTCAAGCAATCCGACGTGGCCAAGCGCACCACCTGGTCGGAAACCCGCGCTCAGGCGTCGTCAGACTATGCCCTCTACTACGGCCATGACGCTACGCAGACCGAGATGGCCCGCCAGAAGTGGCGCTCCAGCACCATCCAGGAAACCCAAGATGACGGCCTCGGCGATGATGTGCTCGCCGACCGCCTGAAGGCGGGCGACCAAGACCTGCTGGCGAGCGCGGTCAAGGCCAACATCTATCCCGATCCGAAGAAGGCGCTTCAGATCCTCAACGACCACCGCAGCGAGATGAACGCGGTGACGTGGGACGGCCTCTACAAAGAGGCCGACAGCGCCTCCATCCACCTGGAAAGCGGCCAACTCACCAAGGTCTGGGATGGGCAGATCGCCCCCGCATCGGTGAGCGTGGGGGGTTCCTCGGCCACGACCTCGCCCTGGACGGAAGACAGCGCCAAGGGCGTGATCGGCAAGGCCGTGCCGGGCGCCACCTTCACCAGCGGCCCTCGCTCGAAGGACGATGAGAAGCGGCTTCGCGAGCAAGGCCAGCCGCCGGTCGAGGGATCGCACCATAGCGACTATCGCCCCGGCGGCGCGGCGGCCTGGGACGTGGTTCCGCCCGCTGGCACCGACATCAACCAGGCGGCCGCCGACATCCGCAAGGCCATGCCCGGCGCCAAGGTCATCGTGGAGGCGGGCAAGGCGGGCCACGGGCCTCACATCCACACCCAATGGGACACCGGCGCTGGTCCCGCCAGCAGCCTGACCAAGGCCGTGGACGGCAAGGACGGGTTGCCCGACCGCGAAGAGCTGATGCGCCAGGCGACGGCGGCGGCCGGCGGTGATCCCAACCGTGAAGTGGCCTACCGCGCGGAAGCCGACGCCTACTATTCGCGGCGCGTGGCGGATCGTCAGCAAAAGGAAAGCCGCGCCATCGACGCGGTTCAGCCGTTCTTGCGCGACCCGAACATCACGGCGGCCTCGCAAATCCCTGCCGGCGTCTGGGCCCAACTACCGGAGACCACGAAAACGGCCGTCACCGAGCACTACGCCAATGGCGGTATAGGTGGGCAGGGCTACGCCAAGGTGGATGACCCCACGACCATCGCCGCCCTCTACGACATGTACGGCAAGAACCCCGAGGGGTTCGCCGGCACCGACTTCACGTCGTTCGTGGGCAAGAACCCGAAGCTCACCCAGGGCACCTATCAACAGATGCTCGCCATGAAGGCGCAGGTTCAGCAGCAGCGCGGCGTGGCCAAGCCGATCCTGCAATCCTACTCCATCGACCAGGTCATGAGTGTTGCCACCCCCATGCTGGTTTCTGCCGGGGTCGACCCGAAGAAGCCGGATGGCCAGCGCCGTATCGCCCTCTTCCAGTCCAAGGCCATCCAGGGCCTGGAGGAATGGAAGGCTCAGAACCCCGACAAGCCCATCGACACCAACGCCATCCACCAGATCGTCGATGGCCTCATGCTTCAGGTCCACACCGACGAGGGCTGGTGGGGCAAGGACAGGTTGGTGTTTGAGGCTCCACCCGGCGTCGGCACGCAGTTCAAGATCCCGCCCAACGCGCGCGCCGACATCGTGGCGCAGTACCACCAGCGCTACCCGGGCAAGGGCGAGCCGACCGAGGCGCAGATCGTGGAGGCGTGGCGCTTCCTCCACAACAGGGGGGCCTATCAGTGAACGTCTTCGAGGAGATGGAGACCAACGACGACGCGCAGCGCCAGCGCGCCGCGCTTCAGGTCGGCGTGGCGTCGCAAGGGGATAGCCCGGAAAAGGTGGCGCTCGCGCAGCGCTACGCCAAGGCGCTTGGCATCCCGGTCGAGACGGTGCTTCGCAACTACGGCACCGTCGCCGCGCGGGCTTCCACGCAGGACGCGGCCGCCGCGCTCGATGGTGCGCCCAAGACTGCCTGGTGGCTCAACGACCCGGACAATGCGGCCGTTGGCCATGACCAGGCCGCGCACCTCGCCGGAACAGAACAGGCTGCCAAGGCGGCCTTCGCGCCGACGCCCTACATCGCGCCGGAGGGCTGGTTCGAGCGCTTGCTGGATCGGCACTTTTCCGACCCGCTGGACGGCAAGGGCATGTGGTGGAGCAAGGACAACCCGCTCACCAAATTCATGGACTGGATGGGCGGGCACAAGCGGGGGAGCTACACCCGAACCCAGTTTTCCGGCGAAGCTCAGACCTTGGCCGATGTGTCGCGGTTCCTGGACGTGGGCTGGCGACATGCGCTCGCGGGTAATCCCGAGCTGGCCACGGCCCTCGCGCAGACCGGCGACGTCGAAGCGGGCAACTACACGGCGCCCACCGGCGACCTGACGAAGCTTGGTCCAAGTTCCGACGTTCACCTCCAGCCCGGCCATCTGACCCGCTACCTCGAAGGGCTGACCACCCGGATGCAGCCGGAGCCGGGCAACCGCGACGCCGTCGGCGGCCTGGTCGGCAGCGTGGGCTCGGTCGCCGTGACCGGCCCCGCCGCCCCCTTCGTGATGGCGGCGCAAGGCGGCGGCGCGGCCGACCGCCGCGCCGGAGATGAGGCCGGGACGCTCGGCGGATCAAACTCGATCCTGGGCAACGCGGCGCTCAACTACGCGCTGGGCAAGCTGTCGTTCGGGAAGTTCATCGACCCGGCGGTGGGGCAGATCACCAACCCGTTCCTGCGGACCACCGTCGGCATCGGCGGCCACGCGGCGGTGGGGGGCGCTACCGGCCTGGGTCTCAGCGTGGGGTCCAACCTCATCGACCGCGCCACCGTCGATCCCCGCCGCAACGTCTGGGAGGGCTCGGGCGAGGGCGCCATGAGCATGGCGCTGCTCGGCGGCGTCTTCCATGTCGCCGGGCTGCACGGCGAAGCGGCCAAGACCCGTGAGCGGATGGCATCCTTTGACCAGCTGGTCGGCAATCTGCGCGACACCCCGCTGAGCGAGCGGGCGCCGGAGCGGCTGGGAGTCTTCCTCTCCGCCATCGGCGAAGATCACAACGTGTTCGTCCCGGCCGAGAAGGTGCGGGACTATATGCAGTCGCAGATGTCGCCAGCCGAACAGGAGGCGTTCGCCAAGGCCACCGGCCTGGAGGAACAGCTCCGGTCGGCCACCCCCGGCGCGGACTTGGTGATACCGGCGGGCGACTATCTCTCCAAGATCGCGCCCACGGCGATGCACGACGCCATCGCGAAACACGTCCGCCTCGAAGCGGACGGGCTGAGCCTGGACGAGGCCTCCCACATCGACGACCACGTCCGCGATTTCGCCGACGCCCACGGCGAGCTGCTGGAGAAGATCGTCAACCGTCAGGGCTCGCCAGCGGGTAGGGTCGAGCAGCACGTCTTCAGCCAGCTGCGCGAGGCGGGCTACACCTTGGACGTGGCGCGCGCCTACGCGAAGCTGGCCGGCTCCCACTATGAGACGCGCGCCGCCCGGTCCCCCGACCGCTACCAGGACGCCTGGCAGGCCTATCAACAGGCTGGTGAGGGCCGGGGTGTGGACATCCGGCAAGAGTTTCCCAAGGAGATCGCCGACCACCTCCGCTACGGCCGCGCCGATACCCTGATCGACGCGGTGCGCAGGGGCCCGGACAAGGCCGCCAAGACCGGGCCGTCGCTTCTGGAGTTCCTGTCCCGCAAGGGCGGCGTCAACGACCAGGGCGGTGAGTTGTCGGCGCTGGACGCCGACCAATGGCACCGGGGCAAGCGGTTCCGCTCGAAGCTGGTCCGGCCCGAGGGCATGAGCCTGGCCGATGCGGCGGTGGCGGCGGAAGAGGCGGGCTATCTCGGATCGAAGGACAGCCGCCAAGGGGTCGAAGGGTTCCAGGGGGCCACTTCCGCGGAACTGCTTGAGGCCGTGCGGAAGGAACTGGCTGGCGACCGCCAACTGGCTGGCGAGGCGGACCATAAGGCGGCCGACTTCAAGGCTGGCGTGGACCAGCTCGAGGAGATCATGGCCCGGCTGGGGCTGGACCCCGCCACGCAGTCCAACGAGGAGATCAAGGCTGCGCTGGACGCCCACCTCAGCCAGCCCGGCCGCGCGTTCGAGCAAGCCGCTCGGGGCAGCATCTCCTTCAGCGCCACCGGCCCCGCGATCATCAAGCTGTTTCGCTCCCGCGACCTATCCACCTTCCTGCATGAGGGCGCCGGCCACCTGTGGCTAGAGGAGCTTCGCTCCGACGCTGCCCACCCTCAGGCGTCCGAACAACTGCGCGCCGACATGGCGACGGTGGAGAAGTGGATGGGGATCCAGCCCGGCGGTGAGATCACCACCGAGCACCACGAACAATTCGCCCGGGCCGCTGAAGCCTACTTCATGGAGGGCAAGGCACCGTCGGAAGGCCTGCGGGCCGTATTCCAACGGTTCTCGGCCTGGCTGACCAGCATCTACAAGAACCTGTCGTCGCTGAATGTCCGCATGTCCCCGGAGATCCGTGACGTGTTCGCGCGCCTCTCGGCCACAGACGACGAGATCACCCTGGCCACCAGGGGCCAGGGCTTCAACCCGGTTTTCGAAAGCGCTGAAGCCGCCGGGATGACGGCACACGAGTTCGCCGCCTACACCTCAGCTCTCGATCAGTCGAACAGCAAGGCCCGCGAAAAGCTGTTCTCGCGGCTCATGGATGACGTGCGACGCACCCGCACCAAGGAATGGTCGGCCAACGAAGCGACCATGCGCGAGGAGATCGAGCCCCAGATCAACGCCCGGCCCGATGTGAAGGCGTATGAGTTCCTGACCAGGGGCAAGCTGCCCGGCGTCGCCGACGATATGCAGCCCGGCGCCCACAAGCTGGACCGCGATGCCATCTCCGCCATGTTCGGCGACAGGTCCGTCCTGGACCGCCTGCCCAAGGGCTTCCAGCGGGTCTATGCCGCTGAAGGCGGCGTCCACCCCGACACGATGGCCGAGGCCATGGGGTTCAAATCGGGCGAGGAAATGATCCAGGCCCTGATTTCGCTCGAGGCTGGCCGAAAGGAAATGCGTGCGCAGGGCGATAGGCGCGGCGTTCGGGAGGCCATGATCGACGACGCCGTGAAGGCGGAGATGCTGTCGCGCCACGGCGACATGCTCCACGACGGGAGTATCGAGGCCGAGGCCATGGACGCCCTGCACAACGATGCGCGGATGCGCCTGGTGTCGATGGAAGTCCGGGCCCTGGGCAAAAAGGCCGGCGACGGCGAGGCCCAGTGGGGCAAGGAGATGCTGGAGCAATGGGCGACCGGCGTCATGGCCGAATTGCCCGTCAGCAAAATCCGGCCCGATACCTACCTGCGAGCCGAGCGCCAGGCGGGCAACGAGGCCCAGCGGCATCTACAGGACGGTCAGGACGTGAAGGCCCTGGAGCGCAAGCGCCAGCAACTCCTCAACGTCCACCTCTACCGCGCGTCTCGCGACGCGCTGAACGCGGTGGCGAGCGCCCACTACCTCTTCGACCGGATCGTCTCGGCCAAGGAAGACACCGGGGCAAGGGCCCGCGATTGGGACATGGTCAACGCCGCCCGCGCGGTCCTGGCCGCCCATGGCATCGGCCGCGCCCGCCAAGACCCGATGGGCTACCTGGAGAAGGTGAAGGCCTACGATCCCGACCTCTACACCGACCTGGCGCCGGCGGTGGAACGGGCGATGGCCGACGGCCGCCCGGCCGACAAGCTGCGGTTCGATGAGTTCGGCGCGCTGCATGACACGGTGGCGCAGATTTGGCGGATGGCTCGCCAGTCCAAGCTGGTGGAGATCGACGGGAAGCGCGTCGCGCTGGATGTGGCCACCACTGCGCTGGGGAGCCGCCTGGACACCTTGGGCATCCCGAAGCCAAAGGGCATCACCTCCGCCCCCACGCGCGGCGACGAGGCCTTGCGCGGCCTGTCGGGCGTTCGGGCCGCCATGCGCCGGGTTGAAAGCTGGGTCAGCTTCATCGACGGCGGCGGCAAGGGCGATTTCCGAACCTACATCTGGAACCCGGTGAGCGAGGCGGCCGACCGCTACCGGGCCGACCAAACGAACTACGTCCGCAAGTTCCTGGGCCTGGTCGAGACGCAGAAGGACAGCCTGAAGAAAGGCAAGATCGCCGCGCCGGAGCTGGGGCCGGAGGGCTACACCTTCGGCTACGCCAACAGCGGCGTGGGTAAGGGCGAGCTGCTGCACGCCCTGCTCCACACCGGCAATGAGTCGAACCTGCGAAAGCTGCTCCTGGGTCGCGGCTGGGCGAGCGAGACGCCCGACGGGCGCATGGATACGACCCGGTGGGACGGCTTCATCAACCGGATGCACGACGAGGGCGTCATCACCAAGGCCGACTGGGATTTCGTCCAGGGGGTCTGGAGCCTGCTGGAGGAAATGAAGCCGGCGGCGCAGGCCGCGCACCGATCGATCTATGGCCGCTACTTCGCGGAGATCACCGCCCGGCCCTTCGACACCCCCTTCGGGCGCTACGAGGGCGGCTATGTCCCGGCGATCACCCACGACTTCATGGTCCAGGACGCGGCGCTGCGGGCCGAACAAGACGCCGTCCAGAGTTCGAACGACGCCTCCATGTTCCCCTCGCCCAGCCGGGGCTTCACGAAGTCGCGGGTGGAGAACTACACCCAGCCGCTCACCCTGGACCTGGGCCTGCTGCCGCAGCACATCGACAAGGTTTTGAAGTTCACCCACATGGCCGCGCCGGTGCGCGACGTGCTGCGCATCCTGAAGGACAAGGCCCTGTCGGGAAAGCTGGCGGCGTTCGATCCGGTGGCCCAGACCGATATGCTGCTGCCCTGGCTGAACCGCTCGGCTCGCCAGATCGTGGAGATGCCCTCGGTGGGCAAGGCCGGCAAGGCGGCGGACAACTTCTTCCGCACCCTGCGGGTCAGGACCGGCGCCAACATCATGGCGGCCAACGTCTCCAACGCCCTTCAGCAATTCACCGGCCTGGGCCCGGGCGCGGTGAAGGTGAAGCCGCGCCATCTGAACGATGCGCTCTGGCAGTACCTCCGCGACCCGTCCGGCATGGCCAAGGCGGTCACCGACGCGTCGCCCTTCATGGCGACGCGCACCACCGGCCAGGTCTTCGAGATGCGCTGCCGCATCGACGCCCTGCTGCTCGATCCGACCAAATATCAGCAAGCGCAGGATTTCGCCCTGCGCCACGCCTACCTGCTCCAGGGCGCCACCCAGAACCTTGTCGACCTGATCGTCTGGAAGGGCGCGCACGAGCAAGCCCTGGAGGCCGGACACAGCGACGTTGAGGCGGTGCGCTCGGGGGACAGCGCGGTGCGCGAAACCCAAGGCTCGCTGGCGGCGCAGGATGTCTCGCGGGTGGAGACCGGCTCACCGCTAATCCGCGCCTTCACCCAGTTCTACAGCTACTTCAACGGCCAATCGAACCTGCTGGGAACCGAGTTCGGCATCGTCGCCCGCGACATGGGCTGGAGGCATGGCGCCGGCCGCGCCTTCTACCTCTACGCCGCAGGGTTTGCGGTTCCGGCGGTGGTCTCGGGCCTGATCGCAAAGACTATGGCCGGGGATTGGTGGGACGACACAGAGGGCGCTTTGACGAAGAACCTGCTGGATCTCTTCCTTGGATCGCAATTCCGCTATGGGGCCGGCATGGTCCCCATTGCCGGGACGGCCATCGTCTCGGCCGCCAACCGGTTCAACGACAAGACCTATGATGACCGGCTGAACGCCTCCCCGGCGGCGTCGGCGGTCGAGGCCGCCGTGGGCACACCCTACGATGCCTACCACCTGGCCATGACCGGCAAGGGAGAGAAGCACCTGGTGCGCGACGGCCTGACCTTGGTCTCCCTGCTCACCGGCATACCCACCGGCTTCATGGCCAAGCCGCTGGGCTACCTGGCGGACATCCATGAGGGAAAGGTCCAGCCGACCGGCCCGGTGGATGCTGCACGCGGTCTGGTCACGGGCTCGGCCTCTCCAAACTCCAGGGTCCACTGATCTTGACAAGCCCGGCGGGCATCGGCCCGTTGGCGGCAGTGATCTGGAGGGCAAGATGGAAGCTGGGCAATTGGGCAGGCGGACGCTGATTTCGCTGGGCGTGATCGCCGTAGTGGGCCTGAGCGAGTGGGTAATCGCCAAGAGCGTACCCGGTCCTGATGCGGGCCGAATTTCAGCGACCGATCAGCTTCAGTCCACGAGGTTGGACGCGCTTGAGCACCGGGTGTCGGCCCTTGAGAAGGCGAACGCCGCACTGCGCCAGCCGCCGATTCCTGTGATGGCTCCGCCAGCGGGCGACGAACAGGCCCGCCGCGAAATTCGCGCGCTGAAGGACCGGCTCAATATGGACCTTCACCCCGGCGTGCCCTTCTAGGCGGGATATTCCAGCACCGCCCGTGTAGGCGGCATGGTCGGCCACCTTCTCACCGTGGCCAAACATGACCATATCCGCGCAGCCGACCCCGAAAACGTACACCTGCGCCGGGACCACGGGCCCCTATGGCTTCCCCTATAGGTTCCTGACGACTGCTGATCTGCTGGTGACGCGGATCAGCGCCGGTGGCGTGCGCACCGGTTTGGACCTGGGCGCCGACTACTCGGTGAGCGGAGCCGGCGACAACGCGGGGGGGGCGGTCAGCACCGTTGCATCCTACGCCGATGGCCAGATCGAGGTTTGGCTTGCTGTCGAGGAGACCCAGAACACCGCCTACACGCCCGGCGACCCCTTCCCCGCCAACGCGCACGAAAGCGCGCTGGACAAGCTGACGCTGCTTTCGGCGATGCGCAGACAGGAGATCGGCGACGTAGCGTCCGACCTGTTCGCGCTGCAAGAGCAGGTCGACGCCGTGCCGACCCTGGCGGCCGGACTGTCGGTCGTGCAGATCGCCGCCTCAACCGGCTCCTACGACCATGACGCCCATTGCAGCCGCCTCCTGAGCTTCACGGTGGCCTGCGTCTTCACCCTGCCGCTCGATGCCCCCAAGGGCGCCTACTTCTCCTGGGAGCAGGCCGGTAGCGGTCTGGTCCAGTTCCTGTTCCCCGATGGGACCACCAAGCCCCGCAACCGCCTCGGCTACAACAAGTCGGCGGGGCAGGAGGCGGCCGGCTCTATGTGGGTCCGCTCCAACCCTGACGCGGCCAGTGCGGATTGGGTTCTCACCGGCGATGTAGGGGCCTGATGCGCAGCCCCAACATCCCCCTGCTGGCGCCCAGCCCGACCACGCAAAGCCGCTTCATCGCTCCAACTGGGGCGGGCGCGCAGGACGGCACGAACTGGGCCAACGCCGCGCCGCTCTCGGCCATCGACAGCATGGTCAGTGCGGTCGGCAGGGGCGGGCGGGTGTGTCTTGCCGCTCACCTGGGAACCTACGCCAACAACACCAGCCGCGTGATCACCCATGGCGGCGTGGCGGGCTCGCCGGTGACCATCTGCGGCGTCAACGCCGACCTGACCCCGGCCCATGCGGATATCGTCGGCAACCGCGCGAGCCCGTGGAGCGCGGGCGCAGCGGCCGGCGTCAATGCCTTCATGCTGATGACCGGGGCGGATCACCTGGTCTTCACCTCGATCAAGTTCACCAACCAGGGCAGCTGCATCCGCATCGGGGCCGATATTGTCGACCTGACGGTGAGCGGGTGCACGGCCACCAACGTTCAGACCTTCTTCGAGAACCTGATTTCCGGGGTCTCCACCTCGGCCACCATCACCGGCCTGATCATCTCCAACTGCACCGCGACCGGCTATTCCAAGCGCTTCGCCCGCATCCAATACAACAGCTCCGGCGTGCTGATTTCCGGGTGCACCGGCGACAGCGACAGGCAGGACGGGGATAACTTCGCGGTCGGGGTGGCGCTCTACGGCACGGCCCATGGCATCACCGTCAACGACTGCGTGATGCGCAACCACATCGACACCACGCGGACCTATCAGAACGGCGACGGCTTCTCCTCCGAGCTGGGCAACTACAGCCTGACCTTCAACCGCTGCGAGGCCTACAACAACACCGATGGCGGCTTTGACCTGAAGTCGGACGGCACGGTCCTGAACGACTGCCACTCGGAGGAAAATCACCGGAACTATCGGATCTGGGGCCTGGCCACGCTGAACAACTGCGTGGGCGTCAACCCGACCGACAATGCCGGGGCCAATCCCTACAGCAAGGCCAACGTCTCGGCCCACATCTACGCCATGGCGCGGGTTTACGGCGGGTCCTTCTCGCAGACCAACAGCGATGCGGTGTTCCGCTCCGAGCAAGGCGGCATGATCGCGGTCACCGCCCGCACGATGATCACCAAGCCCGGCGGCGCGCCTCTCTCGACCGTGGAAGTGGCCGACAGCCTGGACCCCAACGTCGGCAACCCGGCAGGCGTCTTCCTGACGCTGAACGAGGCCGACACGGCGGCCCCTACCATCACCTCATCCGCCAGCCTGTCGGTGCAGGAGAACAACCTCGGCTCGTGGATGATCACGGCCAACGAGGGGGCGCAGTTGCGCGTCACCGGCGGCGCGGACGCGGCCTACTTCACCACCTATGGACCCCAGCTGCGCCTCTCACCGCAGGACTACGAGTTGCCGGTTCATGGGGGCAACACGCTCTCGGTCGAGGTGACGGTCTACGATCAGAACGGCAACGCCTCCGTCCCCCAGGCCGTGACCGCGACCATCACAAACCAAGCGGACGACCCGTTGAGGCCGCCCGGCATGGTGACGGACGGAGTGACGGACTTCGTATGGCTGGAGGCCACCTACGCCCACCTATGGCAGGATGCGGCGGGCACGGTCCCCGCCGCCGTTGATCAGATCGTGGCCCGCATGGATGACCAGTCCAGCCACGGGCACCACGTCATCTGGTCGGACCCCGCCCACAGCCCCTACCTGCGATCCGCCGGGGGCCTGACCTGGCTGGATATGGACGGCGATATTGGCGACCTTGGCGCGGCCGGCTCGCTCCAGTTCGCCAAGGCCAGCATCACGGCGGGTATCCGGCGTGGGCTGGTGGACACCACCCAGCGAGAAATCGTGTCCGTGCCGCGCTCGCTTAGCGCCCCGTCGAACAACGAAGTCTGGCGCCTGGGCGTTACGGGCGGGGCGTCATTCGAGGCGCGCAACCAGAACGCCGCGACGGCCAACGTCTCCAGCGGCGGAACCGGCGCGTCGCTCAACGTGGACAAGGTGCTCGGCTTCCAGTCAGAGATCGGCAAGCTGCGCACCGATGAGGCCCTGATCTCGACCGACGACACCTTCGGGTCCGCCGCGACGATGACCTATCCGGTGAGCGGCCAGCCCGTGTTCGGAGCCAGCGGCAACCGGACCAACCCCTACTATGGCCGCTTCTACGGGATGGTGATCACCAACCGTACCGAGGCCGCCGACTTCCGCTTCCGCATCGCCAACGAGATGGCCAAGCTGCAAGGGCGACACCTATGATCGGGCTTGGGCTCTCCCTCGATATGCCGAGATCGGGAGCGGCGGCGGTCGGGATCACGGTCCCCTCGGCCTCTCTGTGGCTGATCGACGGCGACAGCATCAGCGCGCAAACCGACGGCCGCTCCATCGCCGCCCACCTGGCCACGAAGTCCGGCGGGCTGATGAACTTCGCCCCCAATGCCTACACCCCGCCCGCCGACAGCCTGAGGCCCGGCACCGTGGGCGTCAGCGGCATGAAGATCGCCGACCAGGCCGCCAACCTGACGGCGATGTTCGCGGCCAACCCGAGCGTCACCCATATGGTGGTGCACGTCGGCACGAACGACATGGCGCCGACGCTCTACGCGACGATGCAGTCCGATGCGCTGAACTATCTGGCGCTGTGCAAGACCGCCAATGTGTCGGTGATCTGGTCCTGCATCCTGCGGCGCAACGATGCCATCGGCCAGGACGCGGGCAACGAACTGAAGCGGGTCAACTTCAACGCCTGGCTGGCCACGCTGGTTGGCAATCCCACCTATTCCCTGATCGGCGTCATCAACCACGACGCCAACTTCGACCCGGCGGCCGACCCCACCCTCGTGAACGCCGCCGACAGCCTGCACCCCACCTACAAGGGCGCGGGCATCTTCGTGGGCAACATCTTCGCCGCGCTGCATTTCACCGCCACTGACGTGGCAGCGCTGCTCCCGGCCAACACCATCACCAACGCCACCCTCACCGGGACCAGCGGCGGGCTGGCGACCGGCGTCACCGGCCAGGTCCCTACCTCTTGGACCGTGGACAACGACACCGGCTGCACCTGCGTGGCCTCGGTCGGGGTCGATACGGACGGCGAGCGCTACTGCGACATGGTCCTGACCGGCAGCGCCACCACCAACGGCCAGAACGTCCGCTTCTTCCGCAACGATACGAGCGTGGGGCTGGTGGCGGGTGAGTGGGCCGAAGGCAAGATGAACGTCACCCTCACCGGGTCCGGCGGGTCCGGTGACGCCACGGGCGTGACCGGCTGGATGGTGCAGATTTCCAACGGCTTCACCTTCAACAGCAGCCATTCGTTCGCAGCCTACGGGATGATGAACACCGCCTTCGCGGGCGACGTGCGGTGCATCCCCCTGAAGGCGGCAGGCGCCGTCACCGGGACTATCGGCGCCTACGCCAAGCTGAACGTCGGCGTCGTGGATGCCCGCTTCCGCATCAAGAAAGTACAGGGAGGCAAGGGATCGTGACCCCACCCAAGATCATCACCGACCTGTTCACCGGTCCTGACGGGGCCACCTGGGCCATTGGGCGGGTCTACTCCCTGCCGGTTCTGGCCTCGGGCATCTCGCTGCCGTTCGTCGCGATCTTCCACGGGCAGACGGTCGACCTCGCTGCGGCCGGTGCGCTGTTCGCCGGGCTCGGCGGCGCGGTCATGGTCCTGGTCCTGGGGACCAACCACACCGAACCCAAACCTGACGGAGACGTGCCCAAATGACCCCCGATGGCATGAAGCGCCTGAAGCTCGACGAGGGCTATGCGAAGCTGCTCCCGACCGGAAGCTGCGAAGCCTATCCCGACCCGAAGTCCGGCGGCGATCCCTGGACCATCGGCTACGGCTGCACAGGGCCCGGCATCGCCAAGGGCGTCATCTGGACCCGGGCCATGGCCGACGCGGCAATCTCCGCCCGGGTGGGCGCCCTGGAGGCCCGGCTGGCCCATGATCTGCCGTGGTTCGCGGGGTTGCCTCCGGTGCGCCAGGATGTGCTGGTCAACATCGCCTACAACGTCGGCCTGTACGCCGTGGAGCATTGGCCAACGACACTCAGCCACTTCGCCGCCGGTAACTGGACAGCCGCCGCCCATGACCTCCGCAACGAGGGCCAGTGGAACCGCGACGTTGGCCAGCGCGCCGAGCGCCTGGCCGTCGCCACCGAAACGGGCCGGTGGGCGTGATGAAGCTCAGCGACATTCCCAATCTGCTGAACCCGACCGGCTGGCTTGTCGCCGCCCTGGTCAGCGCCGCCGTGTTCGCGTTCGCCTGGTGGGCTGTCACAGAGCCCGGCCGCCAAGCCCAGCGCGCCGCCGAGGCCAAGGCCCAACAGGTCATCGGAGCCGCGCGCGGGCAAGCCGCCCAAGAGGCCACATCCATTGTCGCGGGCGCCGGAACCGACACCGCCGCCGTCGACGCCACCACGAGGAAGAACGATGCTGCGATCACCGCCGCGCCTGGCGCGCAAGACCCTGTCGCTCCTGGCGTCGCTGACGCTGGCCGCCGCGCTCTCTGCCTGCGCGACACCTACCGTGACCGTCCTCAGTGCGTCGCCCTGCTCGGGGCTCGTGCCGGCGGAACTTCAGGACCCCACGCCCGGCGCTGATCTGCCGAGCGACGACAGCCAGGGGTCATGGGTCAAGTTCGGTGACGCCCAGACCGGCCAGCTCGACAAGGCCAACATCACCAAGGCCGCTGGGCTGAAGGTGATCAAGAACTGCGAGGCCCGCGACGCCGAGGCCGCGAAGAAACTCCAGCCCCGCCCATGGTGGGCGATCTGGCGAAAGTGAACCCAGCCGCGCCGCCGGCAGTTTAGTAAGGAAGGGGGCCGACGTGTCCGAAGGAAGACAAACAGTGGCCGGCGCCTATCAGGCTATCGCAGATCATGAGCGTCTGTGTTCCGAGCGCTACCGGGGCATCAACGAAAAACTGGGCTGGATCCTCGGGGGGCTCGCCACGCTCTTCTTCGGCCTGCTCGGCTGGATGGCCGTGCAGCTGTGGACGCTGGAGCCCCTGCGCATCGCGGCCGCGCACCAAGGCGCCACCACGGTCAACGTCGGACCACAGAAACCTTAGCCTCGCCCCTTGAGGGGGGCGAGGCTGTGTCGGTTAGGGTTTCCTGAGCAGCGCGTTGTAAGCCGCACCCGGATAGGTCTCCAGCGCTTCCGCCAGAGCATTGCGCGACGGCTGAGCGACTACACCGGCCAAGCCGCGCCCCGAGAACACATTGTTGGGCTGGCTGGTGGCGGCGCCTAGTCCGGACAGGGCGCCAAAGAGGCTCCTGGCCTGGCCAAGCTTCGCGCCATTTCGGGCATTTGCGCCATGATGGAGGGCTCGGATATTCGCCTCCACAGTCTGACCACCTTCACACTGGGGGATCGGAGAGTGGTCGATTTGCCAGCCATGAGCCGACTTCTGGTCCCCGTAGTCGGACCATCGGATCAGGTTACCTTCGTCGTCATATCGCCATTCGTTTTCCGAAAACGCGATGCCGGGACAGGGCTTGGCCTTGCTCCAGGCTACGGCTTTCGCTTGTTCATCGGTCAGGGTTTGGGGTATAAGAGTCATGAGTTTGTCCTTGGTTGAGGCGGCTCGAAGTGCTGCAGACGACTCGGGGGCGAGACGGTGCAGCTTCCAAGTTTACCACATCTAGGGCGCTCGCCAGCAATGGCGGGCCCCTTTTGTTCTGCCCTATCCCCAGGTCTCTGTCGTAGGTGTGGATAGACGCGGGTTCACACGGCCCCGGAATCTCAGTTGGCGCGGTCGCCATCCCTCGCCGGCTTCGCCTGGCGGCGAGAGACTGATGACGAACCGTCCACAATGATGCTGACTATCAGCCCGGACCAGGGCTTAGGATAGATTTGAGGATAAGGTGGGCGAGGCGGAGCGAGAACCCTTACGCCATAAGGCGTTGCGGGCCGCTCCTGGTGGAGCCGAGGGGAGTCGAACCCCTGACCTCCTCATTGCGAACGAGGCGCTCTACCAACTGAGCTACGGCCCCCTCCAGAGCGGAGGAAGCGGGCAAATACGGCGGGGGGCCGATGGCTGTCAAGGCCGCGCCGAGGCGGTTGTTGCCACGCAGGCGGCGCCACGCGTAGAAGCGGCGCTCAGACCAGAGCCGTTGGAGGTAACATGGGCCACGCGATCGTCACGGTGATCGACGCCATTTTCAGCATCTTGACCATCCTGCTGATTGTCACCGCCGTCGCCAGCTGGCTGGTGGCGTTCAACGTCATCAACCCAAGCAATCCCAATGTGCGCATGGTGCTGCAGATGCTGGACCGGCTGACCGATCCGCTGCTGCGCCCGATCCGCCGCTTCGTGCCCAGCCTGGGCGGCGTGGACATCAGCTTCATCGTGCTGTGGCTGGCGCTGATCTTCCTGCGCCAGATCTTCGCCTATGAACTGGCGCCGCTGCTGATCGCCAACCTGGGCTAGGGCATTGCGTCTCACCGTCCGGGTCACCCCGCGCGGCGGGCGCGACGCGGCGGAGGGCTGGATCACCGACGCCGCCGGCAAGGTCATGCTGAAGCTGAGGGTGCGCGCCGCACCCACCGACGGCGAGGCCAACGCCGCCGTCGCCGCCCTGGTCGCCAAGCTGCTGGGCCGCCCGAAGTCGGCGGTCGGCGTCGCCGCCGGCCATACGGCCCGGGTGAAACAGCTCGAACTGGAAGGCGTGACGGCGGAGGACCTGGAAAAGGCCTTCGGTCCTCCGCCGCCGCGATCGTAAAGCCCGACGCTACTCGGTGAAGCGGTAGCGGCCGCGGCCGTCGGGGCAGACCCGCACATAGCGGTAGTCCATGTCGTCGCCATACTGGGCCGGCGCGATGGCCAGGCGGCAACGGCGGCTGGAGTAGTAGCTGTAGCCGTAGCGGCCGCTGCGGGCGCGCCGATCGTAGCCGCTTTCGCGGTAGGGGTAGGTCTGCTCGTAGCCGTAATAATAGCCGCTGGTGTCGCAGCGCGCCGTGCTGCGCCCGACATTGGCGCCGATCACGCCGCCGGCCACCGCGCCCAGCACCGCGCCTTCCGTGCGCACGCCGTGGCCCGCCAGGTTGGAGCCGATGGCCGCGCCGGCCAGGGCGCCGATCAGGCCGCCGCCCACCGTGCGGTCGCTGCGCTGCTGTTCGCAGGGGCTGCCGCGATAGGGGCCGTAGTAGTCGTTGTAGGCCACGTCGCTGGGATAGTCGGTGGCCGCCTCGGCCGGATAGCGGTTCTCGAAGGAGCCGTAGCGGCGAACATAGGCGCCGTAGCCGTAGCGGGCGTCATAGTCGGCCCGGGCCCGCTCATAGTCGGCGCGCTGCTGCTGGTAGGCCGCCTGGCGGCGCTGGTAGTCGTCCTGCTTGTCGGCATAGTCGGCCTGGCGGTTGGCGTAGTCCTGCTGGCTGTCCTGATACTGCTGTTGCTGATCCTGGTAGCGCTGGTCGGCCTGGGGATCGCTGTAGGTGGTCTGGGCCAGCGTGACGCCGCCCATGCTCACGGCCAATACGGTCGCCAATGCGGCCGTCAGGGGGGTCTTGTTCACTGTCGCCTCCGATAGCGGGCGGGGGGCTTGAGGCCTCCACCGCGGTCAATGGCCAACGGACGCGCCCGATACCCCCCGAGGCGGCGGGCGAGCCCGCATCGGTCCGTCTGAGCGAACGCGGATCGTCCCGTCGGGTTGCAGGACTAGGTGACTCAAGCCTTGTCGAACTTGTCCTTGCGGCGGTGCCCGAACAGCAGCCGCTGTTCCAGCCGTTGGCGCAGCGCCGCGTAGTAGGCGCTGAGGAAGTCCTGGTCGAAGATGCCCGGATCGTCGGTCCAGGCGATCTTGCGCTGAATACGTTCGGCCACCGCGCGCATGGTGCGCCGGTCGGATTTGCGCAGCACCTCCTCCAGCACATGCAGCTCCTTGACCCCATAGGCCTCCAGCTGCTCGCGGCTGAAGCGGAAGCGCCCGCCATGCTCCGCTCCATCCACCGACAGGTCGGCGATCAGTTTCTGCTTCGGCGCGCGTACCACCCAGGTGCCGGCCAGCAGGTCGCCGGCCCTCAGCCGGTCGCGGTTGAACAGCGGGAAGAAGACGAAGATGCCCATCCAGATGAAGCTCAGCAGGAACATCCAGCTGTCCACCGGCTCGCCGCGCCCCTGGCTGACGAGGGCCTGGGCGAACCCCATCAGGATCAGCATCAGCGGGCCCCACACCTCCAACAGGCGCATGGCGTTGCGCGCGAACACCGCGTCGGCGGTCAGCCGCCCGCCGTGCCGGGCCGCCACGCGGATGCCGAGGATGCGCTTGCCGGGCGTGGCGGCGCGCGGCCGCAGCTCGAAGGCAATGAAGTAGCCGTTCATGGCCAGGAAGACGAAGATGGTCCAGATGACCGCCACGATCTCCTTCACCGGACGGCTGACCACGCCCATCAGCGCGCTCTTGGCCCAGCCGATCAGCAGCAGCGACACCAGCAGGATGACGATGTCGATGATGAAGGCGCCCGCCCGCTGGCCGCCGTCGGCCAGCTGCAGCCGCAGGTCGACCCCCTCCGGCGTGATCAGTTCACGCTGCATCTTGTCGGGGACGAACGCGCCGGAGAGACTCATGCGGCTCTCCTGCTACGCGGCCAGTAGAAGTAGCCGAACCAAACGACGGCGGTGACGGCGGCCACGCCGTAGCGGGTCCAGTCGTCGGTGATGAGCTGGCGCGCGAAGCTTTCCAGCATGCCGGCGACCAGCAGCATCAGCACCACGCCCACCGCCGCCGTGGCCGCCGTGCGGCCCGCGTCGCCCGCCGCCTCCAGGCGGCTCTTCTCGCCGGGGAAGATCAGGGTCCAGCCGATGCGGAAGCCCGCGGCGCCGGCCAGGGTGATGGCGAACAGCTCCGTCACCCCGTGGATCAGCAGCCAGCCGCCCTGCTGGAAGGCCAGGCCATGGGTGGCGAACAGCACCAGCACGGCGCCCAGCATGCAGCCGTTGGCCGCCAGGATCAGCACCGTGGGCGCGCAGAAGGCGAAGCCCAGGGCGAAGGCCATCAGGGCGATCTGGGCGTTGTGGGTGAACAGATAGGCCGCGAAGAAGCTCAAGGGGTCGTTGCCGTCGACCTTGGTGTAGAGGCTGTCGCGCAGGAAGGCGGTGCTGGCCGAGGGGTCGCGCCCGCCGGCCAGGTCGCGCGAGATGAAGGCGTAGAACCAGTCCGGGTCCTTCAACACCAGCCAGCCGGCGGTCACCGCCGCCACGATCTGGATGGCCGCCGACAGCAGGGTCTCGCGCCAGATGCTTTGGACCGCGCGCGGCCAGTCCACCGCGAAGAACCGGCCCAACCGCTCGAACAGGGTGGAGCGGGCGCCATAGACGAAGAAGTAGGCGCGGGTCGACAGCGCCTCCAGATAGTCGGTCACGCCCCGGTCCAGGGAGGTGGCGCGCGCCACCGACAGGGACGACAGGGTGGCGCGGTAGAGCACGGGAATGGCCAGCAGCTCGGCGTCGCTGAGGGATTTGGCGCCGCGCTTTTCGACCTTCTCCATCAGGGCGTCGAGGCGCTTCCAGTCGGCCTCGCGCTCGGCCCGGAAACGGCTGCTCTTCAGGGTCAGCTCGGCCATCAGAGAAGCTCCCGCCGCTTGATGTCGAGATAGGCATTGAGCACGGCCGGGCCCATTCGGTCGATGGGCGCATCGACGATATGGGCGCCCAGCCGGCGCAGGCGCCCGATCACCACATCGCGCTCGCGCAGCAGGGACTGGGCGGTGACCGCGCGGGTGACGTCCTCGGCGTCCTTGGGCTCGACCTGGGTCATGGCCTCCAGCTCCGCATCGCGCGGGGCCACGAACAGCACCAGGTGGCGCTTCATCAGACGGCCGAGGTTTTCCAGCATCAGTTCCGCGCTGGTTGGATCGCTGAAGTCGGTGAACACCACCAGCAGGGAGCGGCGTTCGAGCGCCGCCGACAGCCGGGTGAAGCTCAGCGTGAAATTGGTCTCCTCGTTGCGGTAGTCCATCCGCGAGGCGAGCCGCTGCAGGTGGCCGAACGCGCCCACCCCGGCCATGGCCGGCGCGGTCATCAGCGCCTTGTCGGCGAAGGCGAAAAGGCCGACGCGGTCGCCGATCTTCAAGCTCACATAGGCCAGCAGCAGGGCCGCGTTGATCGCCCGGTCGATGCGCGGCAGCCCGGCCAGCGGCTCGCACATGCCCCGGCCGCTATCGAGCGCCAGGACGATGTGGTGGTTGCGCTCGGTGCGGAATTCCTTGGACAGCAGCTGGCCGTGCCGCGCCGACTGCTTCCAGTCGATGGTGCGCAGATTCATGCCGGGCTGATAGTCGCGCAGGGAGTTGAACTCCGCGCCCTCGCCCCGCTCGATCTGGGCCTTCACGCCGAACAGGGCTTCGCGGGCGAACAGGCGGATGGCCTCGTCCTTCACCGCCGCCACATTGGGGGTGATGGGCATCACCCGGTTCAGGACCTCGGCCTTCTGCTTCCAGACCAGGTTGAAGGGGCCCGTCCAGCGCATCCACACCTTGTCCAGCCGCCCCTCGCCCCGGCGCGTCGGCGTGAGGTCGAAGATGGCGCCCGCGCGGCCGTCCTCGAAGGTCAGCAGGGTGCGCGAAGGCTTGCAGGTCAGCCGCTCATTGACCTCCGGAACCATCTCGGCGCGGCCCGGCGCGCGCGACTGGAATTGCGCGCGGATGGTCATCTCGCCCGACCCGCCGGCGGCCAGGTTGCCGGGCGTCTCCGCCGTGATCTCCAGCCGGTCGCGCGGCGCGCCGGCCAGGGCGTCCACTCCCATCAGGGCGGCGATCACCAGGATCCAGGCCAGCGACATCGCCCAGACCTGCGGCGCGATCACGGCCAGGGCCAGCGCCGCCAGCGCGCCCACGGCCGCCAGCAGCACCGCCAGACGGGTGGGGTAGATCACCATGCGTTGAGACGCCCGCTCATCACCGGGGCGCCTCGACCTGTTCGATCAGGGCGGCCAGGGCCTGGTCGACCTTGCGGCCCTCGATCTCGGCGGCGGGCGACAGGATCACGCGGTGCCTGAGGGCGGGCGTTGCCAGGGCCTTGATGTCGTCGGGGATCACATAGTCGCGGCCGTCGAGCGCGGCGCGGGCCCGGGCCGCCGTGGCCAGCATGGCGGCCGCGCGGGGCGAGGCGCCGGTCTCGAAGTCGGCGGCTTCGCGAGTGGCGCGGATCAGGGCGACCACATAGGCGACGATGTCGTCGGTGAGCCGCACGGTGGAGACCGCGGCCACGGCCTCGGTGATGGTGGCGGAGTCGGCCACGGCGTTGACGCCCAGGGCGGCCGGGTCGGGCGCGGTGGCGCGCGCGCCGTGGCTGGCCACGATGGCGCGTTCCTGCTCGGCGGTCGGATAGCTCAGCGTGTGCTTGAACAGGAAGCGGTCCAGCTGGGCTTCGGGCAGCGGATAGGTGCCCTGCTGCTCGATGGGGTTTTGGGTGCCGACCACGGTGAAGCGGGGGCTGAGCTTATGGGGCTTGCCGTCCAGGGTGACGTTACGCTCCTGCATGGCTTCCAGAAGGGCGGCCTGGGTCTTGGGCGGGGTGCGGTTGATCTCGTCGGCCAGCAGCAGCTCGCAGAAGATCGGCCCCTTGGTCAGGGAGAAGGTGCTGCTGGCGAAATTGAACAGATTGGACCCGATGATGTCCCCCGGCATCAGGTCGGGGGTGAACTGGATGCGGCCGTAGCCGAGGGCGAGCGTGCGGGCGAAGCACTGGGCGATGAAGGTCTTGGCCGTGCCCGGCGGGCCTTCGAGCAGGATGTGGCCTCCCGCGAACAGGCAGACGAGCATCAGCTCGACGGTGTCGGCCTGGCCGACGACCGCCTTGGCCATCTCCGCCCGGATGCGGTCGGCCAGCGCCTTCAGGTCACCTGGATTCACGGGTCATCTCCAATTTCCATTTGAACAGGGCGCGGGCGACACGGACCAGGTCCGCCGGGGTGCGCAC
>JAQGIP010000153.1 GCA_028291055.1 Caulobacter sp.
GTGTTCGTCGGACATAATATCCAGTTTCAACAACGCCACTAAATTGCATTTGAGAACCAACCAGTGAGAGTTTTACCTCGAACGGAGTGACTCAGTGAGTGCGATATGAGAGGTCGGGCTGATGGGAGTTCACGATCAGCCCGATCTCTTTGAGTGCAATCACGTTGGCGCCAGATCCGGATCGATCGCCTTACAGCTGCTAAGGGCTGGCCGCTCCACGACGCGAACGAATTAATTGGCCCATGAGGGTTCGCAAGGCGGTCCGTTATCCCAGGGCTGTGTTGCAAATGCGTCCACAGCCGGAGCCCGGATGCAGGCACGCCCGTCAACATTGCGTGCGTCGGATGTCGTGGCCACAGTGGCGTGGTGCCGCGAAGTTACATGGGCCTCGCGTGCCATTGCCGGAGTTGCGAGCGCAGCGGCGACAAGCGCAGCTGACAGGAATTTAACTGTAGTCATTCAATTTCTCCATTGGATACCAAAAGCCAACGGCGTTGGCCCTCGTTCGAGATAGAGAGACTGCTGATCGATCGAAGTAACACTTCTTCACTTCGCTTCAACGTCGCGCGAGGTCGCGCGTTGCGTGCGTTACGATCACGCGTGCGGCGCTGTTAGCGACCTGCATGTTAAAAACCAATTCAGAATCTTAAAGTGGCTTTTAATTGAGAATGCGGCACTTGGCGGCCATGTCTTGGACGAACCCGGACCCTCGGTCCGTTTGCCAGATGGAGAAGCCAAAGGTCTTTGGCTCACCGCATCCAAAGGAGAAGTTAAATGACCACCATCAAGCTCTTGTCGGCGGGATTGATCGCTGCCGCCATGCTCGCAACGCCCGCCATGGCTCGCGAGAACCACGCAGTCAGGCAGCATGTCGCGGGGGCCTACACGAAAACGTCCCCCATCCCCCATTATACTGACGGTCGTGTCCGCTTCTCAGCGCCGCGCGTCGGAGCATTGCCGGCGCCGCCGGACGGGGAAAATTGCGACGTCGGAGATAACCCGTTTATCTGCTGAAAATGCCACTTTTGCGTCGCTCATAAACCGTCCAGGGCAAAAGCGGCGCGTCCCAGAATTCACTCTGGATGACATGCCGAACGCGGATCCGCCATCAAGCCTGATCATCGACTTTCGTGCATCGGCGGCTCTACTCTCAATGCCAATTGAGAAGTCTAAATCTGTTTTTAATTGAGAACGTGCCGTTTGACGGCCATGTTCTGTACGAGCCTCCGGTCGTTCGTTTCGTTTGCCCGGAGTTTCGTTGGGGCGACCCTTCCAAAAAGCTCCCGGGGAAACCCAAGAATGGGCCGTGGAAAAGTCCACGCGCGCAGCGACTGACTATGTCCGGAGGTAAAGATGACTTTGTTCTCACGCGCTTTCATCCGCAAACGCATGATCTCGTTGGCGGCTGTGGCGTCGGTCACGGCGACTTCGTTCGCCCTTGCAAAGGATCCGACGGGGACAGATCACCCGCACGGAGCGATGCCGGTCCAATATGTCGCGGACCGGCCGGATCGTTCGGAGGAGCAACCGTTCCTGTCGGAGAACGCCGCGGCCATGAGGGAGATGATGGCCGATATGACGATTAAGCCGACCGGCGATGTCGATCGCGATTTCGTCGCGATGATGGTGCCGCACCATCAAGGCGCGGTCGACATGGCAAAGGCTGAGCTCAAATACGGTCATAACGAACGGCTTCGCCGGCTGGCTCAGGAGATCGTTGCGAAGCAGCAACAGGAGATCTTGGTGATGCGAGACGCCGTGGCAGACGGCAAGTCGTCCACGGCACGACCGTCGGAGCAACCCGACACGCGGTTGCCAACGCGATCGGCCCCGATTGATGGCTCGATCGCCTCCGACGGAATGAAAATGAAGATGTCTCGATAGCCGACTCAGGTCACAGAGTTTTGCTCGCGGGCCGAGCTGCAAGGATGGATCATGGGCATTGTTCGCTTTGCGCTGAGGTTCCCGCACACTTTTTATGTGCTGGCGGCCTTGATCATTTTTCTTGGCGTCGCCGCCATCCGATCGATGCCAACCGATATTTTTCCGGAGATCCGCATCCCGGTGGTAACGGTCATCTGGCAATACACCGGCCTCACCACGCCGGAAATGGAACAGCGCGTCAGCACCTACAGCCAGTATTCCATCAGCGCCAACGTCAACGGCATCAAGAACATGGAAGTGCAGACCCTCAACGGTCTGTCGATCCAGAAGCTCTACTTCCAGCCCGACGTGAATCTCGACCTCGCTATCGCACAAGTCGTGTCCGCGACCAATTCGATCCGTGCGCTGATGCCGCCCGGAATCGAGCCGCCGATCGTCGTGCAGTTCAATGCGTCGAGCGTTCCCGTGCTGCAACTCAGCCTCAATTCGGATAGCCTGAACGAGCAGCAGCTTTACGACTTCGGCATCTATCGCGTTCGCCAGGAACTGGCGCCGGTTCCCGGCGTCACGTTGCCGACGCCGGCAGGTGGAAAGTATCGGCAGATCATGGTCGATATCGACCCGGACAAGCTGCTGTCCCGGGGACTGACGCCGCTCGACATCGTCAATGCGGTCAATACCCAGAACCTGACGTTGCCGTCGGGAACCGCGAAGATCGGAGAAACCCAATACACGGTGCGAACCAATGCGACACCG
>JAQGIP010000055.1 GCA_028291055.1 Caulobacter sp.
GGGCGCGGCCGGCGGCGCGGGCGGGGCGGCGGCTTCCTGCTTGCGCTGGCAGGCGGCGGCGCCCAGCACGGCCACGGCGGTCAGGCAGACGGCGAGCGGACGAAGGCGCATGCGGAACTCCTCTCCGGGGCATCCCGGCGATAGGCGATCATTCGCGTCATCGCGCCGCGATGTCCACAGTTGCGCTTGACGAAGCGGGCCGTCTGGCGCTGTTCCGCGCCCATGCGGCTTTCAGATTTCGACTTCCCCCTGCCCGAGGAGAACATCGCCCTGCGTCCGGCCAGCCCGCGCGACAGCGCGCGGCTGCTGGTGGTGCGGCCCGGCGAGGGGTTCCAGGACCGGATCGTGCGCGAACTCCCGGACTTCCTCGAGCCCGGCGACGCGCTGGTGTTCAACGATACCCGGGTGATCCCGGCGCGGCTGTTCGGCGTGCGTATCCGCGAGGCGTCGCGGGTGTCGGTGGATGCGACGCTGCACCAGCGCAAGGCGCCCCATCAGTGGACGGCCTTCATGCGGCCGGGCAAGAAGCTGGCGCCGGGCGACCGCATCCGGTTCGGCACGCAGCATGACCGGGCCTGCGCGGGGACGGCGCTGGACGCGACGGTGGTGGAGAAGCGCGAGGGCGGGGAGGTGCTGCTGGCCTTCGACCTGGCGGGGCCGGACCTCGACCTGGCCATCATCGACCGCGGCAGCATGCCGTTGCCGCCCTATATCGCCGCCAAGCGGGCGGAGGATGAGCGCGACCGGGCCGATTATCAGACCGTCTATGCGCGCGAGGACGGCTCGGTGGCGGCGCCGACGGCGGGGCTGCATTTCACGCCGGAGCTGCTGGCGGCCCTGACGGCGCGCGGGGTTTCCAGCCACTTCGTCACCCTGCATGTGGGGGCCGGCACCTTCCTGCCGGTGAAGACCGACGAGGTGTCGGAGCACAGGATGCATGCGGAGTATGGCGAGGTGTCCGCCGAGACCGCCGCCGCGCTCAACGCCGTGCGGGCGGCGGGCGGGCGGGTCGTGTGCGTGGGGACCACGTCGCTGCGGCTCCTGGAGAGCGCCACCAGCGAGGAGGGCGTGATCGGGCCCTTCATGGCCGAGACGGCCATCTTCATCACGCCGGGCTACCGGTTCCGGGCGGCCGACGTGCTGATGACCAACTTCCACCTGCCGAAGTCGACGCTGTTCATGCTGGTCAGCGCGTTCGCGGGGACCGACACGATGCGGGCCGCTTACGAGCACGCCATCGCGACCGGCTATCGCTTCTATTCCTACGGCGACAGCTCGCTGCTATTCCGCGCCGCCTGATGACCTTTCCCTTCGAGATTTCCGCCACCGACGGCGCGGCGCGCACCGGCGTTCTGAAAACCCCGCGCGGCGACATCCGTACGCCGGCCTTCATGCCGGTGGGCACGGCCGGCACGGTCAAGGCGCTGACGGTGGATCAGGTGGCCCAGACGGGCGCCGACATCCTGCTGGGCAACACTTACCACCTGATGCTGCGGCCCACGGCCGAGCGGGTGAAGCGGCTGGGCGGGCTGCACAAGTTCATGCGCTGGGACCGGCCGATCCTGACCGACAGCGGCGGCTTCCAGGTGATGAGCCTGTCCAACATCAACAAGGTGACGGAAGAGGCGGTGACCTTCGCCAGCCATATCGACGGCTCGCGCCATGTGCTGTCGCCCGAGCGGTCGATGGAGATCCAGGCCGACCTGCTGGGCTCCGACATCGTCATGCAGCTGGACGAATGTGTGTCCTGGCCGGCGGAGGAGCCTCGGGCGCGGGCGGCCATGGAGCTGTCGGCGCGGTGGGGACAGCGGTCGAAGGCGGCGTTCGGGACGCGGGATGCTCAGGTGCTGTTCGGCATCCAGCAGGGGTCGACCTTCGAGGCGTTGCGGCGGGAGTCGTCGGAGCGGCTGATCGAGACAGGGTTCGACGGCTATGCGCTGGGCGGGCTGGCGGTGGGCGAAGGCCACCAGGCGATGTGCGAGGTGCTGGACTTCGCGCCGGGCCTGCTGCCGGCGGACCGGCCGCGCTACCTGATGGGGGTGGGCAAGCCCATCGACCTGGTGGAGGCGGTGGCGCGGGGCGTGGACATGTTCGACTGCGTGCTGCCGACGCGTTCGGGGCGCCATGGCCAGGCGTGGACCTGGGACGGGCCGGTCAATCTGAAGAATGCGCGGTTCGCGGAGGATGATGAGCCGTTGGACGGCGCCAGCGCCTGTCCGGCCAGCAGCCATTATTCGAAGGCCTATCTGCATCACCTGGTGAAGGCCGAGGAGATCCTCGGGCAGGTGCTGTTGTCGTGGCACAACATCGCGTTCTTCCAGGCGCTGATGGGGGAGATGCGGGCGGCGATCGCCGAAGGGCGGATGGAGGCGTTCCGCAAGACCTTCGCGGCGCGGCAGCCGGTGAAGGCATGATGATGCCTACGCTGCCGGACGCGCCATCCCGAGGAAGGTCGATGCGATGACGGATGGGAATGGCGACCCCTATCACCCGTGGCTACATGGATATCGCGAATACCTGCGGGACTATTCTGCCGGACGCTACGACGCCGTTGGGCACCTATGGTTCATCCGCCCCCAGGGCTCCATCACTATCGAGGGCGAACTGGGCGCGCTTGTTGTTGGTGACGCCGGTTGCGATGGCATCACCTTCTGCCTTCGAAAGGGTCTCGAAGGGGTTTGGGCCTTCTATCCGATCGATAGCTGCTGGGAGCGGATCGCGACCAACCTGCGCGAGCTCGAGTGCGGCTGGCTCGACGGATCGATCTCGGTCTAGGCACATCGCCGCGAAGGCGGGGTTCCAGGCCCTTTTTGCTGAACAAAGCCCGCCGTCACAGTCAGTACGAAGTGTGGCCGCTTTCCGGGTGGCCCGTTCGCGCTAAGACCTTCAGACCTGTTGAGGGGGCTCAGCACGGCAAAGTTTGAACACGAACCACACGAACAGGCGCTACGCGCCTAGACGAACGCGCGCCAACCCAGGGCGTCCGCTTCGCTTCCCGACCAGGCCTCGGATCATCCCAGCTATTGCGAAAAAGCCTGGGTCCCCGCTTTCGCGGGGATGAGCGGAGTGTTGGGGAGGACTAGAGTTCTAGAGTGGGAAGCCTATGGAACGTTGACGATCACCACCTCGCGCCGGCCACGGCCTAACTCAATGACCGGCCGGGCCCTCGCGGCGTCGGCGGTCGACATGGCGCGGGCGGCGGCGATCTTTGCGGTGGAGGCGGCGTCCGCGGCTGCCGTGGCAGAGGCGCGGGCCTTGGCGGCGGTGCGAACGGCCGCCGCGCTCGTCGCATCCGCGGAGGACCTGGCGCGGGCGGCGGCCTCCTGGGCCGTCGCGGCGGTGGCGGCGGCTGCCGAGGCCGAGGCGCGGGCGTCGGCGGAGGTGCGAAGAACTTCCGCCCTCGCTGCATCCGCGTCGGACATGGCCGCGTCGGAGTCGGCCATCGACGCCCTGGAATCGGCCTCAGCCGTTTCGCTGTCGATCCTGACCGCATCGGCATCGGCCTTCGCCGTTTCGGCCTGGTTTTTGGCATCAGCTTCGGCCGTCGCGGCGTCGGCCTGCGCTGTCTTCGCGTCTGCCAGCGCGACCGCCGCGTCGGCGGGGACGGCGCCGGAGGCGGTCACTTCGGTGCGGTGAACGGTGGGGATCGAACGCTGGCCATGGCCGATGGCCAGGCCCGGCAGGATGAGGGCGGCGGCGCCGATGGCGGCGGCGAGCAGGGCGCGTTCGACCCAGACATTGGCCTCGGCGCCCTCGGCCTTGCCCTGGAGCAGGCGGCGAACGCGATCGACGACGGGGGAGTTGGCCTTGGCCATGGCGGCGGCGCCGGCGGGCAGGCGCTGGGTCAGTCCACGCTCCATGCACAGCGCCAGGCATTCGGCCAGGGGCTGACCGGCTCCGGTCTGGTGGGCCGACCAAGCGTCGCAAGCATACTCGGCCATGTCTTCCAGCCGGCGCAGGGCCAGGCGGCCATGGGGGGCCAGGGTGGCCAGGGCCATCAGGCCCTGCAGTGCGCGCCATTGCGGATCGCGCCGCGCCAGGTGACGGATCTCGTGGGCCAGCAAGGCCTTCTTTTGCAGATCGGTGAAGGCTTCGCGGGTCCAGCTGGGCAGGACCACGGCGCGGGGCGGCAGGGCGATGGGGCCGGCCAGGTCGGGGTCGTCGAGCAGCTTCACGTTGGCGAGGCCCGCGTGGCGGCTGAGGGTTGCGGCCATGGCCAGGGTGGCGGGGTCGGACACCGGCGTCAGGGCGCGGCGATAACGCCAAAGGCCGTGGCATTGGACGACGAGGCGAACGGCGCCGGCGGCGACCAGGGCGAGCCAGGCCCAGCCGATCAGGCTGGCGCCCTGGTAGAGGAGGTTTTCGGGCATCACGGCGGCGACAGCCACGGGGGCGGCGATGGCGGCGGCGGCGTGGGTTTGCGCCGTCTCGATGGCCGGGGCCTGGAGCGCCAGGAGCCGGCTGATCGGCGAGCCGCCGAGCAGGAAGACCTGAAGCGCGGCGCTGATCAGCGGGACCAGCAGCACGATACGCCACGCCGTCTGGCGCGCGGCCGGTCGGCGCAGCAGTTCGAGGCGTTCGGCGGCCCAGACCAGGGCGAAGAGGGCCAGGCCATGGGTGAGGGCGGTGGCGGACCAGGCGAACATCTGGGCGCCCAGGTCTTGTGCGAGACTATTCATCGGCCGGTCCCTTTTCCTGCAGCAGTTTGCGGATGGCGCCGAGGTCCTCGGCGGTGATGGCGTCCTCGCGAACGAGGTGGGCGACCAGGGCCTGGGCGTCGCCGCCGAACAGGGAGCCCAGCAGGCCGGAGACCATGGAGCGGCGCACCTGATGCTCGTCGATCACGGCTTGGTAGATGAGCTGGCGGCCCTCGCGGCGGCTGGCCACCAGGCCGCGCTTCTGCAGGCGGGTCAGCAGGGTGGAGACCGTGGTGTGGGCGAGGCGGCGCGCTGGCGCCAGGGCCTGGGTCACCTCGGTGATGTGGCGCTCGCCGTGGCCCCACAGGGCGCGCATGACGTCCATCTGCAGGTCGCTGAGGGTGACTTCACCGTCTGCGCCGTCGTCCGGATCGGATTGTCCCAGGGTCGCCATATGATCTCTCTACAGATGTAGAACTACAGCTGTAGAGGAAATGCCTGGGGGCGTCAAATGGGTTGTGTGGGGCTCTGGCTAGCGGTGTGCGGCCGGGTCGATATCCGATGATGGCTAATCTCAGCGACCGCGGATGGAATTCGGCTCAGCTTTGGACTCGGAAGGAAGAGAAGTGAGGGAAGAAGCGTAAGAGGTCGATGCTTTCCGCGCCCAGGTGGGAGGCTGCGTTATTTCAGAGGCGCTACGCGCCTCGGTGAAGCGCGGGTGGGCGAGACATGTGCGGGGGTCTTTGGCGCGGCCGCAGCCTCTTGCGCTTCTTCCCTCACTTTTCTTCCTTCCAAGCCCAATGCGACATCGCCGCCGCCCTGGACGCCGCAGGAGCGCCCCGCCGTTCATGCAACCCAGACCCTACTGTTTCACCGGATATTTCGGCCCCGGGCGGTGGTCCTCGATGACCGGGGCGGGGCCGGCGAGGTGGATGGGGGCGGGTTTGGCGCAGCCCTTGGCCTCGCCCAGGCCCTTCAGGTAGCCGCGGCGGATGCCGCCGGCGGTGATGGCGGCGGCGACCAGGCGGTCGTGGCGTTCGGCGCCGGTCAGGCGGCGCACCCAGCCGCGCATGGGGATCAGGCCCTCGGCGGTGGAGCGCACGGCGTCCACGGCCAGGTCGCCCGCGGCCTCCTTGCCCTTTTCGATGAGGTGGCCGTCGTCGGGCTGGGACGGGGTGTCGAGGTCGGCGCCCAGGACGTCGTCCAGGGGTTTGATGCGCGCCTCCAACTCGGGGCAGGCGAGCTTGTGGGGCCGCTCATAGGGGTCGGCCAGGGCCCGCAGCAGGATGGGCGGGATCTTGGTGCGGATCAGGTTGAGGTCGCGCAGCGGGGCTTTCGCCGCGCCCTGGAAGCCGTCGCGGTTGGCCTGGGCGCTGGTCTGCACCTGCTGGGAGTCCGGCGCCGGTTCGGCGGGGGGCGGCGGGTTGATCACCGGGGGCGGCGCCGGCGCGGCGGGCGGCGGCAGCGGGGGCGGCGGCGTCCTGTGTCTGGCGGGCGCGGCGGCCGCCGCGCTGACGGCGAGGGCGGCGGCGAGGACCACGAGGGAGGAGGTCTGCAGAATCTTGAACATCGCCAACCTTAACCGTGGCCGCGATGCCGCGCCAAGCCGGGTTGCGGCGCAGCAAAGCCGCCACTATGGTCCGCGCCGCTTTCGAAGCCTCCTGCCTGTCGGGAATCGCTACGCATGCGGGCCGGTAGCTCAGTGGTAGAGCATTCGACTTTTAATCGAATGGTCGTGGGTTCGACCCCCACCCGGCCTACCACTTCCTCACAACGCCACGGTGGCGTGTCGCGTGAGGTCTACGCAATCACACATAGTCCGTCGGCCCCGCCGTGAACCGCGTCGGTGACAAGGCGGCGGTCGAAGGTCGCAAGCCTGCCGCCATGCGCACAGGCCAGGGCCAGCAGGTAGCTGTCGGTGACCTGGCTTGAGTTCAGCAGGCGCGCGGTATCGACCAGGTCGTTGATCAGCAGGCTGACATCGTCGGGCCAGAAGACGTGGCCGGGCAGGGCGCGCAGGCCGGCCACCGCCTGGGCCACCGCAGCCGGCGAACCCGGCGAATTCGGATAGCGTGCGTGGCCGACGATCCGCAGGACGCCATTTTCGGTGAGGGGGCAGGTGGCCCAACTGGACTGGCCGTGCGTCGCGAACCACCGATGAGCCGAGTCATGCTGGATGTGGGCCGGGTCGATCAGGGCGATCAGGACATTGACGTCCAGGAGGTAGGTGGTCACGGCAACTCGTCGGCAAGCCGGTTGACCAGCTCCGGCGTCACGACGCCCGCGCCGGGCTGGACGGGCAGGAGCGGCACGCCGTTGCGGATGCCGCCAGCCTTTGTGTCGGGCTTCAGGGCTTCACGCGCGAGGGCCGAGATGACTTCTCCGACGGACTTGTTCTGATGCGCCGCCAGCCCCTTGGCGGCGGCCAGCACGTCGTCGTCGATGGCGAGGGTCGTTCGCATGGCCTTTACTGTAGCGCATCTGGCATCGCACATCAAACATCACATGCCATGAACCACAAGGCGCGCTGCGCATCTGACGGAAGGGCGACTTTGGGTGGAAGGCGCAGGCCGGAGCGCGCTACTGATGTGCAAGCCAAGCGTGGCTGAGGGAGGGCCTTGTGCTCAGCGAAGGTCTTGTCGAACAGATTCGCAATCTGCATTCCGGTCCTGATCGCGGCTACCATGGCTGGAGCCATCCGCTGGCCCTTCTCGGCCTCTATGGCGAGGTTGAAACGGCGCTGCACGACCCGGTCGCCGTCTATTGCGCGATCCTTCTGCACGACGCGATCTACGAGCCGCGCCGGGCGGACAACGAGGCCCGCAGTGCGGCGCTGGCGGCGCAATTGCTGAAGGGAGCCATTCCGGACCCCAGCCTGGAGCGCACCCTGCGCCTGATCGAGGCGACCGCGCGTCACGCCATTCCTGAAGGTCTCGCGCAGGACGAGGCGGCCGACATGGCCGTCTTCCTGGACATGGACCTAGCCATACTCGCGGCGCCCATCTCGGCGTTCGACGCCTATGAGGCCGGCGTGCGGCACGAGTACCGCGAGGTCCCCGAGGAGGCGTTTCGCAAGGGCAGGGCCGCCATCCTGGAGGGGTTCCTGGGGCGTGATGCGCTCTACATGTCCGCCTGGGGCCGCGAGCGCTTTGAGATCAAGGCGCGGCGGAATCTTGAGCGGTCGATCGTCCAGCTTCGGGGCGATGACGGCTGATCAGCTGTCGCGCCGGCCTTCCCGCTACGCCGCCTTCTTGCCGATCAGATCCTTGAACACTCCCGGCGGCAGGGGGCGGTCGGGGTGGATGAGGAAGAAGTCGCCGTAGTCGCGGTCGAGGTCGAAGTTCTGGCGTTCCTCGATGGTGTCGCCGGCCAGGGCGAAGAAGCGGTAGCCCAGCTTGCGGAACATCTCGGCCAGGGCCTCGGCGGAGGTGCCGAAGCGCTGTTCGAGGATGATGGGGTGGACCTCGATCAGGATGTGGGGGCGGTCGCGCTCCAGGATGCCGGCGGCGCCCAGCATGGCCGCATGTTCGGCGCCCTCGATGTCCATGCGCATGAAGTCGACGCGGCCGTAGTCGAGGTCGTCGAGGCGCAGCACCTGGACGGTCTCGGTGAAGTGGCCGATGCCGGTGAAGTCGGCGCGGTCGGTGTCGCCGTGCGAATTGACGAAGGCGTAGGCCCGGGCCTTCTTGCCCGTGGATTTTTGCGGGGTCACCAGTTCCAGAGTTCCGGGCTTGTCGCTGACGGCCGCGTGGATCGGGATGACGCGGTCCTTCAGGCCCCTGAGCGCGATGCCCTGGCGCAGGGCCGCGACGCTGAAGGACGATGGTTCGAAGGCATAGACCCGCGCGCCGGGCGCGGCCTTGATCATGGCGAAGGAATGCCGCCCGTCGCTGGCGCCGAGATGCAGGCAGACCGGCGCGTCCATCAGCACCTGGGCCAGGAACCGGGTTTCCGGCTCGTGCTTGGCGTTCATCAGGTCGCGGCCGAGGGCCTTGAGGGCGTGGGTAAAGGAGACGACGGACATATGAACCTCTGTATCAGGCCCGCAACATAGACCGGTGCGTAGTTGGCGCAACCGATGTGGACGGATCGGGCCGGGGCGCCGGCCGGCCGGTAGCCACGGTTCCTGACCGGCGCCGCAGAAAATCTCCATTGTCGCCCGGGGCGGTAGGAATTATCGCGGCTATGAGGGGCCGACGGCGTGGCTTGCGCCGAAGGGCGTGTTGGCGCGTTCTAGTCACCAGTCCCGCTTTCGCTCGCCACGCCAGCCACGGACCCGATGACAAACCTGACCGCCGACACCGCTCCGGCCAGGCCTGGGAAGCGCCCGATGTTTCGCCGTCGCTCGGCGATTCCGGGGTTCGGGCTGACGCTGGGGATCACCCTGACCCTGCTGTCGGTGGTGGTGCTGATCCCGCTGTCGGCGGTGGCGCTGAAGGCGGCGGGGATCGGCTGGGACGGGTTTGTCGCGGCGGGGTTCTCCGAACGCGCGATGCGGGCCTACCGGCTGTCGTTCGGGGCGGCCTTCGCGGCGGCGGCGATCAATGGCGTGTTCGGGATGATCACGGCCTGGGCGCTGGTGCGCTATCAGTTTCCGGGCAAGACGGTGCTGAACGCACTGGTCGACCTGCCGTTCGCCCTGCCGACGGCGGTGGCGGGGATCGCGCTGGTGACGCTGTATCAGCCGGGCAACCTGCTGGGCGTGTGGCTGGATGCGCTGCACATCAAGGCGGCGTTCAACTTCACCGGGGTGACCATCGCGCTGACCTTCATCGGTCTGCCGTTCGTGGTGCGCACGCTGGAGCCGATCATGCGCGACCTGGCCGCCGACGTGGAGGAGGCGGCCGCCAGCCTGGGCGCCAGCCGCTGGCAGACGGTGATGCGGGTGGTGCTGCCCTCGCTGGGCCCGGCCTGGCTGACGGGGTTCGCCCTGGCCTTCGCGCGGGGGGTGGGGGAGTACGGCTCGGTGATCTTCATCGCCGGCAACCTGCCGTTCAAGACCGAGATCGCGCCGCTGCTGATCGTCATCCAGCTGGAACAGTATGAATATGGGGCGGCCGCCTCGATCGCGGTGGTGATGCTGCTGGTGTCGTTCGCCATGCTGTTCGTGATCAACGCGATCCAGGCTTATGCCCGAAGGCTGGCGGCATGAGTTCCGCAGGCATTCGCAAGGCCCGCCTGGCCACGGAAGATCCGATCTGGGTCAAGGCGCTGATCCTGACCCTGGTGGTCGCCTTCCTGACCCTGGTGCTGATCCTGCCGCTGGGGGTGGTGTTCACCCAGGCGCTGGCCAAGGGCTGGAAGGTGGCGTGGGCGGCGGTGCGTGAGCCCGATGCGGTGGCGGCGATCAAGCTGACGCTGCTGGTGGCGGCCATCGCGGTGCCGTTCAATGCGGTCTTCGGGCTGTGTGCGTCGTGGGCCATCGCCAAGCATGATTTCAGGGGCAAGGCCTTCCTGATCACCCTGATCGACCTGCCGTTCTCCGTCTCGCCCGTCGTGGCGGGGCTGATCTATGTGCTGGTGTTCGGGGCGCAGGGGTGGTTCGGCGACTGGCTGATCGACCACGACATCAAGATATTGTTCGCCCTGCCGGCCATCGTGCTGGCGACCATCTTCGTGACCTTCCCCTTCGTGGCGCGCGAGCTGATCCCGCTGATGCAGGAGCAGGGGGTGGCGGAGGAGGAGGCGGCGCTGAGCCTGGGGGCGTCGGGCCTGCGCACCTTCCTGCGGGTGACGGCCCCCAATGTGCGCTGGGGCCTGCTGTATGGCGTGCTGCTGTGCAATGCCCGCGCCATGGGGGAGTTTGGGGCGGTGTCGGTGGTGTCGGGCCATATCCGCGGGCTGACCAACACCATGCCGCTGCATGTGCAGATCCTCTATGACGACAACGATGCGACGGGCGCCTTCGCCGTGGCCGCCCTGCTGTGTCTGCTGGCGGTGGTGACCCTGGTGTTGAAGACCACGCTTGAAGTGGCCCAGCCCGACGTGGCCGGCCGCCGCGCCCACTGATCCGGAGCCATAAGCCACCCATGACTATTTCTATCCGACAGGTGGAGAAGAGCTTCGGGCGCTATCCGGCGCTGGGGGGCGTCAGCCTTGAGATCAAGGACGGCGAGCTGCTGGCGCTGCTGGGGCCGTCGGGCTCGGGCAAGACGACGCTGCTGCGGGCTATCGCGGGGCTGGAGTTTCCGGACAAGGGCCAGATCGCCTTCGACGCCCAGGACGTGACCTTCGCCGGCGCGGCCGAGCGGGGGGTGGGGTTCGTGTTCCAGCAGTATGCGCTGTTCAAGCACATGACCGTGGCGCGCAACGTGGCCTTCGGGCTGGATGTGAGGAAGGGCAAGGCCAAGCCGTCCAAGGCGGCGATCGCCGCGCGGGTCGAGGAGTTGCTGAACCTGGTGGAGTTGGGCGGGCTGGGGAAGCGCTATCCCTCGCAGCTGTCGGGCGGGCAGCGGCAGCGGGTGGCGCTGGCGCGCGCCCTGGCGGTCAATCCCCGCGTGCTGTTGCTGGATGAGCCGTTCGGGGCGCTGGACGCCACGGTGCGCAAGTCGCTGCGCAAGGAGCTGCGGCGCATCCATGACGCCACGGGGGTGACGACCATCTTCGTGACCCACGACCAGGAAGAGGCGCTGGAGCTGGCCGACCGGGTGGCGATCCTCAATCACGGGGTCATCGAGCAGGTGGGCACGCCGGCGGAGGTGCATGACGCGCCGGCCAGTCCGTTCGTCTGCGGCTTCGTGGGCGAGGCCAACCGCTTCGAGGGCGAGGTTTCGGGCGGGGTGTTCAGGGCCGGCGGCATCGGCGTCGCGGCGCCGGGCGTGGCCGACGGCAAGGCCGTGGCCTTCGTGCGGCCGCATGAGTTCGTGATCGCGCCGGCCGGGTTCGGGGCCCACATCCAGCGGGTGACGCTGCAGGGGCCGCTGGCCCATGTGGAGGCGGTCACGAGCGACGGCATCCGCTTGCAGATCGTGGCCTCGCGCGCTGACGCGGCGAACTATGCGGCGGGCGCGACGGCGAACCTGACGGTGCGGGCGGCGCACGTTTACCCGGCTTAGGCCCTACTGCTGCTGTTGTTGCTGCTGCTGTTCGCGGAAGGCGTCGCCGCTCACGCGGCGGCGGCCGCCGGTGAAGGTGGGGCGGGCTATGCGCATGAATTCCGGTTCGGCCATGGCGGCCTTGGCCTTGCGCACGGTGACGCCCACGGCCAGCTGGCTGTCGGCCTCGCCCTTGTAGACGCCGCGTGAGGGCGGCACGTCGCCGTAGTCGCGCCCGACCGCGACGGCGATGTGGCGTTCGCCGGTGACGACGTTGTTGGTGGGGTCGAAGCCGACCCAGCGCAGGGTGGGCAGGAAGACCTCGACCCAGGCGTGGGTGGCGTCGGGGTCGGAGCGGTCGCCGGCCTTGCGGTCGGTGAACAGGTAGCCGGAGACATAGCGGGCCGGGATGCCCCAGTGGCGGCAGATGGCCAGCATGATGTGGGCGAAGTCCTGGCAGACGCCACGTCCGGCTTTCAGGGCCATGTCGATGGGGCTGTCGGCTTCGGTGACGCCCGGCATGTATTCGAAGGCGCCGTAGATGATCCCGTTCAGCGCCAGCATGGCCGACAGCGGGTCGCGGCGTTTCAGCTCGTCGAGTTTGTGCTTCTTGACGAAGGCCAGCAGGGCGGGCGTGGAGGTGACGAAGCGGTGGGGCTGGAGGAAGTCGAAGCATTCGCCGCGCACGAAATCGCTGCGCAGGCGGTCCCATTCGCCGGTGTCGAGGGCCTCGGGCAGGGGCTCGGGAACCGTGGTCTCGACGGCCGAGTGGCCGATGATGCGCAGGTGGTTGTGCGGCTGGGGCACGTCGAAATGGTAGACGGCGTTGCCGTAGGTGTCGGCGTAGGAGAAGAGCTGGACCGGCGGGGTGATGTCGAGCTCGAAGCTGATCAGGCGCTGGCGCACGGTCTTCTGGGGCTGCATCCACAGCTCCATGACGCTTTCGCGGACGTTGGCCTCGTAGTGGTATTCGGTGATGTGGCGGATTTCGAGGAACATCAGGCGGGTAGCCTCATCTCAAGCGGATAGGCCACGAAGGTCTCATAGACCGCGTCGTGGATGCGAGCGCACTCGGCGTTGACGGTGGCCAGCAGGGCGCTGGCGCCGCCGGACTCAAGCTCTTCGACATCGGCGAATTCCAGGCGCGCCTTCAGCCGGCCGGCCAGGCGTTCGGGTCCGCGCTTGGCGCCTGCCTCCATGTTGGTGGCCAGGTCCATCAGATGCTCCTCGATGCGCGCGGTGGCGAAGCGGATGGAGCGGGGGAAGTCCTCGTCGAACAGCAGGAATTCGAGGATGAACTTGGGCTGGATGTCGGCGGTGTAGACCCGCAGATAGGGCTCCAGCGCGCAGCCCATGCGCAGCAGGCTCATCAGGGCGATGTGGTCGACGATGCGGCGGCGCTTCTCGCCGAAACCGACTTCCAGCAGGCGCGCGATCAACTGGGCGCGCTCGAGGTAGACGCCCAGCAGCAGGAAGCGCCAACCCTCGCCGTGGCTCATGGTGGCGTCGGCGGCGCCCTTGAACAGATGCAGGTCGGCGATGATGTCGTGGAGGTAGGCCGAGGCGCCGTCTTCGAAGGCCTCGGCGGCGCCAGGGTCGGTGACGCGTAGCCAGAGCAGGTTCAGCCGCTCCCAGGTTTCGGTGGTGATCTGGTCACGCACCTGGCGGGCGTTTTCGCGCGCGCGGGCGACGGAGGTGACCACGGAGTTGGGGTCTTCGCGGTCGAGGAGCAGGGCGCGGGCGGCTTCGTAGGGGGAGGCGGCGCGTTTCTTGTCGCGGTCGCCGACGGCGGCCAGGGCGATGGCGGCGGTTTCGCGCGCGGCGTCGGTCTGGTCGAGGGTGGCGTTGATCATCACGTCGGCCAGACGCGAGAGGTGTTCGGCGCGCTCGATATAGCGGCCCATCCAGTAGAGGCTGTCGGCGACGCGGGCGAGCATCATGCCTTGGGCGCCTTTTTCTTGGGTTCGTCGGCCAGGACCCAGGTGTCCTTGGAGCCGCCGCCCTGGCTGGAGTTGACGACCAGGGAGCCGCGCTTCAGGGCCACGCGGGTCAGGGCGCCGGGGGTGACGATGGTCTTTTCGCCCGACAGGATGAAGGGGCGCAGATCGACGTGGCGCGGTTCGATACGGCCCGCAACCAGGCAGGGGGCGGTCGACAGCTGGATGGTCGGCTGGGCGATGTAGTTGGACGGATCGGCGGCGATCTTTTCACCGAAGATTTCCCGCTCGGCCTTCGAGGCGTGGGGCCCGATCAGCATGCCATA
>JAQGIP010000069.1 GCA_028291055.1 Caulobacter sp.
ACCGCTTCAGACGCGAGGCCCTCGACAGCCAGGCGTCCGAGCGGCTGTACGACCGCGACATCACCGGTGACCTGGAGGGCCGCCCGATCGGCGCCCTGGTCGCCCAGATCTGCGCCGACCTCGGCCTTTCGCCCCGCTGGACGGCGATGGCGCAGGAGGCCTGGGCCCAGGAAGAGATCATCGAGCGTCCGCCGGGCTCGCCCTACGCGGCCTGGCCCGACTTGGCGCCCGACGAGCCTGATCCGAAAGGCCCCGAGCCGTGGGGCGACGGGGATTGGGACGAGCAGTTAGAGGACGATGAGGACGACGAAGCCTGGAAGGACGACGAAGCCGGGCAGGACGACCCCGGAGGGGGCGACCCTTAGGGCGGCGTTTTGGACAAGACCGCTGGACGCCGGGTCGTTGGTCGGCAAGTCCTCGATGGAGCCGTCCTCCCCACACTCCCGTAGGCGCCGGCGCCACCTGGTCGCCTTTCGGCGCGACGCCGCGCGAGCGCGACGTATCCGTGGGCGCCGACCTTGAGCCGGCCCATGATGGGTAACGGGGTTTACTGGGTATTCATCACGTTCCTCTAGACCAGAGGGATGCGCCTTCTCGCCTTCATCCTGATGCTGTTGAGTTTCGGCTCCCAAGCCTTGGCGGCTGATCTTGCCGTCACCGTGCGCGATGCGCGCGGCGCGCCGGTGAAGGATGCGGTGGTGATGCTCTATCCGGCCTCGGGCACGCCGCCGGTGCGGGTCGCCGGGCCCTACCGCATGGCCCAGCACAACATCCAGTTCGACCCCTTCGTGCTGGTGGTCCCGGTGGGGGCCACGGTCAGCTTCCCCAACCTCGATAACGTGCGCCACCACGTCTATTCCTTCTCCAAGCCGCACCCCTTCGAGCTGAAGCTCTACGGCCACGACGAGACCCGCACGATCGTCTTCGACAAGCCCGGCGTCATCGCGCTCGGCTGCAACATCCACGACCAGATGATCGGCTTCGTGCGGGTGGTGGACACGCCCTTCGCCGTGAAGACCGACGCCAATGGCCTGGCCGTGCTGCGCGGCGCGCCGGGCGGCAAGGCCAGCGTGAAGGTCTGGCATCCGTATCTGAAGGGCCCCGGCAACGAGATCGCCATGCCCGCCGCCGTCCCCGGTTCCGGAACCGGCGCCCTCACCATCAGCGTCGACCTGCGGCCGCCGCCGGATCACGCCCACGGCTATTGAGATGATGTTCCGTCACCTGCGCACCAAACTGACCGTTCTCTACGCCGGCCTGTTCGCCGCGGCGCTCAGTCTCGTTTCGGTGGCGGTCTATCTGGGGGTCACCACCAACGCCGAGCGCGCGGTGCGCAGCGAACTGGCCGCCAGCGGCACGGTGTTCGACCGGGTGTGGGCGCTGCGCGCGCGCCAGCTCCAGGACGGCGCTTCACTTTTATCGCGGGATTTCGGCTTCCGCGCCGCCTTCGCCACCCATGACCAGGCCACCGTGCAGTCGGCCCTCGACAACCTTCGCGCCCGCCTGGGCGTGGACCGCGCGCTGATCGTCGGCGTCGACGGCGACGTGATGGCGGCCGGCGGGGCCAAGGAGGCGGCCGAAGCCTCGGGCCTGGCTGACGCCCTGCAGAGCGGCGACGAGACCGGCGGCGTGTTCGTGATGAACGGCGCCCCCTACCAGACCATAGCGGCCCCGATCATGTCGCCCACCCTGGTGGGCTGGGTGGTGTTCGCCGTGAAGCTCGACCGCCATGAGATGAGCGAGCTGGAGAAGCTGTCGGCCATTCCCATCGACGCCTCGGTCCTGCGGCGCGGTTCGGGCGGCGGCTGGACCATGGGCGGCGCGGCGCCGGACGCCCACGTCTCCGGCTTCATCGATCAGGCCCTGGCCACCAAGGGCGGGGTGCGCGAGCTGAGCGGGCCGGACGGCGCCTCCGTCGCCCTGGCCAAGCCGCTGCCGACCATCGGCGGGGGCTCGCCTACCGTGCTGCTGCTGAAATTCCCCCTGGCCCGGGCGCTGGCGCCCTTCCGGCTGCTGCTGGGCGTGGTGTTCGCCACCGGCATCATCGCCATGGCGCTGCTGATCCTGGGCAGCTGGGCGCTGGCGCGCAGCCTGACGCGGCCCATCTCCGCCCTCGACGACGCCGCGCGGCGCCTGCAGCGGGGCGAGACGGTGCATGTGGCGGTCAACACCAATGACGAGATCGGCCGCCTGGCCGAGAGTTTCAACGGCATGGCCGGCGAGATCCGGGCCCGCGAGCGGCGCATCATCCATCTGGCCCATCACGACGCCGACACCGACCTGCCCAACCGCCTGGCGCTGCAGGACGCGCTGGGCGAGATCGGCGAAGGGGCGGACGGGCGGCTGGTGATCGTGGCGGCGCTGGGCATCGACCGCTTCAACCATGTGCGCGGCGCCATCGGCTACGGCATGTTCAGCGACCTGATGCGCGAGCTGGGCGGGCGGGTCATGGGCCTGGAGCAGGTCAAGGCGCTCGGGCGCATGTCGACCAGCACCCTGGGCGTCGCCTACCTGGCCGACGATGTGGCCGACGCGACGGCCATCGCCGAGGACCTGCTGGACCGGCTGGCCGTGCCCATCGTCTTCAACACCCACGCCATCGACATCCATCTGTCGGGGGGCCTGGCGGTGGCCGGGGTGAACGACGACCGCGTGGCCTCGGTGATCGAGCGCGCCAACGTGGCCCTCGACCAGGCCCGCGACGGCCGCCGCCGGCTGGCGGTGTTCGACGAGCTGATCTACGGCGACCCGGTGGCCAATCTGTCGCTGATGAGCGACATGATGCGCGCCATCGCGGAGGGCCATATGCGGCCCTTCTACCAACCCAAATACGACATCCGCGAAGGCCGCATCACCGGGGTCGAGGCGCTGGCGCGCTGGTGCGACCCGGTCCGGGGCATGCTGGGGCCGGACCTGTTCATCCCCATGGCCGAGGAGACCGGCGCGATCCGCGGGCTGACCGACTGCGTGCTGGGCCAGGCCATCGCCGACCAGGCGCGGATGATCGCCGCGGGCCACCAGCTGTCGATGTCGGTCAACATCTCCGGCCGGCTGCTGGGCGACGGCGACTTCGCCGTGGCGGCGCTGGACATGGCCAGAGCGGCGAGCGGCAAGCTGGTGTTCGAGATCACCGAGACCGCCATCATCGAAAACCCCGAAGCGGCCATCGCCAATATCGAGCGCTTCGTGGCCGCCGGCATCGAGATCTCCATCGACGACTATGGCGCGGGCCTGTCGTCCCTGGGCTATTTGAAGCGCATCCCGGCCCATGAGCTGAAGATCGACAAGGCCTTCGTGATGGGCATGGCCCAGGGCAAGCGCGACGCCCTGCTGGTCAAGTCCACCGTCGACCTGGCCCACAGCCTGGGCATGACGGTCACCGCCGAGGGCGTCGAGACGCCGATGGTGATGAGCCTGTTGTCGGGCATGGGCTGCGACGTGGCCCAGGGCTATCTGATCGCCCGGCCGATGCCGCTCGCCGACATGCTGGTCTTCCTGGCCGGCGACGCGGGCAGGAGCGCCGTCGACCCGCCCCAGGAGGCGAAGGCGTGATCCACCTCCCGCCGTCGGCGATCGGGGGCCTGTTGGCCTTGGTCGCCCTGGCGTCGGCCCCCGGCATCGCGCGGGCCCAGGCGGACATCTTTTCCCGCGACACCGTCTCCGGCGTCGTCGACCTGCGCCTCGGCGTGGCGGACGGCGAGCCCTCCTGGACCCAGGGCGGCTTCGGCAAGACCCGCTTCGGCAGTGACGGTGATGGCGTGGCCGGGCGCTTCAAGGCCCAGGCCGATCTGGTCTGGAAGCCGCGCTTCACCTGGGATCTGGGCGCGGTGGTCGACCTGCAGGCCCAGCCCGACCAGACCCATGGCGTCGACCTGGGCGAGGCCTATCTGCGCTACAAGCCCGTGCCGCACGGCGACACCCGTTTCACCGCCCGCCTGGGGCTCTTCTATCCGGAAATTTCGCTCGAGCATTCGGGCGGCGCCTGGATCCCGCAAGACACCATCACCCCCTCGGCCATCAACAGCTGGGTGGGCGAGGAGCTGAAGGTGGTCGGGCTGGAGGGCAGGGTGGTGCACGCCTTCGCCGGCCAGGAGCTCTCGGCCACCGGCGCGGTCTTCTACTACGGCGACACGGCGGGCAGCCTGCTGGCTTTCCGGGGCTGGTCGTTCAGCGACCTGAAGTCCTCGGCCAACGGCCATTTCGACCTGCCGCCGCTCAGCGCCTTCATGCAGCCGATGCAGCCGCAATTCACCACCCCGGTGCATGAGATCGACGGCCGCGTGGGCTGGTACGCCCAACTGGGGTGGCGCCGTCACGGGCTTTCGATCGACCTGACCCGCTACGACAACGGCGGCGACCGGATCGGCGCCGACGCCAACAACGAATGGGCCTGGGACACGCGCCTATGGAACCTGAGCGCGACCTGGACGATCGATCCCGACACCACCCTGCGCGGCCAGGTGATGAGCGGCCAAAGCTTCATGGGCTATTCGACGCCGCAGATCTGGATCGATGACAGCTTCGCAGCGGGCTATCTGCTGCTGACGCGGAAGTTCGGGGCCGACGCCCTGTCGGCGCGGGTGGACGGCTTCCAGATCACCGACAACAGCTGGCAGGCCATCGATCCCAACCGAGAGCGCGGCTGGGCGCTCACCGCCGCCTGGCGTCACGGGCTGGGCGAACACGCCGACCTGCTGGTCGAGACGCTGCATGTGTGGAGCGACAACGACGCGCGGCCGCGCACGGGGTTCGGCGCCCGCCAGAGCCAGACGGTCGTGCAGACGGCGCTTCGGCTCAAGTTCTAGCTAGTCCGTGCGCGTCGCCTTGTGGTGCTGGACCGCTTCGCTGAAGGCCGCCGCCAGGATGCCGGTGGGCATGGCGACCAGGCCGATGCTGGCCAGCGCCGTGATACTGGCGAACACCTTGCCCAGCGCCGTGACCGGATAGACGTCGCCGTAGCCGATGGTGGTCAGGGTGGCCACGGCCCACCACAGGGCGCGGGGGATGGAGCCGAACTTGTCCGGCTGGACGGCGCCCTCCACCAGGTAGAGCAGGGTGGCCGAGCCCACCATCAGGCCGATGCCGATCATCAGGCTGAGGATCAGCTCCTCGCGCCGCGCGCCGACCGCGCCGATCATGTGGCTCCAGGCCTGGGACAGCCGCCCCAGCTTGGCCAGGCGCAGGATGCGCAGCAGCCGGAACAGGCGGAAGACCAGGGCGCCGTGGACGCCCGGCGCGAAGGAGGCGATCACCGTCAGCAGGTCGATGAGGGCGGGCAACTTCAGGGCGAAGTTGAGCCGGCCCTTCCATTTCAGCCCGTGGGCAGGCGCCTCCGCCGCGCTCCAGATGCGGGCCACATATTCGATCAGGAAGACGACCCCCAGGCCGGCTTCGAGCACCGTGAGCAGCCGCGCGTTGGGCAGCTCTATGGTCGGTTCGGTCTCCAGGATGGCCATGGCCGTGGCCACCAGGATCAGGACGCTGAGCACACGGTTGGCGGCCGACAGGCCGGGGCGGTGGCGCGCGCGCGGATCCAGCTGTTCGAAGGTCCAGGCGCGGATGCGCGCGATGATGCTGCCTGCCATTCGCCCGCCCCCTCGCCGACGTGATCCGAGGGGTTAGCTGGCCCGGCGCGGGGCGGCATGGCAAGTCCCTTGCGCTTGGAGCGTTGGCCTCTTGCCTCGGCCGTGCGGCCCGCCGATCCTCAAGCCGGGAGGACGATCCATGCTTCGACACCTCACGCCCTTGCTGGCGCTCGGACTCTTGCTGCTGGCCGGACCGGGGCGCGCCGCGCCGCCGGGGGGCTGCGACCTGGAGCATCCGGACGGCTCGAAGGGCTGCACGCGGGCCGCCGTCGATCGTCTGCATCTGAACGACCTGCAGGCCGTGGGCACCCACAACAGCTACAAGCAGGCGATCCCGCCGGGCGAGATGGCTGTTCTGGCGGCGGGCGCGGCGGATACGGCCAAGACGCTGGACTACAGCCACCCGCCGCTTGGCGACCAGCTGGACGCCGGGGCGCGGCAGCTGGAGATCGACCTGCTCTATGACCCCGGCGCGGGCGGGCGGTTCGCCGACCCGCTGATGCGCAAGTTCGCCGGCGCCAAGGCCGGCCCCTACGACCCTACGCCGATGCGCGGGCCGGGGCTGAAGGTGATGCATGTGCAGGACCTGGATTTCCGCTCCTCCTGCGCGCTTTTCACCCTCTGCCTGAAGACGATCCGCGCCTGGTCGCTGGCCCATCCGGGGCATCTGCCGGTCCTGATCCTGATCAACCTCAAGGAAGACGACGTGCCGGTTCCCGGCTCGGTGAAGGCGGTGAAGTTCGATCCCGCCGGCATGGACAGCATCGATGCGGAGATCCACTCGGTGTTTCCGGCCGGGGCGCTGGTGACGCCGGACATGGTGCAGGGCCGCCAGGCCACCCTGCGCGAGGGCGTGCTGGCCGGCGGCTGGCCCACCCTGGGCAGGGCGCGGGGCCGGGTGCTGTTCGCGCTGGACGCCGAGCCGGACCAGGTGGCGCGCTACCGGGGCGCGCGCCGTTCGCTGGAGGGCCGGGTGATGTTCGTCAACATCGACGAGGCTTCGCCGGCCGCCGCCTACATCACCCTGAACGACCCCCGGGCCGAGGGCGCGCGGATCAAACGCGACGTGGCCCGGGGCTTCCTGGTGCGCACCCGCGCCGACGCCGACACGATGGAGGCCCGCAGCGGGGATACCGCCCGGCGCGAGGCGGCCTTCGCCTCGGGCGCCCAATATGTGTCCACCGACTACATGCGCGCCGACCCCCGTCTCGGCGCCTATAGCGTCAGCCTTCCGGGCGGGGGCAGGGGACGCAAGACTCCCGCCCGCTGACCCTTGGCGAGGCCCCGTCGGACCGGCTAGGGAGAGACAGCTTTGCTATAGAGGATTGGCCCATGGGTACGTTCGCCGACGACATCTACACCGAGCCCCCCACCGATCCCGACACCCTGGCCAACCTGGGCCCGCTGCGGCCGCTAGCCGGGGTGTGGGAGGGGGTCAAGGGGCTGGACGTGAAGCCCAAGGCCGACGGGCCCAAGAGCCAGGCCTATGTGGAGCGTATCGAGCTGCAGCCGATCGACGGCCAGACCAACGGGCCGCAGCTGCTCTATGGTCTGCGCTATCACACCTTCATCACCAAGCCGGGCCTGACCAAGGCCTATCACGACCAGATCGGCTACTGGCTGTGGGAGCCGGCCACGGGGCTGATCCTGCACACCCTGGCCATTCCGCGCGGCCAGACGGCGCTGGCACAGGGGTTCGCGGCCGCCGACGCGACCACCTTTGAGGTCAGTTCCGAGCGGGGCACGACCCAGAACGGCATCTGCTCCACGGCCTTCCTGGAGCACGCCTTCCGGACCGACAGCTTCAAGATGAAGGTGACGGTGAACGCCGACGGCACCTGGTCCTACTTCGAGGACACGGTGCTGCAGATCAAAGGCCGCGACGAGCCCTTCCACCACACCGACCGCAACACCCTGACCAAGATCGCCGAGCCCGGCCTGAACCCGCTGGCGTTGATGGCGGCGGGTTGACGCCACCTACGACATATATGGTCATAGCAAATCCATATTCCCGTTCTGTTCGCAAGAACGTCTTGCGAACCCGGAACAAATAGGCCACGGTCTATTCCAACGACGGATCACGGCCGCGGGGCCGAGATGAGCCGATCGGGTTGGCGGAATCATGGGATAAAGGCTTTGAAAATGAACCAGTCGGCGTTGAAACTCGTGGGTAAAGATGACGGTGATAAGCAGCGGGCTCTCGAAGCCGCGCTGAGCCAGATCGACCGGGCCTTCGGCAAGGGCTCGGTGATGAAGCTGGGCGACAAGGGCAAGATCGTGGAGATCGAGTCGGTTTCCACCGGTTCGCTCGGCCTCGACCTGGCGCTCGGCATCGGCGGCCTGCCCAAGGGCCGGGTGGTCGAGATCTACGGGCCGGAAAGCTCGGGCAAGACGACCCTGGCCCTGCATGTGGTGGCCGAGGTCCAGAAGGCCGGCGGCACCGCCGCCTTCATCGACGCCGAGCATGCGCTCGATCCCTCCTACGCCCACAAGCTGGGCGTGAACCTGGACGACCTGCTGGTCTCCCAGCCCGACACCGGCGAACAGGCGCTGGAAATCACCGACACCCTGGTGCGCTCCGGCGCCGTGGACGTCATCGTCATCGACTCGGTGGCGGCGCTGACGCCCCGGGCCGAAATCGAAGGCGAGATGGGCGACAGCCTGCCCGGCCTGCAGGCGCGTCTGATGAGCCAGGCGCTGCGCAAGCTGACCGGCTCCATCTCCAAGACCCAGACCCTGGTCATCTTCATCAACCAGATCCGCCACAAGATCGGCGTCATGTACGGCTCGCCCGAGACGACCACGGGCGGCAATGCGCTGAAGTTCTATGCTTCCGTGCGCCTCGACATCCGCCGCACCGGCTCGGTGAAGATCCGCGACGAGATCGTCGGCAACAACGTCCGGGTGAAGGTGGTCAAGAACAAGGTGGCCCCGCCGTTCCGCGAGGTCGAGTTCGACATCATGTACGGCGAAGGCATCTCCAAGCTGGGCGAGATCATCGACCTGGGGGTGAAGGCCGGCGTCATCGAGAAGTCGGGCTCCTGGTTCTCCTGGAACTCCACCCGTATCGGCCAGGGCCGCGACAATGTCCGCGAGTTCCTGAAAGCCAACAAGGACATCGCCGAGCAGATCGAGGCCCAGGTGCGCGGCAATTCGGTGAAGATCGTCGATGAACTGCTGGTCGGCGGCCCGGGCCCGCAGGGCGAAGGCGAAGACGAGTAGTCACGCCCCACCGAGGTCTTGGCCGGGCGTGCGTGGGGCGCGGTCGGCCTGGCTTTCGCGGGCGATCCCACCCGCCGGCGCGGCCCCGCCAACCCGCCGCGCCGGCGGCTCCCGCAAACGGGACGCCCGTGATCGAAGGACGTCCGGCCGCAAGGCCGGGCGTCCTTTTCGGTTTGATGGGAGTCTCAGGCCGTGAAAGCCGGCGTTTGCGGAGCTGATCTGCCCGAAGATTTTACCACGAACCACACGAACGGGCTGCGGCGAGCATCGGGCGCCGCTCTCCTCTACAGCGCCTTTGGCGCGGTCATTTCCTCCGGCGCAGGCCCATGAGGCGCCGCCCGCTCCACCTCTCAGACCTGTTCGTGTGGTTCGTGGTCAAACCTAGCAGCGCCGAAACCGCCGCGACGCTTTGAGACCGGGCCAGGGTTGGCTATGGAACCCGCACCGTCCATATGGGCGGATTAAGTAGAACCACGCCTTTGAGACCGGACCGACCATGCAGAGCCTCAACGACATCCGCGCCGCCTTCCTGAGCTACTTCGGCCAGGCTGATCACGTGGCCGTCCAGTCGGCGCCGCTGGTCCCGCAGAGCGATCCGACGCTGCTGTTCGTCAACGCGGGCATGGTGCCGTTCAAGAACTACTTCACCGGCGCGGAAACGCCGCCGATGCCGCGCGCCGCGTCGTCGCAGAAGTGCGTGCGGGCCGGGGGCAAGCACAATGACCTCGACAACGTGGGTTACACCGCGCGCCACCACACCTTCTTCGAGATGCTGGGCAACTTCAGCTTCGGCGACTACTTCAAGGAGCGCGCGATCACGCTCGCCTGGAACCTGCTGACCAAGGAGTTCGGCATTGATCCCAACCGCCTGACGGTTACCGTCTATCATACCGACGATGAGGCCGCCGCGCTGTGGAAGCAGATCGCGGGCCTGCCCGAAGAGCGGATCATCCGCATTCCGACCTCGGACAATTTCTGGTCGATGGGCGACACCGGGCCGTGCGGTCCGTGCAGCGAGATCTTCTACGACCACGGCGATCATATCCCCGGTGGCCCGCCCGGCAGCCCGGACGAGGACGGCGACCGCTTCGTCGAGATCTGGAACCTGGTGTTCATGCAGTACGAGCAGGTCGACGCCGCGACCCGCCTCGACCTGCCGCGCCCGTCGATCGACACCGGCATGGGGCTGGAGCGCATTGCCGCCGTGCTCCAGGGCGTCCACGACAATTACGACACCGACACGTTCAAGGCGCTGATCGCCGCCTCGGGCGAGTTCACCCGCACCGCCACGTTTGGCGTGACGCAGGCCTCGCATCGGGTGATCGCGGACCATCTGCGCGCGAGCGGATTTCTTGTCGCCG
>JAQGIP010000154.1 GCA_028291055.1 Caulobacter sp.
GTATTTACTATTTTATTTAGTGTAATTTGTATTGTTTTATCTGAATATATGCCTAATGTATTAATTTATTTCAAATTAAATAGATTAGGATATAATATATTTAGTTTTTTCAATCAACGGTTTTTAACATAAATATTAATATAAAAAGTATTTAGCTTAGTAAAAAAAAAATAAAATTATTTACATAATCCAAGTCAAATAAATATAATATAAAAAAAAAATTATGAGAATATTAAAAAGTCATCCTTTATTAAAAATGGCGAATTCCTATGTAATAGATTCTCCACAACCATCAAATATAAGTTACCTATGAAATTTTGGTTCTTTATTAGCTTTTTGCTTAATAATACAAATAGTTACAGGTGTAACTTTAGCAATGCACTATAATCCTAGTGTTTTAGAAGCGTTTAATTCAGTTGAACATATAATGAGAGACGTAAATAATGGATGATTAATACGTTATTTACATTCAAATACAGCTTCTGCTTTCTTCTTCTTAGTGTATTTACACATAGGTAGAGGTTTATACTATGGATCTTATAGAGCCCCTAGAACATTAGTGTGAACTATAGGTACAGTAATATTTCTTCTAATGATGGCTACAGGTTTCCTGGGTTATGTTTTACCATATGGGCAAATGTCATTATGAGGTGCAACAGTTATAACTAACCTTATGAGTGCAATACCTTGAGTTGGACAAGATATAGTTGAGTTTTTATGAGGAGGTTTCTCTGTTAATAATGCTACTCTAAATAGATTCTTCTCACTACATTTTGTGTTACCATTTGTTTTAGCAGCCCTAGCTTTAATGCATCTAATAGCATTACATGATAGTGCAGGATCAGGTAATCCTTTAGGTGTATCAGGTAATTACGATAGATTACCTTTTGCTCCATACTTTTTATTTAAAGATTTAATAACTATCTTTTTATTTATAATAGTTTTATCTTTATTTGTATTCTTTATGCCTAATGCTCTTGGTGATAGTGAAAATTATGTTGTGGCAAATCCTATGCAGACACCTGCAGCCATAGTACCAGAGTGATATCTTTTACCATTCTATGCCATATTAAGATCTATACCTAATAAATTATTAGGTGTTATAGCAATGTTTTCTGCTATTTTAATCTTATTAGTAATGCCTTATACAGATTTATCTAGATCAAGAGGTATACAATTTAGACCTTTAAGTAAAATAGCTTTTTATGTATTTTTGGCTAACTTTTTAATTTTAATGCAATTAGGAGCTAAACACGTAGAATCACCTTTTATTGAATTTGGTCAAATCTCAACTGTATTATACTTTTCACATTTTTTAATTATTGTACCATTAATAAGCTTATTAGAAAATAGTTTAGTAGAAATATCCTTTGAAAAAAGTAAATAAAAAAGAAGATAATCTAATAAAAAAATAAAAAAAAAACAACAGGTTAGAGCCAGGTTGGTTAGGCGCCTCATTTGGGTTGAGGATCAGTTATGTTCGAATCATAATAACCTGATATAGCATTTTATATACTATTTATCATATATATGTCTTTTTATTTTAGGTTTTAGAATTTTTAGTAAATAAATATAGTCCTGATTATACGTTGTAAAATATTTTCTTTTATATTAACGTTAAATTCTTGCTCCTTTGTGTCCCAGCATACCCAGATAGACAATTATAACCCTTTATTATTATCATCTTCAAAAGAAGAAATAAACCAACTACATACATCAAAAACAAAAATATCCATGTGAACTGAAAGATGATTTTTATCTTCAAATGCTAAAGATATAGGTATATTATACTTAATATTTGCATTATTCTCTGGATTAATAGGAACAGCCTTTTCTGTACTAATCAGATTAGAGTTATCAGGACCTGGTGTTCAATATATAGCTGACAATCAATTATATAATAGTATAATTACAGCACATGCTATAATAATGATTTTCTTTATGGTTATGCCTGCTTTAATAGGAGGTTTTGGTAATTTTTTATTACCTTTATTAGTAGGAGGTCCAGATATGGCATTCCCAAGACTAAACAATATATCATTCTGATTACTTCCACCTAGTTTAATATTATTCTTATTTGCTAGTGGAATAGAAAATGGTGCAGGTACAGGTTGAACTCTTTACCCTCCATTATCAGGTATACAAAGTCATAGTGGTCCAAGTGTGGATTTAGCTATATTTGGATTACACTTATCAGGTATAAGTTCTCTTCTTGGAGCTATGAACTTTATTACAACAATATTGAACATGAGAAGCCCTGGTATAAGATTACATAAATTAGCTTTATTTGGATGAGCAGTTGTTATAACAGCAGTATTATTATTATTATCTTTACCTGTACTTGCTGGAGCTATAACAATGGTATTAACTGATCGTAACTTTAACACTTCATTCTTCGAGGCAGCAGGTGGTGGTGATCCTATATTATACCAACATCTTTTCTGATTCTTTGGTCATCCAGAAGTCTACATACTAATTATACCTGGATTTGGTATAATAAGTACTAGTATATCAGCTAATTCAAATAAAAGTGTTTTTGGTTATCTTGGTATGGTTTATGCTATGTGTTCTATAGGTATATTAGGGTTTGTAGTTTGAAGTCATCATATGTATACAGTGGGACTTGACGTGGATACAAGAGCCTATTTCACAGCAGCTACATTGATAATAGCTGTACCAACAGGAATTAAAATATTTAGTTGATTAGCTACATGTTATGGTGGTTCTGTGCATTTAACACCTTCAATGTTATTTGCATTAGGATTTGTATTCATGTTTACAATAGGAGGGTTAAGTGGTGTTGTTTTAGCTAATGCATCTTTAGATATAGCTTTCCATGATACTTACTACGTTGTAGCTCATTTTCATTATGTATTAAGTATGGGTGCAGTTTTTGCTCTATTTAGTGGATGATATTTTTGAATACCTAAGATATTAGGTTTAGATTATAATATATTATTATCAAAAGTTCATTTCTGAATTTTATTTATAGGGGTTAATGTTACATTCTTTCCTCAACATTTCTTGGGATTACAAGGAATGCCTAGAAGAATAAGTGATTATCCTGATGCTTTTGCAGGCTGAAACGTAATAAGTAGTTTTGGTTCAATTATATCAGTAGTTGCTACAATATTATTCTTACAAATAGTATACTTACAATTAGTAGAAGGTAATGCTGTATCAAGATATCCATGATCTACACCTCAATTTTTTAGTGATATATTTCAAACTCTTATTAATAGGGCCTATCCTAGTCTAGAGTGATGTCTACAAAGCCCACCTAAACCTCATGCATTTGTAAGTTTACCCTTACAAAGTCGTACATTGAATTTATCTATAATATTATTCATAGTTGGAACATTAGGTTTTGTATTGAACAGAAAAAATATTATTTTAATGCTTATTTCAATAGAAATAATGTTATTAGCAATTACATTTTTAATACTAGTAAGTTCACTTAGTTTTGACGATATATTAGGTCAAACATATGCTATATATATAATAGCAATAGCGGGGGCAGAATCCGCTATAGGTCTAGGTATACTAGTAGCTTTTTATAGATTAAGAGGAAGTATAGCTATAGAATTTAAATAATGTATTTAGCTATAATTATCTTACCACTTTTAGGTTCAATAGTATCAGGGTTTTTTGGTAGAAAAATAGGTGTTAGTGGTGCACAATTTATTACTTGTAGTGCAATTTCAGTCACAACTTTCTTAGCTGTATTAGCTTTTTTTGAGGTAGGTTTAAATAATACACCTGTATCAATACAAGCCTTTCGATGAATTGACTCTGAATCTCTTAATATATCTTGAGGTTTTAATTTTGACTCTTTAACAGTATCAATGTTAATACCTGTATTAATAGTATCTCTATTAGTACACATATATTCAATAGGATATATGAGCCATGATCCCCATAATCAAAGATTTTTTAGTTATTTAAGTTTATTTACTTTTATGATGGTTATTCTTGTTACAGCTAATAATTATTTATTAATGTTTGTAGGGTGAGAGGGTGTAGGAGTTTGTTCATATCTTTTAGTTTGTTTCTGATTTACTAGAATAGCAGCAAATCAAAGTTCTCTTTCGGCATTTTTAACAAATAGAGTTGGTGATTGTTTTTTAACAATAGGTATGTTTGCTATACTATGATCTTTTGGAAATATAGATTATTCAACTGTGTTCTCTTTAGCCCCATATATAAGTGAAAATATTGTTACTTTAATAGGAATATGCCTATTAATAGGTGCAATGGCTAAAAGCTCTCAAGTTGGTCTCCATGTCTGATTGCCTATGGCAATGGAAGGTCCTACACCTGTTTCAGCATTAATACACGCTGCTACTATGGTTACTGCAGGTGTATATTTATTAATGCGTTCATCTCCTTTAATAGAATATAGCTCAACAGTACTAATGTTGTGTTTATACCTAGGTGCTATTACAACAGTTTTTAGTTCCCTTATAGGGTTATTCCAACAAGATATTAAAAAAGTAATAGCTTACTCAACTATGAGCCAATTAGGTATGATGGTTATAGCTGTAGGTTTATCTAGCTATAATATAGCTTTATTTCACTTAATAAATCATGCTTTTTATAAAGGACTTCTTTTCTTAGGTGCTGGTGCTGTAATACATGCAGTAGCTGATAATCAAGACTTTAGAAAATATGGTGGGTTAAAACCTTTTTTACCTTTAACATACTCAGTAATGCTAATAGCTTCTCTTAGTTTAATGGCTTTTCCTTTTATGACAGGGTTTTATTCTAAAGATTTTATACTAGAATCTGCATACGGACAATTCTATTTATCTGGTACGGTTATTTATTTTATAGCTACTATAGGAGCTATATTTACGACATTATATTCAGTTAAAGTTTTATATCTAACATTCTTAACTAATCCTAATGGACCTATAGTTAATTATAAACAAGCACATGAAGGTGACATATTTATGAGCTTACCTTTAATTATATTAGCTATATTTTCTATATTTTTTGGTTATATAACTAGAGATATTTTTATAGGTTTGGGTACAGGGTTCTTTGCAGATAATGCTTTATTTATCCATCCTTTACATGAAATTATGATAGATACTGAATTTGGTGTGCCCTTAATTTTTAAATGGTTACCTTTAGTATTTACTATTTTATTTAGTGTAATTTGTATTGTTTTATCTGAATATATGCCTAATGTA
>JAQGIP010000042.1 GCA_028291055.1 Caulobacter sp.
CGAACAGCGGACCGAACCGGTTCCACCAGAAGCGCACCGTCTCGTAGCTGACGTCGATGCCGCGCTCAGCAAGCAGGTCTTCCACGTTGCGCAGTGACAGGGGGTATTTGACGTACATCATCACCACCAGCCGGATCACCTCGGGCGAGGAGTTGAACCGGTAGAAGGGTGACTTGGGTCTGTGAGGTCGGGCCATGCGGCCGGCCTAACCCGCCCGCGTTACCGGGCGGTGCATTTGGGCTGACAAAGCCCGCCCAGCCAATTGCTCTACGGATGGAAGTCAGCAGCGGTTACTTGGGTTATATTTGCCAGAAGAATTGCAAAGTCCGCTGTGCCATCGCCGTTGGCATCCCCGGACACTAATACTCCCGCCGACACTTTTTGATATCGAAGCTCACCCGCGATATGGTGAAATTCTGCGTTCCCTATAAACGAGAACGACTGGCGTCCGGCCACGAGCGTGTTCCCGTCTACCGCAGTTAGGTCGATGAAATCACCTTGTTGATCGTTAAAATCCAAAATTCTATCGGGGGCAGACACGGTCGACGCCGTCAGTGCCTGGAATACGAAGCAATCGGCACCTTCCCCTCCGACCAGTATATCGACGCCGTCCCCTCCGATAATAATATCGGCCCCGATACCACCGTCTAGAACATCATTTCCACTGCCGCCCGAGACGGTGTCGTTACCTTCTGCGCCGAGCAAGAAATCGTCCCCGCCGTCTCCATAGACGTCATCGTTCCCCACGCCGCCGTTCACCAGATCTTTGCCGAGGCCGCCGGATAACGCGTCGTTTCCTCCCTCGCCCATCACGGTGTCGTCGCCTGCCTCGGCGCGCACGATGTCGTCTCCAGCGCCTCCGCTTACAACGTCGCTGCCACCGCCAGCGCGAATGATGTCATTGCGACTGGAGCCCGAGAATATTTGAGAAGTGTCGTCTCCAGCTACCATCGCTATATTGGGATCCGACATCCCTATAGATTGCAAAATCGAAAGCGCCACCTCAGTGCCTTGCAGGATGCGTCCAGGCGTAGTGAGGTGAGTACCATCGTCGGTCTCAATCTGAGGAGACGTGACCACTAGCGTTACACCGGCCAAGTCTCGTGCGAGTTCGGACTGGGCCTGTCGAAGTTCGTCGGCATTCCCGCCAACAATACCCAGCCCGCTGATAACAACGTGTGGTCCGCCCAAATCGTGCTGGAATCGAGCCAGCAGCGCTTCTAGAGCGGTCTCGTATACGGCCGGACTTACTCGTGCCGCAGAGTCTGCTTCACCTTGGTTCCAGATCAGATATTCGGATTGTCCGTGGGACGCGACGGCTGCTTGGTCCTCTAGATTTTGATAGAGCGTTCCAGGCCCCTGGGCAGCCCAATAATCCCTAGCTGCGAGTTGGAGCAGCGAAGTGCCTCCCACGGCTCCGGCAATGAAAGCAAGCGGCACTCCCGGATTGGCAGCAGCAAATGTTGTCGCGAACGCCAGTGTTCCCGCTCCCGATGCGACACTCCACACCCCGCTCCGATAGTCAGCAGATGGCATCCACACGTAGACACCCTCATGCGGGAGCTCCGAAGATGTTGGCGCCGTAAACCACCCGAGCATGTTCGATTGGCCTGCGGCAACGACCACGGTCCCGATTGAAAGCACTTGTGCCACGACGTTCCCGGCTGAACGGGTTTCGAGCGTATATCCGTCGCCCTGCGGGATACCCAGCAATACTCCGTCAGTCGTCCAATCCACGACCACGTCGCCGTTCCGAGTAACCCTGACCGCCTCACCTCCTACATAGAAGGAACCGGTGCCATCAAAGCGTTGAACGAATATGTGATCGCCAGAGGTGGAGGTGTTTCTAAGGGGGTTCACCTCAGCCGCATCTGTCGCGACATGGATGTCAACTTCGTGCAATTGCACGCCGCCGTGTTTATCAACGGCCGTAAATTTAAAGGAGTCGGTCCCCACGAAACCGACGTCTGGTGCGTAAAAGAACTCGCCAGTCGTATCGAGTTTCAGGGTGCCGTGGAGTGGCGTATCGCGAACCGAAAAGCCACTATCGATCTCCGCCGGAACAAACGCACCAAGCATTCCACTGACAATGTGGTTTTCGCTGGCTTGGATAATGGACGGGGCAGGGGAACCAAGGGCACCGGCGGGGAGCGGCGTGCTCGACATTTTTGCGGGTACACTCGTAACGACTACGGAACCGATGCTCGTCACAGTCCCGTCAGTGATTGTATATGAGAACGTATCTTTCCCCAAAAACCCGCTCGTCGGCATGTAGCTTATATAATCGTCTGCCGTATCCAACGTACCGTTATCAAAGAAGATAGCTGTACCGTGCTCGGCCCCGCCAACTCCACTGACGCTCCCATGGGCAGCGTCTAAACCGATGCCTAGAACGGTAATAGCATCGTTATCAGCATCACGATCATTCTGAATTAGCTCTGACACAGAGATCACGAGGGGATGCCCCGCCATCGAAGAAGCAACAAACATATCGTCGTTGGCGACAGGAGCGTCGTTGGCCGCAGCGATGATTATGCTTTTGGCCGCCGCCAACGTTCCGCCGTGGCCATCGGTAACATTATAACTGATTGTTGCTTGCCCATTGAAGTCGGCCTGAGGGGTAAATGTCAGCACACCGCTTCCACTATCGACGATGCTGCCGTGGCTCGCTAAGATGGTAGAGACATTCAGCTGATCTCCATCACTATCTATGTATCCTGCCAGCAGGCTGCTGACGGATATAGCAATGTTCTGATCCTCTAGCCCGCTGATCACCGCAGAATTCGTTGGATTGTATGCGGGGGCGTGATTTTGATCTTCGGGAGCAAATGCGAAGTCGCCTGCTACCAGTAAAGCTGATCCGGCGTAAGAAACGTTAAATTGGCCTATAAGAGAGCCATCCTTGACCTGATACACGTGGGTCGTACCGCTTTGCCGGACTAGGGAAAGGGTGGCGTTTGAGGAAAACCCTGTCAGTTTTACGAGGTCCTCACCGGTTACGAACCCGTTTCCCGCACCTTCGAAATCCGCGATAGAGTCAGTGAACCCTGCGGCCATATCGGCCCGTGAAATTATGAACGTGTCCGCCCCGGCCCCGCCCGTTAGGACGTCTTTACCAAGCCCGCCATTGAGCACATCATCGCCTTCATTTCCGGAGATTTTGTCTTCACCCGCACCACCAGTTAGGACGTCGTTCCCACCCTTTCCTTGTATCTGCTGCGGCGTAGCTGCGCCCGACTGATTTATTACGTCGTTACCAGCTCCGCCGTTTGTATAAGTTATCACTGCAGTTGTAGCTGTGACGAGGGATACAGAAACCGTTGCCGGGCTGATGAGGCTGCCGTCGGACACGACATATGAAAAGCTGTCTGTTCCTGAGTAGCCTTGGGCTTGCTTATAAACTATAAAATCATCGGACCTGTCTGATGTTCCATTAGTATTGTAGGTAACGGATCCATGCGCTGCGGATCCAACGTTGCTGATAAATAGTTTGTCTCCATCAATGTCGCTGTCATTTGCAAGCAGACTGGCGGCGGACATCGTTACAGTAGATCCAGCTGAACTACCGATGAGTAACGTATCTGATTGAGCTGTCGGGGCGTCATTCGCGGGCAGAAGTGTTAGGGTTGAGGCTCCCGATACTACGCCGCCGTGGCCGTCGCTTACCTCGTATCGCAGCGCAATCTCTCCGGCAAAGTTTGCTGGTGCGCCCACCGTGTAAGTGCCGTCCGGGTTTGAACTTATGGCGCCCTGACTGACCCACAGCGCCGAGATGACAAGCGTATCTGCGTCTGCATCTTTATATGGGGACAGAAGATCGGAAGCGGAGAAAGTGTAAGGTTGATCCTCCACTCCAATAGCGGGGTGGGCCGGCAGGCCGCTATCGTAAGGGGCGTGATTCAGGTGGTTGATCCGAACAGTTTCTGACGCTGCGATCGAGCGTCCGTGACCGTCAAGTACATCGTAGTTAATAGTCGCGTTTCCGATGTATCCCGGGTTCGGCAAGAAACTGTAAGCACCGCTTCCCGCGAGTGACACGATGCCATCGGCAGAGGACAGATTTACTGCCTGTAAGGCTTCGCCCTCTGGGTCGGCATAGCCCTGCGTTAAGTCCGCTGTGCGTATAAAGTATAACGTGCCTTCGGTGCCATCCGGTATGAGCGCATGGGCGCCGCTAACTATCGGGGCCAAGTTTGGTGGTGGGGCCGAAGGATTGGCGAACTCAAAATCACCGGCAGCAAGCGAAAGGGTACCGGCATAAGTTACTTGAATTTGCGCTAGGAAAAGGCCGTCCTTAACCTGGTAAACGTGAGCAGTTCCGGATTGGCGCAACAGTGTAAACGTTGCTGACGATGTAAATCCGGTAAGCAGAATTTTATCGTGGGAAGAGTGGAGGCCGGTTCCGGCGCCTTCAAAATCTGATATGTTTGCTACCGCACTCGGCGACAAATCGCTCTTGGCGAAGATGAAGGTGTCTGCTCCTTCTCCGCCTGTTAAGACATCTTTTCCACCGCCGCCGCGAATGACATCATTACCCTCATTACCATAGAGTTTGTCGTCACTCGAGCCCGAGACTATCACGTCATTGCCAGCGCGCCCTTGAACCTGCTGCGCGCCGGCGATGGCGGAGACGTCAATGACGTCATTTCCGACGCCGCCGTTTGTATAGTTAGTCATAGAGCTCCCCCAACCCTACGGCGGCTGCACGGCTTCTGGTCCGAATCTCGTTCGGCCGCATGCCCGCAAGGTCCCCCGACCGCGTCTTAGTGCTCCCTGGCCGAGAAGACCGAGAATTGCAACTAAACTCTTGCGAGAAGTGAGTCCCCAGGGTTGTGGCGCCTCAAACTTTGAGCAGATGAGGTTTTGGAGCTACTTTCTAGGCAGCGGCAAAGAGAGCGCAAGCGGGACAAATGCTCGTCGACGGCCCGGTCTGCGGGCACTGTCATCTGTGGATGGCCCCTGCGCTGCAAGTGGTGATTTGAGCTAAGTCGATCTGCCAGGGTGCGGTCATCTGTCCGGCCTGTTGGTGCGGCCTTTGATGCCGCTGGCCCTGATGGTGTCCGCTGATCAGGTCCCACTCAGACCATCGAGCTCTAAGCTCCGACAAAGCCTCGGGTTGTCCTGATCTTGCGGCCGCGTTCAGATCTTCATCAGCTCGTTGCACCTCTTACAGTTCTGAGCGGCGCCTAGAGGACGCCGCGATCTCGTTAGGCGGCCGCCGGGCGGTAGACCTCGCCGCGAGTGAGCACCGCCCAGATGATCCTGGCCGTTTTGTTGGCCATCGCCACCGTGACGACGCGCGCTGGCCGCCGTTCCAGCAGCGAGCGCACCCAGGGGGCAGCGGCCAGATCGTCGGTCCTGGATCGGCGGATCACCGAGGTGGCGCCGACCACCAGCAGCTTGCGCAAGTACCCGTCGCCCTTCTTGGATATCCGACCCAGCTTGTCCTTCCCACCGGACGAGTTCTGGCGCGGGACCAAGCCCAGGAAGGCGGCGAACTCGCGCCCAGAGCGGAACAGGGAGGGATCGGCCACCGAGGCCGTCATTGCGGTGGCGGTGATGATCCCGACGCCGGGAATGGTCGCCAGCCGCTGGCTCTCCCGGTTCTGACGATGCCAAGCCAGCAGCCGCCGCTCTAGGGCGTGAATCTGCATGGCAAGGCCGGTGAGCTGGTCGCCCAGCACCAACAGCGACATGCAGGCGATCTCGGGCAACGATGGGACGGCGCCGGCGCGCACCTGCTCGAGAGCTCGTTGACCCTGCGAGGTCCCTGGGGCGCGACCAGGCCGAACTCGGCACAGTGTCCGCGGATGGCATTGATCAACTTGGTGCGCTGTCGCACCAGGAGCTCGCGGGTACGGTGCAGCACCAGCACACCCTGGCGCTCTGCGCTCTTGATCGGCACGAACCGCATCGTCGGTCTGGACACTGCCTCGCAGATCGCCTCGGCGTCGGCGGCGTCGTTCTTCTGCCGGCGAAGATAGGCCTTCACATAGGCCGGCGGCATCAGCCGCACCTGGTGGCCGAGCGCGGCAATCTCGCGCGCCCAATGGTGAGCCGTGGCGCACGATTCCATCCCAACCAGGCAGGGACCCAGCGCTTCGAAGAAGCCCAAAACCTCACCTCGTCGAAGCTTCTTGCGGGTGATCCCGCCGGCACTGTCAAGGCAGTGGACCTGGAAGACGGTCTTGGCGAGGTCGAGCCCAATCGTGGTAATCTGCATGGCGGATGGTCCCTGCATTACGTGGTTGCCTAACGACGGCCACTCTATGGCGCTCAGACGCCGGACACAGGGGCCATCCACCCCATCAGACCAAATCGGTACTGGGTATTGGGGGCGACCCTCAGCGGCATTGGCGTTGAAGTTGCTGAAGAAATTCTATCCATTTGCGGACCAATGCAAACCGAACTCCGCCTAAACTCGGTGACCTGACGAGGAACGCGCAACCGGTAATTACCCCCTTTTTAAAGGTTGTGGCGATCGACGGTCAGCCGATTATTGCGCGCGGCCGGGCGCATGCGCACCTTGCTACGTTCTGGGTGTGCAATGGCTAAGGTGGGGATGAAGGGGCGTGCGCCGCGATCGCGGCGGTGGGTGCCCAGGGTGCGGCGGCGGAAAGTTCCAGCCCGAAGCGCTGGACCAGTGGGTGGTGCGGGCACTGTCAGACTAAAATCTATACTCGGAATTCTGACCGATAGGCGCGGGCTCGGTCACGGAATTTCCAGGGAATCTCGCGCCCGGTCGCGGTGCCCGGCGCCCCAGATTGCGCCTATACTCAGTTGCTCTGACAGTGCCCTCGCGCTTGCTACGTCGGCGAGGGCGCGCCGCCTTTAACTTGGTCACCGCAGCACAGCGACAACACCTGCAATGGCGGTGATGAGGGCGGCAAGAGCCGTCAGAAGAGGCGGAATGTATTTCAGGGCACGCATGGCTCGCTCCAGGTTGTTGAGCGAGCTTGCCGCGTTGCTGGGCGGCGTTGGAATAGGCTCAGATGGTGGCGCGGCGAGCCGCCACAATCCGCATCACGCCCTGCAGCGCATAGAGAGCAAAACCGGCAATGAGAAGGAAAAGCCCGGCCCCGATTAAGCCGACCTGAAGCGCCACCAGTTTAGCTCCGCCTTCATGGCCGCCGAGGAAAGGCGCCCGCGCAATCCAGACCAACGCAAAGGCCAGGAATGATGGCGCGATACGCCGGCCAAGCGGCTTGTCGCCAGTCGGATCGTGGAAACCTGATAACCCGGCCAAAAGCCCGAGAGCTAAGGGAGGCAGCGCCAACTGCAGCTGGTGGAGCAGGTGGGAAGTAGGGTCAGGCCCCAAGGCCGCCCCAAACCAAAGCTGAGTCATCGCCAGCGCCACCGTGGTGAACGTTATGGCAAACGCTGGATAGGTGAGGACTCGCCGAGGCGGGCTGCTTATTCGCGATGCAAGCTGGCGATCATACACGCCGAGCATTGCGCGCGTGCCCATCAGGATCAGCGCCATCAGACCTGCCGTGGCCATAAACACCGCTGCGCCGCCAGCCAGCGCCAAGCCTACAGAACGTCCGCCTTCACCGGGCGTCTGAGGTATTCCAAGGATGAAGTGCGTAGCCCAAGCCAAGGCAAACACCGTCACCGGTGCGATCGCTCGCCGCGCTATGCCGCGCCCGGCGCCTCGAAACGCCAGCGCTGCGACGGGCAATGCCAAAAGCAGAGGTAGGAAAGCGGCGCTGAGCAAGCGGCCGAACAAGCCATAGGGCTCAGCGATCAGGCTCCAATCTAGAAGTGGCGCCAAAATCGCGCTGAGCGCCACAGCGCCGAGTGCGAACGACACAAAGCGTGGGGACCGGGACGGCTCAATCGGCATGACAGCCTACAACTACCTTTCGAAGACCTGAGGACAGCGGGGCGCAGTTCGTAGCGCCGCGCTGTCTCGGTTTCCAGCTTCCATTCCGCAACTCACGGCCACCTACGAGGCGCTGGTGACGCGGCCGGCGCATGTTCAGCGAGCCGCCAGCCGCTATTGGTTCAGGCTGCCGGCGCCAGGGTGCGCATGCACGGGGAGGGCTCGCGTCAATCGCCGCCCGCCTTCTAGGGTTCTATTGAGTGACACCAAGCCGCCGCATGGTGGCGAGGTCCAGGATGCCCGTTGCCGGCAATCCACTTGCAGCTTGGAATTGTCGAATGGCCGTCTTTGTACGACTCCCCATCACGCCGTCCGCCGGCCCCGGGTCATAGCCCTTTGCCATAAGGGCGATCTGCACCCGTTGGATGATGCTGGCCTTATCCGCCTCGCTCATCTTATTGCCGCTTGTGGCGGTACTGGAATTGCCGCCAGAGCTGGAAGTTGAAGACGAGCTGGTCGAAGGAACGGTGGACGACGAGCCTCCCGTGCTGCCCGAATAATGGGACGAGTGCGAACCCGTTGAGCCGGAGTAGTGCGAGGTGTGGGAGGCGTGTGACGAGTGCCCTCCGCCGCCACTGCCAGAATAGTGGGAGGAATGGCTTGAATGGCTGGAGTGGCTGCTATGGCCCGCGAGGTGCAGGAGACGCTGCTGTTGCGCCGGGTCCATATAGGTCCAGACATCGCGGTCTATGCCGGCGCGTTGAAGATCAATCGAAAGATCATGCGGCAGCGGGACCGCATTGGCCTGACCAAGGGCCAACGGACTGACGGCGGCGAACAAGAGCGCCAGGCGAGCGCGCCAATTCATGCGGCAATCTCCTCAAACGTGATGGGGACTACGGCGCGGCTGCGCCAAGCGGGCCCGGCGGAAGCGAAGAAGCCAGCGCACTGGTCCTTCAGTACGCAGGGCGCGCATTCCGGAGCGAAGCTGTTCTTCCAGTCTGAGATCGACTGCTGGGCGAAGGGCCAAAGGTCCTTCGGCAATACGCAGAGCGGAAGATTGTAGATGGAGACGCGAAGGCCGCGGTCGGCCAAGTGGTGCGTCGCGGCTTGAAGCGCCGGCATGTAGTCGATCGGGTCAATCCACAGCCGGTCACGATTGCCCTTCGTGTACCCCATGGGCTCATGCCCCATCAGGGCAACATGTTCCACGAACGGCAGGCGCCGATAGATGAACTCCGCCAGTTGCGGCAGGCGCTGCACCGACATCGCGTGCAGCACGACGCGGACCTCGACGCGGGCGCCGTGGGAAGCCAATTCGGCGAGGCCGCGCATCGTCTCCAGGAAGCCGCCAGGCGCACCCATGATTTCGTCATGCATGGCCGGATTGTCGCCGGCCAAGGGCACGGCCCAGCTGGTCTGCTCGCGGCCAGCAACTATCAGGTCATAGGCAAGCCCAGGGTCCTGGAAATTCCGGCCGTTGGTCAGGATATGAATGTGGGTGGTGGGAAGGTGTTGGGCGCAGGCGTCGAGCACGCGGACAAGGCCCTGGCCCAGAAGGGTCGGCTCCCCGCCCGTGACGCCAAGCTGTGGGTCGTCCTTGTCGATAAGCGGAATGAGCGCCAGCAGTTCATCGACGCGCCAGTCGTCATCCACGTCGCGCGGTGGCTGCGAGCACATCAGGCAGAGGCTGTTGCAGCGTTCCGTGGCGAACAGGACGTTCGCCCGGGAGCCGCGCCGGTAGAGTATCGACACCAGGCTGCCGTCGGGCCGTAAGCGGACAACATCACCGGGACGGATGACCGCAGGGTCCTTCGGCACGCAAATATGCGTGTAGCCGCAGGCGCCCTCCTGCAGCTCGTCATCCCAAAGCAGCACCGACGATGACGGTAGGTGTGTGCCATCGGCTTCTTCGATGGTGAGGACCTTGAAGAGGCTCACCCGCTCAACGCCGGTCACCTTGGCATGGGTATGTTTCGCAAGACCCAAGCTCATGCTGCGAACTCCGCAGGCACGCCGACTTCGTGTCGCGGTTTGCGCAGCGCCCAGGCGGTGAAGGTGCGAAGGGTTTCGGGATCGCCGTCCGCCAGATGGCGGAACAGGATGTGGAAGAGGCCTTTGTGCTTGGTGCAGAACTCACTGCCTTCGCGCTCGGCCGCGGGGTCCCCCTGCGTGGTGGCGTGGTGCACGGGGTCCGCGCCGCAATAAGGGACGAAAGCGCACTTCGCGCAGGTTGGCTGCTCCTCTGCCACGGCCCCGGTGGTAAGCCACTGCATGGCTGGCGAACCGATGAGCGTGTCCAGAGGCTCGTGCACCGAGCCCAGGGCGAAGCGTGTATCGCCTGTCTCTGCCGCCATTCGGGCTTCGTCGGTGGGGTAGACCTTGCCATCGTAGTTGTAGACGAGCACGCCAAGCCCAGCGCCGGCAGGCGAGCGCAGATCGACATAGCCGGAGTGAAACGGCGTCAGGATGTGCCGGAGCAGGATGGCGGCGTTCGTCTCCTCAAACGCGATGCCCTGGCGGTTCAGGTCGAGGATTCGGTCGAGCGCCTTTTCGTAGAAGGTCAGGAACTCGGCCATGTCGTAGCCGATGGCGCGCCGGGTCTTCAGCGCAAAGCCATAGGGGCTGAGAGGGCGGAGGAAGAGGGCGCCAAAGCCCAGCTCGCGGTAGGTGTCGATGAGACCGTGCGGGTCCGCCAGGGTCGCCTTGGTCAAGGTTGGCAACGCGGCGACGCCGTCATGGCCGAGCACGGCTCGCGCACGGGCCAATCCCTCTATCGTTCGCTCATAGCTCTGGCGCGACGGATGCGACCGCTGCCGGTTGTGCAGAGCGGCGGCGCCGTCGATGGACGTGGAGAGGTGGATGCCGTGGTCGTGGCAGAACGCGAGGTCATCATCGCTGAGATGATGCAGCGTCGTTGCCATGGTGAAGCGCATCATGCGCTGCGCACCGATATCGCGGGCTTCCGCCATCGCGACGATTTGCCGGACAAGGTCAAACCGAAGTGTCGGTTCGCCGCCCTGGAATTCAATGGTGAGGTTCTTGGCCGGAGACTCGAAGACCCGGTCTACCGCAGCAGCGGCGTCAGCGAGATTCATGTCGTAGCCTCTGGCATCAACTGCCGCACGGGAGACCTGACAGTACTGGCAGCTATGATCACAACGCAGCGTCACCACGAAGATGTGCAGTGAAGGCCCATCGAGCAGGAATGATTTGCGAGTGCGCGTGATCGCGCCTTCGAGCCGCCGGAGCCCGCTATCGTCTGGCTTGGTGACGAAGCCCTTGGCGTACAGGTCAGCGTAGCGCGGATGTGTTTCGTCGAGCGCGTTAGCAGCAAGGAGCGCGAAGTCAGCGGAGTCGATCACGGCAAAGTCGCCGGCGTTGCCGGTGACGAGCGCCCGTCCCCCTCCGCCTTGCAGGTCAATTGCCCGCCACATGGTTCGTCGCCCCCCGGCAGAACCGTCTTGAAGTACACGAAGTTAGTGCAGGTGCCGGCCCGGCACAATCTATGATTGGTCGCGTCGGGGCAGGGCCACCCCCTGCTCAGGTCAGCCAAACGCACGGCTGCAATTTGGGTGTTGTCGGAAGGTGGATTTCCGAGATTGGAGACTAGGCGCAGTTTGGGGCGTTGGTGTCTTATCCCGGCGGTTGTCGCCACGAGCTCCGACAGAGCCGTAGGTCGTCACAGTTATGTTCGCCTCGGAATAGTAGCGAAAGGCTGGGGGCGGCCCTTCCGACCTGCGCCGTGCTATGTTTGCCCAATGACAGGGAATCGAACGGGCTTTGACTTCTTCATCAGCTATACTGGCGCCGATCGAACCTGGGCGGAATGGATAGCGTTCCTCCTTGAAGAAGAGGGCTACAAAGTCGTCATTCAAGCCTGGGATTTTCGGCCAGGCAGCAACTTCGTAATGGAGATGCAGCGCGCGGCCGAGAAGGCCGAACGAACCATCCTTGTCTTGTCGCCGGACTATTTGAAGTCGCAATTTACACAGCCGGAATGGTCAGCTGCCTTCGCCAAGGATCCGCAGGGAATCGACCGGAGGGTCGTGCCCATCGTAGTGAAGCCGTGTCGGCCCGACGGCCTGCTGAAAGGCCTCGTGCATATCAATCTGATCGGCCAGGACGAGGTGACCGCACACCAGATCGTGGTGGACGGGGTTAAGACCGCCCGAGCGAAGCCGACCGCACGACCCGCGTTCCCAGGTGGTGCGCCGGCGGGGCCGCACGCCGCCTTTCCTGGGGCGCAGTGCTCTTTACCCGGCACCCAAACGCCCCCCTACCTTCCAAAATTGCGTAGAGCCGCATCCGACGCCGATAAGCGGCGCTTCATGAAAGAGGCGTTCGACACCATCGCCACCTACTTCGAAGGCGCATTGGCTGCGTTTGCTCAAACCGATCCGGCGATTGAGACGGACTTTGATCGACGATCCGCCATTGAATTTACTGCCGAGATTTTCACCGGCGGAAAAAGCGTCGCTGCCTGCCGTATTTGGCGCGGGACGGATTTCGGCTCCGATGGCATCTGCTACTTCGAAGGACGCACCGGCCTGGGCAGCTGCAGCGCCTACAACGAAATCCTAGGCGCGGCAGACGACGCTGGGGAGCTTCGCTTGGCTTCCATAATGGGCGGAATTGGTCTTGGCGACCTGACCAAGCGCTTTGACCTGAAGAAACTCAGCTCCGATGAAGGCGGAGAGTATCTTTGGCGGCGGCTTGTCATGCGATTGGAGCGTTGACGATGAAGACCCTGCCCAACGTGCGCGCAGCCCGGTTCGAGCAACTCGAAGAAGGAGAGTTGTTCGTCTTCGACCAAGACGGCCTGCCTACTGTCGGAATGAAAACAGCTGCCCAAGACCGGTGACAAAAGCCAAATGGTCATCCTGGGGCCAAACTTCCCGCATGGGGCCGACGAAGCATTCCTGCTCTCGTGGCAGCCCACGACCGTCGTGTCTTTCGGTCGTGACTTCACGGTGCTTCTGCCAACTGGCCCCGCCGCCTGGAACTTCGATAAGCCGACCCGAAAGCCGGTGTCCCTTGCGGTCTCCGGCGACCGAACCTTCGTCTGTGTGGACGGAGGCCAATCTCCGCAGCACTTCTTCCAATGCTACGTCGATCTAAACACCGGCGAGGTTGTTGAGGGGCGTGCACTTGGTATCGCGGCGTTTACGACAAGCTGGGAGATCGTGGCGCTCGATCCGAGGCTCGGCGCACGTTCAATCCTGAAGGTTGGTGCTTAGACATTGAGGCAGGTTACAGCGAACCTCGGGACTTGATCTCAGAGCGCAGTCGGGTGGGCTGGGCGAGGGCGCAAAGTGCGGCTACTGGACGTAGCGATACATCGGGTCATTCGAAAAGAGGATATCGGCACCTTCCGCCTTGGCGCGGGCATCGGACGTGCGCCAAGCTTGGAGCCTGCAACCTATCCCGGGTCAGCCCCAATGACGGGGAGCAGGACGCTTGAGGTCAGCAGTGAGACGGGAGCGGTCGTGCACACCGGCGAGCGGATCCGCGACAAGATCGCGGCCTCCAAGGCGCGCGGCATGTGGATGGGTGGGACGCTGCCCCTTGGCTACGACGCGCCGACCGATCCGCAGACCCGGGCGCTGGTCGTCAATCCAGCGGAAGCTGATGTCGTGCGACAGGTCTTCCGGCTCTACCTTGAACTTGGGTCGGTCGGCGCGCTTGAAGCTCACCTCGAACAGGCCGGCATCCGATCCAAGGCCTGGACCTCGCGGCGTGGGAAGGCGATGGGCGCCGCCCGGCTTAGCCGCGGCGCGCTCTATCATCTGCTTCAAAGCCGCCTCTATCTCGGCGAAATCCCCCACGGGGCTGTCAGCTATCCGGGATCTCATCCGGCGATCATCGACGTGGCGGTGTTTGAGCAGGTGCAGGCAAAGCTGGCTCTGCAACGCCGCGCGCGCCAGGCCAAGCCTACGCTGACGGCTTCGATGGCGTTGCGGGGATTGTTGTTCGACGCGAACGGCGAGCCGATGTGTCCGTCGTTCGCCTACGGGCGTGGGGGCAAAGTTTATCGCTACTATGTCTCGGCGCCACTGCAGCAGGGACGAAAGCCCCGCGCCAATCCCCACGCAATTCACCGGGTGGCGGCTGACGAAGTTGAAGAAGTGCTTCGTGCATCGCTGGCAGAAGCGATGAACCTCGATCCGACCAGCTTGCTCCCGTCATTGCTGGCGCCGGTTTCTAGGATCGAAATCGAGGCTGAGGAAATCCGAGTGGCATTGCGGCTTTCCAAGGTCGCGCGCGCGCTGCATCGCAGCTTGAGCATCGATCCGGCAAACGCGGACATTGGCATCCTCGCGCTGCCAATCCGCTGTCGTGTGCGCGGCGGCAGGACCTGGATCACGCCGCCCGCCGGCGCCGGCCAGGCGAGACGAGCGCGCAAGGATCCCGTGCTGATCCGCGGCCTGCAAGCCGGGCACCGCTTGGCTGCGGATCTTGGTTGGCAGTGTGCCGATGGGAAACTCGCCGTGGTGGACGTGCGAGCTCCGCCGAACGCATACGACCGCTTGCTCTGCCGCCTCGCATTCCTGGCTCCGGATATTCAGCGGGCCATCCTGCAAGGTCGCCAACCGCCAGCACTGACGTTGGAGCGGCTTATGCATAAGCCCATCCCGATGACCTGGGCCGCTCAACGGGTCGAATTTGGGATGGACCAGCCTTAGGCTCTGTTCCCGACGGCGCATTGCCTGATCGGCATTATCCAATTCGCTGTTTCGGCAATTTGGAATCCCTGTTTTTCAGAACAGGGAATTTGCTCTTTCGGGCGGGGCAAGCCTTTGAACGGGCGGCGGAAATTAGCGCCGGCTCCCTCCTCGCGGATGGGTGAGGTGGCGATTCTCGCAAATTTCCCTGTTATCGTGCCGGAACAGGGAAACTCCACCGGATCACGGACGGGCAGAGACCGGCTGGGAAATTATCGCGGACACGCTCCGAATTGGCCGCACGACACCGCCGCACACAGGACTTCCACGCGGAATTACCGCGCGAATTCCGCACGTTGAGTCATTTCAGGGAATTGAGAGCAAAACCGCCAGACTGAGTGGCGGGGCGAACAGGATTCGAACCCGAGATAGAGTTTCAGGGAAATTAGTCCCGATATTTCCGGGGGTTAGCACTGGGAAATTTCTGTAGAGACCAAAATTTCCTATAACATACGTTATCAGAGAAAAACTAGGTAAACGAATTGATGTAGTTGAGTTTCAGTGTCGCGCGAAATCTTGCACTAAACTTGTGAATACTGGAGAAATACTCGCCGACTACGTGGCGGTGCGAGTGGGATTCGAACCCACGTTAGAGTTTCCCCTAAACACGCTTTCCAAGCGTGCGCCTTCAACCACTCGGCCACCGCACCCCACGGTGAGCCCCAAATCACTGATCGGGGGCGTCGCGGAAGGCGCGCAATATACTCAGGGGGGCGCGCGCTTCAACCCACGGATTCAAAGCAATTTTTGGCGTCCGCCGGGCGGTCGGTTTCAGGGCTTCGGCTGGCACGGCTCGCAGGCGGCAAAGCCCGGCGCCAGCGGGTGCGGCGGGGGCACGCGCCACACCACATTGCCCACGTCGTCGGCGACCAGCAGCCCGCCGCGCCGGTCGACCGCCACGCCCACCGGACGGCCGTAGGCATGCTTGGGATCCTTCAGGAAGCCGGTCAGGAAGTCCTGGGCCGGGCCGGCCGGACGTCCCTCGGCGAAGGGCACGAAGACCACCTTGTAGCCGGCGGGCTCGGAGCGGTTCCACGAGCCGTGCTGGCCCACGAAGGCCCCGCCGGAATAGGCGGCGGGGAAGCCGGTCGTGTAGGGATAGAAGGCCAGGCCCAGCGAGGCGGTATGGGCGCCCAACGCATAGTCGGGCGCGATGGCCTGGGCGACCATCTCGGGGTTGGCGGGCTTCACCCGGTCGTCGACGTGGTCGCCGTAGTAGCTCCACGGCCAGCCGTAGAAGGCGCCGTCCTTCAGGCCCGTCATATAGTCGGGCGGGGTGTTGTCGCCGATCATGTCGCGCTCGTTGACCACGGTCCACATGACGCCGCTCGAGGGCTCGAAGCTCATGCTGTTGGGGTTGCGCAGGCCGGTGGCGTAGGGGCGCGCCGCGCCGGTGGCCAGTGTGATCTCCAGGATCCGGGCGCGGCCCGCCTCGGGACCCATGCCGCCGTCGGCGATGTTGCTGCCTGAGCCCACGCCCACATAGAGCCTGGTCCCGTCCGGGCTGGCCAGCAGGCTGCGGGTCCAGTGGCCGCGGCCGTCGCTGCCGCTGGGCAGGTCGAGGATCTTGGCGCCGGGGGCGTCGATGTGGGTGGTTCCGGCCGGGAAGGGGAAGGCCATCACGGAGTCGGTGTTGCCGACGTAGAGGGTGTCGCCGATCACGGCCATCCCGAAGGGCTGGTTGAGGCCCTTGTCGATCAGGGTGAAGCGGGTTTCGGCGACACCGTCACCGTCGGCGTCGCGCAGCAGCACGATCTGGTTGGCGCTCTTGGCGAGGGCGCCGGCGCCCTTCTGGATGAACTGGGCGAACCAGGCGGTGAAGCCCTTGGTCTTGTGGGCCTCGCTGGAGGACAGGGCTGCCAGGACGTCGCCGTCGGGCAGGGCGAGGAGCTGGCGCGGATGGTCGAGGCCGCGGGCGAAGGCGACGACCTGGAAGCCGGGGGGCGCCTTGGGGGTCACGCCGGCGGGCCAGCCGAGGGGCTTGGCGGTGTTGATGGTGGGGATGGCCTGACTGTGGGGAGCGGCCAGGGGGACGGCGGCGCCGTAGGTGGCGGAGGAGGGGCCGGGCTTGGGGGTGCAGGCGGCCAGCAGCAGGACGACCAGGAGGGCGAGCGCGGGGCGGATCGAGAGGGGCATGGGCGTTTCCTGCGTCCCGCTCTGGCGGAGGGGTCTGATGGACCTTAACCTAGTTCGGCATCGGGAATGGGGAAGCGTATGGGACTGGCGAACGGAACGGGGGAAGATCCGCGCATCGATGGCATCTGCCGCTCGCTGAAGGCGGTGACCCATGTGGTCCAGTGGGGCGGCCACGACGTCTACAAGGTGGGCGGCAAGGTGTTCGCCATCGCGGGCACGGGGCTGTCGCTGAAGGTGTCGGACATCGGCTATGAGGTGCTGACCGAGAACGGCATGGCCCGGCCCGCGCCCTATATGGCGCGCAACAAGTGGGTGCTGTTCGACGACCCGGCGGGGTTGCCGAGGGACGAGCTGGAAGGGCATCTGACCAATGCCCACGCCATCGTGGCGGGCAAGCTGACCCGGAAGCTCAAGAAGGAACTGGGGCTGGAGGAAGCTTAGCCGTGCGCAAATGCCGCGGCGAAATCAACGACAGGCGCGGCGCGGCTCAGGCGGCGTTAAGGGTGGCGGGCGCATAAGGTGCAGGTGACCGCGAGGTCCGCCGGCCCGGCGCCAGTAACCCCAACCCTCCCAGTACCAGCCGGGCCGGCAGTACTTCCGCCCCCACCCCCATCTCAGACGTCGCGCTCCTCCAGCAGCGCGCGCAGCGTCCCCACCGCCCCGGCGGCGGGCGATCGGCGCTGACGCCAGACCAGCAGCGCCACCGCGCCCACGGTCGCGGCCGCCATGGCCACGGGGCCCAGCAGCCAGGCGGCGGCGGCCAGGGCGAAATAGTAGCCGCGCACCCCGGCGTTGAAGGCCGACAGCGCCGGGTTCAACAGCCGGGCGGAAGCCTCGCCCCAGGCGTCGAGCATGGCCTTGGGCGCGCTCAACTCCGGCGCGGCGCCGATGGCGGCCAGGCAGTAGTTCATCTGGCGGATGGCCCAGATGAAATCGAGCAGCCCGCGCGCCAGGCAGACCAGCACCAGGGTCATCTTGATCTCGAACATCAGCCGCGAGGCGGTGTCGAGCAGGGCCAGGCCCTGGATCGCCTTCCAGGTCTGGGGGCCGCCGAACACCACCCCGGCCACGGCGGCGATCAGGATCAGGTTGGAGGAGGCGAAGAAGGAGGCGCTGTTCAGGGCATGGCCCATCAGCTGGCCGTCCATGAAGCGGTTTTCCCGGTGCGCCATGCCGCGCATCCAGGCGGTGCGGATCACCGTCATGTCGGTGTTGATGTGGCCGCGCCCGCGCCCCAGCGCCTTCAGCACATGCTCATAGGCCAGCCAGGCGGCGATGAAGAGGGCCAGGGCGAGGGCGTCGGGCAGGGGGATCAGCATGGGGGACACGAAACCTGTTTCCCCTGTGCGCCGAGGGGTGGGGAGGCCGGGGATGAAGGGGAAACAGGTATCATGTCCCCGTCAGTCCTCCAGGATTTCGCTCTTCAATCCGGTGTCGTGCATCAGCAGGGCGGTGACCAGGAAGACGGCCATCACGGCGCTGGCGTAGAAGTAGAACCAGGCCTCGTGGCCGCCGGTCTTGAAGGACAGCGCCGCATATTCCGCCGTGCCGCCGAAGGCCGCGTTGGCCACGGCGTAGGGCAGGGCGACGCCGAGCGCGCGCACATGGGCGGGGAAGAGTTCGGCCTTCACCACGGCGCTGATGGCGGTGTAGCAGGCGCTGCCCAGCAGGGCGGCCATGATCAGGGCGAAGGCGACCAGCGCATTGTGGGTCCCGGCGATGGCGCTCATCAGCGGGTAGGTCCCCAGCGTGCCCATCAGGCCGGCGATGATCAGCATGGGTTTTCGCCCGATGCGGTCGGAGATCCAGCCGGACAGGGGCTGGACCAGCATGTAGCAGAGCAGGGCCAGCGCGGTGATCTCGGTGGCCTGGTCCTTGGAAAAGCCCGAGGTGTTGACCAGGAACTTCTGCATATAGGTGGTGTAGACATAGAAGCTGAGCGACCCGCCGGCGGTCAGCCCCATGACGATGAAGGCCTCCTTGGGGTGGCGGCGCAGCAGGGGCAGGATGAGCGCCAGGAACCATAGGGCGAGCAGGCAGACGAAGCTGATGTTGGCCTGGTGGGCCATGGACGGGACGGTGACCCCGATCACATAGGCGACCAGGGTGGCGGCGAAGAGGGCCACGACCCAGGCCACATGCTGGGCGTTGAGCTGGGGCCGCAGGGCCTTGTCGGCATTGTGGTAGGAGGCGCTCTCCTCGATGCCGGTGCGGATCCAGAAGACCACGACGGCCAGGATGGCCCCGATCACGAAGGGCACGCGCCAGCCCCATTCGGCCAGCGCAGTCTTGTCGAGCGTGCGCTGGAGCAGGATCAGCACGGAGAGCGCGATCAGCTGGCCGCCGATCAGGGTCACGTACTGGAAGCTGGACCAGAAGCCGCGATGCTTGCGCGTCGCCATCTCCGACAGATAGGTGGCGCTGGCGCCATACTCCCCGCCCACCGACAGGCCCTGGAGCACGCGCGCCAGCAGCAGCACGATGGGGGCGGCCGCGCCGATCACCGCGTAGCCGGGGCAGATGGCGATGACCAGCGAGCCCACGCACATCAGCGCCACCGAGGCGGTGAGCGCCGCGCGCCGGCCCATGCGGTCGGCATAGAGGCCCATCAGCCAGGCGCCGACGGGCCTTGCCAGGAAGCCGAGCGCGAAGATGGCGGCGGCCTGGAGCAGCTGGGCCGTGCGGTCGCCCTTGGGGAAGAAGCTGGGGGCGAAATAGAGGGTGAAGCTGGAATAGGCGAACCAGTCGTACCACTCGACCAGATTGCCCGCCGAGCCGCCCAGTATGGCCTTCAGCCGGGCGGGGGGTGTCAGGGTGGGGGCCGCATCGGTGGTGTCGATGGTCATGCTGCTGTTTCCCCCGGGAATCTTGGGGGAGAGGTTAGAGCATCGAGAGGGAATGGCGAAGGAACGTTGGGGGCGGGGTTGGCGGCCCTTTAGCGGAGCCGGCGCGGCCGCCTGGGCCGCGCCGAACGCCGCAACCGCACACCAGCGGTTTATCGACGAGTCCCCACTCTCGACGGGGTGATCAAACCACTAAGGGCTTGAGCCCGCGCCTCCCAAATGGGGGGTGTCGTTCGGGTGTCTATATCCGTCCCAGGACCACCAGGATGATGATGATGATCAAGACCAGGCCCAGGCCGCCGGAGGGGAAGTAGCCCCAGTTGCGCGAGTGGCCCCAGGTCGGCAGGGCGCCCAGCAGGGCCAGGATCAGGACGACGATGAGGATAGTACCAAGCATATCAAGTTCTCCGAACAGCCATCCGACAGAGCTCTACAATTCGCGGGAACGGCGCCGGTTCCGGAGGGGTTGAAAGCGCACGCCCCGACCGTGGAGAGCCTCGATGACCTATGAGCTGCACTACTGGCCGACCATCCAGGGGCGTGGAGAGTTCGTGCGGCTGGCGCTGGAGGAGGCGGGGGCCGACTACCGCGACGTGGCCCGCGCGATCCCGCACGAGGGCGGCGGCGAAGAGGCCTTGATGAACTGGATGGCCGATCCGGAACTGGCCCGGCCGCCGTTCGCGCCGCCCTTCCTGGTGGTCAAGCGGGCGGGCGCGGAGGACCTGGTCATCGGCCAGACGGCCGCGATCCTGACCTATCTGGGCGCGCATCATGGGTTGGCGCCTGCCGACGAGGCGGGGCGGTTTTGGGTGGATCAGCTGCAGCTGACGATCGCCGACCTGGTGGCGGAGGTCCATGACACCCACCATCCGGTGTCCTTGAGCGCCTACTACCGCGACCAGAAGCCCGAGGCGGCGCGGCGGGCGGCGAACTTCCGCGATCAGCGCTTCCCGAAGTTCCTGGGGTGGTTCGAGCGGATCCTCGAGCGGGGGCATACGGGCTGGCTGGCCGGGCCGGAGCTGACCTATGCGGACCTGTCGCTGTTCCAGGCGGTGAGCGGGCTGCGCTATGCGTTCGCCAAGGCCATGGCGCGCGCGGAACGGGAGACACCGGAGGTGAGCGCCCTGGCGGCGCGGGTGGCGGAGCGGCCCCGTATTCGGGCTTATCTGGCCTCGCCCCGGCGGATTGCGTTCAATGAGGACGGCATCTTCCGCCACTATCCGGAGCTAGATCTTTAGCCGCAAGGCCTAGCCGGAGCCGTTTGTGCGTGGGTTCGGGGCTGCTTTGGGGAGAGGAAGGAAGGGAAGTCGGAGAAGAAGCGGAAGGCGCCGCGGAACTCGCGTCTGTTCGGCCTAAGCGGGGGGATTGAAGGGCCCGCTTCGCGGGCAACCAAGAGACCAAGGCGATGCCTGCCAAGCGTCGCCGCCGAAACGACCCCGACCTCTTCCGCTTCTTCTCCAACTTCCCTTCCTTCCTCTCCCCAATAGGACGGCGGAGGCAAACCGCCCGTTCCGACGGGCATCCGAGCTCAGGGGGAACGGGGCGGCTTGCGGGGGATTGATGGATCAGGGAGACCCGCCATGATCGAGAAGCCCGCCAACCCAGGCGCCACCCGCCCCGCCGAGAGCCGCCCGCCCGCGCATATCGAGCCGGCGCATCCCGGCCCGGCCAGCCATGTGGAAAAGGAAGTGCGCAAGGCGCCGGAAATCTCCGACGCCGACAAGCGCAGGCTGGGCGAGGAAGCGTCGCGCGAAGAGGACGCCTAGGCGGGCCTAGCGGCCCGGCGCCAGGGCGCCGACGGCGGGGTTCTGGCCCCAGAGGAGGCCGATGAAGGCGCCCTTGATGCGGGGCAGGACCGCGAGCGTCAGGGCCGCCAGCGGGATCAGGGTCAGGGGCACCACCACGGCGGGCGACCACTGCCAGATGAAGGGCATCAGCATCAGCGGGGCCACGACCAGGTGGCCGACCAGCAGGATGGTGAAATAGGCCGGCCCGTCATCGGCGCGGTAGTTCCCCAGCACATGGCCGCAATGCTCGCACTCGCCGACCACCTTCAGGTAGCCGCGGTAGAGCTTGCCCTGGCCGCAGTTGGGGCATTTGTGCATCGCGCCGCGGCGCATGCCGAGCCAGATGGGGTTGGTGGGGCGGACGGATTGTTCGGCGGGTGATGAGGCCACTTCGGTCATGGCGGGGATATGGGCTTTTCGGCCGTGGAAGGGAAGGGCGGCAAGGGGTCGCAATGCTGGAGATTGCGCGGTTCGCGTGGCGCGCGAAGCTTGGGTGTGCAGGCCGCCCGCGCCGCCTGCCGGAACGGCTGGAGCGTTGTCCGCTCCGATAGAATCGGAGCGGCGCACTAGCTTTTTGTTTTGTCGCGCTTCTCGGCGGCGAACCGGTTTCCACTTCGCCGGAAAGCGCTCTAGGGGTCGGCCCCTTGAGGGGCATCCCGCTCGTCCCCGTCCTGGAAATCGTCCTCGGGGTCTTCGTCGGAGAGCCAGAGATCATTGTCGTCGGGATCAAGGTCCTCGGGATCGGGCGGTAGCTCGGGCCAGGCCGCGTAGGGCGAGCCGACCGGGCGTTCGGTGATCTCGGCCTGGGCCCAGGCCTCTTCGGCCAGCGTGCGCCAGTCGACCGGCAGGCCGAGGTCGAAGCAGATCTGGGCGACCAGGGCGCCGATCGGGCGGTCGCCAAGTTCGCCGCTGATGTCGGGGTCGAACAGCCGCTCGCGAACCTGCCTGTCCAGGAGCTCGCACACGGGGCGATCCTTCCAGAAGCCGATGGCGACACGCCCCACGATACGGCGCACACGGCCGGCGCGTTCGGTGCGGGCGTAGTGCGCCGCGGAGCGCGTGGCCTGGGCCCCGCCGGCGGCGTCCTTCGCGATCCGCTCGCTCAAGGCGATGGTCATGCGCACGGCGCGCGAGGCGCGGTCAAAGGCCCGGGCCAGGTCGGCGCAGGCGCGGGCGGACTCGGCATCGGGCTCAAGCGCCGCCGTTTCCACGATGCGGGTCTTCAGCGCCAGGGCAATTTCGAGGCCCGCCTCCGTGAGTTCGGCCAGGACCGCCTGCTGGCGTTCGCGCCGCGCGACGGCGTCATCCGCGCACACCGACCCGCCCGGAGGCGGGGGCGGCGTTTCCGCCGAAGTTTCTGCCGGACTCTGGGCGGTGTCGGGGCTGAAGGACATGGGCCCAACAAAGCGCAAAGGCCTGGACCGTTGGAATAGTGATGGCCCGCGCCTTTGGGACTTGGGGCGAGGCGCGGCGAAGGCGCCTCGGGCGAAGCCGGGTGGATTGAACCGTGTGGTTGTGCGCCGTCGCCTCGTGCGGCTAACCTGCAGCGGCCAGGTGGGGTCACCGCCTTGGCGATGGGGGTTTCGCGGATATGAAGGTTCTACGCGCGCGGGCGGTGATCGCCCTTTGCCTGACGCTCACCCTGGCGGGCCTTGGCGGCGGGGGCGGACAGGCCTCGGCGGCGGCGGCGCGAGCGCCGCGCGTGGCGGCCGCGCCGTCGGACGCGCAGGCGATGGCCGCGCTGCGGCTGTGGATGCAGCGGGTGGTGGCCTGGTCGCAACCCTATGTGGCCGTGCAGGAAGAGTTCGTGAACTGGATCGTCGCTCTCGGCGGCGACATCCTGACAGCGGCGAAGTACGGCGATGATCCGAAAGCGGGCGCGGCCTGGGCGAGGGATTGGGCGCCGGCCCAACATGCGCGTCTCGCAGATTTGCGCGCCCGCGCGGACGCGTTGAAGGGCGGGCTGCTTCCGGAGGTTCCCCCCATGTTGAGAGACTTCGCCCAGACCCGGATCGTGACGGCCAACCTGTCGCGGCTTCCCGACGCCCTGGGCCGGTTGATCGACGAGACGGCGCCGACGCTGGATGCCCTGATCGACACCATGGCCCAGACGGCTTCGGGCGACGCGGCCGCCGCCAAGCGTCTGCCCGCCGAGGGCATCGGGCTCGATATCGCCCTGGCCAAGGCCTCTCTGAACACGCCGAACCCGGCGGCGGGCATCCCCAACCATCCGCTGTCGGACCTGCATGGCGCGCTGCAGGCCACGTGGCGAGCCGACATCGCCATCGAACAGGCGGCCCAGGACGGGTTGTCCGGCAAGCCGGTCGACCGCGCCGCCGTGTCCGCCACCTTGCGGGCGGAAGCCGCCAAGACCGAAGCCGCCATGAATGCCGCCATCCGCCATACGGCCCTCATGCGCCGGGGCCTCGCCACCATGCCCGACGGGGCCATGAAGCGGGGCGTCTTCCAGGCCCTCGACTCGATGGAGGACACGGTGAAGGCCTATGGCGAAGTCGTCGCCGTATGGCGCGCGGTCGCCAACACGGTCGATGATCCCAAGTCGGGGCCATTGGACTGGATCGAACAGTCGGCCAAGGTCCAGGGGCCGCTGGCGCGGATTTCCGACCAGGGCATGGAGCGGCGACGGATGCTGGCGGGGGCGCTGTAGGCGGCGCTCTAGGTCTTTGTTTTTTAGCGCTTTTCGGCGGCGAACCGGTATCCACTTCGCCGGAAAGCGCGCTAGCCGCCCTCGTCCACCGCGGGCAGGAGAGGCCGCATGAAGCTGCGGTCATAGCGCAGCACGCAGCTGCTCTCGTCGCGGATGCGGTCGGCCTCGATGAAGTCGGGGTCCTGGCCGAACAGGGTGCGGTATTGCTCATAGGCCGCCAGGCTCGGGAAGCTGAACAGGGCCAGAGCGCGGTCGCTGGAGCCCTCCGCCGGCAGGAAGTAGCCGTGGTGGCGCCCGCCATGCTGCTCCACCAGCGCCATCCAGCGCCGGGCGAAGGCTTCGAAGGCGCCGATCTGCTTGGGGTCGATCACGTAGTCCACGACGCAGGTGATCATCTGGCGGTTCCTTCTGCTGGCTGCGCTTCGGCGTCGAACGCCATGAATGAGTGACTCTGACCCCTTTCCCGCCTGGTCAGGGGCGGCGGCCTTCCGGCCGAACCATATCGCTGCCCCGGCGTTATAGCCCCACGTCAGTCGGATATCAGACCGAGCGTCGCACGCGCGTGACGCCGGCAGGAGAAGACCATGCTTCGCAACACGCTTTTAGCCTCCCTGCTCGTTTCGAGCGCCATGACCCTGGCCGTCGCCACGCCCGCCTTGGCCGGCAAATCCGACCGCGCGCGCGAAGCCATCGCGGCCGCGGAGGCCAAGATCCACACCGCGGAGTCGACCGGCGCCGGCGTCGATGCGCCCAGGGACACCGCCCAGGCCCGGGCTGCCCTGGCCAGCGCCCGGGAGGACCTCAAGTCCGGCCACAAGGACGCGGCGATCCGCGAGGCCATCCAGGCCCAGGCCATGGCCGACACCGCCATCGGCGCCTCGCAGCAGCGCAAGGACAACGCGCTGGCCGCCGCGCGCGAGGACAAGCAGGCGACGCAGGAGGCGGCCCGCGACGACGTCGCGGCCGCTCAAGGGCAGGCCGCCGCGGCGCAGGACCAGGCCGCCGCCGCCCAGCAGCAGGCCGTCGACTCGCAACAGCAGGCCGCCGACGCCAACGCCCGCGCCGACAGCGCCCAGCAGTCGGCCGCCGCCTCGGCCCAGGACGCGGCCTCCGCCCGCGACGCCGCCACCCTCGCCGCCGCCCAGGCCGCGCGTCCCGCTCCTCAGGTCGAGACGACCATCACGACGCAGCATTCCACCGCCAGCGGCGGGCATGTGAAGCGCAAGAAGGTGACGACGACACACTCGGCGGCCAGGCCGGCGACGACGTCGAACGAGACCACCACGACGACGACCAAGGTGGTTCCGCAGTAGGGGCCGACGCTCCGGGGCGGATCGGGCCGGCCAGCCGCTATCGCCGATCGATCCGCCTTTCGACCTGCTGGGCCGCCGTCTCAAACGGCGTGATGTTTTCCAGGAAGGCGGCCACGGCGGCCACATGGAACTGCAGGTCTTCCAGAAGCTCGGGGTGTCTGCGCAGCGCCGCCGCTCCCGCGGCGGCCTCGCCCGCAGAGAGCTTCAGGTCGCAGGTGGCGGGCAGGGTGAGGATGTAGGGCGTGTTGTTCACCGGCCGGTCGCCGCACTGCGCGCGAATGGCGTCCTGAATTTCCACCGGGATCACGCGCCTGACGTTGTGGCGATAGGGCGTGTCCACGGCGGGATCGTCGATCAGTGAGTAGTCCGACGTCATCAGGTAGGTGAGATTGGAGCGAAGGTTGGGGTCGTCGATAGAATGCAACCGGTCGGCGCCGAGCACCGTCGACAAGGTCGTGCTGTTGGTCCCCAGCGTGTTGATCTGGCTGGCCTGATAGGCGGCGATGACGAAGTCCCGATCGCTGACCTTGGGGTCGCCCCGCCAGCCCGCGATCGCGACGTCGGTATAGCTTCGGGTGACCGCATAATACCGCCGGGCGTGAACGAAGTAGTCGGTCATCTGCTTCAGGGTGGGGCCGAGTTGGACGACCATGCGCCGCGTCTCGGCCTTCTCCGTCTGCTGCTGGTTCCAGTTGGCGACCCAGGTGCCGATAAACACGCCGACGATGACGATGGCGAGCTCGATGGCGATGGCCATCCAGTCCTGCGCCCGAAGCCTGGCGGCGGCGCGTTTGAAGATCATGAAGCGTGTGCCCTGTTGGCTGTCTCTCGGAGGGCCCGCGAGATGCATCGGCAGAGCTTAATGCACGAATCCCTGCATTCCAGCCCATCCCGGAACGGGGGCGCCTAATCGTCGCGCTTGGAATTCGTGGGGCCGCAAGGCTGGCGTTCCGGGCCCCCGCCCGTTAGCAGACCGCCATGATCCGCCTCGACAATATCTCCAAGCAGAACGGCCACCAGATCCTGTTCATCGAAGCCTCGATGGGCGTCCTTAAAGGCGAGAAGGTGGGGCTGGTCGGCCCGAACGGGGCCGGCAAGACGACGCTGTTCCGGATGATCACCGGCTCCGAGCAGCCCGACGACGGGCTGGTGGCGATCGATAGCGGCATGACCATCGGCTACTTCAGCCAGGACGTCGGCGAGATGTCGGGCCAGAGCGCGGTGGCCGCGGTGATGGACGGCGTGGGGCCGGTCAGCGCGCTGGCGGCCGAGATGGCCCAGCTCGAGGCGGCCATGGTCGATCCGGACCAGGCCGACCGGCTGGACGCCGTCATCGAGCGCTATGGCGAGGTGCAGGAGCGTTTCCAGGAGCTGGACGGCTATGCGCTGGACGCCCGCGCGCGCGAGGTGCTGGCGGGTCTCTCCTTCAGCCAGGAGCGGATGGACGGCGATGTGGGGCTGCTGTCCGGCGGCTGGAAGATGCGTGTGGCCCTGGCGCGCATCCTGCTGATGCGGCCCGACGGCATGCTGCTGGACGAACCCAGCAACCACCTGGACCTGGAAAGCCTGATCTGGCTTGAGGCGTTCTTGAAGTCCTACGACGGCGCCCTGCTGATGACCTCGCACGACCGCGCCTTCATGAACCGCATCATCGGCAAGGTGGTGGAGATCGATGGGGGTTCGCTGATCAGCTATTCGGGCGATCTGGATTTCTACGAGCAGCAGCGCGCGCTGGGCGAGGCGCAGCGCCAGGCGCAGTACGAGCGCCAGCAGGCCATGCTGGCCAAGGAGATCAAGTTCATCGAGCGATTCAAGGCGCGCGCCAGCCACGCCGCCCAGGTGCAGAGCCGGGTGAAGAAGCTCGACAAGATCGAACGCGTGGAGGCGCCGCGGCGCCGTCAGTCGGTGCAGTTCGACTTCAAGAGCCCGCCGCGCTCGGGCGACGACGTGATCGCCCTGCGCGGCGTGCACAAGGGCTACGGCGCCCAGCCGATCTATGAGGGGCTGGATTTCCTGGTGCGCCGCAAGGAGCGCTGGTGCGTGCTGGGCGCCAACGGGGCGGGCAAGTCGACGCTGCTGAAACTGGTGGCCGGCGCCACCGCGCCCGACCAGGGCAAGGTCAACATCGGCGCCAGCGTGCGGATGGGCTATTTCGCCCAGCACTCCATGGACCTGCTGGACGGCGAGGAAACCATTTTCGAGTCCCTGGAGAGCGCCTTCCCGCAGGCGGGGCAGGGGGCGTTGCGCACGCTGGCGGGCTGTTTCGGCTTCTCCGGCGACGATGTGGAAAAGCCCTGCCGGGTGCTGTCCGGCGGCGAGAAGGCGCGGCTGGTCATGGCCAAGATGCTGTTCGATCCGCCCAACCTTCTGGTGCTCGACGAGCCGACCAACCACCTCGACATGGCGACCAAGGCGATGCTGGTCGCGGCCCTGGCGGACTTCGAAGGCACGATGCTGTTCGTCTCCCACGACCGCCATTTCTTAGGCGCGCTATCGAACCGCGTGCTGGAGCTGACGCCGGAGGGAGTTCACCAGTATGGCGGCGGGTATTCGGAGTATGTGGCGCGCACGGGGCAGGAGGCGCCGGGGTTGCATCCGGGAGGGTAGGGGATCGACGCCCTAGCCAGGCCGCCGCACGCTATTCAGGACGGCCCGCAAGTCGGGCGTCGGGACCAGGGCGGCGGGGCCGTCTCCGGCGAGCGCCTGAAGGCCGAGCAATGCGAGCCAGACCAAGGGCAGTTCCGCCCCCGCGCCCGTGAAATAGAACCCCTTGCGGACCAGCCAGAACTGGGCGGCGCCGATCATCATGGGCATGGCGTAAAGAGCGACCAGCCGGGCGTAGACTCCCGGGATCAAGAGCAGCGCCCCCGCGACCTCGGCCGAAAGCACATAGGCCGGCACGAAGGCGGGATAGCCCTGCCGCGTGAGATTGCCCCACCAGGCCGCAAGGCCGCCGGGCAGGACGGCGATCTTCCAGTAGAGGTGCGCGATGAACAGGCTCCCGAGCAGGAGCCGCAGCAGCAGCGCTTCGAGCTTGTGCGGGCGTGTTTGCAAGCCTTCCCCCGAATGGCGCTGCCGGTCTCCCGCTCAGCGTAGAGCGCCGGGGGCGGAGGCACAAACGGGGCCATCCGGGAGGGCCGCGACAACCACTGTCCCCCAATTGCGCTGTCTCACCGAAGGAGTGCGGTCCAATATCCTGTCCCCCTATCCCAAACCGCTGACGCGGCAGGTGCGATGATGGCTTTCAACCGGGCTGACTTCTACGACGCCGAGTTGCGCCGGCTCGACGAACACTTCCGCGCCGCCCTCGGGGTCGCTCCGGCCGACCGCGTGCTGGATATCGGCTGCGGCGCCGGGCAATCCGCTCGTCAGGCCGCCCGCATCGCGGTTCAAGGAAGCGTGGTCGGCGTGGATGTGTCGGACGAGATGCTTGAGGTGGCGCGCCGGCGCAGCGCGGCGCAGGGGCTGGGGAATGTCGTGTTCGAGCGGGCCGATGCCCAGACCCACGCGTTTGCCGCCGCGCATTTCGACCTGTGCGTCAGCCGCTTCGGCGTGATGTTCTTTGCCGACCCGCTCGCCGCCTTCAGCAATATTGCCCGGGCGATGCGCCCGTCAGCCCGCCTGGTGCTCATGGTGTGGCAGAGCCGTGAGCGTAATGCCTGGGCCACCGCCATGCAGGGGGTGTTGGGTTCGCAAGACGGTCAGGCCGGCAAGACGCCCCCCGCCTTCTCCCTCGGTGACCCCGCCGTCACGACGGGCATCCTGAGCGCGGCGGGCTTTGCCTCGATCGACTTCGCCGATGTGCACGAGCCGGTCTTCTATGGCGCGAGTGTCGGCGCGGCCTTCGAGGCTGTCGCGGCGCTGTTCCTCGCCGGCTCTGGGCCGGAGGTCTCCGGCGCGGCGGCGGAGGATCGGCTGCGGCGCCTGCGCGCCCTGCTGGAGGCGCACCTGACGGCGGACGGCGTGCTGTTCGACTCTCGCGCCTGGATCGTGACGGCGCGCAGGGACGGCTGAAGCGTCAAGGGGCGCCGCGCTTGCCTGAACGCCCACGCCACGCTGGTTGCTGCACGATCTTTGGGGCAGTGCTAGGCTGACGGCGCCGCGGCAGCGGAGCGATCCGCCGCTGTTTGCGTTCGAGGAAGGTCTTCATTCCAGAGGCGACGTGAGCCGGATCAAAGGAGATGGCGATGGAAGAGCTGAGGCCGGCGCGCTCGCGCGCTGAAATGGATCTGAGCGTCTTTGGACCGAGCCACGTCCGCCTCTACCAGGAGACGGACGGCCAACAGGGCTACCTGTGGAACGGCGCGCAGATCCTGCTGCTGACCACCAGGGGGCGAAAGTCCGGCCAGATGCGGACCACGCCGCTGATCTTCGTGACCAACGGCGAGGACCCGGTGATCATCGCCTCCAAGGGCGGCGCGCCGGATCACCCGGACTGGTACCTGAACCTGGAGGCGGACCCGCACGTGCAGGTGCAGGTCAAGGCCGACATTTTCGACGCCGTGGCGCGCACGGCCTCGGGGCCGGAGCGGGAGCGCCTATGGAGCGAGGCGCTGAAGGCTTGGCCGATGTACGCCGATTACCAGCGCAACACCGAGCGCGAGATCCCCGTCGTGGTCCTGGAACGCCGGCGGGCCTGAAGGTGGCGACTTCGGCGCGACTTCGGTCGTCTGGAGGCGCCGGCGCTAGTTCCGCGCCGGGATGATCACCGGCAGCGTCTCATAGCCCTTCACGAACACCGAGTGGGTGCGGTCGGGTTCGCGGGTCAGGCGCACTTCAGGGAAGCGGGCCAGGATCTCTTCCCAGATGATGGTGAGTTGCAGCTCGGCCAGGCGATTGCCGACGCAGCGGTGGATGCCGAAGCCGAAGGACAGGTGGTTGCGGGGGCGTTCGCGCTCGATGATGTAGGCGTTGGGCTCAGTGATCTGGCGCTCGTCGCGGTTGCCCGAGACGTACCACATGACGACCCGGTCGCCGGCCTTGATGGTCTTGCCGTGCATCTCGAAATCCCGGGTCGCGGTGCGCGCCATGTGGGCGAGCGGGGTCTGCCAGCGGATGGTTTCGGAGACCATGGAGGGGATCAGGGAAGGGTCGGCGCGCAGCCTGGCGTACTGGTCCGGGTGCTTGTTCAGGGCATAGATGGAGCCGGAGATGGTGTTGCGCGTCGTGTCGTTGCCGCCGATGATCAGCAGCACGACGTTGGAGTGGTAGTCGGTGACGCTGAGGTTCCGGGTGGCCTCGGCGTGGGCCATCATCGAGACCAGGTCGAACTTGGGCGGGGCGTTGACGCGGTCGTTCCACAGCGCGGTGAAGCGGGCGAAGCAGGCGTCGGCCTCCTGGCGCTTGTGCTCCCAGCTCTTGGCCGGCCCGAAGCCCGGGGCATTGGTGAACATGTCGGACCAGAAGGTCAGCAGCCGGCGCTCCTCCTGCGGGAAGTCGAACAGCGTGGCCAGGGTCATGGCCGTCAGTTCCTTGGAGACCCGGTCGACCCAGTCGAACTCCTCGCCGATCGGCAGGGCGTCCAGGATCTTGCCGGCCTCGGCGCGGATGATGGGGGCCATGACCTGCAGATTGGCCGGGGCCACGGCGGGGCTGACGGCCTTGCGCTGGACGTCGTGGCCGGGGGGGTCCATGGCGATGAAGCTGGAACCGCGCGGGCGCTTGTCCGCCTCGGCCTTGGCCTCCAGGGTCTGCAGGACGATGCCGTCGGCGGAGGAGAAGACCTCGTGGTTGGTGTCCACCGCCATGATGTCGGCGTAGCGGCTGATCGACCAGAAGCCGTCGTAGACCTCGCCGGGCGGCGTCCAGTGGATGGGCGCCTCGTTGCGCAGGCGTTCGAACACCGGCCAGATGGCGTCGGCGACGAAGAGATCGGCATGCGCCGGGTTCACCGCCTCGATGGGCGTGGCGTTGTTGAAGGCGATCGAACCGTCGTCCATGAGGCTTCTCCGTCCCTGACCCGGGGATGGGACCTTTCCAGGCGCGGTTTCGCAAGGATTAGTTGGCGGGCGAGGCTCTGGGGGAAGACGGGGCGAGGTGCTCCTGTTCCCGTTTCCTAAGGCGATGCTGGTCGCGGCCGTGGCGGACTTCGAGGGGACGATGTTGTTCGTTTCCCACGACCGCCACGTCCTGGGGGCGCTGTCGAACCGCGTGCTGGAGCTGACGCCGGAGGGGGTCTGCCCGTATGGCGGCGGGTATTCGGAATATGTGGCCCGCACGGGGCAGGAGGCGCCGGGGTTGCATCCGGGGGGTAGGGGGGGCGGGTTATGTGGGCTGTCGCTGAAGCCCTGATGGCGTAGCTTCGTCGCGCCAAAGTTGCCTTGGCGGCTTCCTCCGACTCAGGGCTGGTCATCGCTTGGTTTCACGAGGCACAATTGACCTTCACCGCCGGGCCTGGGCTGATCGAACCTGTCGTTGGCGACCCGTCTCGCGAAGCGATCGCCTCCCTGCGCGGATACGCTTACCAGCTTTACTTGAGCACATTAGCCTGGATGGGTCTTGCCCAAGGCGAAGTGCTTCATCTTGAGGTCGCCGAGGACTACGCCATCGCTACGCAAGCGGCGCTGGAGGCCGTTCAGGTCAAGGACGCGGCCGCGTCTGGCAGCCTGACCTTGCGCCACAAGGACGTGATCCAGGCAATCGACAACTTCGTGCATCTGCACACCCACAATCCTGGGCGGCGGATCACCCTAAGGTTCCTGTCAACGGCGGAGATCGGAAAGGAAAGAGCGGTCAAGGATCGTCCTGACGGTGCTGAGGGGCTGGTCTATTGGCGTCGGGCAGCCGCAGGCGAAAAGGTGACGCCCTTGCGCACCGTGCTCGAAGCCCTCCCGCTAAAGACCGAGACGCTCCGGTTCATCAGGACGCGTGACGACGCCGCCCTGCGCAAAGACCTTCTGCAGCGTCTGCATTGGGACGGTTCTCGTCCGGACTTCGCGACGGTCCGCGAGGAATTTGACCTCGCCATGACCGCTCTTGGCCAACACCACCACCTGACCGTCAATGAAAGTCGGCAACTCGGTGGGACCCTTCTCATGACAGTGCTGGACGTCATCGTCACGCCAGGTTCTCGCAGGCTCACGACTGTGGACCTGACGGAGAGGCTGGAGGCGGCCACCCATATCGCCGTACCGCGCCGTCATCTGGAGACGTTGATCCAGCAGACCCAAGGCGGTCTTGGAGCGCCGGCGACTCGCACGACGCTGATGTCGGAAACGGGCGCTCCATTTCCGAAGTTGTTGGCTCGCCGTGTGCTGCTGGTCGATCAAATCATCCAGAGACTGGAAGCGGACGGCGCCGTGGTGCTTACGGGCGGCACAGGCTCTGGCAAAACTCTGCTTGCGCGCTTGGTCTCCCGACGAAGGGCCGGTGACTGGCGCATCGTCGATCTCTATGGCCTTGGACGGCAGGAACTAGTCGCCCGTCTGGATGCCGTTTTGGCGGCCAGCGCGTTGGAGGCGTTCGACGGACTGATCCTTGACGACCTCAACGGTCACGAAGACCCCGATGTTGAAAGGGCTCTGGCCCGGTTGGCCGAAGCGCTGCGACGCCGGGACCGCCCCCTGCTCATTTCGAGCTATCAGGCGCCGGCCGCTCGCCTCCGCGACGCCCTTTGCATCGAGCCCGAGTCATCAATAGCCGTGTCGCGACTGACGGTCCGCGAAACGGCCGACCTGATCGTCGACGCCGACGGCGATCCTGACCGGTGGGCTCGTGCGATCCATTCCGCCTCAGGTCCGGGCCACCCACAGTTAGTCCAGGCGATGATCGCAGACTTCCGGCGGCGCGGATGGCCGACCGAAGAAGCGAGCAAGCTCGAACGCTTGGAGCTTGGCGATCTGATGCTGGTCGAAGAACGCGAAGCGGCCCGCCGCCGCCTCGTCCAGGCGGCCAGCCCCGACGCCCGTAAGCTACTGGACCGCCTCAGCGTGGTACTCGGAACCTTCAAGCGGCCACTGGCCCTTGAATTGGCCCGGCTGCCGCCACCCGCGCATGACGCGGGTGCTTGTCTGGACGATCTGACCGGACCTTGGATCGACCGCTTGAGCAGTGATCGGTTTAGGCTCTCGCCACTGCTCAACGGCCTAGCAGCGGCGAACATGACCGAGACCGAAGTGACAGTCGTCCGCCGACAAATCGCCAAGGCTCTCGTGGGCGGCAAAAATCTAGACGTTCAAGACGTCGGCGAAGCCTTCGTTCAAGCCTTAGCGTCGTCCGCCGAGGAGGAGTTGACGCGCATCGGACTGGCGGTCTTGTCGACCGATATCAACCAACTCGGTGATCTGGCGATGTGGCTGATCCCTTTGCGCGCCTTGCGCACGGACCAGCCAATCTATCCGGCCAATCCGACCATCAGCCGGATTCTACGTCTTGCGCAGGTGCTTCTGGAATCCGAAGCAGAGTCGTCAAGAGGTTTCGCCGAGGCTTGGCAGGCCCTGCAAGCCGAGCTCGTCGCCGAGCCGGACGAGGCCGTGCGAGAATCTTTCGAAGCCATGGCGTTCGCCAAAGTTCTCCTGTGCAGGAAGTTCTCGCAGGCTGTCGATGATTGGCTGAACTACCTGGTTCGTTTCGACCAGCTCACGCGGACCAACGAGACGTTCAGCGGGTTGGTGGCTAACTACAAGCGCGGGGTTTCCGGTCGCGGTAGCGATCCGGTTGGCTTCCTCTTCCACTATCAAGCCTTATCGCTGCCCTCGGTTGACGCGCTCTTGAAGTGCTTTGAGGATCTCGATCGCCTTGATGGTGGGGTGCGCGAGCGATTGTTGGCCGACTTCGACGCTAAAAAAGGCGACGCTGCCGTCGTTCTCAGCCATGCTTGGGTGGCCGACCGCGACAATGATCGCCTCGACGGTGCGACGGCCGCCGAAAGCTACCGCCGCATCGCCGAGATCGCGGCGGGCTGGCAGAAGGGCGACCTAGCGACGCGCGCACTGATCGCCCGCGCGGTGATGTTCGACGAGTATGTCGACGATCGCCCTGAAGCAGTCGGGACCCTTGATGAGGCCGAGACCCGCTTTGGCGCTCAGGTCGCGATCGATCGGGCGCGAGCGACGATATTCTTCCGCCGGAAGGAATACTCTGCGGCGCTCCATTTGATCGAGGCGCTCGCCGACAATCTCGGAGGCGAAGTGGTCGAGCGCGCGTACGTGTTTCGGCAGGCTGGCATCAGCGCCTCCGAGCTCTCGCGTTGGAGCGATGCGCGCAAATGGTTCGAGGCGGCCCGCGACGAAGCCGCACAAGCGCATACGACCGCCATGGAGGCGATGGCCGCAGGCCTACTCGGCGACATCGCGATCGCGTCCAGACGCGACGGCGACGATGTCGACGCTGTGCAGCACATGGCCAGAGCTCTGGAAGCGTTGAGCACGATCGACCCTGAAGGGTCGTTGAAGGGCGCATACGTTCACCGGGCACTCGGTCACGCCGTGCTCTGGCTCAATGGAGAATTGACCGAAACCCAATATGAAGTTGAAGGCGACAGCGGGCCGCCGCAAGCGCCGGCCGGCTTCTGCAGCAATCCCGATCCGATGGAAGGCATAAGGGAGCGGCCGCTCACTGATCGAGCTGGCGCTTGGTACCTTCTGGCCCTAGCCGACATTGCTATCGACGGAGCGGCTGGAGAAGCGGTCCGGCTCCCCGCGCGACTTGGGGGCAAGATCATAACGGGCATGGAAACGTCGGTTCGGCGTGCTGAACTGGATCGGGGTCTGCGCAGTTGGGATGTGGAGCGGTTCCCCGATCTCTTCGAGGCTTACGCCGAAGCGCATCTTTGGTTGCGCGACAAGGCCGCGATAGAGAGCGACGTCGCTCTCACTGTGGTGGATGGGCCCTTCCCAAAGCCCTCGACCGAACAGAAAGCCAAGTCTGAGACCGCTAGCTTGGTCGCCAACCTTCTTATCCGTATTGCGATAACCGGTGGCATGCGTAAGCGGCCTGACACGTTAGAACAGCTGCGACGCGTGGGCGACCGCTTCAACGCAACCGGCTATCCGGGAGTCGAGTTGATCGACGAGGCGCTCGCCGCGTCCGAGAGCGATCTGGCTAAGGCACTGGCGGCTTGGCTCATCCTTGCTGACGAGGCCCCGGTGGCGCCGCGCGAGATTTGGGCGGCGGGCTTCTACCTCTTGAATATGAAGGACGTGTCGGAACTTTTCGGCGGACGTTTTGCGGACGCTGTTGATGAATGGGTGCGAACGTCCTGGGACTTCGTCATCGGTCGGCAGCGCTTCCTGCTGGCGAGTCCGCCGCTGGCCGAAGAGCGAATCAAGACGGCATTGGCGTCAGCGCAACGCGGCTATGGCCTTCTCGCAAAGGTTCTGCAGGAAATGCACCGTCAGGTTGGGCTAGAACTGTCCAGCGAGGTTATCGCGTATCTGAGGAATGCCTGATCTCGGCTGCCGTTCGGGCCGTTATGATCAAGAAATGATCCTTGAGTCCGCTCCAGTGGGAGCGGGACCCCGAGCTGCCGCCACCCAAAGTTTCAAGCCAGGGTAGGCTCGACAACTCCCTCAGTTCTCATCCATCTTCAACGCCGCGATGAACGCTTCCTGCGGAATCTCCACCTTCCCGAACTGGCGCATCCGCTTCTTGCCTTCCTTCTGCTTGTCCAGAAGCTTGCGCTTCCTTGAAGCGTCCCCGCCGTAGCACTTGGCCGTCACGTCCTTGCGCAGGGCGCGGACGGTTTCGCGCGCGATGATGCGCCCGCCGATGGCGGCCTGGATGGGGATCTGGAACATGTGGGGCGGGATGAGTTCCTTCATCTTCTCCACCATGCCGCGGCCGCGCATCTCGGCGCGGTTGCGGTGGACGAGCATGGAGAGGGCATCGACGGGTTCGGCGTTGACCAGGATGTTCATCATCACCAGGTCGCCGGTGCGGTATTCGATGATCTGGTAGTCGAAGCTGGCATAGCCCTTGGAGACGGACTTCAGGCGGTCGTAGAAGTCGAAGACCACCTCGTTCAGGGGCAGGTCGTACACGACCAGGGCGCGCGCGCCGACGTAGGAGAGTTCGCGCTGTTCGCCTCTCCGGTCCTGGCAGAGCTTGATCACCGAGCCCAGGTATTCGTCGGGGGTCAGGATGGTGGCCTTGATCCAGGGCTCGGAGATGTTGTTGATCTTCACCGGGTCCGGCATGTCGGCCGGGTTGTGCAGTTCGATCTCGTCGCCGTTGTTCATGGCGATTTTGTAGACAACGCTCGGGGCGGTCGCGATCAGGTCGAGGTTGAACTCGCGGCTCAGGCGCTCCTGGATGATTTCCAGGTGGAGCAGGCCGAGGAAGCCGCAGCGGAAGCCAAAGCCGAGGGCGGCGCTCGATTCCATTTCGTAGGTGAAGCTGGCGTCGTTGAGGCGCAGGCGGCCGACGGCGGCGCGCAGGTCCTCGAAATCGGCGGCGTCCACGGGGAAGAGGCCGCAGAAGACGACCGGCTGCACGTCCTTGAACCCCTTGAGCGGGGAGGTGGTCTGGCGCTTTTCCTCGGTGATGGTGGCGCCAACGGCGG
>JAQGIP010000118.1 GCA_028291055.1 Caulobacter sp.
CACAGCTAAGACTTTGAACCCGCAGGCGGGACCTAGACCGGAAGCTGGGCCCGGACCTTGGCGCGCAGCACGTCGATGGGCGCCAGGCCCTTGTCGGTCTTGAAGTGCCAGTAGGTCCAGCCGTTGCAGGCCGGCTGCGACTGCACCATGGCCCCGACCTTGTGGATCGAGCCGGACAGGTCGCCGATCACCAGGCTGCCGTCGGCGCGGACCTTGGCCGAGAGCTTGCCCTTGGGACAGTAGAGGGTGTCGCCCGGATTGAGCAGGCCGGCCTCGACGATCTGGCCGAAGGGCACGCGGGGCTCGGAGCGCTTGGAGCCGGTGACCTCCAGATCGGCGGCGGTGACCTGGACCACCTTGGCGATGCGGGCCTCCGCGAGGGCGGCGTAGCGGGGCTCGCGCTCGATGCCGATGAACTGGCGGCCAAGGCGCTTGGCCACGGCGCCGGTGGTGCCCGAGCCGAAGAAGGGGTCCAGGATCAGGTCGCCGGGCCGGGTCGAGGCCAGGATCAGGCGCGACAGCAAGGCCTCGGGCTTCTGGGTGGGATGGCCCTTGGCGCCGAACTCGTCCTTGATCCGCTCCTCGCCGGTGGCTAGGGGGAAGAGCCAGTCCGAGCGCATCTGGACGTCGTCGTTGGCCATCTTCATGGCGTCGTAGTTGAAGGTGTAGCGCTTGGCGCCGCGGCCCTTGGCGGCCCAGATCAGGGTCTCGTGCGCATTGGTGAAGCGCGTGCCCTTGAAGTTGGGCATGGGGTTGGCCTTGCGCCACACCACGTCGTTGAGCAGCCAGAAGCCCAGGTCCTGGAGGATGACGCCGACGCGGAAGATGTTGTGGTAGCTGCCGATCACCCACAGCGCGCCGTCGTCCTTCAGCACCCGGCGGCATTCCGCCATCCAGGCCTTGGTGAAGGCGTCGTAGGCCGCGAAGCTTTCGAACTGGTCCCAGTGGTCGTCGACCGCGTCGACCTTGGAATTATCCGGGCGCAACAGGTCGCCGCCCAGCTGGAGGTTATAGGGCGGGTCGGCGAAGACCAGATCGACGGAGCGGTCGGGCAGCGCCTTCAGCGCCTCGATGCAATCGCCCTGGATGAAGGTTTCCGACCCGAAAGACATGGACAGCCCCGTAACGCACTGATGACTCCCCACAGTCGCGGGTCATGGTGAAGGGCGGGTTGAGGAACGTGGTTAGCAGAAGGTTACCGGGCGCGCGGGCCTCCCCAGGCGCGCCTGCAGCGCGCCGGCCGGGGAGGTGTCTGCGCAGCAGACGGAGGGGCTTACTGAGCTGAAGGGCGGGCGTATTGTGGCGCCGTGGGTTTGAGCCGTCACTGATGACGGCGCCAGAACGTGGCTAGTCGCCGAGTCGGTAAGCCCCTCCGGCGCTTCGCGCCACCTCCCCGGCCGGATCGCTTGGGCGATCCTGGGGAGGCGGGTTCGGCTAGGCGCGCTCAGCCATCACCAGCCGCACCGGCTCCCAACTCATGCGGTGGATTTCGCAGGGGCCGAGTTCCTTCAGCGCGCGCATATGCACCGGCGCGCCGTAGCCCTTGTGGGCCGCGAAGCCGTAGCCCGGGTAGAGAACGTCCATCTCGTGCATCAGCCGGTCGCGCGCGACCTTGGCCAGGATGGAGGCCGCCGCAATGGATTTCGACAGCCCGTCGCCGCCGATCACCGTCTTCACGTCGCAGGGCAGCTTGAAGCGGTAGTTGCCGTCGACCAGGGCGAACACCGGCTGGATGTGCAGGGCCTCCACCGCGCGGCGCATGGCCAGGCCCGCCGCATGCAGGATGTTGAGCTCGGCGATCTCCGCGACGCTGGCGAAGCCCACGGCCCAGGAGACGGCATGGGCCTTGATCTCCAGCTCCAGCTCCTCGCGCGCCTTGGCGGTCAGCTTCTTGGAGTCGTTGAGGCCCTTGGGGACCTTGCGCGGATTGAGGATCACCGCCGCCGCCGACACCGGTCCCGCCCACGGTCCACGGCCGGCCTCGTCCACGCCGCAGACGGGCGTGGGGCAGGCCTTCTCGAGCATCATGTGGGGACCGGTCGCCATGGCTATCTTGCCATAGCCTTGCATTCGTCGTGACGGAAGCAACTCGCGAAATGGTCGTTGACCATGCCGGTGGCTTGCATGAAGGCATAGACGATCACCGGGCCCACGAACTTGAAGCCCTTCGCCTTCAGCGCCTTGGCCATGGCCTCGGCCTCCGGGGTGGCGGCCGGCACGTCGCCCATGCCGGTCCACGTGTTCTGGATGGGCTTGCCGCCGACGAAGGACCACAGCCAGGCGGAGAAGTCCTCGCCGTTCGCCTGCATGGCGTTGAAGATCTTCGCGCCGTTGATGGCCGCGTCGATCTTGGCGTTGGAGCGGATGATGCCGGCGTCGGCCATCAGCCGGGCGCGGTCTTCGGGCCCATAGGCGGCCACCTTGACCGGATCGAAGTCGTCGAAGGCGATGCGGAAGGCCTCGCGCTTCCTCAGGATGGTGATCCAGGCCAGCCCCGCCTGGAAGCCGTCGAGCACCAGCTTTTCCCAGAGCGCGCGGGCGTCATACTCCGGCACGCCCCATTCGGTGTCGTGATAGGCCTCATACTGAGGGTCGCCGTTCATGCCGCGCCACGTGCAGCGATTCGTCGTGTCGTTCATGGGCGCGATATTCCCAGTTGCGGGCGGCCCCGACAATTGGTCAGGTTGGCCGGCAACCGGAGATCGCATCATGATCGGCTTCATCCTCGCCGCGGCGCTGGCCGCCACCGGCCCCGCCCCCTCTTCGGCCTCCCACAAGACCGCCGATACGCCGAACAAGGCCACCCCGTCCGCCGACGCCGGCTGCTCCGACGCCAACCCCTGCCACGCCGTGGGCGACATTCCCATTGTCGACAGCAAGGGCCGCACCGCCGTCATGCGCTCGACCGGGAGCATCCCCTGGCTGAAGGATGGCAAGCTGGCCCTGTTGCCGGGCGACGTGGCCACCTTGCAGATGCGCCGCCAGCCGGACGGCAGCGTTGTCCCGGTGATCGTGTCGGTGGCGCGGGCCAACCTGGCCGACACCGACAAGGTGGTCACCGCCAACATCGAGGCCATGGCCAGCCAGCAGCCGGGGCCCGACAACACCTACAGCATGCGCGGCAAGGTCGGGTCGCTGAACACCGCGCCCGACACCCTGCGCATCACCTTCCGCCAGGCGCCGGGCAGGCCCGACAGCCTGCTGATCCTCGAGGACGGCTACCACGGCTGGCTGCGCTACCGGGCCAGGATGGTGATGCCGGACGGACGCACGCAGCCGACCGACGTGTGCGACGTCCACGCTCCGGCCTTCGGCGTCGAACACTGGCCCTATCCCATCGTGCTGATCGAACTCAGCGACCTGCGCCTGGTGGAGCCGGAGCTGGATGCGGCCGGCAACCCGGTGATGCACTGCGAATAGGCGGCCCGGTCAGGGCGCGCGCGACAGCCAGGCGGGCGGTTCGGCCCGCACGGGGCGGCCATCGACGGTCAGGGGCGCGCCATCGATGCGGTCCAGCCGAAGCAAGGCCATGGCGCGGCCCTCCACGCCGGACAGCACCTCGCCCGCCCGCAGTTCGCCGGCCAGCACCTCGGCGCCCGGCGCGGGCGTGGGGCCTTCGAAGGTGATGGGCAGCATGCGGGTCTTGATCACGCCGCGCCGCTTCATGCGCGAGGTGGTCTCCTGGCCGACGAAACAGCCCTTCTTGAAGTCGATGCCGGCCAACAGGTCGAAGTCCGCCTCGATGGGATAGGTCTTGTCCTCTCCCCAGTCCGCCGCGCCCGGCACGCCCAGGGCCAGGCAATGAGCGTGGTAATCGGCTTCGGTGGCGGGGAGCGCCTCGGCTGTTACGCCATAGCCGCGCAGGCCCAGGGCGGGCAACCGTGGGTCGACGACCCAGCCGGGCGCCGCCACAGCCGGAAACAGCGCCGCCACCGGCGTGTCGTCGGCCACGATCTCCGCCTTGGCCCTCAGACGATAGATCTTCAGGCGCTGGATCAGCGCATCGCGGCGGTCGGCGGCCACGTCCAGCCAGCAACCCTTATCTCGCCCCACGATGAACAGGTCGAACAGCAGCCGGCCCTGGGGCGTCAGCAGGGCGCCGAAGCGGGCCTCGCCGGGCGCCAGGGTGTCGACGTCCTGGGTCAGCTGGCCCTGCAGGAAGGACCGCCAATCGGGGCCCGAAACGGCGATCAGGGCGCGGCTGGACAGGGGGGCGTATCGGGAAGGCTCGGCCATGCGGCAAGATGTGGCCCGCCTCGCGCTTGGGCGCCAGGGGGTGGCGGCCTATACAAGGTCGGATGGCAGCCAAGCCCTTCCCGATTCTGTTCATAACCGGCACCCGGATCGGGGACGCCGTGCTGTCGTCCGGCCTGATCAAGCGGCTCTCGGAAGAAATCCCCAACGCGCGCTTCACCATCGCCGCCGGCCCGCCCGCCGCGCCGCTGTTTACCGATGTACCCAACCTCGACCGCGTGCTGGTCATGGAGAAGTCCAAGGGCGGCGGCCATTGGTTGAAGCTGTGGAACCAGGTGCGCGGCAAGAGCTGGGGGCTGGTCGTCGACCTGCGTGGCTCGGCGATATCGAGCCTGGTCAGCCGCAAACGCCGCGCGGTGCACAGGAAGTCGCGTGTGGCGGGGCTGGAGCCCGAGCACAAGGTCATCGAGGCCGCCCGCCTGCTGAAGCTGGAAGACGATCCGCCCGCCCCCTTCATCTTCACCAGCCCGGAGACGGAAGCCCGGGCCGACGAGCTGATGGCCGGCGTCTGCCCCATCCTGGCCATCGGTCCCGCCGCCAACTGGATGGGCAAGATGTGGCCGCTGGAGCGCTTCGCCATGACCGCCATGCAACTGCTGGCCGAGGACGGCCCCCTGGCCGGCGGGCGTCTCGCCATCTTCGGCGGGCCGGAGGACAGCCGGCTGGTGGAGGGCCTTCGCAATGCGCTTCCGCGTGAGCGCCGCATCGACCTGACGGGCAAGGTCGACCTGGTCACGGCCTATGCCTGCCTGAAGCGCTGCGACCTGTTCATCGGCAACGATTCGGGCCTGATGCACCTGGCCGCCGCCGCCGGCATTCCCACCGTGGGCCTGTTCGGGCCGTCGGATGAGCGGCTCTATGGCCCCTGGGGCAAGAAGACCCGCGCGGTGCGCGGCCCGCGCGGCTTCGACCAGTTCCTGGCCGTGGACCCCGACCTCAGCAACGCCGTGGGCCATATGAACGACCTGCCCATCGAGGTGGTGGTGGCGGCGGCCAAGGAACTGCTGGCCGCCAAGCCGGCGGACGAGACGCCCGCGCCCAAGGCCGCCGATCCCGAACCGGCCGACCCCGAACCCGAGACTCCCGATGCCCCGGACCCCCAATGACTAGAACCTATGACCTGATCGTTCGCGGCGGCGAGGTGGTCAACCACGCCGGGCGCGGCATGGCCGACATCGGCGTCATCGGCGGCAAGGTGGCCTATGTGGGCGACCTGGGTCAGGCCTCGGCGGGGGAGGTGATCGACGCCAAGGGCCTCACCGTCCTGCCCGGACTGATCGACACCCAGGTCCATTTCCGCGAGCCGGGGCTGGAGTGGAAGGAAGACCTCGAGAGCGGCAGCCGCGGCGCCGTGCTGGGCGGCGTCACCGCCGTCTTCGAGATGCCCAATACCGAGCCCACCACCACCGACCCGGAGGCGCTGGCCGACAAGCTGGCCCGCGCCAAGGGCCGCATGCACTGCGACCACGCCTTCTATGTGGGCGGCACGCATGACAATGCGCGGTTCCTGGGCGAGTTGGAAAGGCTGCCCGGCTGCTGTGGAGTGAAGGTGTTCATGGGGGCCTCGACCGGCACCCTGCTGGTGGCCGACGACGAGGGGGTCGAGGCCGTGCTGCGCAGCGTCAACCGGCGCGCCACCTTCCACTCGGAAGACGAATACCGCCTGGCCGAGCGCCGGCCCCTGGCCCGCACCGGCGACTGGACCAGCCATGAGGAGGTGCGCGATGCGCAGAGCGCCATCCTCTCGACCCAGCGGCTGGTGCGGCTGGCCCGCAAGGTCGGCAAGCGCATCCATGTGCTGCATGTGACTACCGCCGACGAGATCGAATTCCTCAGCCATAACAAGGATGTCGCGTCGGTCGAGGTGACGCCGCAGCACCTGACCCTGACGGCGCCGGAGGCCTATGAGCGGCTGAAGGGCTATGCCCAGATGAACCCGCCGATCCGCAATGCGCACCACCAGGCCGGCCTGTGGCGTGGCGTGGCCATGGGCGTGGCCGACGTGCTGGGTTCCGACCACGCGCCCCACACCGCCGAGGAAAAGGCGCGGCCCTATCCGGCCTCGCCGTCGGGCATGCCGGGGGTGCAGACCCTGGCGCCCGTGATGCTGACCCATGTGGCCGAGGGCCGGCTCACATTGGAACGCTTCGTCGACCTGACCAGCCACGGCGCCAACCGCCTGTTCGGCATCGCCGGCAAGGGCCGCCTGGCCGAGGGCTATGACGCCGACATCACCATCGTCGACTTAAAGGCCCGGCGCACCATCACCCACGACTGGATGGCGACCCGCGCCGGCTGGACCCCCTTCGACGGCTTCGAGGCCAAGGGCTGGCCGGTGGCGACCATCATCCGGGGCCGGGCGGTAATGCGCGACGACGAGATCGTGGCTGAGGGGACGGGGACGCCGGTGCGCTTCCAGGAGACGCTGGGGGCGTAACCCTGATCTCCGCTCATCCCGGCGAAAGCCGGGACCCATTGGGCGTGACGGAGCGAGCCTCTCAGGCCGATGCCGGACGTGGGCGCATGAGGGGCCAGACCCCTTGGGCGGATGGGTCATCGGGCGTCTCCCTATCGGCAAGCATGCCATAATGCTCGCGCCCGCCACGCTTTTCACGTCCGTTTTCCGCCAACCTCCGCGCGCGCGAAGGCCTATATATCTCCCATGAGCACGCACAGCTTCGCCCTCTTCGACACGGCGCTCGGGCCCTGCGGCATCGCCTGGGGGGATGGCGGCATCACGGGCCTGCAGCTGCATGAGCCGGGCGAGGACCGCACGCGGGCGCGGCTTCGCCAGCGCTATGCCGAGGCGGTGGAAGCCGCGCCGACGCAGGCCGTGCAACAGGTGATCGACGGCGTCGTCGATCTGCTCGCCGGCGGCAAACCCGGCTTCGAGAGCGCGCCCCTCGACTACAGCGTCGTCTCCGACTTCCAGCGGCGGGTCTATGAGATCGCGCTGAGGATCCCGGCCGGAAAGACCGTGACCTATGGCGAGATCGCCCGCGAACTGGGCGACGTGGCCTATTCCCGTGAGGTCGGCCAGGCGCTGGGCAAGAACCCCTATGCGCCGGTCGTGCCCTGTCACCGGGTGCTGGCGGCGGGGGGCAAGGCCGGTGGTTTCTCGGCGCGCGGCGGGCTGGATTCCAAGGCCAAGCTGCTGACCATCGAGAAGGCGGCGACCACCGACGCGCCCAGCCTGTTCG
>JAQGIP010000124.1 GCA_028291055.1 Caulobacter sp.
CGGCGCGACCGCCGCGCCGGCCAGCGCCGCCGCCGTCCTGGCCGCCGCCCTGGCCGAGCAGCCCGCGACCGCGCCTGAGCTGAAGGCCGAGGCCCTCGCCGCCGATGCGCCGCCCCTGCAGGCCGACGCCGCGCCCGTGGGCCAGCCTCAGGCCCAGACCACCACGCCGCTCGCCGCCCATGTGATGACGGCCGCGCTCGCGGGCGCCGTGGTGCGCGGCTCGCCGGAGACGGTGGCCAAGCTGTCGTCGGACATCGCCAGGAAGCTGGAGCAGCGCTCCACCCGCTTCGACCTGGCGCTGACCCCCGAGGGGCTGGGCACGGTCAATGTGCGCCTGGAGATCGGCGCCGAGGGCCGGCTGACCGCCGCCATGAGTTTCGACACCCCCCAGGCCGCCGCCGAGATGCGCGGCCGGGCCGACGACCTGCGCCAATCGCTGGAAGCCGCCGGCTTCGACCTGTCGGGAGGCATGTCCTTCGACGTGGCCGGCCAGAACGGCGGCCAGGGTCAGCGCACCTTCGACAACGACAACCAATCGGGCCGGTCCTTCGCGGGCCAGGCCTTCCAGGCGGCGCTCGACGTCGCCGACGAGCCGCCCACCGCCAATCCCTATAGCCGACTGAGCGCCGCCTCCGGCCTCGATATCCGAATCTGAGTCAGCCCATGACCACGCCCGTCTCAAGCACCGGTTCGACCACCACCCAGACCCAGATCAACACGGGTATCTCGCGGCTGGCCGACAACGAGCAGACCTTCCTGGCGCTGCTGACCACCCAGCTGAAGAACCAGGATCCGCTCTCGCCGCTGGATTCCAACCAGTTCACCGCCCAGATCACCCAGATGACCGGGGTCGAGCAGCAGCTGACCACCAACAAGCTTCTGCAGCAGCTGGTCGACGGCAAGACCGGCGACATCTCCTCGGCCGTGGGCCTGATCGGCAAGATCGCCAAGGCCGACGGCGCCGACGCCGCCCTGAAAAGCGGCGCGGCCACCTGGAACTACACCCAGGCCGCCGACGCCACCAACGTCGCGCTGCAGATCAAGAACGCCGACGGCACGGTGATCTGGCGCGGCACGCCGTCCGACCTGAAGAAGGGCGACCACGCCTTTACCTGGAACGGCAAGTCCGACGCGGGCGTCGCCCAACCGGACGGCGTCTACACCCTCACCGTCGCGGCGGCCGACGCCAGCGGCACCGAAGTCACCGTCAACCAGTCCCTCAAGGGCGCCGTCACCGGCGTGGAGATGAAGGACGGGGTGGCGATGCTCACCATCAACGGCGTTCAGGTTCCCCTGAGCGTCATCACCTCCGTCGAGTCTCCCGCTTCCTGACCTCGACCGAAATAGCAGAAGGCCCGAATGGCCTTCTGTCCAAGAATAACGGACGCCCGAATGGCGTCCTTGGGCGGCCCCGCCGCCACCGCATCACGCGTCCAGCAACCTCGCGTTTCGAAGGACTGATCCTATGAGTATCAACAGCGCCATGCTGGCCGGCGTGTCGGGGCTTATCGCCAACTCCGCGTCGCTCGCCGCCATCTCCGACAACATCGCCAATGCCAACACCACCGGCTACAAGCGCAACCAGATCGACTTCACCGACATCGTCACCAGCCAGGCCGTGCGCGGCCGCTATTCGGCCGGCGGCGTGCAGGGGATCGCACGCCAGTATGTGGGCCAGCAGGGCCTGGTCCAGGGCACCAACAGCGCCACCGACCTGGCCATCGCCGGCGAAGGCTTCTTCGTCACCACGGAGCAGGCCACCAACGTCAGCGCCGCCGACGCGCGGCTGTTCACCCGGGCCGGGTCCTTCCACGTGGACAACAGCGGCTACCTGATCAACGACGCCGGCCTCTACCTGCAGGGCTGGCTGGCCGACACCAGCGGCGTGATCGCGCCCAACCCCGCCGACCTGACCAAGCTGTCGGCCATCAACATCAAGGCCATCGGCGGCGTCGTCACCCAGACCACCGAGATCGACATCAACGGCAACCTGGACGCCACCCAGCCGGTGGACGCGGCCAAGGTCGGCGCCTATGACCCCACCGCCAACTCCATGACCTCCTACGATCCCACCGCCGGCACGGGCACCGAGCCCGACTATGAGATCCAGACCAAGGTCACCGACAGCCTGGGCGCCACCCACCAGGTCGCCATCTCCTTCCTGCGCTCGGCCACGCCCAACCAGTGGTACGCCGAAATCCACGCCATCCCGGCCAGCGACATCGTCTCGGGCGCCGGCCTCGACACCGGCCAGATCGCGGCCGGCGTGGTGGCCTTCACCGACACCGGCCAGCTCGACCTGGCCAACACCACCGTCTTCCCGGCCGGCACCTCGATCGCCTTCGGGGATTCGGGCACCGCGCCCGGCGCCGGCCAGGTGAGCTGGGCCGCGGGCCTCGGCATCTCGGGCCAGAACGTCAAGTTCGGCCTGGCCGGGTCGGTCGGTAGCTTCACCCAGCTGGGCAGCGCCTCGGCCGTGGCCTCGATCATCGACAACGGCGTGGGCGTCGGTTCCATCAACGGCGTCAAGATCGACGACAAGGGGGTCATCTCGGCCACCTTCGACAACGGCCAGACCCGCACCATCGGCCAGATCGCCATCGCCACCTTCGCCAACCCGGACGGGCTGACGGCGGCCAGCGGCAACGCCTATCGCATGTCGATCGGCTCGGGCGGCTTCACGCTTAACCAGCCTTTGAACGGCGGCGCCGGGAAGATCGCGGCCTCGGCCCTCGAATCCTCCACCGTTGATCTGTCTTCGGAGTTCACGGGTCTGATTACGACACAGAGAGCCTATTCGGCATCTTCAAAGATCATCACCACTGCCGACCAAATGCTTAGCGAACTTCTCAGCATCATCAGATAATAACAGGTATTAATAGAGCTTAACCTGCATGTGTCACCTTGACACAACCTGAAACCGGAAGGCCACGGTCATGATTAGTACTTTTTTTACTGTCGCGATTCATCCGCTGTTATTGCCATGCGGCTATGGTCTGCATCTACAGTGATGGTGTGAAGGGCTAGAAGCCATGTTGCAACAGCGCACGAACAGCAAGGGCGAGAAGTACGTGATCGGTCCCACCGGCGCGCCTTTGACCCTGTCTGATCTGCCGCCCCCCGAAACCGAACGGTGGGTAATCCGGCGTAAAGCCGAAGTCGTGGCCGCGGTCCGCGGGGGGCTCTTGTCCCTCGATGAAGCCTGCGACCGCTATCGGCTGACCAATGAGGAATTCCTCACCTGGCAGTCCTCGATCGACCGCCACGGGCTGGCGGGGCTGCGCACCACGCGTTTGCAACAATATCGCTGAGCCGCTCGCCCCCCTCCATAGGCTCGCGACGCGCCCCCGCTGCAAAGCGGGGGCGCTTCTCTTTCCGGACTAAGACTGGCCCCCCCTTGCAAAGGCGAGGCGCTTCTCTTTTGGGCACGACGCGGATCGTTAGTGGCGGCGTCGGCGCCACAACAGGCCAAACCTTCAACCCGGCAAACCCCTCCGGCCCTTCGAGCCACCTGCCCAACCGGCGCGCTGTAGGCCCGCCTGAGGAGGAAGCCGGGCTCGCCGGCGGACGATCGCGACCCATAAATCTTAACCATCCCGCGACAATCGGTCCGCCGTTCACCGCAAACCTTAAACCGGCGTTTACCAAGCACCCGGTAAATCCTGCCTAGCGGCGCCTGACTCTTTTGGTCCGGCGCCCAGCTTCAGTGTCCTCAAGGGGCGGGTCCGCGTGGAACAATTCTTTGGCGCCCTACGACGGTTTGGGCTCGGCCGGCTGGCCGCCCTGCTGGGCGTCGGCGCGGGCGTGGCGGCGGCGCTGGTGGCGGTGACGCTGAACCTGGGCGCCCAGCCGCAGGCGCTGCTCTATTCCAACCTCGACCTGAAGGAAGCCTCTTCGATCACCGCGGCGCTGGACCAGGCGGGCGTCAAGTATGAGGCCAAGGGCGACGGCTCCACCATCATGGTGGCGCGCGACAAGGTAGCCTCCACGCGGCTGATGCTGTCGGGCAAGGGCCTGCCGACCTCCGCCTCGGTCGGTTATGAGATCTTCGACACCACCAATTCGCTCGGCCAGACCGATTTCGTCCAGCAGCTGAACCGCCAAAGGGCGGTCGAGGGCGAACTGGCCCGCACCATCCACAGTCTCGACGGCGTCTCCTTCGTGCGGGTGCACCTGGTGCTGCCCAAGCGCCAGCTGTTCGAGGAACAGGCCGACCAGCCGTCCGCCTCGGTGACCATGGGCGTCGGCGGGCGCATCCCCTCGGCCGACATGGTGCAGGCGGTGCAGAACCTGGTGGCCGGCGCGGTGCCCAACCTGAAGGCCGAGCGCGTCACCGTCATCGACCAGCACGGCAAGACCCTGTCGGCCGGCTCGGACGGCTCCATGGCCGGCAAGATCGCCGATGACAGAAAGAGCGAGGTCGAGACGCGCATCGAGGCCCAGGTGAAGAACCTGGTCGAGGGCGTCGTCGGCCCCGGCAAGGTGCGCGTCGACGTGACCGCCGACATCGACCAGTCCCAGGTTACCGTCCAGGAAGAGAAGTACGACCCCGACGGCCAAGTGGTGGTTTCCGAACAGACCACCGGCGAGAACGAGAAGCAGAACCAGCCTGACGGCGCCAGCGCCGTGTCGGTCGGCGGCAACCTGCCCGGCGCGACGCCCGTGACCGGGGCCAACAACACCTCCGCCACCGACCGCAACGCCTCAACCACCAACTACGCCAACTCCAAGAGCGTGCGCACCGAGGTCCAGTCTCCCGGCGCGATCAAGAAAATCTCCGTCGCCGTGGCGGTCGACGGCGTCACCGCCCCGGCCGGCAAGGACGGCAAGCCCGGCCCCTATCGCGCCCGCACCGCCGAGGAGATGTCGCGCATCGACGCCCTGGTGAAGGCCGCCGTCGGCTATGACGAGAGCCGCAAGGACGTGGTCCAGGTGATCAACGTGCCCTTCCCCCACGACGCGGACGCGGACGGCGTCACCGCCGCCGGGCCCTTAAGCGGCTTCGACAAGAACGACGTCATGCGCGCCGTGGAGCTGGGCGTGCTGGGCATCGTGGCCATCCTGATCCTGATGTTCGCGGTGCGGCCGGTGTTGCGCGGCGTGATGGGCGGCGGCACGGGCCTGCCGCTGCTGGGCGGCCACCTGTCGCCCTCGATGACCCGCACGGTGGTGGGTCCGGGCGGCCAGCCGCTGCAGGTGACCATCGACGGCAACACCGGCGAGAGCCTCGCCCTGCCCCCGCCCGAGATCGACAGCCGCATCGACATCGCCCGCATCGAGGGCCAGGTGAAGGCCAGCTCGATCAAGCGCGTCTCCGAATTCGTCGACCGTCACCCGGAAGAGAGCGTCTCGATCCTGCGTAGCTGGCTGCACGAGTCCGCCTGATGCGCGCACCCAAGTCCCTGGGCATAACCGATATCGGCCGGCTCAGCGGGCCGGAGAAGGCGGCTATCGTCCTGCTGGCTCTGGGCGAAGAGCACGCCATCATCTGGCAGTCGCTGGACGAGGAGGAGATCAAGGAGGTCTCCCAGGCCATGGCCAGCCTCGGCACGGTCAGCGCCGCCGCCGTCGAAGCCCTGTTGATCGAGTTCGTGTCGGGCCTGTCGGGCACCGGGGCGATCATGGGGTCGTTCGAACAGACCCAGAAGCTGCTGACCGCCTTCCTGCCGCAGGACAAGGTGGACAACCTCATGGAGGAGATCCGCGGTCCGGCGGGCCGCACCATGTGGGACAAGCTGGGCAATGTGAACGAGGCGGTGCTCGCCAACTATCTGAAGAACGAATACCCCCAGACCGTCGCCGTGGTGCTGTCGAAGGTGAAGGCCGAGCATGCCGCGCGCGTGCTGGCCGCGCTGCCGGAAGACTTCGCGCTGGAGTGCGTGACGCGCATGCTGCGCATGGAGCCGGTGCAGCGCGAGATCCTCGACAAGATCGAGCAGACCCTGCGCAACGAATTCATGTCGAACCTGGCGCGCACCTCCAAGCGCGACAGCCACGAGATGATGGCCGACATCTTCAACAACTTCGACCGCCAGACCGAGGGCCGCTTCATCGCCGCCCTGGAAGAGCGCAACCGTGAGAGCGCCGAGCGCATCCGCGCGCTGATGTTCGTGTTCGAAGACCTGTCCAAGCTGGACCCGGGCGGCGTGCAGACGCTGCTGCGCGGGGTGGAGAAGGATCAGCTGGGCCTGGCGCTGAAGGGCGCCTCGGACGGCCTGCGCGAGATGTTCTTCTCAAACATGTCCGAACGCGCGGCCAAGATCATGCGCGACGACATGGAGAGCATGGGGCCTGTCAGGCTCAGGGACGTCGACCAGGCCCAGATGGCCATGGTCCAGGTGGCCAAGGACCTGGCCGCCAAGGGCGAGATCATGCTGGCCGGCTCCGGCGGCGACGACGAGCTGATCTACTGACATGACCGACGAATTCGGCATCCCCATCCAGCACAAGAAGTTCAGCTTCGACACCGTGTTCGACCACGCGGGCGACGTGGCCTACGCGCCGCCCCGCCCCAAGACCAGCTTCACGGCCGAAGAGATGGACACCGCCCGCGCCGAGGGCTTTGCCGAGGGGGAACGCTCGGCCGTGGCCCGCGCCGAGGCCGAGGCCGCCCGCGCCCTGGTCGGCATCCGCGACGCGGCGCGCGAC
>JAQGIP010000089.1 GCA_028291055.1 Caulobacter sp.
AGCAGTTGAAATCCTTGCGGTTCAGCACGCCCTTGGCGCCCATGCTCATCACATAGTCGACCTTGTCTTCGGCGCTGACCACGCCGATGGCGTTGGCCCCGGCCACGGCGGCCAGCTGCACGGCGAAGACGCCCAGGCCGCCCGAGGCGCCCCAGACCAGCACGTTCTGGCCGGGCTTCAGCTCATGCGGCTTGTGGCCGAACAGCATGCGGTAGGCGGTGGCCAGGGTCAGGGTGTAGCAGGCGGCCTCTTCCCAGGTCAGGTGCTTGGGGCGCGGCAGCAGCTGGCGGCTTTGGACGCGGCAGAACTGGGCAAAGGAGCCGTCCGGCGTCTCATAGCCCCAGATGCGCTGGCTGGTGGAGAACATCGGGTCGCCGCCGTTGCACTCCTCGTCGTCGCCGTCGTCCTGGTTACAGTGGATGACGACCTCGTCGCCGACCTTCCAGCGCTTCACCTTCTTGCCGACGGCCCAGACGATGCCCGAGGCGTCCGACCCGGCCACGTGATAGGGGTGCTTGTGGCCATCCAGAGGAGAAATGGGCTCGCCGAGCGCTGCCCAGACGCCGTTGTAGTTGACCCCGGCGGCCATCACGAGGACCAGCACCTCGTCCTCGCCGATCTCCCAGGTATCGACCACCTCCACCTGCATCGCGCTCGATGGCGCGCCGTGGCGTTCCTTGCGGATGGCCCAGGCGTACATCTTCTTGGGCACGTGATAGGCGGGCGGAATCTCGCCGATCTCGTAGAGGTCCTTCAGGACGGCGGTCTTTTCGAGCGTGTCGGTGGTCATGCGATCTCCCCCGGGGCGGGAATATTGTTGCAATGCGGCATGCGCCTTGCGGGTTCCAGCATATCGCGGGCCAGTCAGCCGCCCGACGAAAGTCGGCCGCTCACCCGTCGTTTTGACAGCGGTGACGCAAAACCCTGCCCCGAAAGGCCGTGTTACCCCTACCGCTGGGGCAAGAGCGTGTGACAAACGTTTGAAACTGGCAAGCGGAATCTTGTGCGCTGCAACACGGATGGGGTGCTTCCATGCGCCACTTGCGCCCGAACGTCCGCGGGCTCAGCTATGGGCGATGCTTGACGCCGCCCCCTTGCCCGATTGCGACACGCTGCGTCCCTGCGGCAGTTGCGGGGCGCGCCACCTGAGCGTTTGCGCGCGGGCGGATGAGGCGGGGCTGAAGGAATTGGCGGCGATCGCCGAAACCCTGGACTTCGCGCCGGACCAGACCCTGGCCGCCCAGGACGAGCCGGCGGCGCATCTGTTCAACATCACCAGCGGCGTCGTGCGGGTGTTCAAGCTGATGGCCGACGGCCGCCGCCAGATCGTCGGCTTCCTGTTCGCGGGGGATTTCCTGGGCCTGGCCAGCGGCGATCGCTACGCCTTCGGGGCGGAGGCCGTGGGAGCCGTCACCGCCTGCCGCTTCCGGCGCGGCCGCTACCAGGCGCTGCTGGCGCGTTCGCCGTCGCTGGAGGGCGCGTTGCTGGAGCGCGCCTCGCACGACCTGCGCGCCGCCCAGGAGCAGATGCTGCTGCTGGGCCGCAAGAGCGCCACCGAGCGGCTGGCCAGCTTCCTGACCGATACCGCCGCGCGCACCGGGGGCGACGACATCGACCTGGCCATGAGCCGCGCCGAGATCGCCGACTACCTGGGGCTGACCATCGAGACGGTCAGCCGCGCGATGACGGGGCTGAAGGCCTCGGGCCTGATCACGCTGTCAGGCGCGCGACGGGTTCGCGTTGAACGGCCGGACGCACTTGCGGCGCTGGCTTGCGGGGATTGATGTTCACGTACAGGTAGACCGAGAAAAGGGTCACGCCGAAGGTCACGAACACGGTGATTACGCCGGCGAGAAACAGGGCTTGAGCAAGGGGCATCGGTGTCTCCATCAGTTGGCGACAGGATGCGCTGCCGCCCCCGGCCGCGCCTTGATCTGGATCAAATGACGCCGCCTTGCGCGCCCGCCCACCACCGCCAGGTCGCGCACGATCTCTCCCGCCCGAGGCGTCTGTTGCACTGGTCCTGAACTTTTGTTGCGTTGCAGCATGGCCTCGCGCATGATCCGTGCGCCATGACCGATACGCCCTTCCAACACGCGCCCGACAAACCGTGGATTTTCCGCACCTATGCGGGCCACTCCACGGCCACCAAGTCCAACGCCCTCTACCGGCGCAACCTGGCGGCCGGGCAGACGGGCCTGTCCGTCGCCTTCGACCTGCCGACCCAGACCGGCTACGACGCCGACCACATCCTGGCGCGGGGCGAGGTGGGCAAGGTGGGCGTGCCCGTCGGCCACATCGGCGACATGCGCGCGCTGTTCGACCAGATCCCGCTCGACAAGATGAACACCTCGATGACCATCAACGCCCCGGCCGCCTGGCTGCTGGCGCTGTATGTCGCCCTGGCCGACGAGCAGGGGGCGCCGCGCGCCACGCTGCAGGGCACCACCCAAAACGACCTGATCAAGGAATATCTCTCGCGCGGGACCTACATCTTCCCGCCGGAGCCTTCGCTGCGCCTGATCGGCGACATGATCGCCTGGTGCTACCGCGAGGTTCCCAAATGGAACCCGATGAACGTCTGCAGCTACCACCTGCAGGAGGCCGGGGCGACGCCGGAGCAGGAACTGGCCTTCGCCAAGGCCACGGCGATCTCGGTGCAGGACACCGTCAAGGCCGGCGGCCAGGTGCCGCAGGAGGACTTCGAGGACGTCTGCTCGCGCATCTCCTACTACGTCAACGCCGGCGTGCGGTTCGTGA
>JAQGIP010000030.1 GCA_028291055.1 Caulobacter sp.
AACTACATATTCCCGACGGAGCCCTCGTTGCGGCTGATCGCGGACATGAACGCCTGGTGGTATCGCGAGGACCCCAAGTGGAACCCGATGAACGTCTGCAGCAATCACCTGCAGGAGGCGGGGGCGACGCCGGAACAGGAGCTGGCCTTCGCGCTCGCCACGGCGATCTCGGTGCTGGACACGGTCAAGGCCGGCGGCCAGGTGCCGGAGGAGGACTTCGAGGTCGTCTGCTCGCGCATCTCCTTCTTCGTCAACGCCGGCGTGCGGTTCGTGACCGAGATGTGCAAGATGCGCAGCTTCACCCAGCTGTGGGACGAGATCCTGCGCGACCGCTACGGGGTGCAGGATCCGAAGGCCCGGCGCTTCCGCTATGGGGTGCAGGTCAACTCCCTGGGCCTGACCGAGCCGCAGCCTGAAAACAACGTCTATCGCATCCTGCTGGAGGCGCTGGCCGTCACCCTGTCGAAGGATGCCCGCTGCCGCGCGCTGCAACTGCCGGCCTGGAACGAGGCGCTCGGCCTGCCGCGTCCCTGGGATCAGCAGTGGTCCCTGCGCATGCAGCAGGTGCTGGCCTATGAGACCGACCTGCTGGAATACGAAGACCTGTTCGCCGGCTCCCATGTGGTCGAGGCCAAGGTGGCCCAACTGAATGAGCAGGCCCTGGCGGAGCTGGCCAAGATCGACAGCCTCGGCGGCTCGGAAGCTACCATCGGCTACATGAAGACCGCGCTCGTGGACTCCAACGCCACCCGCTTCCGCGCCATCGAAAGCGGCGAGATGACCGTGGTCGGGGTCAACCGCTGGACCGACACCGAGGATTCGCCGCTGTCGGCGGGGGAAAGCTCCATCGAGACCGTCGATCCGCGCCTGGAAGCCGAGGTGATCTCAAAGCTGAAGGCCTGGCGCGCGGCGCGCGACAACGCGGCCTGCGACGCCGCCATCGCCGACCTTAAGGACGCCGCCGCTACCGGCCGTAATGTCATGGAGCCCTCGATCGCCTGCGCCAAGGCCGGCGTCACCACCGGCGAATGGGCCGGCGCGCTGCGCGCGGTGTTCGGCGAATATCGCGGCCCCACGGGCGTGGCGATGGTCGTGGCCTCGGGCCTGGATGAGGACATGGAAGCGGTGAAGGCGGAGGTGGAGCGGGTCTCCCTCGCGCTCGGCCGCACGCTCACCTACCTGGTCGGCAAGCCGGGGCTCGACGGCCACTCCAACGGGGCCGAACAGATCGCCACCCGCGCCCGCGCCGTGGGCATGGAGGTGATCTACGACGGCATCCGCTCGACCCCCGCCGAGATCGTGGCGCGCACCAAGCAAGGCCGGGCCCATGTGGTGGGCCTGTCGATCCTGTCCGGCTCGCACCTGGACCTGGTGCAGGAGGTGGTGCGTTTGATGCGGGCCGAGGGCCTGGGCCACGTCCCCGTCGTCGTCGGCGGCATCATCCCGCCGGACGACGCCCTCATCCTCAAGCAGATGGGCGTGGCGCGGGTCTATACCCCCAAGGACTTCAAGATGACCGACATCATGGCCGACGTGGTCAAGGTGGCGGAAGCCGCGGCGCTGGCGGAGGCTTGAGGGCGCCGGAGACGGCTCCGCTTCCCACTCCGCGCCGCTGTGGTAGCCTCGCCCCATGGCCGAGCTCATCTCATCGCCCATCGAGCCTCGCCAGGCCGGCCCCGCCAAGGACCGCTGGACCTGGCGCGACATCCCCGGCACGCTTTTCGCCCTGGCCTTTATGGCCGCACTCCTGTGGTCCATAGGCGTTGGCGACACGCTGGACCCGCACGCCGAACGCCTGCGCACTGTCCTCAGCGGCATCCTGTTCGCGGGCCTGGCCGTGCGCGCGCTCGCCGATCGCCTGCTTCATCACCGCGCGCCCAAGGTCCCCCGGCCCGCCGCGCCGCTCTACGCCGTGACCGACGGGCCGGCCACCCCGGCCGAGATCCCCCGCCCCCGCCTCGACGCGGCGCTCAACGCCTTGGCCTTCGCCATCTGGCTCTTCGTCCCCCTCTGGCGGCTGCCCCATCTCGCGGCGGCGCATGATTGGCCGAAATTCACGGTGCTGGCGGGCCTGCTGGTGTGGATGGTCTTCGGTATCCTGCGAAACCTGTGGCGGTGGCTGCAACGCACCGAGGACGCGGTCCCAGCCTGAGCCGCCTTCAGCCCTTCACCCAGTTCCGGAACAGCGCCTCCGTCCGATCCCAAAGACCGGCGTCCGCCACCGGCCCCGCGCGGGCCTTCATCTCGGCGGCCCAGCCCAGCATCTCGCTCACATAGGCGTCGATGGAGGGCTCGCGCGGCCCTTCGCCGACGCCCTCTCCCGCCGCCTGCTTGCGCGCGCGCAGATCGCTCAGCGCCTCGGCGGTGTGCGGAGGCAGGCTCAGGCCCGCGAGCAGCGCCGGCAGGTTCATCGGCATCGGCTCGCCGGGCCGGTCGCGCAGCCATTGAAGGGCGGCGGCGGGGCGGATCACGTAGAAATACTTCTTCAGCCGCACGCTCTCGCGGGTGTCGATGAAGGCCGCCCATTGCCGCCGGGCCAGGCCCAGATAGTGGGCCACGTCGCCGTGATGGTTGCGCCAGGCCTGGACGATGGGCACCACGGCGTTGCGGAACCCTGGCGCCTCGCCGTAGATGATCGGCGACGTCAGCCACTCGCTGACCACCGCATTGCCCTTCGAGGCCAGCACCAGCGCCTTACCCAGGTCCCAGCCGCCGACATCGAGATCATCGACGATCGGCCGCTCGATCACATCGCGTGGCGGCTTCAGGGAGAGGTAGGCGTCCAGGCCGCGCACATAGAGGAAGCGGACGTCATAGTCGCTGTCCGGCGAGTGGAAGCCCCAGGCGCGGCTGCCGCTCTCCACGGCCAGCAGGATGCGCGCGCCGTCCTCGCGGGCCACCTGGGCCAGGCGCTCGTTGATGCGGATGCGCTGGGCGGCATCCACCGCGCCGTCTGGATCGTAGTCTAGGATCATGCCTCAGCCCTTGGCGCGGCGGGGCGGTCCAGGTCAAGATGAAGGCCAGCCGACCTTTCCGGAGCCCGCCATGACCACCACCCGCATCGCCCTGCTGCGCGGCGTCAATGTCGGCGGCCGCAAGGTGGTGATGAGCGAGTTGAAGGTGGCGGTGGAAGCCATGGGTTTTTCCGATGTCCGCACCCTGCAGGCGGCGGGCAGTCTGGTGTTCGGGGCGGACGGCCGGCCGGATGAGGCGCTCGAGACGGCGCTGGAGGCGGGCAGCCTGGAGCGGCTAGGGTTGAAGACCGACTATCATGTGCGCTCGGCCGCCGAATGGGGCCGCCTGATCGCGGCCAACCCCTTCCCGGACCAGGCGCGCGACGAGCCCTCCCGCATGGTCATGATGCTGTTCAAGACCGATCCGCCTGCACAGGCGTGGAAGACGCTGGCGCAGATCAATCCCGGGCGCGAGCTGATCCGGGCGGGCGAGCGTTGCGCCTATCTGTTCTACCCCGACGGCATCGGCGCTTCGGTGCTGTTCGAAAAGAACCTCATCGACCGCACGCTGCGCATCTTGGGCACGGCGCGCAACTGGAACACCGTGCTGAAGCTGGCGGCGCTGGCCGGCGGCTAGACGTCCACCCCATGCTGGCGCAGCGACCGCACCAGGCTACGCAGCAGGATGACGTTGAGCCGGGCATTGGCCAGATGGCCGTCGTCCAGGGCGTCCTCCATGACCACGACGACGCCCTTGCCGGCCTCCTTCACGGCGCCGTCCTCGATCAGCTTGTTGATCTTGCGCCGGGTGGTTTCGCGGGTGAGGCCCAGGGCCTGGGCCACCGCCAGACGGCTCATCGGACGGCGCAATTCCTCGGGGGCCGGCTGGTCGGCGGCGCCGTAGCGGCGCGACAGCGCCACGTCGCCCTTCATGTGATCGACGTTGCCCACGCCGATGGTCATCAGGATCACTAGGTCGATGATGTCGTAACCGGCGCGGCTGTTGCGCACCGCGCCGCCCAGGTAGGTGACCAGGAAATCCATCGACAGGCGGCTGACGATCCGCAGGTGGGCCGGATTATCCATGCTCTGCGTCTCTCCGGCCGGCCCGACATGCCGATCCACCGCGAACCCTGGCCAGCGCGCGGGCCGGCCGCAAGCCCGTTCAACCGATTTCGGCGACCGGTGTTCGATCTCTCGCCCAAAATGGGCGGCTGCCCGAGATCAGGCCATGGGCATTTGGGGGCGCCACCGTGGCGTGCGCGGACTGGCCATTGTCACAAAGGGCTGGCAACAGTGGCGCTCCATCAATCGTCCGAGACCCATGGCCTACCGCGTTCCCCACCCCAGGCGTCCGGAGATCGCGCATCACTCGCGCCGCCAGACCTTTGTCGCGCGCATGGCGGGGGTCGCGCTGATCTGGGTGCTGGTGGGGATCATGGCGGTGGTGGCCGACCGCTCGGCGCCGCCGGGCCATCTGCCCTGGAAGCCGCTGCGCATCGGCGATCCGGTTGGCATCGCCACGCGGCTGAAGGCGGCGCGCACGGGCGAAGATCCGGAGGCCTGCCGCGCGGCGCTGAGCGCCGGCGGGGTGGAGTTCAAGCCGGCACCCGAACAGGTCAACGGTGTCTGCTCGGTGCATGACGCTGTCTATCTGGGCTTCGGCATCGCCGCCCTGAACCCCGCCAACACGCCGCTGACCTGCAAGGAGGCCCTGGCCTTCACGGTCTGGGAGCGGCAGGTGGTCCAGCCGGCCGCCTTTGGCACGCTGGGCCAGGGGGTGATCGCCATCCCCAACTTCGGCAGCTACGCCTGCCGCCAGGTGATCGGCAGTCCCGACCAGAAGATGAGCGAGCACGCCACCGCCAACGCCATCGACGTGGCCGGCTTCACCCTGGCCGACGGAACCACCATCAGTGTCGCCAACGACTGGAACGACCCAGGGCCCAAGGGCAGGTTCCTGCACGAGGTGCGCGACGGCTCGTGCGAGGTGTTCCTGACCACGCTCAGCCCCGACTACAACGCCGAGCACCACGACCACCTGCATTTGGACATGGGCGGTTGGCCGATGTGCGCCTAGGATTGCGGCTCCGCGCTTGACCTGGCGTTCGCCGCCCTTCAATTTCTCCCAAAATTCAAACAAACGTTTTGGGAGAGAAGCGTCATGGCGCAGGGCAATCTGTTCGATCTGACGGGCAAGGTGGCGATCATCACCGGCTCGTCGCGCGGCATCGGCAAGGCCATCGCCGAGCGCATGGCCCAGCACGGCGCCAAGGTGGTGATCTCCTCGCGCAAGGCCGGCCCCTGCGAGGAGGTGGCCGCCGAGATCAACGCCGCCGAGGGCGAGGGAACGGCCATTGCCGTGCCCGCCAACATTTCGTCGAAGGAAGACCTGCAGCGCCTGGTCGCTGAGACCCGCAAGGCCTTCGGCAAGGTCGACATCGTGGTCTGCAACGCCGCCTCCAACCCCTACTACGGGCCGATGGCCGGCATCGCCGACGACCAGTTCAGCAAGATCCTCTCCAACAACATCATCTCCAACCACTGGCTGATCAACGAGGTGATCGAGGAGATGAAGGCGCGCAAGTCGGGCCGCGTGATCATCGTCTCCTCCATCGGCGGCCTGCGCGGGTCGCCCGTGATCGGCGCCTACAACATCTCCAAGGCCGCCGACTTCCAGCTGGCCCGCAACCTGGCCCATGAGTATGGGCCCGACGGCATCACGGTGAACTGCATCGCGCCCGGCCTGATCAAGACCGACTTCGCCAAGGCCCTGTGGGACAACCCCGAGACCCTGAAGCGCTCGACCACCACCGTTCCCCTGCGCCGCATCGGCGAGCCCGATGAGATCGCCGGCGCGGCGGTTTTCCTGGCCGGCCCTGGCGGCAGCTTCACGACGGGCCAGGCCATCGTCTGCGACGGCGGGGCGACGGTTTAATCACGTAAACGGGCCTCCCCAGGATCGCCCAAGCGATCCGGCGGGGGAGGTGGTCCGAAGGACCGGAGGGGTTTACAGACCTGGCGACTAGCCACGTTCTGGCGCTGGCGTCGGTGACGGCGCAGATTTTTGCGCCAGAACACGCCCAGCCTTAGACTCGATAAGCCCCTCCCCGCCTTCGGCGGACCTCCCCCGCCGGTCCGCTTGGGCGGACCTGGGGAGGACGGCTATCCCCGTCGCGCCTTGCCCAGCCGCTCGACCGCCGCATCCAGGGTCTCGTCCCTCTTGGCGAAACACAGCCGCATGATGTGGCGCGGCGGGTCGGTCTCGTAGAAGACCGACACGGGGATGGAGGCGACGCCATGTTCTTTCACAGCCCGCAGGCAGAAGGAGTGGTCGTCCTCGTTGATGCCCGACGCCGCCAGATCGACGTTGAGGAAGTAGGTGCCCTCGCTGGGCATCACCGCATAGCCCACGGAGCGCAGGCCCTCGGTCAGCCGGTCGCGCGAGCGGGCCAGGGCGAGCGGCATGGAGGCGAACCAGTCGGCGCTGTTTTCCAGGCCCCAGGCGACGGCGGCCTGTAAGGGCGGGGCGGTGGAGAAGGTCAGGAACTGGTGGGCGCCGGCCAGGCCCTTGGTCAGCTCGGGCGCCGCGCACAGGAAGCCCACCTTCCAGCCGGTCAGCGCGAACATCTTGCCGGCCGAGCCGATCTTGACCGTGCGCTCGCGCATGCCGGGGAAGGACATCAACGGCTTGAACACCCGCCCGTCGAAGACGATCTGCTCCCAGACCTCGTCGCAGATGGCCACCGCGTCATGGGCCACGCAATATTGCGCCAGCAGGGCCAGATCCTCGTCGCGCCAGACAACCCCTGTCGGGTTGACCGGATTGACCATCACCACCAGCGCGGTCCTGTCGGAGAAGACCGCGTCCAGCATGTCGCGGTCCAGACGCCAGTGCGGCGGCTTGAGCGTGGCGAAACGGGGCACGCCGCCGGCGCGGCGCACCAGGGGCAGGTAGGCGTCGTAGAGGGGCTCGAACAACACCACCTCGTCGCCCGGCTTGATCAGCGCCAGGAAGCTGGCGGCCAGGGCCTCGGTGGCGCCCGAGGTGATGGTGATCTCGGTTTCCCAATCCAGGTCCAGCCCTTGGAAGCGGGCATAGTGGGCGGCGGCGGCCCGGCGCAGGTCGGGCAGGCCGCGCATGGGCGGATACTGATTGTAGCCGCCGACGATCTCCTCGGCCGCCTTGCGCCGCACGGCCTCCGGGCCGGACGTGTCCGGAAAGCCCTGGCCCAGGTTGATGGCGTCGTGGACGCGCGCCAGGCCGCTCATCTCCTCGAAGATGGTCACGGGCAGATTGGCGTAAACCGGATGCATCATCGGCAAAGGCTCCCTATCTTGCCTGCGTAGCATGACTGTCGGGGCGCGCCAGAGATGAGGATCATTCCCTTTCAACCCCGTCACGCCGCCGCCTGGCGCGATCTCAACGCCGCCTGGATCAGCCGTCACTTCGCGCTGGAGGCCAGCGATCACGAGGTGCTGGATCACCCCGACGCCAATGTCCTGGCCAAGGGCGGGCGCATCTTCATGGCGGAGGACGAGGCCGGAGAGGCCATCGGCTGCGTGGGGCTGAAGGCCATGGCCGACGGCGGCTTCGAAGTGATCAAGATGACGGTGACCGAAGCGGCCCGGGGCACGGGCCTGGGCCGCGCCTTGATGCAGACCTGCATAGAAACGGCGAGAGCCGCGGGGGCGCCGCGGCTCTACCTTGAGACCAATGCCGGCCTGGGACCGGCGATGGCGCTCTACAGGGCGGTGGGGTTCAAGGACCTGCCGGTCCAGGAGACGCCCTACGCCCGCTGCGACACCTGGATGGAGCTGCCCCTCGCGTGAAGGGCGCCATCCCGGTGTCCGTTTGGCTTGGCCTACTTGGGGCCCGGCGCCGCGGTGATCTGGGCGCTGGAATAGTTGGTGATGGCCATGTTGCCCTTCAGCGAGATGGCCTTGGCGGGCAGCACATGCTTGGCGCCGTCGGCGGTCTGGACCACCACGGACGACAGTTTGCCGGCGGTGTCGCGTTCTACGCTCAGCACCGAGCCCAGGGTCTGGCCGGCGCTGTCCTGCAGGGTCGAGCCGGGCGCCAGGGTCATGGCCGCCGAGCCCGAGGCATTGACGCCATTGGCGCCGGCGGAGGCCGAGGCGCCGCCCTGAACCGGCTGACCGGCGGCGGCGGTGGTGTCGTTCACCGCCCCGGTGGCGGCGCCCGCCGTGCCCTTGGCGGCGCCCTTGGCCGCATCCTTGGTCCCCTTCGCCGCGCCGCGCGTGGTCGAAGTGGCCGCGTCGGTATCAGGCATCTGGGTGGTCACGCTGCCGCCGGCGCCGACCGTGGTCCCGGTCGTGGCGCCCACGGGGCCGCCGACGGTTCCGCCGACGCTTCCGCCGACCTGTCCGCCCACGCCGCCCAGTTGGGCCAGGGCAGGGGTGGAGGCCAGCAGCGCGAGCGCCGCGCCCATCATCAGGATATTGCGCATGGTGTCTTCTCCCATGAACGGCAAACAGCAGAGGTCTGCCGCTTCTGCGCCGCTAAACGCGTGGGAGGTTCAACAGTTTCAATTGTTTAACAGGCTTGGCCGTGGGGCCGGCCCGATCAGGCGCCGGCGGGCCGCGTCTGCGCCTCGGCCTTGGCGGCGCGCATGGCCAGCGACTTGGCCCGGGCGATGGCCAGCTTCAGCCGCTCGTCGCGGAGCATGGGACGGAAGGAACCAGCCATCAGGAAGCATCCTTCAGCACGTCTTCGAGACCGTTCTCTCGGACCTTGCGATAGAGCGTCGAGCGGCCGATGCCGAGGCGCCGCGCCACCTCGCTCATGTGGCCGGCATAGATCTCGATGGCCAGGGCGATCAGGTCGCGCTCGATGTCTTCCAGCTTCCGCAGGTGGCCGCGCCCGTCGAGGATGGCCACGGGCGAATCCACCGGACGCTCGGCGATCAGCTGGGCGGCGGTGGGCAGCTCCCTCGGCATCTGGCTGGCCACGGCCTGGACGGCGTCTTCCGGCGGCGGCGCCTTGATGCCGGAGATGGCCGGGAAGTCGTGGGGCTGCAGATAGGGCGCATCGGACAGCACGATGGCGCGATAAACGGCGTTCTCAAGCTGCCGCACGTTGCCGGGCCAGTCGAAGGCCGACAGGAAGGCCATGGTCTCGGCGCTGGCGCCCACCACCCGCTTGCCCTCTTCGACGTTGAAGCGGCGGATGAAGGCTTCCGTCAGGGCGGGAATGTCCTCGCGCCGCTCGCGCAGGGACGGCGCCTCGATGGGGAAGACGTTGAGGCGGTAGAAGAGGTCCTCGCGGAACCGACCCTCGGCCACGGCCGTGGTCAGGTCGCGGTTGGTGGCCGACAGGATCCGCACATCCACCTTGGTCGGCCGCTTGGAGCCGATCGGGTCGATCTCGCCTTCCTGCAGCGCGCGCAGCAGCTTGACCTGGATGTCGAGGGGCAGCTCGCCGACCTCGTCGAGGAACAGGGTGCCGCCGTCGGCTTCCTTGAACTTGCCGAGGTGCTTGTCGGAGGCGCCCGTGAACGACCCCTTCTCGTGGCCGAACAGGATGGATTCCACCAGGTTTTCCGGGATCGCCCCGCAGTTGACCGCCACGAAGGGCTTGCCGGCGCGGTCCGACGCGCCGTGCACGGCCCGCGCGATCAGCTCCTTGCCGACCCCGCTGTCGCCGGTGATCAGGATGGGGATGGAGGACTTGGCGGCCCGCTCGCCCAGCCGCTTGACGGCGGCCATTGCGGGGCCGTTGCCGATCAGGTCGGCGAAGGTGGTGCGCCCGCCGGCATGCTTCTTCAGCCGGTCGACCTCGCCGCGCAGGTCGCCCATGGACAGGGCGTTGCGGATGGAGACGATGATGCGTTCGGGGCTGGCCGGCTTGACGAAGAAGTCGACCGCGCCGCCCTGCATGGCCTTGACCACGGTGTCGACGCCGCCGGTGGCGGTGAGCACGATGACGGGCTGGTTATGGCCGCGCCCGCGCATCTCCTTCAGCGTCTCCTGGCCCGACAGACCCGGCATGACCAGATCGAGCAGGATGACGTCGGCCGGGTTGCCGTTGCCCAGATAGGTGATGGCCGCCTCGCCGCCTTCGGCGGGAGCCACGGTGAAGCCGTCACGCTCCAGAACCGACTGGATCAGCCGGCGCTGGGTAGGATCATCGTCGACGACCAGGACGGTTTTAGACATTCGGAGACACCCGCATCGGATCCGGCCAGGGTCTCGCCGGATAATCCGGTCGGACGCGGCTCGTTGTGGATCGGATTGATACAGGATGGGGGTAAAGGTCCGGTTTCGGAGACGTGTCCGCGCTCTTAACAGGGGTGGTTAGCAGGGTGCTAAGGGTTGGCGTTTGGCGCGTGTCATGATAGGATTTCAATTGTCATGACCATCCCCGTTCAAATCCGCCGCGATGATGTTGTCGAGGATATCCGGCGGCTTTCCGAGGCCACCGGCAAGCCGATCACCGACGCCGTGGGAAGCGCCGTGCGATCCGCCCTTGCCGCGATCGACGAAGCGCGGGCGGCCAAGCTGGCAAGGGTCATGGAGATCGTCGCCCAGTTCAACGCCTTGCCGAGCGTCGGGCCAATCCTGACGGACGATGACCTATATGATGAGGACGGGCTGCCGAAGTGATCGTGGTCGATGCATCGGCCATCTTGGCGATCCTGTTCGGTGAGCCGGAAGCGCGCGAGTTCGCGATTTGTCTGTCGGACGCGGGCGGGGCGTTCATGTCGCCCGTCAACTACTGGGAGGTGGTTGTGCGGGCTCGGTCGGCAGCGGGACCGCCTGGCGTGGAACGGGCCGAGGCGCTCATGAACGAACTGCGGATTTCCATCGTCCCAGCCGATGCCGATCAGGGCCGGGAAGCCGCTCAAGCCGCCGCTCGCTTTGGTCGGGGCACGCCCGCGAAGCTCAATCTCGGAGACTGCTTCGCCTACGCCTTGGCGAAGCGGGAAGGAGAGGGGCTGCTCTTCAAAGGCGAGGACTTCCCTCACACTGACATTCGTTCGGCGCTCTAGCGAAGCCAGGCCCGACCTCTGGCGGTTACATCCCATCAGGTCTATGACACCGGTTTCCATCGGGAGCCTGGGATGCGCGCGCTGGTTCTTCTCCTCACCGTGCTGCTGGCCGTCCCGGTCGCCGCCGTCTCTCCCGCCGGCCCCGGGCGTGAGGTGATCACTCTCTGGCCCGGCCCCGCGCCTGGATCGCAGGGCGCCACCGCCAGGGAAGAGATCGTCGAGCGCAGCAAGACGCCGGAGGTGATCCGCGACCGCTACATCAAGGGCGTCGTCACCCCGACCCTGATCGTCTTCAAGCCGGCCAGGCCCACCGGCGCGTCGCTGCTGATGATCCCGGGCGGCGGCTACAAGTGGGTGGTGATGGACAAGGAGGGCTATGAGGCCGCCGAACGCTTCGCCGCCGCCGGGGTCACCGTCTATGTCCTGGCCCACCGCCTGCCGGGCGACCACTGGGGGGCGGGGCCGGCCGCGGCGTTGCAGGACGCCCAGCGGGCCATGCGGCTGATCCGGGCGCGCACCACAGGCCCCGTCGGCGTCATCGGCTTCTCCGCCGGCGGCCATGTGGCCGGCACGCTGATGCAGAAGTGGGACCGGCCTGTCTATGAACCCATGGACGCCGCCGACAGGCGCTCGGCCCGGCCCGACTTCGCGGTGCTGATGTACCCCGTGGCCAGCATGCATGCCGACATTGCCCACGTGGGATCACGCACTGAGCTGCTCGGCGCTTCGCCCACCGCCGAACAGGAAAAGGAATGGTCTCTGGAGGATTGCGTCCGCCCCGACGAGCCGCCGGTCCTGCTGATCCACGCGATCGACGACACTTCCGTGCCGGTGGAAAACAGCCTGCGCCTGTTGGCCGCCCTGCGCGCCGCCAAGATCCCCGTGGAGGCCCACGTCTTCGAAGAAGGCGGCCACGGTTTCGGCATCCGCTATGTGGTGGGCAAGCCCGCCGCCATCTGGCCAGACCTGGTTCTGGGCTGGATGCGGCGCAAGGGCTGGGCGGCTTAAGGCCCTCTCCCATCGCGCGGCCGAACGGACTACATGGAGCGGCATGAACGCCCCGATCAAAACGCCCAAGCCCACGCAAGCCCTGCCGGAATGGCGCCTCGACGACCTCTATGTGGGCCGCGATGACCCGCGCATCGAGACGGACCTCGCCCGCGCAACCGACCTCAACAATCAGCTGGTCGCGCTCGAAGGACAGTTCGTGGCCAGCCGCGCCGACGCCAAGGCGCTGGGGACGCTGATCGACCAGGGCATCCATCTCTATGAAGGCGCGGCCAACGCCCTCTACGGCGTCGGGGCCTATGCGACCCTGGCCGCCTCGGTGGCGCGCAACGACCCGCGCTGGGCCAAGTTCGAGGGCGACCTGCGCGCGCGGGCCTCGCAGATCGCGGCCGAAAGCCTGTTCTTCACCCTGGAGCTCAATGAGCTCGAGGATGCCGAGATCGAGGCAGCGCTCAAGGCGGTTCCGGCGGCGGCCCGCTGGCGGCCCTGGCTGCGCCGGGTGCGGCTGTCGCGGCCGCATGAGCTGAGCCACGACCTGGAGCGGCTGCTGATCGACCGCGGCCCGGCGGTGGCCAACTGGGGCCGGCTCTATGACGAGACCCTGGCGCGCCTGGCGCCCAAGGTCGGCCGCGAGACCCTGACCTTGCCGCAGGCGCTGAACCGCCTGTCGGATCCGCAACCGGCTCGGCGCAAGGCCGCGGCCAAGGGCCTGGCGGCGGCTCTGGAAGAGGCCGCGCCGTCCCAGGCGCTGGCGCTCAATACTCTGGCCTTCGAAAAACAGGTGGAGGACCGCTGGCGGCGCTACGACTATCCGGCCCAGTCGCGCCACCTGGCCAACGAGGTCGACGGCGATGCGGTCGCCGCCCTGGAGGCCGCCGTGGTCGAGAGCTACCCCGCCACCGCCCACCGCTACTATGCGCTGAAGGCCCGGCTGATGGGCCGCAAGCATCTGGACTATTGGGACCGCAACGCCCCCATCGATACCGGCGCTCAGCGCAGCTACGGCTGGGACGAGGCGCGCGGCATGGTGCTCGACAGCTTCCAGGCGCTCGCGCCGAAATTCTCCACCGTCGCCCAGACCTTCTTCACCCAGCCCTGGATCGACGCCCGTCCCCGCCCCGGCAAGCAGTCGGGCGCCTACAGCCATTCGGTCAGCGCCGAGCACCATCCCTTCGTCTTCCTCAACTTCATGGGCGAGCGGCGCGACGTGCTGACCCTGGCCCATGAGCTGGGCCACGCCGTCCACCAGACCCTGTGCCGCCCGCTCGGCACCCTGCTGGCCGACACGCCCCTGACCCTGGCCGAGACCGCCTCGATCTTCGGCGAAGGCCTGGTGTTCGAGCGCCTGCTGGCCGAGGCCAAGACCAAGGAAGAGCGGCTGACCCTGCTGGCCGGGCGCATCGAGGACGGCTTGAACACCGTGGTGCGCCAGATTGCCTTCCACCGCTTCGAAAGCCGCTTCCACGACGCGCGCCAGCACGGCGAACTGGCGCCCGAGGAGATCGGCGGCCTGTGGCTGGAAGTCATGGGCGAGAGCCTCGGCCCCGCCATCCGCCTGAACGCGGGCTTTGAGAACTACTGGGCCTACGTCAGCCACTTCGTCCACTCGCCCTTCTACGTCTACGCCTATGCCTTCGGCGACCTGCTGGTGCGCGGCCTGATGGAGGCGCGCCGGGCAGACCCGAAGGGCTTCGCGCCGCTCTACGAAGACCTGCTGGCCGCCGGCGGCACGCGGACCTACGTCGAGGCCCTGAAACCCTTCGGCCTCAATCCGCGCGACAAGGCCTTCTGGGCGGCGGGGTGCAGCCAGCTGGAACGGCTCGTGGATGAGTTCGACGAGTTGGTGGGGTAGGGCTCAATTTGCTCAGCCTGTCGATCACCGGATTTGACCCTGACCCCGACGAGGTCAGCCGCCTGCTAGACTTGGCGCCGACCGCTACAAAGCGGCGTGGTGAGATCGGTCCGAGCGGGCGCGCGTCTACCTTCAACGGCTGGTGGTTGGAGGTGCCGCCCGCATTGACGACAGGGGGCCAGCATGACGCCGCGTTGAATGCCCTCCTTGCCTTGTTGCGAGAACGAGTCGCCGCCTTCGCCAACCTGAGGGAGGTGCTGAAGCCGACGCAGATCACGATCTATGGCGGCCTCTATCACAAGGCCGAGGAGCAGGGCGGTGTCTGGCTCGATCCAGACCAGATGCGGGTGCTCGCCGACTGTGGTGTGGGTTGGGGGCTCGACATCTTCGTGACGGATTGATCTCGGCCGCCCGTGGCCGCGCGACCTCGCCGCGCCTATGTAGAAGCCATGGCCGACATCCCCGATCCCGAACGCGACCGCTTTGCCAGCCGCGCCCTTCGTTTTGCCAAGGTGGGCGCGGGCCTTTCTGGAGCGGCGGCGACCTTCGGGGTCAACGCCATGTTCGGCGGTGGGGAGACGGACGCGCGCAATGCGCGGGCGCTGAAGGAGGCGCTGGGCAAGCTTAAAGGGCCGCTGATGAAGGTGGCCCAGATGGTGGCCACGGTGCCGGACCTGTTGCCGCCCGAGTTTGCGCAGGAGCTCGCCCAGCTGCAGCAGAACGCGCCCTCGATGGGGCCGTCCTTCGTGCGCCGGCGGATGGCGGCGGAGATGGGCCCCGACTGGCGCGACCGCTTCCAGTCCTTCGACCTCGAGCCCGCCGCCGCCGCGTCGCTGGGCCAGGTGCATCGGGCGGTCTCGCTGGCGGGCGAGCCCCTGGCGGTGAAGCTGCAGTATCCGGACATGCAGAGCGCGGTGGAAAGCGACCTGGGCCAGATGCGCGCGGCCATGGCGCTCGGGCGGCGCATGTTCGGCGCGGTGGACACCAGCGAGATCGCCCAGGAGATCAGCGAGCGGATCCGCGAGGAACTGGACTATGGCCGCGAGGGCCGCTCGATGGCCCTCTACCGCGCCTTCTTCGACGCCCGCGACGACATCGCGGTGCCGCAGCCGCACTTTTCGCTCTCCACCGGCCGGGTGCTGTCGATGGGTTGGCTGGAGGGCCAGGGGCTGCTTGCTTTCAAAACGCAGGACCAGGAGACCAAGAACCGCGTCGCCAAGACCCTGTTCGAGGCCTGGTGGACGCCGCTGATCAAGCTGGGCGTCATCCACGGCGACCCGCACCTGGGCAACTACAGCTTCACGCCGGGGGCGGGCACACTGAACCTGCTCGACTTCGGCTGCATCCGCATCTTCCCGCCGCGCTTCGTGGGCGGGGTGGTGAGGCTCTACCGGGCACTGCTGGCCGACGACAAGGCCGGTCAGATGGCGGCCTACGAGAGCTGGGGCTTCAAGGGGCTGACCCCGGAGCTGATGGAGGTTTTGAACATCTGGGCACGGTTCATCTACGGCCCCCTGCTGGACGACCGGGTGCGCTCGGTGGCCGACGGCATCGAGCCAGGCCAGTACGGCCGCCGCGAGGCCTTCACGGTGAAACAGGCCCTGGCCGAGAAGGGGCCGGTGACCATCCCCCGCGAGTTCGTCTTCATGGACCGCGCCGCCATCGGTCTGGGCGCGGCCTTCCTCCACCTGGGCGCCGAGCACAATTGGCGCAAGCTGTTCGAGGCCTCGTTGGAAGGCTTCGACGAGGACGCCCTGGCCGTGAGGCAGGCGGCGGTTTTGAAGGCGGCGGGGCTGGGCTAGTCGACGGCCAGCAGGGGCGTCGCGCCGGCCAACGACTTGTGCGCTCGCGACATGGTGACGACGAACACGGCGCCGGGGCCCAGGCGCCCGAGCCTGACGCCGCCGATGTTGTCGAACGGCGTGGGCATGAGCACCCGTGCGCCGCCGGGCTCATGGTAGGCCGCCATCTGTGTCACCGCCCACCAGCCGCCGTGGCTGGACGCGGCCAGGCCGAAGAAGGCCTCGTCACCGTCGCCGCCGACGTTCTGGTAGCCGGGCGGGGGCGGCGGCAGCTCCACCTTGTGGCGCAGGGCGATCACAGGCCTGTCTCCGCAGAGGCGCACCAGGGCGCCTGATGACATCATGTGGCTGAGCCCCATCGCGGCCAGCAGGCAGCCGGGGTGGTCGGGGTCGGCGATGATGCCGTGGACCCCCTCGAAGAGTGCGCCCTGAGCCGGCTTGCAGTTGTCCGCGTCCAGGTTGCCGGTCAGACAGCTCCGTCCCGCCCATTCGCCCTTGCCGGTGGCGAGGCTGATGCGCAGCAGCCCGCCGCCCCATTCGCCTCGGTCGACGCCGATGTAGGCGAGCCGCCCGTCCGTGCTCACCAGGGACGAGGTCCACATGCCGCCGGTGCTCTGCGGGAGTTGCAGGCGCACGCTGAGCCAGCGGCCGTCGGGCCGCTGCTTCCAGGCCCGTGTTGCACTGAGCAGGACCGGGGTCGGACCGCCGGAGACGATCATCCAGGGCGCATCGTCTCCCCAGTTTCCCGGCGGCGGCCCGTCGACGAAGCGTTGGCCGTCCCAGGCCGCCAGCCGGCGGGCCTTACCGGCGCCGTACAGGATGGTGACACGGCCGCCCACCTTCCGCAGGTCGGTGACATCGGCGCTGATCACCACGGTTCGGGTCCTGCCCGCCAGGTCGATGCGCGACAACGCGCCGCCTTCGCTCAGCGCCCAGAGATCGTCGTGATCCAGGGCCACGCGATGGATGTCCACGATGGCGTCCGCCGCCTCGGCCGCGGCGGCCTGTCCGGCCGCCGGCAGGGCGGCCATGGGGCGCGGGGCCTGGAGCGCGGCCGTGAACGCCAACAGGGTCAGGGCCAGCCTGATCATGTGATTTCCCTCCCGCCCCACCTTGGGTTACACCTTAGCCATCGCCGCCCGCCCAGCGCCAGCGCGACTCCTCCCTAAACATGACCAGCAACGATAGCGCGCCTGCGCGTCGGTCGCGGATCACAAGGACACCCATGCAACGTTTCATCCTGACCGGCGCGCCCGGCGCCGGCAAAACCGCGCTGCTGCGGGCCCTGGAAGGCGAAGGGTTCGGCGTCGTCGAGGAGGCGGCCACCGACGTCATCGCCCTGTCCGACGCCCGCGGGATCGCGGAGCACTGGACCCACCCTGGCTTCATCGAGGCCATCACCGCCCTGCAGACCGCGCGGCGGGAGCGCGCCTCGGCCCTGCCCGAGGCGGTGCAGATCCATGATCGGGGCCCGCCCTGTGTCCTGGCCCTGGCGGAATTCCTCGGCCTGCCGGTCCCACCGTCCCTGAGCGACGCCCTTGCCCTCGACGCCTATGAGCGGCGCGTCCTGTTCGTGCGGCTGCAGGGCTATGTGACCCCCACGGCGGCGCGGCGGATCGGCTATGAGGAGGCCCTGCGCTTCGAGGCGGTGCATGAGGCGGTCTACCGGCGGCTGGGCTATGAGCTGATCGACATCGCCCCGGGAGCGCTGGAGGCGCGGGCGGCGGCGGCGCTGAAGGTCGTGCGCCCTACACCCTAAGGGGCCCGACCTAGCCCTCGGCCGCGTCGCGGCTCTCGGTGACGCCGAAGTCCTGGGACTTGGAGCGGCCGTCGGCGATCATGAATCCCTCGGCCGCCAGGCCGCGCTTCAGCAGTTCGCGAACCGCCGCCGCCCGGCTGGGCATGCGCTTGTCGAACCGCCAGTCGTCGACCGCAGCCAATTCCTCTTGCGTGAGCATGATCTGCAGGCGTTCGCCACGCGTCAGATCGGACATGTTGCACCCCCCGACAGGACCGTTGGGGAATTTACCCGCGGCGTAGACGGCGTCAATAGCCCAATCGACGCCTCAAGGGTAAAAGCAGCCACTTACTCATTCGAAGCCTTTCGCCCTCAAGTCGCCTGAGGCGCCCATTCCCCATTATTAGAACAGTAATTGGAAGCGTCACTTTCAGTAAAATGAAATACTGGTGAAATGTGTTTTCCGGCTTTTTGTGTAGATTGGAACTGACCGTGTGATCCTGCATTAGTGAAGTCGATGTCAGTTGATCCTATATTTTTTCCGGCCGCCCCCAAGCCGATCTCCAAGGCCGTGGCCGATACGCGACTGTTGGAGGCCGACCACAGAATCGCCAACAGCCTGACGCTGGTCATCGGCCTGATCCGCCTGCAGGCCAGGGAGATCGCCCGGCGCGAGACCCTGTCCGGCGCGGAGGCCGGCCGGCTGCTGGAGGAGACGGCGGTGCGCATCGATGCGGTCAGCCGCTGGCACCGGCTGCTGGCGCAATATTCCGACCGCGACCAGGTGGAGGTGTCCGACTATCTGCGCGAGGTCTGCCAGGCCGCGGTGGCGTCGCTGGCCCTGCCTCAGCAGATCGATCTTCGCACCGAACTTCAGGGGGGCTGCGTGCTCGCGCCCGACCAGGTGGCGCCGATCGCGCTGCTGACCAGCGAGGCGCTGACCAACGCCATCAAATACGCCCACCCCGCCGGGGTCCGCGGGCGCGCCACCGTGGCCTGCGGCCGCCAGGAAGACGGCCGCCTGCGGCTGACCATAGCCGACGATGGCGTCGGCCTTCCCGACGGCTTTGATCCGGCGGTGGACGGCGGACTGGGGTTTCGGGTGATGCGCTCCCTGGCGCGGCAGGTGCGGGGCGAGCTGACCTTCACCTCGACCCCTCTGGGCCTGCGTGTGATCCTGACCGTTCCGGGCGCCGTCAACGACCACGACTGACGGCAAGGCTTGCCCAAACTCAAACGGTTGTTAGACATTGGGCCATGTCAGACGATCTCACAGAAGGCCAGACGGCGGTTATCCCGCCAGGCTTCAACACCCTGAACTGGACGCGCGGCTTCGGGCGACAGATCGGACCCCTGTACGAGAATCACCTGCCGCAGACCAAGACGGTGCTGGGGTTCCGGGTCGAGGAATACCACACCAACGGCATGGCCAATTGCCACGGCGGCATGCTGATGAGCTTCGCCGACATGGCCTGGGGCCGGGTGGTATCGGTGGAGCGCTCCTCCTTCTGGGTCACCGTGCGGCTGACCTGCGACTTCCTTCAGAGCGCCAAGCTGGGTGATTTCGTCGAGGGGTCGGGCGAGCTGGTCTCCGAAATCGACGGCCTGTTCACCGTGCGCGGCCGCATCTGGGCCGGCGAGACGACGCTGATGACCGGCATCGGCGTGTTCAAGGCGCTGAAGCCCCGCGATCCCCGCCCGGGCGAAAAGGCGTTCAAGGGTTGAGCGCCGACCTTCCCCCCGCCGACGCCCCGCTGCACGCGGCGCATGGCGTCCTGCCGGTTGGCGTCGGCTCGCCGCTCGCGCCTTTCAACGGCGCCAAGCCCCCGGCGCCGGCCTGGTTCGAGGCGGCCATCGCCCATGAGCCCGAGCGCGGCTTCGTGGAGGTCCAGGGCGCCAAGATCGAGGTGCTGACCTGGGGCGAGGTGGGCAGGCCGGGCCTGCTGTTCGTGCACGGCAACGGCGCGCATGCCGACTGGTGGAGCTTCATCGCCCCCTTCTTCGCCGACGAGTGGCGGGTCGCCGCCATCTCCTGGTCGGGCATGGGCGCGTCCGACTGGCGCGACCACTATTCCGGCGACCTGTTCGGCGAGGAGATCTTCGCGGCCTGCGAGGCGAGCGGCCTCAACGCCGGGCCGGTCAAGCCGCTGGTGGTGGCCCACAGCTTCGGCGGCTTCGTCACCCTGCTGGCGGCGGCCCTGCATGGGGATCGCCTGCGCGCCGTGGTCACCGCCGACAGCCCGATCCGCCCGCCCGGCATGGAATGGAAGGGCCCGCCCCAGCGCGGCGGCGGCAACCGCACCTACGACACCGCGCAGGAGGCGCTGAACCGCTTCCGGCTGGCCCCGCCGCAGGATTGCGCCAACCTCTACATCGCCGACTTCATCGCCCGGCGCTCGATCAAGCCTGTCGAGGGCGGCTTCACCTGGAAGTTCGACCCCTACATGTGGCGCCAGTTCGAGATGGAGGAGCGCGGGCCGCTGCTGGAAAACCTCAAATGCCCGGTGGCGCTGATGTGGGGCGACCGCTCCAACCTGTTCGGTCCCGACATCCAGGCCTATGTGAAATCCATCGCCCCACCGAATACGCCCATGGTGGTGATCCCCGACGCCGACCACCATGTGATGATCGATCAGCCCCTGGCCTTCGTTGCGGCTCTGCGTGGGCTATTGGCGGGCTGGGACATATGAATAGCCCGCTCACCCCCGCGAAGGCGGCGACCCAAGCCGGATTTCCGGAAGGTCGCTGATGCCGGTGAAGGGTGTCGTGTCCTTCAGCAGGCTGCGCGTTCCACCCTCATAGGCCGCTTGGATCCCCGCCTTCGGGGGGACGAGCGGAATGAGAGGGGGCGAATGATGCCCTCCATGACTTGAGCGGCGGGCCAACGCGTTGTAAGCCCGCCTCAGCAACAGGCTTTTCAGGCGCACGGAACCCACATGGCCTCCGAATACCACCGCGGCGACATGGATATCCATGAGCAGCAGAACACCTTCCACGCCTTCGGCGCCTTCACCAAGTGGGGTTCGCTGGGTCTTGCCGCGCTGCTGCTGTTCCTGACGATGTTCTTCTGCACGGACGCCAACTTCATCACCTCCGCCGGCGTGTCCGTCGTGCTGCTGGTGGTGGGCATCCTGGTGCTGAAGGAAAAGAAGGGCGGCGGGCACTAAGCCTCTCGCTTTGCTGCATTGCGGCATGATCTTTTCGCGGTGCGGCGCCATGGGCTCGACAAGCGGCAAGATCATCCCCTAAACAAGCCCCCTGACCGCGACGACTCGTGCGTAGAATGCACTCGCGCGGAGGAGGGGATGTAGTATGGCCGTTATCGCCGTCACGAAGGAATCCTTCGCGGGTGAAACCCGGGTCGCGGCCACGCCCGACAGTATCAAGAAACTGCTTGCCGCCGGCTTTAGCGTGGTGGTCGAATCCGGGGCCGGCGCGGGCGCCTCGATCCCCGACAGCGACTATACGGACGCCGGCGCCACGGTCGAAAAGACCGGCAAGGCGGCGCTGGCCAAGGCCGACATCCTGTTCAAGGTTCGCGGGCCCGGCGCGGCGGAGATCGCCCTGCTGAAGCCCGGCACATTGGTCGTGGCGATGCTCAATCCCTATCAGGACAAGGTGACGCTGGACGGCTTGGCCAAGGCCAAGGCCACGGCCTTCGCGATGGAATTCATCCCGCGCATCACCCGCGCCCAGGTCATGGACGTGCTGTCGTCCCAGGCCAACCTGGCCGGCTACCGCGCCGTGATCGAGGCGGCCTATGCCTTCGGCAAGGGCTTCCCGATGATGATGACCGCGGCCGGCACGGTGGCCGCCGCCAAGACCTTCATCATGGGCGTGGGCGTCGCGGGGCTGCAGGCCATCGCCACCGCGCGCCGCCTGGGCGGGGTGGTCACCGCCACCGACGTGCGCCCGGCCACCAAGGAGCAGGTGGAAAGCCTGGGCGCCAAGTTCCTGGCCGTCGAGGACGAGGAGTTCAAGAACGCCCAGACCGCCGGCGGCTACGCCAAGGAAATGAGCAAGGAATACCAAGCCAAGCAGGCCGAGCTCGTCTCCACCCACATCGCCAAGCAGGACATCGTCATCACCACCGCCCTGATCCCCGGACGCCCCGCGCCGCGGCTGGTGACGGCGGCCCAGGTGGCCTCCATGCGCCCCGGCTCGGTGATCATCGACCTGGCCATCGAACAGGGCGGCAACGTCGAGGGCGCCAAGCTGGGCGAGATCGTCGAGACCAGGAACGGCGTCAAGATCGTGGGCTATCCCAACCTGGCCGGGCGCATCGCCGCCGACGCCTCCAACCTCTATTCCCGCAACCTGGTGGCCTTCGCCACCCTGCTGGTGACGAAGGAAGGCGCCTTCGCGCCCGACTACGCCGACGAGATCCTGGCGGCCGCCCTGGTCACCAAGGACGGCGCCGTCGTCCACCGAACCTGAAGTCGGCCTGAGGCCTATAAGGAACCATCGCGATGGAAATCGTCGATCCCACCGTCTTCCGCCTGGCCATCTTCGTGCTGGCCATCTTCGTCGGCTACTACGTGGTCTGGTCGGTGACGCCGGCCCTGCACACGCCGCTGATGGCGGTGACCAACGCCATCTCCTCGGTGATCATCGTGGGCGCCCTGCTGGCCGCCTCGGCCCATGGTGTGGCCCTGGCCGGCGGGCCGGTGGACAACAACATGTGGGTCGCCAAGGGCGCGGGCGCGGTGGCCGCGGGCCTGGCGGCCGTCAACATCTTCGGCGGCTTCCTGGTCACCCAGCGGATGCTGGCCATGTACCGCAAGAAGGAAAAGCCGGCGGCGAAGGCCGTGGCGAAATAATGATCTTCGGCGCGCCCGATAGCGGCATGGTAGTGGCTGGCCTACTTGGCCTGACCCTGATTGGCGCGTTGTTGGCGTTTGTCACGCTCGGCTCGCGGTTGCCTGTAGCAGTTAAGCGGCAGGTCGAGACCTTCGTCTTCGCCCCTGTCTTCGCGCTCCTTTGCCTGGCGCTCCTCGCGTTGCACATCCATGACGCGATGCAGACGCACGACTGGTGGCCGGTCGCCTGGGCCACCGCCATGTGCGCCTACGGCGTCTACTTGATTGTGCGGATGGTGCGGCGCAGTCGGGCGCCTGACACCGGGGTAATGCCATGATCGCCAACGGCGTCGCCTCTCCGGTCAACCTGATCCCCATCCTGGTGGCGGTGCTGCTGCTGGGCGGCGCTATCGTCGGCGGCATGCTGCTGAAGCCGGCCCAGCGTGCGTTAGTGGAGAAGTATCTGCTGCGGCCCCTGGGCATCCTGATCCTGGCCGCAGGGCTGTTCTGGGCCGGCCATGAGACCTGGCGCGATGTGGCGGTGAAGCACGACAACCTGCTGGCCGCCCTGCATGTGGGCCTGGCCCTGGTGATCGCCTGGGTGCTGGTGGCGCTGGTGCGGCGCACGATCCGCGCCTTCAGGCCCATAGCCCCGACACCAGGGGAGGGCGCGCCGTGACCGGCCCCGCCATCTCCCATCTGCTCGGCATCGTCTGCGGCCTCAGCGCGCTCGGCGCCATCGTGGCCTACGTCTATGTGGTCCTGCGCCACCGCCGTTGGATCAACAGCATCGGCCTGCTGCTCACGGGCCTGGGCGTCATGCAGCTGTCGCTGCTGCTGTCGGCCGGCGCCAGCCTCGGAACCCTGATCAACGCGACCTTTACCGTCGCCCTTTTCGTCGCCGCCCTCGCCGCCCAGACCTATGCGGCGATCCGGGGCCGCGCAGCCTGGGACGGCGTCGATCGCCGGGAGAAGCCATGAACGCCAATATCGCCGCGATCGCCTACATCATCTCGGGCGTCCTCTTCATCCTGGCCTTGCGCGGGCTGTCCAGCCCGGAGACCAGCCGGCGCGGCAACCAGATGGGCATGGTCGGCATGGCCATCGCCGTGGGGGTGACGCTGCTCACCCTGTGGAGCAGCAAGCTTCTCGACCCCATCACCATCGCCCTGATCCTCGGCGGCGTGGCCGTGGGCGGCGGCGTCGGCGCGGTGATCGCGCGGCGCGTGCCGATGACCTCGATGCCGCAGCTGGTCGCCGCCTTCCACAGCCTGGTCGGCATGGCCGCCTGTCTCGTGGCCGTCTCGGCCCTCTACGCGCCGGCCTCCTTCGGCATCGCCGACGGCGCGGGCCTGAAGTTGGAGAGCCTGATCGAACTGGCGCTCGGCGTGGCCATCGGCGCGGTGACCTTCACCGGCTCGGTGATCGCCTTCGCCAAGCTGAACGGCAACATGAGCGGCGCGCCGATCATGCTGCCCGCCCGCCATCTGCTGAACATCGTCATCGCGCTGGCCATCGTGGCCATGATCGTGGTGCTGGTGATGAGCGGCGGCCAGGCCAAATGGGCCTTCTGGGCCATCTTCGGCCTCTCGCTTCTGATCGGCGTAACGCTGATCATCCCCATCGGCGGGGCCGACATGCCGGTCGTGGTGTCGATGCTGAACAGCTATTCCGGCTGGGCGGCGGCGGCCCTGGGCTTCACGCTCGAGAACACCACCCTGATCATCACAGGCGCGCTGGTGGGCTCGTCGGGCGCCATCCTCAGCTACATCATGTGCAAGGCGATGAACCGCAGCTTCATCTCGGTGATCCTGGGCGGCTTCGGCGAGACGGCGGCGGCCGGCGCGGGCGGCCATGTGGAGACCCGGCCCGTCAAGCAGGGCAGCGCCGAAGACGCCGCCTTCATCATGAAGAATGCGAGCAAGGTGATCATCGTCCCCGGCTACGGCATGGCCGTGGCCCAGGCCCAGCATGCCCTGCGCGAAATGGCCGACAAGCTGAAGGAGGAGGGCGTGGAGGTGAAGTACGCCATCCACCCCGTCGCCGGGCGCATGCCGGGCCACATGAACGTGCTGCTGGCCGAAGCCAACGTCCCCTACGACGAGGTCTTCGAGCTGGAGGACATCAACGCCGAGTTCGCCACCGCCGACGTGGCCTTCGTGATCGGCGCCAACGACGTCACCAACCCGGCCGCCAAGACCGACCCCACCAGCGCCATCTACGGCATGCCGATCCTCGACGTCGAGAAGGCCGCCACGGTGCTGTTCGTGAAGCGCGGCATGGCCTCGGGCTATGCAGGCGTGGAGAACGAACTCTTCTTCCGCGACAACACCATGATGCTGTTCGCCGACGCCAAGAAGATGGTCGAGGGGATTTTGAAGGCGCTTTAGCGGCGCGCGCTCGGGCGCCAAAGACGCGCAAGGAACCTTTGCCGGGAGGTAGGGTTAAGGTCTGGCCTTCGGCCGCTACGCGCTGAAA
>JAQGIP010000040.1 GCA_028291055.1 Caulobacter sp.
TGTCGAACAACGCATCTTCACGAGACGTGTTCTTGTCGACGCGGAGCGCATTGCGGATATAGGCGCCGACCGTGATGTGGTCGATGTCGAGCACGTCGATGGTGGTGAAGCCCAGGTCGGCGAGCGCCTGGATCGAGGTGGCGTCGAGCTCGTCGCCGGCCTCGGCATAGATCTCGCCGGTCTCGGCATTGACCTCGTCGCGCGCCAGGTAGCGGCCGACCAGGGCGTCGGCGGCGAGCAGCAGGGTCTTGACCCCATTGTCGGCGAACTTCTTGGCCGCGCGGGCCGAGATCTTGTGGCCGGCGGGAGCGATCTCCTCGCCGGTGTCGGCGTCGATCAGGGCGAATTCCGGCTTTACGCCGCGCCAGCGCTCGGGCTTGTAGGTGGTGGCCCAGCCGTTCTCGCGCTTCTCGAAGGGGACGACGTCATAGAAGGTGGTGAGGATCTCTTCCCCATCCATGCCCAGCGCCATCAGGAAGGTGGTCGCCGGCAGCTTGCGGCGGCGGTCGATGCGCACATAGACGATGTCCTTGGCGTCGAACTCGAAGTCGAGCCAGGAGCCGCGGTACGGAATGACGCGGGCGGCGAAGAGCAGCTTGCCCGAGGCGTGGGTCTTGCCCTTGTCGTGGTCGAAGAAGACGCCGGGCGAGCGGTGCATCTGCGAGACGATCACCCGCTCGGTGCCGTTGACGATGAAGGTGCCCTTCTCCGTCATCAGCGGGATGTCACCCATGTAGACGTCCTGCTCCTTGATATCTTTCACGGAGCGGGCGCCGGTCTCTTCGTCGGATTCAAAGACGATGAGGCGCAGCTTGACCTTCAGCGGCGCGGCATAGGTCATGTCGCGCTGGATGCATTCCTCGACGTCGTACTTGGGCTCTTCGAACTCGTACGAAACGTATTCGAGAACGGCGCGTTCGTTGAAGTCCTTGATCGGGAAGACGGACTTGAAGACCGCTTCGATCCCCTCGTCCTTGCGCTCGCCCGAGCGCACTTCGCGCTGCAGGAACTGTTCGTAGGAGGAGCGTTGAACCTCGATCAGGTTCGGCATCTGGACGGCTTCGAGGATACGGCCGAACGAGTGGCGGATCCGCTTCTTACCGGTGAAGGACTGAGCCATTTATGTTCCCTGTGGCGCGCGGGAGAGTCCGCGCGCAGTTTGTCCTTGCGTCCACCCTCGGGCCCTTGCGGGACCAGGACGCCGACAGTCGCCTCCGGGTAACGGAGGCGCCCCTTCGCAGTGGTCGGAGGGCCGACGGACCACGCCTCGGGGCTTCGCGCGCAAGAATATGCGTCTCGAACCAACGAAATTTTCGCGAGACAGGCGAGATAAGCGATCCGAGGCCATAAGGGAAGCCCTCGGTAAGAATTATTTCATACGCGGCGCTCGGCGTGATCTCTTTCCCTCCCCCGATCGGGGGAGGGGGACGAGGCGAACCCGAGGCGGGTGGGCGGGCGCCCTCTAAACTCGATAGGTCGGCGCTGACTGAATTGGGCCGTCGCTTCCCGCGCGCCGCTTAACGGACGCCCGCCCACCCGGTCTTCGCTGCGCTGCGACCACCCTCCCCCAATCGGGGGAGGGAAAGAGGAAGATCGCCTGGATCAGGCGGCCTTGGGCGGACCCTTCGCCAGCATGGCGCGCCAGGCTTGCGGCGTGGCGGCGGCCAGGTATTCGGCCTGCATCTCGGGGGTGAGCACCTCGATCATGAAGCGGTTCTCGACCCAGAATTCGATGACGCCGAAGACGCCGCCGCGCTTGCGGTATTTGGAGATCCAGCCTTCGCGCGCGGCGATGGCGTGGACCTCGACTTCCGAGAGCGCGGTGCCGACGGCGGCATGGGTGGCCACGAAGGGCGCGGGATTGTCGTTCATCACCGCGACGGAGTCGGCGTCGCCCTCGGCCGGGGTCAGCTCGGCGCCCAGGGGATAGACCTCGACGCCGGTGCCGTGGTCGTCGCCGGCCATGGCCATCCAGGAGCCGACCGCCACGGGCGGAAACGGCTGGGCCTCGCCGCCGAGGATGACGGCGATCACGCCGGCCACATGTTTCGGGTCGCGCGCGGCGAAGGAGAAGTGGTGGATCATTTTGAGTGACGCTCAATCGTCTGCTTTGTTGTCGGGACAGCAATCGTAGAATTCCCGATAACGGCGTCACGTGAATCTTTGGACACCCTTGGTCCGCTAGAGAGCAGGATAAACAATTTGTAAGAAAAAGGGCCCGTGGATCGCTCCACGGGCCCCAAATTCCAACCGAGCGAACCCGGCCTTGGTCTTATTTGATGGTGATCGAAGCGCCGGCTTCTTCCAGCTTCTTCTTGATTTCTTCCGCTTCCTGCTTGGAAATGTTTTCCTTCACGTTCTGCGGCGCGCCTTCGACGAGGTCCTTGGCTTCTTTCAGGCCGAGGTCCGGACGCACGGTGCGGACTTCCTTGATCACGTTGATCTTCTTGTCGCCACCGGCGGTCAGGATCACGGTGAACTCGGTTTGCTCTTCGACTTCGACGGCGGCGGCGGCGGGGCCGGCGGCAGCGGCGGCAGCCACGGGAGCGGCGGCGGAGACGCCCCACTTTTCTTCAAGCAGCTTGGACAGTTCAGCGGCTTCCAGGACGGTCAGGGCCGACAGGTCGTCGACGATCTTTTCGAGTTTGGACATTGGATGTTCCTAAGGGGTTCGGATTTGGGGTTGTTGCGAAGATGACTGTTAGGCGGCGTCTTTGGCGGCATAGGCGCCGATGACGCGCGCGAGCTGACCGGCCGGCGCCGCCAGAATACCCGCCACCTTGGTGGCCGGCGCCTGGATGAGGCCGATGATCTTGCCGCGCAGCTGATCCAGGGACGGCAGGGTCGCGAGCGCGCTCACGGCCGACTTGTCCAGGACGTCCTTGCCCATCAGGCCGCCGATGACGACGAATTTCTCGTTGTCCTTGGCGTACTGGGTGGCGACCTTGGCGGCGGAAACGGGATCCGGCGCATAGGCGATGGCGACAGGGCCGGTGAAGAGGGCGTCGCCCGCCTCGCCGACCGAACCGTCCAGGGCCTTCTGAGCCAGGGTGTTCTTCACCACCTGAAGCTTGGCGCCTTCCTTACGGAGGCGGCCACGCAGGTCAGTCATTTCCGCAACGGTCAGACCCAGGTTGTGGGTCACGACCACGGCGCCGGCGTCGGCAAAGACGCCCTTGAGCGTCTCGATCGCCACCTGCTTTTGAGCGCGGTCCATTGCGGTCTCCTAATCATCACGGCGGCCGGACCATCCGGACGCCGAAACCGATCGGCGACGCGCAGGGGTTTCCCCCGTCACGGCGACGGCCGGCCTACTCAAACTGTCCGAAGGAAGCATCCGCCTCGGGCTCCACGCATGGCGCGGCCCGGTACGTCTCGCATCCCCGTCTCCCAACGGCGAGGAAGGGCTCTTCCTCGATTATCGCCCGGGTGACCCCCGCGCTCCGTAGTTCTCGGACAGGTCGCCGTCAGGCAGAGCCCGGCGGCGGAAGTGGGGGCGTATAGAGGAAGCGCGGGAGGAATTCAAGGCGGGGGCCGGCGCAAGTGGCGGCGCTCAAAAGACACGGCGCTTTATGGTCGTCATGAAATTGGCGGCGGGATGTTTCGCGCAGTCTTCAAACGTTGCCTGGAATATAGCCTCGTAATTTTTCAGACGACCATCGACTCGGTCGGCGTTCGGAAATCCGGGCATGAGCGAGACGCCCCAGAAGGCGCCAAGCGTCAGCTCGTAAATATGCATCTCGCTGCGCTTATGACCGGGGAAGGTTAGATCAAACCAGCGCACGTCCGCTGCAAAGTCCGCACATGTCTTCTTGTTGATAGCGCGTGCGGGATCGTCGAAAGAGTCTTTGTAAAACGCATAAGGCATGGCGATGCGCGTATCCTTTGGGACACCTCGCTCATCAAGCCCGGGGTTGAATTTCCACTGGCTAAAGGCCCCCAACGCCGCCTGGTCCAGTTCTTTCGAGCCAGAGGATACCTTCACGGCCGGCGAGGTCAGGGTTCCGCCAGCCAGGACAACGCCGCTCAGGATTACAACCCCCTGGTGACCGGCAGCACGGGCCTCCTCCGGATACTCGGCCTCGACACTCGAGATCAAAACGACGCGCGCAGCCTTGGATGGCGCCGCGGAAGTGACTGGAGCGGAATCGGCGCCCGACGTCTGACCAAGGGCGGCCGTGCAGGCCAGCGCCATGGCCAGCGACAGAAGGATGGTCCGCATGCTTCACCCGACTGCGTATCGACCCGGCAACCCTACAGTTCAGCTCATGAATGGCAAGCGCAGGGAGGCATGGGCCTTCGTGCTGCACGTCACACCATAGGCCTCGGCGTAGGGGCGGTTGAATCAGGCGGACAGGCCATCGACCAAATCCAGGTTCGGCGGCCAGGACACCGTCAGGCCCAGGCCGTGGCGGTGACGGCGGCCTCTTAGTCGAACCCTTGCGGCTTGGACAGAGCGGCCAAATGACGGCGCGCGGCCTTCAGCGCCCGGCGGTCATGGCGCAGGAAGGCGAGGCTCGCAAATGGCCTCTGCCGGCCTCGCTTAGAGCGCCCGGTCGGTGATCCGCATGTGGGCGTCGGTGAGGTGGAACCCGTGGGCCTCGATGTCGTCCAGGCACTCGGTGACATCTACCCCGGGCTGGGCCACGCCCCGGGTCAACTCCAGGCTTTTGAACGTGACCCAATCGCCATAGCCCTCGGGCAGGCTAGCGCCGGCTTCATCGCCGCTGAACCCGAACACCCGGCCGTCCGCTCTGAACATATGAACCAGCATGAGCCTTCTCCATCGTCGGCGTGAGGGTGGCTCATACCCCGATTGTCAGAGGAATTTCCAGCTTCGGTGGGCTAGGCGTGTAGTGCGCGTCGCGCCGGCCTTGTGACGGCAGGCGGCGCCGTAGGCCTCGGCGTAGGGCCGGTCGAAGCAGGCGGCCAAGCCATCGACCACATCCAGGTTCGGCGGCCAGGAGACCACCAAGCCCAGGCGTTTGGCGGTGGCAGCCGCCTCCCGATCGAACCCGTCCGGCTTGGGCAGGGCCGCCAGGCGCCGCCGCGCGGCCTTCAGCGCCCGGCGGTCGTGGCGCAGGAAGGCCAGGGTGGCGTCGGCGTAGAGGCTGTTGACCTGATCGGCGTCGCCCGCGCGGGAGATGGTGATCAGAGTGATGGCGTCGGGAATGTCGCCGACCATGGCCCGCAGCTGGCCCTCGTGCCAGGCCAGCAGGCGGCTCTCGCCCGACGACAGGCGCGGGCTGTTTTCCACCCGGTAGGCGGCCAGCACCTCGGCCGCAGCCAGCTCGCAGCCCGGCCGGTCGGCCAGGGGCCGCCAGCCCTCGGCGAAGTCCTGGTCGAAGCGCTCGAAGGGCATGGCCAGCATGGCCGCGCGGTCATAGCCGCAGGCGCGCGGCAGGGGTGCATCGGGCGTGATGTCGCGCGCCGAGGCCGACGTGGCCGCCAGCGCACTCAATGCCAGCGCCAGGCTCAGGCCTTTCCAGTGCATCGCTCCCTCCCCGCATATCGATCGACGCGGGCACCATCGCCCCAGACCTTGGCGCAAGCGTGGCCATCAAGTGTCAGGACTGGGAGGCCGGGAACGGCGTTCGGCGATCCCGGGGCTGGCCAGCCCGGACGCGCACGGTAAGGTGGATTTTCGGGGAGGAATTATCCATGCGCGCGACCACCATCCGTCTGAGCCTGGTCCTGGCAGCCACCGTCCTCATGGGCGCGGCGGGCGCCCTGGCGGCCGACAGGAAGAGCGCGGAGGGCGGTGCGATGCGCCGGCTGGAGCTGGCGCGGCAATATCTGGCGGCCAGCCACAAGGCCGATGACCTGATCAACAGCTATCCGGAGATGGTGCGGCTGTCGAAGTCGGCCTGCAAGACCGACGCCTGCACCCTGGCCCTGGTGGCGGCGGTGAAGCAGGCGACGGCGGAGGCCGCCCCGGCCTATTTCGAGGGCATAGCGCGCATCTGGGCCGACACCTTCACCGAGAAGGAGCTGAAGGATTCGCTGGCCTTCGTGAGCAGCCCGTCCGGCCAGGCGATGATCGCCAAGGCGCCCCTGCTGATCCCCGGCGAATCGGCGCTGTCGGTGCATATGCAGGAGCAGGTGTGGGAGCGGGCGGGCGCCTATTTCTGCAAGGCCCAGCCGGCGGAGTGCCAGTCCTTCACCGCCAAGACTCAGTCGGAGTCCTGAAGCCCGTGGGCCTGTTCGGCTTCGGCAGGAAGAAGACCCCGCCTCCTTCTCCTGCCCCGCCCGGCGGCGGCATGACGGTTCGCGAGGCGCTGGCCGGAATGCTGGAAAACGCCATGAAGGACTGCGAGGGCCGCATCCGGGTGGAGGACCTGCTGAGCGCGGCGGCCGCCGTCACCGGCGAGGCGGCGATCCGGGCGGTGGGTGAATTCGATGCGGATGCCCACGACTTCGCGCCGGGCCAGGCGGTGATGTCCGACGCCATCAACAACCTGCTTTGCGGGGACCGTAGCGACTGGGACGATGTGCCGCCGGGCAGCCTGTTCGGGATCATCCGCAAGGGCGCGCTGGCCGCCGGCTATGGACCGGCAGACTTCCCCGACGTGGGCGAGACGATCGGCATCTATGCGGCCGGCATCGGCCGGGGCGACGACCCCCAGGCCATCTGGGGCCGCCCGGCGCTGAGCGTGCCCGTGGTCAATGAGCCGCGCGAGCAGCCGCTGCGCCATGCCTATGAGCTGCGTGAACGGGTGCGGGTCTTCTTCAAGGCCCAGGATATCGCGGTCGCCGACCAGCCGGTGATCCTGGCCCAGGCCCTGGCTGTCGTCCTGGGACATGTGCGCCAGGCCATCGATCCGGGCGTGGCCATCCGGCTAACGCTGGAGACGCTGAACGGGATGGCCAAGATGGCGCCGATGACGGCCAAGCACCTGGAGGCGGGCGGAGCCTGAGATGCGCGAAACCGGGATTTGGGCTAGGATGACGCCATGAACGCGCCCCTGGCCATCACCCTCGACGACGAGCACCGCGCGCAGCTTGAGGCCCTCGCGGCTGAGCGGAGCATGAGCGCGGCTGATTTGGCGGCGAAGGCTGTGGCGGACTTCGTGGAGGAAGACGCGGCCTGGGTAGCGGCGGTGAAGGAGGGGCTGGCCTCTCTGGATCGCGGCGAGGGACGCTCCCTTGAAGAGGTCGATGCCGACATGCGCGCCTACATCACGCGACGTATGCGCGAGGTCGAAGAAAAGGCGTGAAGGTCCGCTTTTCGCCGGAAGCCGACGCCGACCTGCTAGGCGCCTTCGAGTATATCGTCGCCGACAGTCCGAGGGCTGCCGGAGACATCGCGATCCGCATTCTGGATGCGGTCGCCACGTTACGCGATACGCCGTTCAAGGGCCGACCGGGGCGCGTTGCCGGCACGCGCGAACTGGTCGTTCCGCGCACGCCCTACGTCGTCATGTACCGCGTCCAGGCCGACGAAATCGGTATTGTCCGGATTATGCACGGCCGGCAGGACTGGCCAGTACAGTAGGGCCCGGATACGAAAAAGGCGGAGCCGAAGCCCCGCCTTGAACGCTGTGCCGATGAGAGCGGAGGGACTAGGCCCCGACGCTGTTCAGGTCGACGCGGAAGCCGGGGCCCATCGTGGACGACAGGCTGACCTTCTTCACATAGATGCCCTTGGCGCCGGCCGGCTTGGCCTTGACCAGAGCGTCGACCAGGGCCTTGACGTTGGCCAGCAGGGCTTCGTCGGTGAAGCTGGCCTTGCCGATGCCGGCATGCACGATGCCGGCCTTTTCGACGCGGAACTCGATGGAGCCGCCCTTGGCGTCCTTCACGGCTTGCGCCACGTTGGGCGTCACGGTGCCGACACGCGGGTTGGGCATCAGGCCACGGGGGCCCAGCACCTTACCCAGACGGCCGACCAGGGCCATCATGTCGGGCGTGGCGATCACGCGGTCGAAGTCCATGAAGCCGCCCTGGATGCGTTCCACCAGCTCTTCCGCGCCGACGATGTCGGCGCCGGCGGCGGTGGCTTCATCGGCCTTGGCGTCCTTGGCGATGACGGCGACGCGCACGTCGCGGCCGGTGCCCGAGGGAAGCGACACGACGCCACGGACCTGCTGGTCGGCGTGACGGGGGTCGACGCCCAGGTTGACGGCGATTTCGATACCTTCGTCGAACTTGGCCTTGGCGTTGGCCTTCACGAGGGCGACGGCGGCCTCGACCTTGTGGGTGGCCGTGCGGTCACCGGTCCAGGCTTCGATACGTTTGGCTTGCTTGGGCATGATTAGGACTCCACCACTTCCAGGCCCATGGCGCGCGCGGAACCCTCGATGATGCGGGCAGCCGCTTCCAGGTCGTTGGCGTTGAGGTCCTTCATCTTCTTTTCGGCGATCTCGCGCAGCTGGGCGCGGGTGACCTTGCCGGCGAACGTGCGGCCGGTCGTGGCCGAGCCCGACTTGATGCCGACGATTTCCTTCAGGAAGTGGGTCGCGGGCGGGGTCTTGGTGACGAAGGTGAAGCTCTTGTCCTGATAGACGGTGATGACCGTCGGCAGGGGCGTGCCCTTCACTTCCTTCTCGGTGCGCGCGTTGAACTCCTTGCAGAAGCCCATGATGTTGACGCCGCGTTGCCCGAGCGCCGGCCCGATGGGCGGCGAAGGGGTGGCGGAGCCGGCGGGCACCTGCAGCTTGATATAGCCCAGGATCTTCTTGGCCATGGTTCTCCTCGATGACCGGATACCGGTCGGTTGAGCCGTGGTGCGAGGTTGGCGCCTCTCCCACGGATTTGACCGTCACCTTTGCGGGTGACAGCTCGCACGGGTTTCGCGCGAAGGGCGGGCCTCTATCAGAGTGAGGCCGTTAGAGCTAGTCCTCCCCCGACACGAAGTGACAGGGGGAGGTGTCGCGAAGCGACGGAGGGGGGCGTCCTGGCGAGGCCTTGCGATGCCGATGGAGGGCGCCGCGGCTGGAGGAGTGCGTCCCCTCCGACCCTCCGGGCCACCTCCCCTCGTCTCGCGAGAGCTCGCAGGGGAGGACTAGGTCTTCTCGACCTGGCCGTATTCCAGATCCACCGGGGTGGCGCGGCCGAAGATGGAGACGCTGACGCGAAGGCGCGAACGCTCCTCGTCGACGCTTTCCACCACGCCGTCAAAGCTGGCGAACGGACCGTCGGTGACCTTGACCTTCTCGCCGAGGTCGAAGGTGATGGCGGGCTTGGGCCGCTCGACGCCCTCTTCCATCGTGCCGACGATGCGCTGAACTTCCTTTTCGGAGACCGGCATGGGCTTGGAGCCCGAGCCGAGGAAGCCCGTCACCTTCGGGGTGTTCTTGATCAGGTGGTAGGCCTCGTCGGTCATCTCCATCTTCACCAGCACGTAGCCGGGGAAGAATTTGCGCTCGGCGTTGACCTTGCGGCCGCGGCGGATTTCCACCACGTCCTCGGTGGGCACCAGGATGTCGGAGAAGCAGTCTTCGAGGTTCTGCGCCTTGGCCTGCTCACGGATGCTCTCGGCCACCTTCTTCTCGAAGTTCGAGTAGGCGTGGACGATGTACCACTTGTGGCGCGGGTTGGCGGCGGGCTTGGCCTCGGCGGCGACGGTGTCGGTCATGGTCATATCCTAGGCGTTCGCCAGGCTGAGAACAAAGCGGACGGCCTGATTCAGTCCGAGATCGACCACGAAGAAGAAGAGCGAGGTGATGGCCACCATGATGAAAACCATCACCGAGGTGATCCAGGTTTCCTTGCGCGACGGCCAGGTGATCTTGCGCGTCTCGGCGCGCACCTCCCGGAAGAACTGAGCCGGGTTGAAGGGCTTCTTCGGCGCGGCGGGCGCGGCCGGCGAGGTCGCGGCCACGGGCGTGGCGCCCCCGGCAGCGGCGGCTGCCTTGGCGGCGCGATTGCGCATCGCGGCGAGATTGCCCGGTTTCTTGGCCATCAGTTCAGGTCTCAAGCTCTCGTTCGTCGTTAAGGCAGTCGGGGGCGGACGGACCGCCGGTCGTCTTTATATAGGGTGGCACGAGTGGCAGGATTCGAACCTGCGACCCTCGGTTTTGGAGACCGATGCTCTACCAGCTGAGCTACACTCGTTCAGACAATGAAAGAGCGCGCCGAAAGCGGTCGGGCCTGCCGGCGCGCACGGCTCATCGCCGGAGCCGGGTCGTTTAGCAGGGGAGGCCCACGCGGGCAAGCGGGGGCGAGCAAGCCCGCGCCGGTGGGCGGCTATTCGCCCAGTTGGGCCCTCATCGCCACGATGCCGGCGGGCGGGATTTCCATCGCCGCCGGCCATCCCAGGTTGATCGCGAGACCCACGTCATCCGGCAGCTCCGCCTTCAGTAGCCAAGCGAGCGAAACCATGTGGGGATGGGGAAAGTCCGGGTGCGCCTCGGCCCAGCCGTCAAGGCGGCTCAGGTGGGTGAACATCGGCAGATAGGATCTGCCGCTGGACGGTACATTGACCATCAACGGCTTGGCGTTTCCCAGCCATTTGCCGGCCGGCATGGCGGTATCGGCCATGACCAGGAAGCTGCTTTTCAGAAGCGCGGCCGTCACCTGCTCGACCATCGCCTGGCCTTCATAGGCGCGGACCATGATCAACTCGAAGTCGGTGATCGGCTGTACTTTGGGCTTGGCGGTCAAAGCGACCTCCTGGAGGGTTACGGCCTAGCCGCGATCGACGCGCAAATGCCCCCGTTTGGCGCTCGGGGACAAGTCCGCTCGCCCCACAAGCAGCGCGGCTTAAGGCGGCGCCAGCCTTCCTGTGATTGACTTTCAGGCCCCTGCCCTCAAATGAGAGACGCTTCGCACGCCCCTCTGCGGGCGCTGACCAGGACCTTTCTCGACATGGATTCCGCCGCGGTCGCCTCCGCACCTCCAGCCGCCAACAGCGCCTTCAACACCGAGACCGTGCTGTGGGTGAAGCATTGGACCGACCGGCTGTTCAGCTTCGCCATCACGCGGCCGGCCAGCTTCCGCTTCCGCTCGGGCGAGTTCGTGATGATCGGCCTGCCGGGCCTGGATGGCGCCAAGCCGGTGCTGCGCGCCTATTCCATCGCCAGCCCCCACTTCGCCGAGGAGCTGGAATTCCTGTCGATCAAGGTCGAGGACGGTCCGCTGACCTCGCGCCTGCAGCACATCAAGCCCGGCGACCAGGTGCTGATGGGCAAGAAGCCGACCGGCACCCTGGTGCTGGACGCGCTGAAGCCGGGCAAGCGCCTGTTCCTGATCTCCACGGGCACGGGCCTTGCGCCCTTCCTGTCGGTAGCCCGCGACCCCGACGCCTTCGAGCGCTTCGGCCAGGTGATCGTCACCCACACGGTGCGCGACGTGAAGGAGCTTGCCTACCGCGACCTGTTCACCGCCGAGATCCATGACGATCCGCTGGTCGGCGACCAGGCCAAGGTGCAACTGGTCTACTATCCCACGGTGACGCGCGAGGCCTTCGAGCGGGCGGGGCGGATCACCACGCGCATCGAATCGGGCGACCTGTTCAGGGACCTGGGGCTCGAGGCCGGCAAGTTCCACCCGGACGAGGACCGCATCATGCTGTGCGGCTCCATGGCCATGATCAAGGATGTCGCCGCTCTGCTGGAGGCCCATGGCCTGGTCGAAGGCTCCAACGCCGAGCCCGGCGACTTCGTGCTCGAGCGGGCGTTTGTCGGCTGATCCCCCGCGCAAGCTGAAGGGGCTCTCCGTCGAGGAGGCCCGGGGCCGTGTCATCGCGGCCGCCACGGCGTTGAAGCCCGAGAGCGTTTCCATCGAGGCCGCCGCCGGCCGCGTGCTGGCCCGCGACGTGGCCGCCACCCGCGACCAGCCGCCCTTCACCGCCTCGGCCATGGACGGCTGGGCCGTGCGCAGCGCCGATGTCGCCGCTGAGACCACCCTGGCCATCGTCGGCGAGAGCGCGGCGGGACACGGCTATCTCCAATCCCTGAAGGCCGGCGAGGCCGTGCGCATCTTCACCGGCGCGCCCGTGCCCGAGGGCTCCGACCTGGTGGTCATGCAGGAGAACGCCGTGCGCGAGGGCGATCGCGTGCGCCTCGGTCCGGCCGGGCCGCCCAAGGACAACCTGCGCCCGCGCGGCGGCGACTTCGCGGCGGGTGATCTGTTGCTGGAGGCCGGGGTCCGGCTCGATCCCTGGCGACTGTCGCTGGCAGCGTCGGCGGGGCACGGGAGCCTGAGCGTCGCGCGCAAACCCCGCGTGGCGGTGCTGGCCACCGGCGAGGAGTTGGTCTCGCCCGGCGGCGATCCCAAGCCCGACCAGATCTTCGAATCTGGCAGCCTGGGACTGATCGAGATGCTGCGCGGCTGGGGCGCCGACGCCTGGCGGCTGGAAGCGGCAGGCGACAACATCGAGGCCATCGCCGGCGCCGTGCGCGGCGTCGAGGCCGATGTGCTGATCACCGTCGGCGGCGCCTCGGTCGGCGACCATGACCTGGTCAAGCCCGCTTTCGCCCAGCTGGGCCTGGAGCTCGACTTCGAGACCGTCAACGTCCGCCCCGGCAAGCCGACCTGGTTCGGCAGGCTTGGAGACGGCCGGCTGGTCTTGGGCCTGCCCGGCAATCCCGCCTCCGCCTTCGTCTGCGCCGAGCTGTTCGGCAAGCCCCTGGTCCTGGCCCTGCAGGGCATGGGTCCCCTGCCCTCGCCCGCCTTCGCCCGGCTGGCCGAGCCCCTGCCGGCAAACGGCCCGCGCGAGCATTACATGCGCGCCGCGCTGGAAGCCCGCGAGGACGGGGCGCTCTGGGTCACCCCCTATCCGGATCAGGACTCCTCGCTGGTGACCGTCTTCGCCCGCGCCGACGCCCTGGTCCGTCGCCTGCCCAGCGCGGTTGCAGCAGCCGTGGGTGAGGTGGTGGGGATCGTGCGGCTGGCGCGCGATTAGCTTTGCTCTCGAGCGGCGCAGATGGGGGCGCCAATGGCAAAAAGGGGTATCTAGTTTGCGGCTTGCGGCGGATGTTTCCGGCGCCGCGAGCATCCCTTCAGGAGTTAGTTTAGGCGCTATGGCAGCAGAATCTTCACTAGAGGCTTCGATCAAGGTCCGGCTGGCTCCCACTTTGCGGGAAGATGGCTTCTCCGGTTCGGGGCGTAATTTCCGCCGCCTCAACGGAGACATGATCGATCTCCTCCAGATACAGGGATCGATGGGCGGAAATGCCTTCTACATCAATCTGGCCGTCCAACCCGTCGGGGCGCCCTGCGTCTTGGGGGAACTGCCTGATTTCAAGAAGCTGAAGGTACAAAGCTGTCTCTTCAGTCGACGCCTGGAACCGGCGCTTCATGACCGCTGGTCCTACGGCCTTGCCGCCGCAAGCATGGATGCCGCCGTGGACGACGCGAAAAACGTCTACTCTTTGGACGGGCGGGCTGCCTTTGCGACAGCATCCGGACCGCATTCGGTCCTGAAGATTGTGACGGCGTCACAACTTGCCAACGGGGATGTCGATCTGGCTGGATTCGGCGGGTTGGGAATAGGCACGATCCAGAGCTTGGCTGTGATGCGGTTCGTAAGTGGCGACAGGGTCGAAGCGAGCGCCTTTGCTCGGCTGGGTCTTAGTCATGGCGCTCGGACCGGACTGCGGGACGAGCTTGAAGCAATCATCGCGGGGACATGGAGCCCCTGAGATAATCGACCCTCATTTCCAGAGGGCTTCCTGCGGCCACATGCGCCTTGCTTGACCTAGCGACGTCGGCGCCAGGATGGGCAAAAGCCGTGCGAAGCAAAGTCTTGGGGGAGAAACACATGCCTGATCTGGTGATCCGCAACGCGCGCGTGGTGGACGGGACCGGCGCGGAGCCCTTCATGGCCGACGTGGCGGTGAAGGACGGGCTGATCTGGGCCGTCGGCGAGGTGGAGGCTGCTGGCAAGCGCGAGATCGACGCGGGCGGCCATGTGCTCGCGCCCGGCTTCATCGACATCCACACCCACTATGACCCCCAGATCTGCTGGGACCGGCTGGCGACGCCCAGCCTGGAGCATGGGGTGACCACGGTCGTCATGGGCAACTGCTCGCTCAGCCTGGCGCCCCTCGTGCCCGAGGGCCGGCTGAAGCTGATCCGCATGTTCGAGAAGATCGAGGACATCAAGGAGGCCACATTCGACGCCGCCGTGCCCTTCAACTGGGAGAGTTTCGGCGACTATCTCGACCACATCCGCCCGGGCCTGGGCATCAATGTCGGCGCGCTGGTCGGCCACTCGGCCCTGCGCTTCTATGTGATGGGGACCGAGAGCCAGGAGCGCATCGCCACCGACGATGAGATCGCCGAAATGTGCCGGCTGATGGAGGAGGCCATGGCGGCGGGGGCCATCGGGCTGTCCATCTCCCATGTGGACGTCGACGAAGCGGGCCGCCCGGTCCCCAGCCGCCTGGCCGACATGCGCGAAAAGATCGCGCTCTGCCAGGCCATGGCCAAATCCGGGCGCGGCGTACTGCAGACGGTGCCCTACTTCATCGATATCGAGCAGCAGCTGGCCAATATCGAGGAGCTGGGCGATCTGAGCCTGGCCAGCGGCGTGGTCTGCTCCATCGCGCCCATCACCTACAGCCCCATCGCGCCGGAGAATTTCAAGCGCAGCCTGCTCAAGCTCGAGGAGCAGCAGGCCCGCGGCGCCAAGGTCTATGGCCAGTCGATGCCGCGCAGCTTCGACATCAATGTGCGCCTGTCGGAGACCTCCTTCCTGCTCTACGGCTCACGCCAATGGAGCGCGGCCATGGAGCTGCCGATCGACCAGCGCATCGCCCTGTTCGGCGATCCTGCCCAGCGTCCCGGCTTCGTGGAGGCGGCCAACAAACGCCTCACCGGCCTGATGTCGATGCTGACCATCGGGGCGGTCTACAGCGAGGAAAACAAGCCGCTGGTCGGCATGAGCCTGCGCGCAGCGGCCAAGCAACTGGGCGTCTCCATGCCCGACGCCATGCTCGACATCGCCCTGCGCGACGACCTGCGCACCGAGTTCCAGATCCGCAACATGATCCACGCTGATCCGGAGGAGGTGATCAAGATCCTCACCCACCCGCTGATCCAGATCGGGGCGTCCGACGCCGGCGCTCACGTGGCCCAGTTCTGCGGCGCGGGCGACACCTCCGACCTGCTGGGCCGCTTCGTGCGCACGCTGGGCAAGATGACCCTGGAGGGCGCCGTCAAGCAGGTGACCAGCGACCTCGCCGACACCTGGGGCATCGCCAACCGCGGCCGCATCGCACAGGGCGCGGCCGCCGACCTAGTGCTGTTCGACCCGGACACCATCGGACGCCAGGAGGACGAGTTCGTCGCCGACTTTCCCGGCGAGGCGCGGCGTTACGTCTGCCACGCGATCGGGGTGGACGCGGTGATCGTCAACGGCTCGGTGGTGCGCGAGGGCGGCGCCTATACCGAGGCGCGGGCGGGGTTGGTGATTTAACCCCCCACCCTCCGCTCATCCCGACGAAAGTCGGGACCCATAGGACATGTCGGGGTTAGTGCTGGAAATGGTGCATGGCCGGTGCGTCGCGCACGACGCTGTCGGCAATCCCCTGACTCACTATGGGTCCCGACTTTCGTCGGGATGAGCGGAGTATTGGGAGGCGCGGCCTAGCCTCCCCGTTGCCCGTATTCCTGGATCAGCGCGCCGAACGCCTCCATCGGCGGGAAGGTCTCGTAGCTGTGGAGCGCCGGGGTGGCGGCCCAGGCCAGCTTCTCCGAGGTGTAGGTTTCCATGAAGGGGCTGAACCAGCTGGGATCATCCAGCATGGTGGGCCGGACATTGACGAAGGCGGCGCCCGGTATCCGGGGGCGGGTGAACATCCAGGTCATGCACCAGCCGCAGAAGTAGTGCGGGGCGTCGTCGCCGTGCAGGCCGCCGATCACCGGCTCGCCCTGGATCACCTCAAAACCGTCGGCGGGAATGGCGGCGCTGAGCGAATAGGCGCTGGAGCTCATCCGCTGACAGCCGGTGCAGTGACAGGCCATGGTCAGCAGCGGCGGCGCGGTGATGCGGATGCGCACCTTGCCACAGCGGCAGCCGCCCTCGGCGGGCAGGGTGGGTCCGGTCATGGCGGGTCTCCGTGCGGCTGGGTCGGAAACTCGATTACCCCTTGCGCGGTTCGCCCGCCAGGGCCGCGAAGGCCGCGTAGAAGACCTCGTCCGGGACCAGGTCGGGGGTCAGGAAACGCTGGAACAGCAGGCCCTCGGTCAGCGCATGGATCACCCGCACCAGGGTTTCGGCGGGCATGGGCAGTTCGTCCTCGCGGGCGACGGAGCGCAGCCAGGCCGCGCCCCAGGCGTAGCTGGCCGCGGTCTTCTCATGCACCTGGGCGCTCAGGGCGTCGTTGCCCAGGGTATAGGCCATGCCGGTCAGCCGGCCCACGGCGGCCTCGCGCCGCTCGGGGATGGCGGCCACCGTCGCTTCGGCCAGGGCGCGCATCTTCTCGGCGAAGGTGGCGTCCGCCCGGAACTTCGGCTTCACCGGCGCCCAGTAGGTTTCGGCCAGGGCGATGAACAGGGCATCGCGGTTGGCGAAGTTGCCGTAGATGGCGCCGCTGGTCATGCCGGCCCGCTGGGCGACATCGGCCAGGGTGGTGCGCTCATAACCCTTCTCGCGGATCAGCGCGCGGGCCGCTTCCAGCAGGGCGGCGCGGGTGCGGGCGCGCTTGTCGCCCTTGAGGCGGGGGCGCGGGACCTCGGCGGTCGAGTCGGCGGTCGAGTCGGCGGTCATGAGGGCAGCCTAGGCTGTTGCCATTTTATATGGAATCTATTTTATAATAGCCGAATATTTTGGTGAGGATGAGACGGCATGCCAGGCGCGGCGTCGATCGAAGCGGCCATCGGGAAGTATGTTGAGGCCGGCGAGCTGGCCGGCGCGGCGGCCCTGGTGTGGCGGGACGGGCGCGTGGTGGAGCGCGCGGCGGTGGGGCGGCGCGATCTGGAGACCGGAGCGCCGGTGGAGCGCGACACCATCTTCCGCATCGCCTCGATGTCGAAGCCGCTCACCTGCTTGGCGGCCCTGACGATGATGGAGGAGGGCCGGTTTTCCCTCGACGATCCGATCAGCCGGGTGGCGCCGGAGTTTGTGCGCATGCGGGTGCTGCGCGCGGCGGACGGGCCGCTGGACGACACCGTTCCAGCCGATCGGCAGATCACCTTCGGCGACCTGCTGACCCACCGCGCGGGCCTGACCTATGGCGACTTCCACAGCGGGCCCATTGGCGCGGCTCACAAGGCGGCCCTGGGCGGCGACATCGACAGCCCTGTGGCGCCCGACGACTGGATCGCGGGCCTGGCCGCCCTGCCCCTGATCGGCCATCCCGGCGCGGACTTCCACTACGGACATTCCACCGACCTGCTCGGGTTGCTGATCGCGCGGATGGAGGGGGTGAGCCTGGGCGAGGTGCTGAGCCATCGCGTGTTCGGGCCGCTGGGCATGAGCGACACCGGCTTCAGCGTGCCGGCGGACAAGCGCGGCCGCCGCGCGGGCAGCTGCGGTTTTGATGCGCAGGGACGGCCGAGCGCGCTGGCCGCCCCGCCCGGCGGCGCGGCCCTGGCCGAGCGGCCGCAGGGCATGGCCTTCGAGTCCGGGGGTCAGGGACTGTGGTCCACGGTGGACGACTATCTGGCCTTCGCGCGGCTGTTCGTGGGCGAAGGCGCGGTGGACGGCGTGCGGCTGCTTAAACCCGAGACCATGGCGCTGATGATGACCAACCAGTTGAGCGAGGCGCAGCGGGCGCGGGGGTCGATGTTCGGCATGCCGCTGTTCAGCGCCCACGGCTTTGGGCTTGGCCTGGCGGTGGTGATGGACCCGGAACGGGCGGCGGTCAGCCGCTGCAAGGGCGGGCTCGGCACGGTGGGCTGGCCCGGCGCCTATGGCGGCTGGTGGCAGGCCGATCCGACGGACGGCTCGGTGATGATCCTGCTGGCCCACAACATGATGGAGCTGGAGCAGCTGATGGCCGGCATCGGCCTGGGCGTCTATGCGGCGATCACGGACTTCCACCAGTTGGCGTCGGCCTAGGCGCCGCGCACCGTCACCTCGATGCGGCCCGCTCCCTCGGCGTGGATCAGGGCCACGTCCTCTGCCCGCTCGATCCGGCAGGCGGCGCCGGCGGTTTCCACCACGACGCCGTTCGGGAACTGGACCGGCGCCAGGAAGATCTCGGTGGGGGCGTCGATGGAGGGGTCGGCGTTGAACTCCAGGCGGAACACCTGGGCCTCGGCGTCAAAGCGCATGGCGGTGATGCGGCCCTGGACGGCCTGGGCGTAGGGGCGCGAGAAGCCCTGGGTGGCGCGGCCGCCGTCGGCGCCGTCCACGGCCTGGTCGGCGGACCAGATGGAGAGGTCCTCCTGGTTCCAGTTGTCGCCGGTGCGCAGGTCGTTGCGGTTGGCGGCGGTGTAGTTCCATTGGGTGGAGTGGAGCAGCAGGTCGTCCAGGGCGTCGTAGGTGGCGCTCAGCGCCGCCTGGTGCTTGGCCCAGATCTCCGGGCCGTGTTCGCCGGCGTTCCAGCGGGCATAGGCCTCGCCCTCGTCGAGGTCATAGGGCGTGCCGAACTCGCCGATCAGGGCGGGCGCGCCGCCTTCGAAGGCGCGGGCTTCCTCGCCATATTTGCCGAGCTGGTCGCGGTAGCGTTCGCGGGTTTCCTCCAGGCCGCGCGCGGCGTTGAAGGTCTTGGTGTGCAGCAGGCGGGTATCATACCAGTGGCTGGCGTTGACGGTGCGTTCCGGCAGGTCGGCGGGGAAACGGCGGTTCTGGATGTGGGCGTAGGGGTCCATCTCGGCGAACAGGGCCCAGCCGGCATTGTGCGCGCGGATGGTTTCCGCGCCCGCCTTGAAGAAGGGGGCGTAGGCGTCGTCCGACATGTTGAAAGCCCGGTTGCCCACCGTGCGCAGGCCGTCCTCGCGTAGCGACACCGCCTGGGCGCCGGCCATCCTGTAGAGTCCGGCCCGTTCGAAGGGACAGTCGCGGCCGTCGGACCAGACGCGCACGCCGTCGGGATTGCGCGCCGCCTCGCCGGTCACCGCATAGACGCGGGTCTCGGGGTCGCGGGTCAGGATGGGGACCGCGACCGCCTGGCCCTGCAGCATGGCCAACTGGTCCAGCACCGACAGCTTCACGCCGAGCGACGGCGGCATGGGATCGACCTCGTCGCGGGCGAGGTGGCGCCACGACAGCGGCAGGCCGCACCAGCCGACGCCGGGCTCGTTCAGGCTATCGAAGCCGATGACGTTGGGCAGGTGGGCGAGCCTGGCCGCCACGGCCGCCATGGCCCCCAGGTAGTGGCCCTGGAGGAAGTCCTGGATGTTGCGGCCGTCGACGCGGAAGTCCGGCGTGAAGGCGCGTCCGCCCCAGAACAGGGTCCACATCACTCCGTTGGCGGGCAGCCTGTAGTTGGACGACCAGCACATGCGCGGATAGGCGGCCTGGAGCGGATCGGGGTCGGCGTAGTCGAAGGCGTTCTGCATCACCAGCGCCGCGCCGGAGGCGTGGAAGGTCGCGAAATCCAACCCCGCCGCTTCGAACGTCCAGCCCGGCGCGCCGTCGCCGCCGCTCATCCTGGCCCAGACGTCCTGATGGAAGTCGATGAAGGCGTTGAGCCCATGCTCGCCGGCCAGCCGGGCAACCTCGGCGAAATAGTCGAGATAGGCCTCGTCATAGAGGCCGGGGCCGGCGTGCTCGACGGCCTCCCAGGTGGTCAGCAGGCGAAGGGTGTTGAAGCCCCAGCCCCTGATCCGCGCGAAGTGCTCGCGGGCCTCGTCCAGCGGAAAGGGCCGCCCCACGAAGGAGACGTCGCGGTGGTCGGCGAAGTCGCTGGGGAACTGGGTGCCGCCGTTTGGGAACGGGACCTTGCAGTCGCCGCCCAGGTTGACGCCGCGCAGGATCAGCTGGCGGCCATGGGCGTCCAGGAAGAGGTCGCCGGCGACTCTGACGTTGGGCTGGGTCATGGCGGGACCCTAGAGCCGTTGGCGCAATGCCTCCAACCCCGGCGAAAAATCCACTCGCGCCAAGCGTCGCCTTAGGCCGTGATTCATAGACCTGTGGTGGAATGCCGCAGATGACCTCCGCCGCTTCCCAACCCGCAACCGTCTCTTCTGTCGAGGTCCTGCGGCTCGAGGGCTACCTCACCCACTACAACAGCATGCGCCTGCTGCGGCTGCTGCTGCCGGCGGGCGTGGTCGGAATCCTGGCGACGGTGGCCACCCCGGCCTACTCCGCCACCTTCGCGGTGCTCCACTACACCCTCTACCTCGCCTTCTTCGGCTCCGTCAGCCTGGCGCGGCGAGAGGCCGATGCGCGACGCGCGTTAAGGGTGGCCACCTGGGGGACGGGGGTGTCGTCCTTCCTGATCTCCGCCCACATGTGCCTGATGGCCCTGCATATGGCCTCCCTGGGCGTGGGGGTGGTGCGCATGGAGGCCGCCCTGCTGATCATCGGGGTGATGATCCTGGGCGCCCTGCAGGTGCATATGAGCCGGGCGGCCTACCTGGCCACCATCGCCTCACCCTTTGCCGCCCTGCTGTGGATCGCCACCCATGGGCGCACCGGCACGGCCGGCCACCTCGGCGTGGCCGTGGCCGTCTTCATGCTGTCCATCGTCGCCGCCACCTGGCGCCAGCAGTCCACCGACCGCTCGCTGTCGGAGGCGCGGCTGGCGCTGATGGGCAAGAATGCGGAGCTGACCCATCTGGTCGAGGAGGCTGAGGCCGCCCGCGCCGCCGCCGAGGCCGCCAACCGCGCCAAGAGCGACTTCCTGGCCATGACCAGCCACGAGATCCGCACCCCGCTCAACGCCGTGCTGGGCCTGGCCGAGGCGCTGAAGCGCGACAAGCTGAAACCCAACCAGCTGGAGCTGACGCAGGGCGTGCTCGACGCCGGCGCGCTGCTGAAACGCCTGCTGAACGCGGTGCTCGACATCTCCAAGATCGAGGCCGGCAAGATGACGCTGGAGCCCGCGCCGTTCGACCTGAAACGCCTGGCCACGACGGTGGTGCGGCTGTGGGGGCCCCGGGCGCGCGAGCATGGCCTGGACCTGGTGCTGGACGACGCCGGCCTGCCCGAGGGCTGCGCGGTGGACGCCGACGCGGGCAAGGTCGAGCAGACCCTGGTCAACCTGATCTCCAACGCCATCAAGTTCACGCCGCCCGGCAAGCGGGTGAGCGTATCCCTCGCCGCGCGCGACGAGGACGGCCAGGTGTTCGTTGAGGCCAGGGTGACCGACCAGGGGCCCGGCGTGCCGGCCGCCGACCGCGAGCGCATCTTCAAGGCCTTCGAGCAGACCGAGCTTGGCCGGGCCAGCGGCGGGGCGGGACTGGGCCTGGCCATCTGCGCCGGCAATGTGGCGCTGATGGGCGGGTCGTTCAGCGTCGAGGACGCGCCCGACAACGGCGACGGCATCGTCGGCGCCTGCTTCCGCTTCAGCTTCGAGGCGCCCGCCGCCGACGCTCCCGACGAAGACGAGGCCGACGCCGCCGATCCGTCCCTGGATGGCGAGCGCGCGCTCAGGGTGCTGGCCGCCGAGGACAATGCCGCCAACCGCCAGGTGCTGACCGCGCTGCTGGGCCCGCTGCCCATCGACCTGACCCTGGTGGAGAACGGCCGCCAGGCGCTGGACGCCCTGGAAAGCGCGGTCTTCGACATCGTGCTGATGGACGCCAACATGCCGGTGATGGACGGCCTGACCGCATTGCGCGCCATCCGCGCCGGCGGCGGGGTGACCGCCGAGACCCCGGTGTGGATGCTGACCGCCAACGTCTTCGACGAGGACGTGGCCCGCTACCGCGCCGCCGGGGCGGACGGGGTGATCAGGAAGCCCATCGACCTGAAGGAACTGTTCGGCGCGCTCGCCCAGGCCGGCGCGCGGGCCCAGCTGGCGGAGAGCGCGGCGGCTTAAGGGATGGCGTCGCGGGTGGCCGATCCGCCCCAATATTTGTCCACGAACCACACGAACCACACCAACGTGCTTCGACAGAGGCCGTGGGTCTGATCAGGGCGCGCTTGCGCGCGGTCGGCTTGTCACCAACCTCGGCGGGTCATCGTTGGTGTGGTTCGTGTGGTTCGTGGACAAGTCTAGCGGGCGTCAGAGCCAGGAGCCTGCGCCAGCCGATCCAACCAGCCATCGACCTCTTCATCCGAAATCAAACGGCCCTCTGTGAGCGCTGTCTCACCTTCAGCAATCAGGCTTCGCTCCTGCGCCAAACGCTCGCTCGCGGCGGGATCGGAAGGAGCCATATTCATCACCCCTGCTCCGGCAGCATCAGCTTGATCAGTTCGCCATGGTCATACGGCCCCGGCACCAGGCCGGCGGTGACCAGGCCCTCCGCGCCGAGGATGTGGCGTTCCTGGTCGTCGAAGAAGATGTGGGCGCCGTAGGCCGACACGATCGGGCCCTTGGCGTGGGACCCGACGAAATGGGCCTCGTCAGCGGGAACGCCCCATTCGCGGAAGGTCTGCACCACCCGCTCATGGGCCGGCGCGCCACGCGCGGTGACCACGGCGATGCGCACATGGCTGGAGGCGTCCGGGCGCAGGGTGTGGCGGCGCACCATGGCCAGCTTGAGCAGGAACTTGCCGAAAGGCCCCTGCTTCATGGCCACCAGGGCGTTCTCGCGCTCATGGGCCAGGAAGGCGTCCAGCCCCTGTTCCACGAAGATGCGGTCGGACTCGGCGTCGAACAGCACCGCGTCGCCGTCGAAGGCGAAACGCACCTCGTCGCCGGGCTTGTTCTGGGCGGCGGCGGGCGGTGCGGCCAGCCGCGCGGAAGCCACGCCCGCGTCGATCGCGGAACGCACATCGGCGTCGTCGTTGGACAGGAAGAGGTCGACCTTCCAGGCGTTCACGTAAGGCCCCATGGAGCGGCCCGAGGTGAAGCTGCCCTCGCGGATCGCCAGGCCATGGTGCTCGATGGACTTGAAGGCGCGCAGCGAAAGGTCCGGCGAATTGCGCGACAGCAGGATCACCTCGACCACCGGCTGGGCGGCATGGGCGTTCAGCTGCAACAGGCGGCGCACCACGTCGAAGCCGGCGCCGGGGGCCAGGATCTCGTCCTCGCGCTCGCGCTGCAGCTGGGCGTAGGCGTCCACGCCCTTGGTCTCGAAGACCGCATGCTCCTCGCGAAGGTCGAAGAGGGCGCGGGTGGAAATGCCCACCACCAGCGGTTGGAAGTCCTCGGACATGTCGTCTCCCGGCGATGGGCGTTCTAGGGGCGCATTCCACGCCTGCCGTCAAGAACGCGCGGAGCCGTGGAGAAAGCGTTGCCGCGACCCTATGGCTCCGCTCCACGCCCGATTCTGTCGGAACCGCCCTGTTGACTCACCGTTGGAATATATGAGAACAAAGAAAGAACAGAGGTGAAGGACTATGGCGCGGCTGGAGGCCATTCGGGCTCGGATCGCCGCCTTGGAGGCGGGGACTCGGACTCCGAGTCAGGTCCTGCCCTTCGGCCATGAGGCCATCGACCGCTGCCTGGCCGGCGGGGGTCTGCCCCTGGGACGCTGGCATGAACTGACTGGCGAGGGGATGGAGCTGGAGACCGGGGCGGTGACCGCCGGGTTCGCCGCCCTGATGGCCCGGCCGCTGGCGGCGCGGGGTTCGGTGGTCTGGGTGATGCGGCGCGACGACCTCTATGCGCCGGGCCTGGCCTTCCTGGGCTTTCCCGCCGAGCGGCTGATCCAGGTCTGCGCGCGCGACCAGGCCGAGGCGCTCGCCGTGCTGGAGGATGCGCTGGCCACCGCCGGCGTCGCCGCCGTGATCGGCGAGGTGGAGCCGGTGGACCTGACGGCCGGGCGCAGGCTGCAGCTGGCCTGCGAGAAGCGCGGCTCGACCGGCTTGATCATCCATCGCCGTCCCTATGGCGGGGGGTCCAGAAGCGCGCGCGCGCCGTCCGGTTCAGCCGCCGCCACCCGCTGGAAGATCACCTCCGCCCCGGCCGCCCCCGACGGCCAATGGGGCATCGGCGCGGCCCGCTGGACCGTGGAACTTGAACGCAGCCGAGGCGGCCGTCCCGGCGCCTGGCTCCTGGAAGAATGGAAGGACGATGCCCCGCATCCTCTCCGTATGGTCACCGACCTGGCCGATCGCGACCTGGCGACGGAAGAGGTCAGAGCGGCCGGCTGACGAGGCGGCGGAGGCGGAAGGAGCCAACGCGCCCAAGCCCTTCGCCCTGATCCTCAACGAACGCGGCGTGCGCCGGCTCTATGCCGTGGACGAGGTGGCCGCCGGCCTGGGCCTGCATGTGGGCCAGAAGGCCGCCGACGCCACCGCCCTGGTCCCCGAGCTGGACTATGCGGATGCCGATCCGGAGGGGGACCTGGCGGCTCTGGCCGCGCTCAGCGACTGGTGCGTGCGCTACTCCCCGGCCGTGGCGGTGGACGCGCCCGACGGCCTGCTGCTCGATATCGCGGGCGTCTCCCACCTGTGGGGCGGCGAGGGGCCGATGCTGGACGACCTGCTGGACAGGCTGGCCGCCAACGGCATTCCGGCGCGCGGGGCCATCGCCGACACCGCCGGCGCCGCTTGGGCCCTGGCCCGCTACACCGCCGACCGCACCATCGCCCCGCCCGGCGGCCAGCGCGCGCTGCTCGAGCCCCTGCCCATCGGGGCCCTGCGCCTGGACGAGAAGTCCGCCGCCCAGCTGCCGCGCCTGGGCCTGACCCGCATCGCGCGCCTGACGGCGCTGCCCCGCATGCAGCTGGCCCGGCGCTTCGGCCTGAATGTGCTGCGCCGCCTGGACCAGGCCATGGGCGAGGGCGACGAGGCCTTGAGCTTCCGCCGCCCGGCCAGCCCCTGGTTCGACCGCCTGGCCTTCGCCGAGCCGATCAGCCAGCTGGAGGATTTCGTGCGCGCCGCGGGCGACATTGCAGCCCTCCTCTGTAAGAGACTTGAAACCGAGGGCAAGGGCGCGCGGCGCTTCGAGCTGACCTTCCACCGCCTGGACGGCAAGGCCTTCCCCGCGCGCGTCGGCCTGTCCATTCCGGGCCGCGATCCGGGCCGGCTGGTGCGGCTGCTGGCGCCCAAGCTGGAGACCATCGACCCGGGCTTCGGGGTGGAGGTGGTGACCCTGGAGGCCCAGGGGGTGGAGAGCCTGTCGGCCCGCCAGCAGCGCCTGGACGCCGCCACCGAGGTGGCCGCCGAGGAGGGTTTGGCCGCCATGGTCGACCGGCTGACCAACCGCCTGGGCGAGGCGCGGGTGTGGCGCGACATCCCCTATCCCAGCCATGCGCCGGAGCGGGCGGCCACGCGGCTGGGAGCGATGGAAACGCCGGCTCCGGCCGCCGCCAATGCGCCGCCGACCCCGCCCTGGAGCCCCGACACGCCTCGGCCCCTTCGCCTGTTCGCCCAGCCCGAGCCGCTGGAGGTGATGGCCAAGCTGCCCGACGACCCGCCCGTGCGCTTCACCTGGCGCGGCCGCTCGCACAAGGTGCGCCGCGCCGAGGGCCCCGAACGCGTGGCCGAGGAATGGTGGCGCAAGGCCTTCGAGGACGCCTCGCCCGACCGGGTGCGCGACTATTACCGGGTGGAGGATGACGCCGGCGCACGCTTCTGGATCTTCCGCGCCGGCCTCTATGGCGATCCGGCCATCCCGCCGCGCTGGTGGCTGCACGGGCTGTTCTCGTGACCTTTTCCAATCCGCTCATCCCGGCGAAAGCCGGGACCCATGGGGCCTGTCATGAAGGGCGCCGCGCCCGGCGCCACAGCCTGCGCTCATCCTCCCATGCCGTATGGGTCCCGACTTTCGTCGGGATGAGCGGAAGCTTGGGATTCGTGTGAGCATGACCCGATACGCGGAGCTTCAGACCACCACCAACTTCTCCTTCCTGCGGGGCGCATCGCAACCGGATGAAATGATGATCGCCGGCCAGGCCTTGGGGCTGGAGGCCGTGGGCATCACCGACCGCAACAGCCTGGCCGGAGTCGTTCGCGCCTGGCGGCCCTACAAGCGTGGACAGATCACCGTGCGCCCGCTGGTCGGCTGCCGCCTGGACTTCATCGACGGCACGCCAAGCCTGCTCTGTTACCCAAAAGACCGCGCCGCTTTCGGCCGCCTTACCAAGCTGCTGACCATAGGCCAGAGCGGCGCCGCCAAGGGGGGTTGCGACCTGTTCTGGGAAGACTTCCTGGATCAGGCGCAAGGCCAACTGACCCTGGTCGTGCCACCCGCAACCCTGGACGACAAGTTCGAGCGCGATCTGGCTCGCATCGCCGGCGCTCTGAAGGGACACGTCTGGCTGGCCGCCTCGCGCCCCTATGGCTCGCGCGACGTTCACCGTATCGAGCAGTTGGCTGCGCTGGCCCGCGCCCATCGCGCGCCAATGGTCGCCACCAACGACGTTCTCTACCACGGCCCAGAGCGGCGCATGCTGCAGGACGTCGTCACCTGCATCCGCCAGAATTGCTCGATCACCGAGGCGGGCCTGAGCCTTGAGGCCAATGCCGAGCGCCACCTGAAGACGCCGGCGGAAATGGCGCGGCTGTTTCAGCGCTGGCCCGGCGCGGTGGAGCGGTCGGTGGAGATCGCCGAACGGGTGGAATTCGACCTCCGCCAGCTAGGCTACGAATACCCCGACGAGCCGGTGCCGCCGGGCTCCACGGCCATGAAGCACCTGACCAAGCTGGCCTGGGACGGGGCCAAGTGGCGCTATCCGAAAGGCGTTCCCGACACGGTCAAGAAGACCCTCCGCGAGGAGCTGACCCTGATCAAGGAGCTGAAATACCCCAACTATTTCCTGACGGTGCACGACATCGTGCGCTGGGCGCGCGACCAGAAGATCCTCTGCCAGGGGCGCGGCTCGGCGGCCAATTCCGTGGTCTGCTTCTGCATCGGAGTGACGGCGGTCGACCCCACCAAGGAGGACCAGGACCTGCTGTTTGCCCGCTTCCTGTCGAAGGAGCGCGACGAGCCGCCCGACATCGACGTCGACTTCGAGCACGAGCGGCGCGAGGAGGTGATGCAGTACATCTACCGCCGCTACGGCCGCCACCGCGCCGCCATCGTCGCCACCGTCATCCACTACCGCCCGCGCAGCGCCATCCGTCAGGTCGGCAAGGCCCTTGGCCTGACCGAGGACATCACCGCCGCCCTGGCCGGCACGGTGTGGGGCAGCTGGGGCTCGGAGGTTCCGGAAGACCAGGTCCGCCAGGCGGGGCTCGACCCGGACAACCCCGACATCGCCCGCGCCGTGGCCCTGGCCACCATCCTGCTGGGCTTCCCCCGCCACCTGTCCCAGCACGTGGGCGGCTATGTGCTGACCAAGCGGCGGCTCGACGAAACCGTGCCCATCGGCAACGCGGCGATGAAGGACCGCACCTTCATCATGTGGGACAAGGACGACATCGACGATATCGGCCTGATGAAGGTCGATGTGCTGGCGCTCGGCATGCTGACCTGCATCAAGAAGGCCATGGTGCTGCTGGAGACCCATCACGGGGCGACCATCCGCGCCGACCTGGGCGGCCCGATCGAGGACATCGCCGACATCCCCCAGGGCTGTCCGTGGGTCTATGGCATGTTGTCCAACGCGGACTCCGTGGGCGTCTTCCAGGTGGAGAGCCGCGCGCAGATGTCGATGCTGCCGCGCCTGAAGCCCAAGAAGTTCTACGACCTGGTCATCGAGGTGGCCATCGTGCGGCCGGGTCCGATCCAGGGCGACATGGTGCACCCCTATCTGCGCCGCCGCGAGGGGCTGGAGCCGGTGGACTTCCCCAAGCCCCACCCCGACCACGGCCCGGAGAATGAGGTCCAACAGGTGCTGGGCAAGACCTTCGGGGTGCCGCTGTTCCAGGAACAGGCCATGCGCCTGGCCATCGAGGCGGCCAAGTTCAGCCCGGAGGAGGCCAACAGCCTGCGCCGCGCCATGGCCACCTTCCGCAACCTCGGCGACCTGGGCGTGCACCGGGAGAAGTTCGTGGGCGGCATGACGGCGCGCGGCTACGACCCCGACTTCGCGGCCCGCTGCTTCAAGCAGATCGAGGGCTTCGGCTCCTATGGCTTTCCGGAAAGCCACGCCATCAGCTTCGCCATCCTGGTCTATGTCTCCGCCTGGCTGAAATGCTGGTGGCCCGACGTCTTCTGCGCGGCCATCCTCAACTCCCTGCCCATGGGTTTCTACCAGCCGGCCCAGCTGGTCCGCGACGCCCTCCAGCACGGCGTGGAGGTGTTGGAGCCGGACGTGCTGTTCAGCGACTGGGACTGCACGCTGGAACCCGCCAGCGATCCCGCCTCGCGCTACAAGGCCGTGCGCCTGGGCCTGCGCCAGGTGAAGGGGCTGAAGCAGACCGAAGCCGAAAAGCTGATGGCGGCCCGGCAGGACGGCGCCGCCACCCTGCACGATCTGGCCCGCCGCACCGGCCTGATGAACCGCTCCTGGGAACTGCTGGCCGAGGCTGACGCCTTCCGCTCCCTCGGCATGGACCGCCGCGCGGCTCTGTGGGCGGTGAAGGGCCTGGCGCCCGAAGCCCGCGCCGAGACCGATGCGCCGCTGCTGGCGTCGCTTCCCCTGTTCGAGGGCGCTCATGCCGAGCTGCCCGCCATCAGTTTGCCTGAGCATGTGGCCGAGGACTACCGCACCACCTCCCTCTCGCTGAAGGCCCACCCGGTCGGCTTCTTCCGCCCCCTGCTCCAGCGCCTGGGCTGCACGCCGGCCGGAGACCTCAAGCGCCTGAAAGACGGCGCCCGCGTCGCCGTCGGCGGGCTGGTGCTGATCCGCCAGCGCCCCGGCACGGCCAGCGGCATCGTCTTCATCACCCTGGAGGACGAAACCGGGCCCTCCAACATCGTGGTCTGGGCCGACCGCTTCCAGGCCAACCGCCGGGTGGTGATGAGTTCGTCCTTCCTGGTGGTGCATGGCCGGTTGCAGAGCGAGAGCGGCGTCATCCACATCGTGGCCGAGCGCTTCACCGACCTCACCGGCCGCCTGGTCGACCTGCGCGAGGAGGCCGACCTGCCGCCGCCCAGCCAGGAAATCCGCTCACGGCTGGTGAAGAGCCGGGATTTCCACTGACCAAGGCGTTGGACGGCGGTCGGTGTCTTCATCCGCCGCCGCCATCACCGCCGCCACTGTGCCCGAGGCCGCCCCAGCGTTGGAATGCGAAGTTCCAGCCGTGCCAGGGGGGAGGGACCCCTTAAGGGGGCCCGCTCCCCTCTCCGGCGCAACGGTCTGATGTGACGTTATCGACGGGCTCGAAGGGCCGTAACGGCAGCCAGGCCCAATCGCTGGTGAAATCGGCCAAGCCCTTGTCTTTCAATCCCTTCTTGGCTCGGAAGAAGGCCGCGCGGCGTGACCCGGGGCCGTTCGCCGTCGATAGGGGCATGGCTAACACCCGCCGGCTCCACTCACCGAACGGCACCGCTGTAACGCCCACGGTGACACCCGGCAGCACCCCCTGACCCGGGCTGATCGTTCCGCCCTCGGCCTGCAATGTTACCTCTTCCAGCGCCTTCAGGCACATGGCCTCGGGCCGGGTCAGCTGGGGCCGCGCCGCCGGCGCCTCCCGCTCGAAGGCCCAGCCCTTCCAGCGCAGCTTCAGGGTCTCGCCGACGGCGGCGTAGTTGGACTTGCGCCGGGTCAGCAGCCGCTCGTCCGGGTCCACCTCGACGCGCCGCTCCAGGGTCATGTCCTCGCCCTCGCCGGCCATCTGCAGATAGAGGTGGCTGCGCGAGCCGTTGGGCCATGCGGTGGAGCCGGAATGGCCGCGCCCGCTCAGCATGCCCGACACCGACGGATGGGCCAGCAGCAGCACCGCCGCCCCCGTCTTCTGGGCCAGCCCGTTCAGCACGGTGATGAACTGGCGCACCTGATTGCGGCTGTTTTCGTCACCGCCGAAGGTGTCGGCCGCCGTGTCGATGACGATCAGCGCGGGATCCAGCGACTGCGACAGGGCCAGCCACTGTTCGCCCCAGTCGGTCAGCTGGGCCATGCCCTGGCGGTCGAACTGGACCAGCAGGTTGTTCTCGCCCACCGCCGCCATCACCCGCATGTCCTCCAGCCCGGCCCAGCCCTCGCGGCTGCCCTCGCGCGCGGCCGCCGCCATGATCGACGCCTGGCGACGCATCAGCTCATTGACGTCGTCCTCGCACAGCAGACCGATGGCCGGGCCCCGGCGCACCGGCGCGCCGAGGAAGGGCCGCCCCTGGGCCACCGCCGTGGCCAGCTGCTGCACCAGCAGGCTCTTGCCCGTGCCCCCGTCGCCATAGAGGACGGTGGTCACCCCCATGGGGATCCACTGGTCCCACAGCCACTCCCGCTCGGGCACGGGCTCATCCTCCCAGTCGGCCACCACATGCAGGATGCGCCCGGCGTTGACCTTGGCCGCCCCGGCCCCCTCGCCGGGCGAACGCGGGGCCTTGGCGAACCCCCGCTCGATGATGGCGCCAGCCTCGTCCGCCTCGATCCCCAGCCCCTTGGCCGCGATCATCAGCGTGCGCACCGCCTCGCGCTCATCGACCAGTCCGGCGTTGACATAGGGCCCCACCAGCAGCGCCGCGGCCCCCAGCATCAGGTCCGCGTCTTCCGCCTCCGATTGCAGCAGCCCGAACGCCGCCTCCTTCAGGACCGCTTCGCACCGCGCGGTGTGTGTAGGCATGTGAGTCTCTCCCTCGCTTGTGATGGGAGAGGCTGGGCAGACGGGTGGGCGGCGTTGGTATAGCGGGCGGCCCGCCTCGCCCTTGGCGTGATAGCCCCGCGTCCGGTTCTGACGCGGGATGGGTTGGGTTGGAGGCCGCTAGATTTGTCCACGAACCACACGAACCACACGAACGGCCGTGGATGTCCCGGCGCACCGCGCCCTTCAATCCAACTCAGCCTGTCAGGATAGCGTTGGTGTTTTTCGTGTGGGCGCGCAGCGCCCGTTCGTGTGGTTCGTGTTCAAACCTTGCGGCGTTGGCTACCGCGCCGGGCCGCCCCGACCCCGCGCATTCCTCGAACGGCGCCTGCGCCACGCCCCGTCCTTCACCGGTACGACGGAAGCCTTGGGCCTCTCGTGCCGCAAGTCGCCCGCTACTCGAACGGCGAGAAGCGTGTGGCGATGCTGCTGGCGTGTTAAGGGTGGGGGGTCAAGGTGGCGGCTTGACCTCCCCTCACTTCCTTGATGGCGGCCTCTGAGCAGGCGCTCGTGGTGGGGTTGCGCTGTGCTGGCCGCGCTGAGGCGGGGGTGGCGGCGGAGGAGGTGGGGGCTTTGAATCAGACATGCGTTGTCTCTCAGTTCTTGGGTTTCGATGTCGAATCAGCCTGTCGTGACGGACCCGGGCTTGTAGCTTTGCCCGTTTGTGGTGGAGGCGGGGGCGGAGGGGGCGGAGGTTTGCTTTTGGACACGACGAGCTTCTCCGGCGAAAAGGCGCGAGAAACCTACTGGAAGGCGAGTCCTCCCGTTAGGGAAGTGCTTTTGGAGGAGGCGCGCGCCTGCATAAGCGCACGCGAAGCTGCGATGATTTCAATGGAGGGCAGGATCGCCCAGACCGCAGTCGCGCTATTCGCAGCCGCCGCGTTCTCCGCGACTTTTGCTGCACAGTTTAGATCAGCTGCTCTGCCGCTGGCCTTCCTAGGTGGCGTATCTACCATCGCCTTTGCGGTGGGGACGGCAGTAACGCTATCCGCGATGAAAGTGGGAGATCTCGTCTTTCCGGGAGCTTCCCCATCCTGGTGGGCGGACTGTGACTTTCTCGATGAGTCTGGAGGGGAAGCGAAGGCCCGGACCTGGGTGGCGGCTCAGCTTGAGCATGCGATCGAGAGCTACGATCAGGTGGCCCGCCGCAGAGGGGCTCTACTCAACCTAGGTCTTCGATATGGTGCTGCCGGCGTCATTTTCATGGGCCTTGCGGGCGCGGTGCTCATTTTCGCCTGATCGGGGGATCAATGGTCGATACGATGCGAGCATGTGGAAATTGCTCATTTTGCTGCAAAGTCATGGTGATCGAAGAATTAGAAAAGCCGGCGGGCTCTTGGTGTCACCACAGGCTCACTGGCTACGCACCCTGTGGAATCTATGGGTCGCATCCGTCGTCCTGCAAGTCGTTCGTTTGTCAGTGGCTCATCGAACCGCTTCTCGACGACCGACTTCGACCTGACATCTCGAAGGTTGTTCTGGTGGCGGATGATCGTGACAGGCTGATCGCCTATTGCGACACTAACAACCCGCTCGCTTGGCGCAGAGAACCAATGTTCTCAATCTTAAAACAACAGGCTGCTGCTACCTGGATGACCAAGCATCATGTGTACGCCAAGGCTGGCCCTCGTATGTGGTTGATTACTCCGATAGCTGAAATCGATCTTGGTCTTGTAGACGACCGTTCACCTATGGATGTGCGCATGTTCCCTGACGGTCGCGCTACAGTAAGAGTGCTGCCTCCCATACCCGAAGACGCAGATGTCGAAGAACATCTGGCGGCGCTCAATATGGCTGCCGGACGGCCGTAGGCACACAAGTCGGCGACGCTAAGTCACCACCGCTTATGTGAGTAGTCTCACCAAGCATCCACCCTCTTCCGCCACCCAGCTTTCCGCGTCGGACAACTGTCCAGCCCCGCCGTCACCCAGCGGCGCGTGTCCACCGGGTCAATGACGGCGTCGATCTCCAACGCGGCGGCCATCCTGGTGGCCTTGCCTCTCGCGTACATGTTGGCGACGAGGCGGTCGAACAGGGCCTTCTGCGCCGCCGGGTCGGTTTCCGCCGCCAGTTCCTTGGAGTAGCCGAGGCGTACGGCGCCCTCCAGGCCCATGCCGCCGAACTCGCCGGTGGGCCAGGAGACGATGAAGACCGGGGAGTGGAAGCCGCCGCCGGCCATGGCCTGGGCGCCCAATCCGTAGCCTTTGCGCAAAACCACGGTGAACAGGGGCACGCCCAGCTTGGCGCCGGCGATGAACAGGCTGGACATGCGCCGCACGGAGCCTTGAGCCTCGCTGTCGGGGCCGACCATGAAGCCGGGGGTGTCGCAGAGGCTCAGGACCGGCAGGTCGAAGGCGTCGGCCAGTTGCAGGTGGCGCGCGCCCTTGTCGGCGGCCTCGGCGTCGATGGCGCCGCCCAGATGACGCGGGTCGTTGGCGATCAGGGCCATGGGCCGGCCCTCGATTCGGATCAGGCCGGTGACCAGGCCGGGCGCATAGCCGCCCCTGAGTTCAAGGAAGGAGCCGGCGTCCACCAGCCCCTCGATCACCGCGCGGATGTCATAGACGCGCAGGCGGTTCTCCGGGATGGCGCGGCGCAGCAGCCGTTGGTCCGGGGCGGTCCACTCGGCCAGCCGGCCCTGGAAGAAGCCGAGCGCCTTCTTGGCGGTGGCGGTGGCCTGCGCCTCATCCTCCACCAGCACGTCGAGCACGCCGTTGGCCCACTGCACGTCGCTCGGGCCGATGTCGTCCGGCTTGAACACGCCCAGTCCCCCGCCCTCGATCATCGCCGGGCCGCCCATGCCGAGGTTGGAATCCTTGGTGCCGATGATGATCTCGCACAGGCCGGCCACGGCGGCGTTGCCGGCGAAGCAGCGGCCGGCGACGATGGCGATCTTGGGCACCTCGCCCGAGAGCTCGGCGAACTTGCCGAAGGTGGTGACGTCCAGCCCCGCCACGCCCGGCGTATCGGTGTCGCCCGGCCGCCCGCCGCCGCCCTCGGCGTACCAGACCACGGGCAGCTTCTGGTCGGCGATGACGCCCATCAGCCGGTCGGTCTTCTTGTGGTTGAAGTGGCCTTGCGTGCCGGCCAGCACGGTGAAGTCGTAGCTGAGCGCCGCCGTCCGGGCCCGCTCAGGCGCAAACAGCGCGCCGTTGACCGTGCCGATGCCGGCGATCAGGCCGTCGGCGGGGGTGTTGGCGATCAGGTCCTCCACCGTACGGCGGCGGCGCTGGGCGGCGATGGCCAGGGCGCCGTATTCGATGAAGCTGCCCGGATCGACCAGGTCCTCGATGTTCTCGCGCGCCGTGCGGTGGCCGGTGCGGCGGCGCTTGGCCACGGCCTCGGGGCGGTTGGCGTCGAGGGTGAAGGCGAGGCGGTCGTTGAGCTCGGCCAGGTCGGGGCGGATGAAGTCGAGGTCGGTCTCGGCCTCGTGCGCGGCCGCATCGGCGGCCACCTCAGCGGGCTCGAGGAACAGGATAGGGGCGCCCTTCAGCAGGGTCTCACCTCTGGCCGCGGCGATCTTCACCACCCGGCCGGAGGCGGAGGCGGTGACCAGATGCTCCATCTTCATGGCCTCCAGCACCGCCACCGGCTGGCCCGCCGCGACCAGGTCGCCCACGGAAACCTCAATGACGCCGACCGTGGCCTGCAACGGCGCGGAGACGGCCACCGCGCCCTCCAGCGTCTCGAAGGTGACGGCCTTGGCGGCCGCGCCCGTTTCGCCGAAGCCGCGCGGGGTGAAGCTCGCGGCCTCCGCCACCAGGGTCTGGGCGTGATGGCCCAGCCAGTCGGTGTCGGTCTCGCCCGCCTGCACGGCGGGGTGGCCCAGGATGGCGCGCAGCAGGCCGATGTTGGTCTCCGCGCCTTCGATGCGGAACTCGGCCAGGGCGCGGGCCGTGCGCCCGGCGGCGGCGGCGAGGGTGTCGCCGCGCCCGATCACCTTGGCCAGCAGGCTGTCGTAGTTGGGGCTGGTCAGGTAGCCGGCGTAGCCATAGCCGTCGACCCGCACGCCGGGCCCGCTGGGCGCTTCATAGGCCGACAGCAGCCCGCCGCTGGGGAGGGTCTGGCCCGCCGCGTCCATGGTCTCCAGGTTGACCCGCGCCTGCACGGCATACCCGCGCGTCACGGGCGGTTCGGCGAACAGGCCGACCTCCGCCAGGCTCTGGCCCGCCGCCAGCCGGAACTGGGCGACGACCAGGTCCACGCCCGTCACCTCCTCGGTGATGGTGTGCTCCACCTGCAGCCGGGCGTTGGTCTCGATGAAGGCGAAGTCGCCCCGCTCCGTATCCAGCAGGAATTCCACGGTGCCCAGCGTGCGGTAGTTCACCGCCTGGGTCAGCTTTTCGGCCGCATGGCTGAGCTCGCCGCGTTGGGCGCGGGTGAGCGTGGCCGGCGCGATCTCCACGATCTTCTGATGGCGGCGCTGGATGGAGCAGTCGCGGTCGCCCACGGCGAAGGCGCGCGATCCGTCGCCGGCGATCTGCACCTCGATGTGGCGGGCGTGTTCGATCAGCCGCTCGGCATAGACGCGGCCGTCGCCGAACGCGCCCTCGGCTTCCCGCGCACAGGCCGCATGGGCCGCGTCGATCTCCTCGGCATGGCGCACCGCGCGCATGCCCCGCCCGCCGCCGCCGGCCACCGCCTTGAGCATCATGGCCCCATGGTCGGCGAAGAAGACGTGAGCCTCGGCGGCGTCGATCGGCCCCGTGCCGGCCAGCACGGGCACGCCCTGGGCCTGGGCCAGCGCGCGAGCCCTGGCCTTGTCGCCGAACGTCTCCAGCACCTCGGGCGAGGGGCCAACGAAGGTGATCCCCGCCGCCGCGCAGGCCCGCGCCAGGGCCGCGTTCTCCGACAGGAAGCCGTAGCCGGGGTGCAGGGCGTCACAGCCCGCGCCCATGGCCGCCGCCATCACGGCCTCGATGTCGAGATAGGCCTTGGCGCCAGAACCGCTGAGCGCCACCGCCTCATCCGCCGCCTTCACATGCAGCGAGCCTAAGTCGTCCTGGCTGTGCACCGCCACCGCCTGGATGCCGAGGTCCGCCGCCGCGCGACTGAGCCGGATGGCGATCTCGCCCCGGTTGGCGATCAGCACGCGCTTGAACGGCATAGGCGCTCCCAGGCTTCTTGAGGCGGCGGCTCATACGGCCGTTTGAACCACCATGCCCGGTGGGGCGGAGCAGGCCAAGGGGGCGTGGGCGTCGACGCCAAACGCAAACGGGCCCCGCCATTTCCGGCAGGGCCCGCTCAGTGGAAGGGCTTCGGCGTCTAGCGCTTGATCGTCGCGCCGAGCTTGTCCTGGGCCTTGCCCAGCGCATTCTGGGCGGCGCCCACGGCCCTTTCGGCCGCGCCTCTGGCTTCCAGCGTGGAATTGCCGGTGACCTTGCCGAGCGTCTGCTTGACGGCGCCGGCGGCCTTCTTGGCGGCGCCTTCGATCCGGTTGCTGCTCATGGGGTGGTCCTTTCCAGTGCCTCTGGCGCCATCAACGTGTGGGGGATGGCGCTGTTCCGGCCTGGCGGGTGTTCAACGCAAACGGGCCCCGCCGTCGCCGGCGGGGCCCGCTCGATGTGTCCAGGCGTTTAAGCTAGTGCTTAAGCGCGTTGCCGACCTTGTCCTGGGCCTTGCCCACCGCGTTCTGGGCCGCGCCCGCGGCGCGTTCAGTCGCGCCTTCGGCGACCAGCTTGTCGTTGTTGGTGGCCTTGCCGACGCCCTCCTTGACGGACCCGACGGCCTTCTTGGCGGCGCCTTCGATGCGGTTGGTGCTCATGGGAAAACTCCTGTCTGGGACTGATGTTCGGCAAAACAACGCCGTCCGCGCGGGGCCGTTCCGAACCCTTTCCAACGGCGCGGCCATGGCTAAGCTCGGGGCGAGCATGGAGCGCGGGTTTGGCGGACGCTGACGCTATCCCCCAAGGTGGGCGGCGGCCTGCACGGTCCGGCCGCCGAGGCCTTCCTGACCCATCACGCCGAACTGGCCCGCCGCCGGATCGAGGACCTGGACGAGGACCGCCCGCTGCATCAGGCCCATCTGCGCTGGCGCCGCTGGAGCGACCGCATGCGCGGCGCCATGCAGGCGCTGATCCTGGTGGGCGCGCTGGCGGCCGTGGCGGTGGCGGGGGGCTGGCTGTGGCGGGCCCACAGCGCGCACGGCCTGCTGGTCGAGGCGATGTCGATCCCGCCCGCCCGTCCCGCCGACAGCTATGCCAGCAACTGGGGCGACGACATCACCCTGGAGATCCCGGAAACCGGCGTTTCCGTCCCGATGACCGCCATCACAACCCCAGGGTCCCGACCCGGCGCAGCCGCGGCGTTGAACGGCGCCCCCTACGCCTGTAGTCTCATCGGATGAGTTCGGTCATGGATCGCGACCTCGACAGCCGGGTGGCCGCCAGAGCGGCGCGGCATCTGCGCGCCTTTCGCAAGGAAGTTGAAGACCTCTTCCCTGGACGTGTTCGCGGCGTCGTCTTGTTCGGCTCGCGGGCGCGTGGAGACGCCGAGCGCGCATCGGACTACGATGTGGCCGTCTTCATCGACGATCTCACGGTGCGCCGGCCCGTGGACCACGCCCTCGCCGACGCCGCCTACGAGCACATTCTGGCCGGGATTCACATAAGGCCCGTGTCGATCGCGAGCCACCTGCTGGAGGCGTCGGACGAGACTCCGCTGGCGTCGGGCATCGCGCGGGAAGGCGTGGCGGTCTGTTGCCGGAAGGCCGCCGACAGCATCCGCCGAAGAAGAAGCACGCGAACGCGCCTCGCAAGGAGCCGCCACGCCCCCTGACCCCACCGGAACAGAAGGAACGGGCGGCGGCAGAATATCAACAGGCGATCATCCATCTTCGGGAAGCCGAACGGCTGGCGGCCTTTGGCCAGGCTCCCAACGCCTGTGTGCATTCCGCCTACTACGCAATGTATCACTGCGCGGCCGCCGCGCTGTTCGCGGCCGGGGGCGTGGGCAAGCGCAAGGACGTTCCCAAGAGCCATGAGCACGTCCTTGAACATTTCGGGAAGCTCGTGCGGGACGAGCCAGGCGACCTGGGTGAGGCCGGGAGGCTTTTGAGCCACGCTCTGTCGGATCGAATGACGGCCGACTATGGGCTGATCGAAGGCGTCAGCGAACCCGACGCCGCCGAGACGGCGGCTGACGCGGTGCGGTTCGTGGAAGTCTGTACGGTGCGCTGGAAGCTCAAAGACCTCCTGCCGCCGCGCTTTCAGGGCGCGTCCTAGGCCCTGGGGTCAGCACCCCGCGCGATCCACGACAGGTTCCGCCCAGCAAGCTGGACGACGTGGCCGGGTCGTGCGCGGTGGAGCTGTCGAAAGGGTAGCGGGGCTTAAGCCGCCGCCGCCGCCACGACCTTCTTCTTGGCCGGGGCCTTCTTCTTCTTCACCGGCATCGCGGCCAGGGCTTCGGCGGCGGCGATCTCGGCGGCTTCGGTCTCGGCGCCGTTCAGGTCGAGGAAGCTTTCCGGGATGTGGCCGGCCAGGACCTTGACGCCCAGGAAGCGCATCTCGCCGTTGGCGAAGCTGACTTCATCGAGGCTCACCTCGGTGCTGCGCTTGATGTCGGCTTCCTGGCGGCGCGTCAGGCGCAGGCGCAGGTCGGCGATGTTGGAGCCGTCTTCCAGGGCGCGCGCCACGGCGGCGCGCAGGTCCGCGATGTTGGGACCGCCCACGCGGGGTGTGGGTTTGCTGCTCATGGGAAAAAAACTCCGGTAGGTAACGAAACGCACCCTAGCACGCGGCGGCGCCGCGCGGGGCGTTAAACTTCAGACAGCGGAGCGTTGCGCGCGCCGCCGGGCAGGTCATACGTCAGTCGCCCAGCCGGGTGAAGGCCTCATAGTTGCGCGCGCCGCCCTCCAGGCCGGTGACCATCAGCAGCTGGGCGCGGCGGCCCTCGCTCTCCAGGCTGTCCATGCGCGCCAGGCCCGCGCGATAGGCCTCCGCCGGGCCGGGGAACTCATGGCTGTCGCCGGCATGCTCTACGCGCCAGCCGTCCGCAATCTCGGAAACCACGACCGTCTGCATCGGCGAACCCTCGGACATGCGTATTAACCAACCCAACGCCCGTCTTATGGCAGCCCGACTCGGGGGCGGCCCCAACAAACCCCCGGCGGTTGCGGCCTATCGTCACCCTTCCCCCGGCGGGGGAAGGATGAACGTGAAGTGGCATTAGGGGCGCCGGAACTTGTAGGCGAATTGGTCCGTATGCCCCCGGATCGCCGGGTCGAAAACGTTCTTGGTGTGGTCGTCGGCGGGGTTGGCCAGCACCTTGCTCTCGCCGACATAGACGAAGCCGGCCGCCACCAGCGCCGCCTTGGCCGCCGCCGGATCGATGCGGTGCAGGGCGTCGGCGGTGGCCACCACGGGAGAGCCCGCCGCCGCTACGTGATCGACCACGATCAGCACACCACCCGGCTTGATGGCGCTGAACAGCAGCTTGTCATAGGCCGCCGTGTCGAGCTTCACCCGGGTCAGATAGAGGTCGTGATAGTTCTGCGAGGTCCACAGGATGTCGGCGCCCTTGACCGAGGCGTAGCCGTCCGGGGTCATCTGGATCATCTTCACGTTCGAATAGTTGGGGTCGGCGACGATGGCCGCGGCCCCCTTCACCTGGGCGTCCTCCGGGCCGGCGGGCGGCACGGCGGCATAGACCACCCCCTTGGGCCCCACGGCCTTGGAGAACAGCCGGGTGAAATAGCCGCCCCCGGGCAGCAGCTCGATCACCGTGTCGCCGGGCTTCACGCCGGAGAACTTCAGCATCTCGGCGGGCTTGCGCGCGGCGTCGCGCTCGGTGTCGGCGGCGGGGCGGGCCTTGTCGGCCACGGCCGCGTCGATGAAGGAGCCGGCGGCGAAGGCGGTGGCGGCCACGGCGGCCAGGGTCAGGCCGGCGATGGCGCCCGAAAACTTCGGCGCGAAGGATGAGAAGCGCATGATGTCCCTCCAGGGTGCGGCTCTGACGCCAGATGCGCCGGCCAGCTTGAGCGTGACGCTACGCCCGCCGCAGGGGGCTCGGCAAACGAGGTTTCCTGAAAGGCGCCCCGTTACGGGTCACGTTAACAGGGCGGCCATCTTACGCCCTCTAGATGGTGTTTTCGCCCCGGAGCCTGGAACACCGATGCCGTCCGCCACCATCCTGGTCATCGACGACGATCCGCTGATGCGGGCCATCGCCGGGGAAATCCTGATGGGCGCCGGCTATACGGTGCTCGAGGCCGAGGACGGCGCGGCCGGCATGGCCACCCTCGACGTGGCCCCCGTGGACCTGATCATCACCGACATGCTGATGCCGGAGATGGACGGCGTCGAAAGCATCATGACCATCCGCAGGAAGCGCCCCGCCACTCCGGTGATCGCCATCTCCGCCGGCGCCAAACACCAGCCCGCCGGCGACCTGCTGCGCCTGGCCTCGGCCCTGGGCGCCAACGCCACCCTCTCCAAGCCCGTGCGCCAGGGCGAACTGCTGGCCCTCGTCGGCCAACTGCTGGATCAGGCCCGTCTCGGCCCGAGCCCTGCCCTGCGCTCAGCGGGATAGCCACCGGGGCATTTTGCGCTAGGCTCTCTCCATGAGCGCCGTCAGCCCGTTGCACCCTGACCTGGACCAGGAGTCCGCCTCCCAGGAAGGGTTGGGCCTGCCCGGCTGGATCTATCATGACGCCGACTATCTGGAGGCCGAGAAGGCCGCCGTGTTCAGGCCCTCCTGGCAGATCGTGTGCCACCTGTCCGACATCCCCGAGCCGGGCGACTTCCACACCCTGGAATATCTGGGCGAGAGCATCGTGGTGGTGCGCGGCGAGGACCGGGCCGTGCGCGCCTTCCACAACGTCTGCCGCCACCGCGCCTCGCGGGTGGTGGATGGGCCGAAGGGCAATTGCGGCCAGCGGCTGACCTGCCCCTACCACGCCTGGAGCTATGACCTGGAAGGCCGGCTGGCCGGCGTGCCCAACCGCAAGGCCTTCGAGGACTTTCACCCGAGCCGGCATGGCCTGAAGGCCGTCGAGCACGAGGTCTGCCTGGGCTTCATCTTCATCCGCCTGGAGCCCGGCCTGCCCAGCGTGCGCGAGATGCTGGGGCCCTATCACGCCGAACTCGAACACTACCGCATGGAGGAGCTTCAACCGCTCGGCCGCGTCACCCTGCGCGAGCGCGAGGTGAACTGGAAGAACGTCTCCGACAACTATTCCGACAGCCTGCACATCACCGTGGCCCACCCCGGCCTGACCCGGCTGTTCGGGGCCAGCTATGGCCTGGAGGCCGCCCCCTGGGCCGACAAGATGTGGGGCCGGCTGCGCCAAAGCCCGTCGGACAACTGGTCGGAGCGCCGCTACCAGGCCTTCCTGCCCGATGTCGCCCACCTGCCGGACGACCGCAAGCAGCTGTGGACCTATTTCAAGCTGTGGCCGAACGTGGCCTTCGACGTCTATCCCGACCAGATCGACTTCATGCAGTTCCTGCCTGTCAGCCCCACCCGCACGGTGCTGCGCGAGATCGCCTACGTCCTGCCCGACGACCGGCGCGAGATGCGCGCCGCGCGCTATCTGAACTGGCGCGTGAACCGCCAGGTCAACATCGAGGACAAGACCCTGATCGAACGCGTTCAGGCCGGCATGGCCTCCTCCAGCTACGGCATGGGCCCGCTCAGCAAGAACGAGGTGGCGCTGCGCAGCTTCACCCGCCGCATGCGCGCGCTGATTCCCGAAAGCCGGCTCGAAAGCGCTCCGCCGTCGGGCTGGGGGCGGCGCTAGTCCTCCCTCCGCTTCCGCTATCCCGTCATCAAACCTTCGCTTGGCGCGGCATCATATTTCCAACATTCTGGAACTATGGAATCACAAGCCGCCGTCGCCGCCCTGTCCGCCCTGGCCCATCAGGGTCGGCTGGAGATCTTCCGCATGCTGGTGCGCGCCGGGCCTGAAGGCCTGGCCGCCGGCGACATCGCCCGCGCCGCCGACACCCTGCCCAACACCCTGTCGGCCAGCCTCAACATCCTCAGCCATGCGGGCCTGGTCACCTCGCGCCGCGAGGGCCGCTCGATCATCTATGCCGCCGCCTATGACGCGATGAGCGGCCTGCTGGCCTTCCTGATGGAGGACTGCTGCGGCGGGGACGCAGCCATCTGCGCGCCCCTGGCCGGCATCGCCAACCGCGCCGCCTGCTGCGAACCGGCCTGACCATGAACCTGTTCGAACGGTTCCTGACGCTCTGGGTGGCGCTCTGCATCGTGGCCGGCGTCGCGCTCGGGCATCTCTTCGGCCCGGCCTTCCAGGCCATCGGCGCGGCGCAGGTGGCCCGGGTCAACCTGCCGGTGGCGGGGCTGATCTGGCTGATGATCATCCCGATGCTGATGAAGGTGGACTTCGCCGCCCTGGCCCAGGTCGGCCGCCACTGGCGCGGCATCGGGGTCACCCTGTTCGTCAACTGGGCGGTGAAGCCCTTCTCCATGGCCCTGCTGGCGGCGGTCTTCATCGGCGGGGTGTTCCGGCCCTGGCTGCCGGCCGGCGAGATCAACAGCTATGTGGCCGGGCTGATCCTGCTGGCCGCCGCGCCCTGCACCGCCATGGTCTTCGTGTGGTCCAACCTGACCCGCGGCGAGCCCCATTTCACGTTGAGCCAGGTGGCGGTCAACGACGCCATCATGATCGTGGCCTTCGCCCCCATCGTCGGCCTGCTGCTGGGCCTGTCGGCCATCACCGTGCCGTGGCAGACGCTGCTGCTGTCGGTGGCCCTCTACATCGTCGTGCCCGTGGTGGCGGCCCAGGTCCTGCGCGCCCTGCTGCTGCGGGCCGGCGAGGGCGCCCTGGATCGCCTGCTGACCCGCATCGGGCCGCTGTCGCTGACCGCGCTGCTGGCCACCCTGGTGCTGCTGTTCGGCTTCCAGGGCGAGCAGATCCTTCGCCAGCCGGCGGTGATCGCCATCCTGGCCGTGCCCATCCTGATCCAGGTCTATTTCAATTCCGCGCTCGCCTATCTGCTGAACCGGATGACCGGCGAGGCCCATTGCGTGGCCGGGCCCTCGGCCCTGATCGGGGCCAGCAACTTCTTCGAGCTCGCCGTCGCCGCCGCCATCAGCCTGTTCGGCTTCACCTCCGGCGCGGCCCTGGCCACCGTGGTCGGCGTGCTGATCGAGGTGCCGGTCATGCTGTCGGTGGTGGCGATCGTGAATGCGTCCAAGGGCTGGTACGAGCGCGGCCCGGCGGTCCAGCGGCTGGCGGCGAAATTGGCCAACCACCCGTGAGCGACCCCTTCCCCGTCACAATTTTTCACAACCCCGCCTGCGCAACCTCGCGCAACACCCTGGCCATGATCGAGGCCGCCGGCTACGCGCCCACCGTCATCGAGTACCTCACGGCCGGCTGGAGCGTGGAACGGCTGCGCGGCCTGACGGCCGCCGCCGGCGTGCGCCCCCGCGACTGGCTGCGCGCCAAGGGCACGGCAGCCGAATCGCTGGGCCTGCTGGACCCCGACGCGGGCGACGCGGTGATTCTTCAGGCCATGGCCGCCCAGCCGATCCTCGTGAACCGTCCCGTGGTGGTCACGCCGAAGGGAGTGAAGCTGTGCCGCCCATCGCAGGCGGTGTTCGCGCTTCTCGAGCGCGCGCCCGACAGCTTCACCAAGGAGGATGGGCAGGTCGTGGGCCCGGCGCCACGCGCCTGAGCATGAGCCCAATTATCGGGCATGAAACGCCCGTTTAGTTCCCGCGTCAGGCTACGAAACTTGACCTAACGCCGTTCACCCATCACATTCTCGCCGACTGTGGCGTGAAGGTCACGCTTTCAGGTGAATGGGCTTACGCGTCTGTAAGCGCCAAGGGGGCAATCGCACCATGGCTACGAAGCTATCCAACAATTCCCGCATGATCGTCGCCTTCGCCGGCATCGTCGTCATCGGCGGCGGCGCCTACATGGCCGGCAAATACTTCCCGCCAAAGGGCAACGTCTCCGGCACCATCGCGCCGGCCGAGCGCTACCGCTCCGCCCAGGTGTCGGCCAGCGACGTCGACCTCGGCGACAACACCGTGCCGCTGCTGATGCAGACCGACGCCTTCGAGCTGATGGTCAAGAACCCCAGCTTCCGGGCCATGGCCACCGACGCCAACTTCATGGCGCTCGCCCAAAACCCGCAGGCCATGGCCGCCATGGCCCAGAACCCCAAGGCCTTCGCGGCCCTGGCCAAGGATCCGCAGGCCTTCGCGGCCCTGGCGCGCGGCGCCAACGCCTTCCAGGCTCAGTCCGGCGCGGCCAATGCCAGTAACGCCCAGGCCTTCTCGGCCATGGCCCAGAACCCGCAGGCCTTCGCGGCCTTCGCCAAGCAGCCCCAGGCCTTCTCGGCCATGGCGGCCCACCCGCAGGCCTTCGCGGCGATGGCCAAATATCCTGAAGCCTTCGAGGCCATGGCCCGCGCGCCCCAGGCCTTCGCCCAGTTCGCCGGCAACCCGCAGGCCTTCGCGGCCGCCGCCGCCAACCCGGCCGCCATGCCCGCCATGGCCGGCCACGCCCAGGCCTTCCAGGCCCTGGCGCGCGACTCGCAGGCGATGGCGGCCCTGTCCTCCGACGCCCAGGCCTTCGACGCCATGAGCCGCGCCGCCGCCGCCTTCCAGGCCCTGGCCGGTGACGCCCAGGCCTTCCGCGCCGCCGCCAGCGCCCAGGCCTTCGAAGCCATGGCCCGCGCGCCTCAGGCCTTCCAGGCCCTGGCCGCCAACCCGGCCGCCTTCCAGGCCGCCGCCAAGAGCGCCGAGGCCTTCCAGGCCCAAGGCGCGGCCGCCGGCATGAACGCCCAGAGCTTCGCGGCCCTTGGCGTCAACGCCCAGGCCTTCTCGGTGATGGCGCAACAGCCCCAGGCCTTCGCGGCCATGGCCCGCGCGCCGCAGGCCTTCGCGGCCATGGCGGCCCACCCGCAAGCCTTCGCGGTGATGGCCAAGAACCCGAACGCCTTCGCGCAGTTCTCGTCCAACCCGCAGGCCTTCGCCGCCGCCGCCGCCAACCCGTCGGCCATGCCGGCGATGGCCGGTCACGCCCAGGCCTTCCAGGCCCTGGCGCGCGACGCTCAGGCCATGTCGGCCCTGACCTCAAACCCGCAGGCCTTCGCGGCCCTCGGCCAGAACGCCCAGGCCTTCCAGGCCCTGGCGGCCAACCCGCAGGCCTTCGCCCAGATGGCCTCGGCTCAGGCCTTCCAGGCGCTCGCCGCCAACGCCAACGCCTTCCAGGCGCTGGCCGCCAACCCGCAGGCCTTCGCGGCGGCGGCCCGCGCCGCCTACGCCTTCCAGGCCACCCTGGCGGCGTCGCAGGCGATGTCGTCGCAAGCCATGACCGGCAATGCGATGGGCGCCAACTTCAACGCCCAGGCCTTCCAGGCGATGGCCGCCAACCCGCAGGCTTTCGCGGCGATGGCCCAGGCGCCCCAGGCCTTCGCGGCCCTGGCCGCCAACCCGGCCGCCATGGCCGGTCTGGCCCACAACGCCCAGGCCTTCCAGGCGATGGCCAGCCAACCGGCCTTCGCGGTCCTGGCCTCCAACCCGGCTTTCGCCGCCATGCTGGCGGACCCGGGCTTCTCCAAGGCGTTGAACGCCAGCTAGACACTACCGCTCAGCCGGCGGGGGCCGTGCTCCCGCCGCGTTGACGGACGGCCGATTCGGGGGATGGATCGGAGGCGGATTTCTGGGGGCGTTCATGCGGTCGGCAGTCTTGGGTTTGACGGCGCTTGCGGGCGCCCTGGCCGGATCTGCTTTCTGCGGACCTGCCCTGGCCCAGGAAGCGCCCCCGCCGACACCCGCCGCCGAGGCCCCCGCGCCCTCCACGCCGCCGCCCGAGAGCAAGCTCGACAGCTCCACCGCCCAGGTTCCCACCGAACCCGCGCCGCCCCAGCCCAAGCCTCCGGCCCAGACCCCCGGCCTCGACCCCGGCATTCCGCTGACCAAGCTGGAAACGGCCGACCTGTCACTGCTCTATTTCGACCCCACCGAGACCTACCTCACCCCCTACATCGCCCGCAGCTTCGAGAACGCCATGGTGTTCCAAAAGCGGGTGTTCGGCTGGGAGCCGTGGGACAAGACCACGGTGCTGCTGAAGGACTTCGGCGACTACGGCAACGCCGCGGCGCGCTCCTCGCCCAACAACGCCCTGCTGATCGACATCGCCCCGCTCAGCCTGACCTTCGAGACCTTCAGCGCCGGCGAACGCTTCTTCACCCTGATGAACCACGAGCAGACGCACGTGGCGACCATGGACATGTGGAATGAGCGCGACGCCTTCTGGCGCCACGCCTTCGGCGGCAAGCCGATGGCCCTGCAGGACCATCCCGAGACCATCCTCTACAACTACCTGACCACCCCGCGCGTGAACGTGCCGCGCTGGTATCTGGAAGGCAGCGCCGTCTTCATGGAAACCTGGATGGCCGGCGGCTTCGGCCGCGCCCAGGGCGCCTATGACGAGATGGTCTTTCGCGCCAAGGTCCAGGACGGCGCCAAGCTCTATTCGCCGCTGGGCCTGGAATCCGAAGGCACCCAGATCGACTTCCAGGTGGGGGTCAACGAATACCTCTACGGCACCCGCTTCTTCAGCTATCTGGCCTATCACTATTCGCCCGAGATGGTGGTCGAGTGGCTGAAACGCGGGCCCGACAGCAAGGCCAACTACGCCGATCAGTTCGCGGCTGTGTTCGGCAAGCCGCTCGATGAGGCCTGGCAGGACTGGATCGTCTTCGAGCACAGCTTCCAGAAGGAAAACCTGGCGGCGCTGTCGAAATATCCGACCACGCCGGTGGAGAAGCTGACGCCCCAGGCGCTGGGGTCGGTGTCGCGCACCTTCTATGATCCCAAGACCAACAGCCTGATCGGCGCCTTCCGCTATCCGGGCGTCATCGGCCACGTGGGCGTGCTGTCGCTGGAGACCGGCCAGATCCGCAAGCTGGTCGATATCAAGGGCGCCATGCTCTACCGGGTGACCTCGCTGGCCTACGACCCGGCGAGCAACACCGCCTGGTACACCGCCGACAACTACGCCTACCGCGACCTGATGCAGGTCGATGTGGCCAGCGGCAAACAGAAGATGCTGATCAAGGACGGGCGCATCGGCGACATCGTCTTCGACCCGCAGGACAAGTCGATCTGGGGCTTGAGGCATCTGAACGGCGTGGTCACCCTGGTGCGCCTGCCCGCGCCCTACACCAGCTGGAACCAGATCCACACCTTCGACTACGGCACCATCCTGTTCGACCTCGACATCTCGCCCGACGGCAAACAGCTGTCGACCAGCTACGGCGAGATCAACGGCGACCAGTCGGTGGTGGTCTACAACATCGATGACCTGAGGGCCGGCGAGGTCCAGCCGGTGTCCCAGTTCAAGCTGGGCGCCTCCGCGCCCGAAAGCTTCGTCTTCTCGCCGGACGGCAAATACCTCTACGGCAGCGCCTACTACACCGGCGTGTCCAACATCTACCGCTACGAGCTGGCCACCCAGAAGGTGGAGGCCGTCTCCAACGCCACCACCGGCTTCTTCCGCCCCATCCCCCAGGCCAACGGCAAGCTGATCGCCTATCAGTTCACCGGCCAGGGCTTCGCCCCCGTGCGCTTCGATCCCAAGCCCCTCGACGACCTGGGCGCGATCAAGTTCCTGGGCGCGGAGATCGTCGCCAAGCATCCGGTCGTGAAGACCTGGGCGGTGGGCTCGCCGGCCTCCGTGCCGCTCGACTCCATGATCACCAACCGTGGCCCCTATGTGCCGCGCAAGGAAATGAAGCTGGGCTCCGCCTATCCGGTCATCGAGGGCTACAAGGGCACCGCCACCGTCGGCTGGCACGCCATCTTCGAAGACCCGATGCAGTTCAGCCAGCTGACCGCGACCCTGACCTATTCGCCCTATGGCCACCTGCCCTACAACGAGCGCTGGCACGCCGACATCCGCTATCATGCGCTGAGCTGGAAGGTCCGCTACTGGCACAACGACGCCGACTTCTATGACCTGTTCGGCCCCACGGAGCGCAGCCGAAAAGGCGACGCCCTGATCGTCGGCTATCACAAGTCCTTCATCTACGACCCACCGCGCCAGCTCGACTTCTTCGCCGACGTCGCCGCCTACAGCGGGCTCGACACCCTGCCCGGGGCCCAGAACGTGGCCGCCACCTCCGCCTCGCTGCAGAGCGTGGACATGGGCGTGAAATACACCAACTTCACCAAGTCGCTCGGCGGCGTGGACCATGAGAAGGGCCTGGGCTGGGCGGTGACCTTCCAGGACGACATGTCGAGCGCGCAGGCCTTCCCCAAGGTCTGGGGCAACGTCGACTTCGGCTTCCCCTTGGCCCTGCACAACTCCTCGGTCTGGCTCTACACCGCCGCCGGGGCCGCCGACGGCGACCGCACCAATCCGCTCAGCGCCCTCTATCTCGGGTCCTTCGGCAACAACTACGTCGATGACGGCGAGGTGAAGCGCTACCGCGAATTCGACAGCTTCCCGGGCTTCGAGATCAACGGCATTGCTGCGCGGCGCTTCGCCAAGACCACGCTGGAGTGGAACCTGCCGCCGCTGCGCTTTTCCAACATCGGCAACGCGGGCCTGTTCCTCTATTCCGCGCGGCCGGCCGTGTTCGCCGGCGCCATGGTGGTGGAACAGCCCTTCGGCCCCAACCGCAACCTGCAGACGGCGGGCTTCCAGGTCGACTGGAACTTCACCTTCGCCTTCCGGCTGCCGATGACCTTCTCGGTAGGCTATGCTCAGGGCTTCGAAGACGGCCGCACGAGCCATAGCGAGACGATGATCAGCCTGAAGATCCTCTAGTGGACTGGATGTTTGTCCTGAAGGTCGCGGTGGCGCTCACGCCCGTCGTCGTGGCCCTGCTGCTGTTCGACCACTTCGACATGTTCGATCTGGTCAGCTTCCGTTCGCTGGTCTTCTATCTGATCCTGGGCGCCATCGCGGCGGCCGCCGCCTACAACGTCAACGGCCATGTGCTCGACGGCCTGCCGATCGGGCGCTCCAACTACAGCCGCTACATGGCGCCCATGGTGGAGGAGGCGCTGAAGGCCTCGATCCTGATCGCCCTGTTCGCCTTCAACCGCATCGGCTTCAAGCTCGACGCCGCCGTCATCGGCTTCGCGGTCGGGGCGGGGTTCTCGATCCTGGAGAACATCTTCTATCTCCACACCTATCCCCACGCCAACCTGACCATCTGGATCGTGCGGGGCCTCGGCACCGCTATCATGCACGGCGGCTCGGCGTCGCTGTTCGCGGTCATCACCCATGAGTTCACCGAGCGCCAGGCGGGCGGGCGGGCCGGCGCCTACCGCTTCAACCCGCTGCTCTACATCCCCGGCCTGGTCGTCGCCGCCGCCATCCACGGGACCTTCAACCAGTTCCCCGACGCGCCGCTGCTGGCGATGATGGGCGCCCTGCTGCTGATCCCGATGACCCTGTTCCTGGTCTTCGCCCGCAGCGAAAAGGCCACCCACCTGTGGCTGACCGCCGACTTCGAGACCCACGCCCATGCGCTGGAGGAGATCCGCTCCGGTCGCTTCGCCGCCAGCGAGTCGGGCCGCCAGATCGCGCGGCTGGCCAAGGGCTTCCGCAAGGCCTCGGCCGGCGACATCTTCGACTATATCGGCGCGCTGACGGAGCGGATCATGCGCGCCGAGCAGGTGCTGCTGGAGCGCGAGGCCGGCCGCGACGGCGGCGTCGGCGAACCCGACCGCCAGGCCTTCGCCCGGCTGCACGAACTGGAAGCGCGCATCGGCCGCGCCGTCCTGCGCGCGCTTCGCCCCCACCTCAACTTCAGCCGCAACGACCTGTGGGAGATGGGCAAGCTGGAAGAGATGGCCGGCGGGCGTAAGGGCCGGCGCTGACCTAAGCCACGGCCTCTTCCACCGCCACGAACCCCGGCCAGCCCGCCATATAGTCGATGAAGGCCGGCCCCAGGCTTTCCTGGCGCAGGTAGTCGCGGGTGACCGGCAACGCGACCGGCATGAAGGCCGCATCGGCCTCGACCCGTTGCGGGAAGTCGTGGTGCAGGATGGCCGCGCGGCCCACGACGGCGAAGTCGGCGCCCAGCGCCAGCACCTCGGCCGCCTTGGCCCCGGTGTTGATCTTGCCGGCCACGCCCAGGCGCACATTCCCCCGCTCCAGCTCGGTGAAATAGCTCATCAGGGTGCGGCCCTTGAAGTCCTCCTCCACCGGCTCCTTCCAGGCGTCCCACAGGGACATGTCGAGGAAGTCGATCCTGGCCTCGCCCAGCAGACCCTTGGCCACCTCGATAATCTCGCCCAGCTTCAGCCCGAACCGCTCCGGCGACAGGCGCAGGCCGACCTGGAAGTCCGGGCGGCAGCGGGCCCGCACCCCGTCGATGATCTCGCGCACGATCCGCGCGCGGTTCTCCAGCGAGCCGCCATAGCGGTCCTCGCGGTGGTTTAAGTCCGACGACAGGAACTGGGCCAGGATGTACCCGTGGGCCCCGTGGATCTCCACCCCGTCGAACCCGGCGCGTTCGGAGCGCACCGCCGCCTCCACGAAGCTCTCGATCAGCACCTCGACCTCGCCGAGGCTCAGCCCCCGCGCACCGGTCTCCAGGTCATCGGACGGACAGACCGGCTGGCCCACCAGGTCCTTCGGCGAGCGGTTGCCCGCGTGGTGCAGCTGCACCGAGGCCAGGCTGCCGGCCGCCTTGATGGCCGTGGCCAGCCGCGTCAGGCCTTCGAGGTGGTCATCGGAAAACACCCCCATCTGGCCCGGGAAGCCCTGGCCCACCGCCTGCACATGGGCCGCGCAGGTCATGGTCAGGCCAAAGCCGCCTTGCGCCCGGCGGGTCAGCCAGTTGAACTCGTCTTCCGACATCCGCCCATCGGGGTGGCTCTGCAGATTGGTCAGCGGCGCCAGCATGAAGCGGTTCTTCATGGCCGGGCCATGGGTCAGGGTCATCGGATCGAACAGGCTGGTCATCGGGCGGCGTCTCCGGCGTGATCGCCCCTCATGCCGCAATTCCGCTACGTCGTCCAAGCCCCGTAGACGCCTCAGTCCTGCGAAGCCTCCGGCGAAGCAGGAAGGCGCCACACGATCAGCCCCGCCAGCGCCAGGATCAGGATGACCAGCACACTGCCCTCCGGCCCGGTGGTCCCGCCGCTCAGCCAGGCCGGCCCCGCCGGGTGACTGGTGAACAGCGTGCCCTTGCTCTGGAAGCCGCTGTCGCCGACCCCGAACAGGTAGGACTGTCCCCAGTTCCAGGCGCCGTGGAAGCCGACGGCCCACCACAACGAACCCGTCCTGGCCACGCTGTAGGCCAGCACCAGCCCGACCAGCAGCACCGAGACCAGCCCCACGATGCTCTCGCCGACATTGGTCAGGTGGGCGGCGGCGAACAGCAGCGAGGTGATGATGGCCGCCCAGCGGAAGCCCAGCGAGCGGGTCAGCTTGGCCAGCAGATACCCCCGCATGACCAGTTCCTCCACCGCCCCGATCATAAGACAGGCCACCGCCCACAACGCCCCCTGGCGCCAGGCCTCGCCGCCCTGCAGCACGGCGGCGTCGAACTTCAGCGCCCCGAGCGCCGCCAACGCGCCCACCAGCGCCGCCAGCAGCCCCACGCCCACGGCCAGTCCGAGGCCGAAGCGCACCCAAAAGCCCTTGAGCCCCAACCCGTAGTCCCGGGCCGGGCGCCGCTCGATCAGGGCGATGCCGAGGGTGGCCAGGATCACCGCCGCCACGCCGGGCGCCAGCGCGGTGATGGTCCCTAGCGCGCTCTGCGGATCGCGGTGAAGGTCGTCGCTGCTGAGCCCCGTGGCCGAGAGCGACATCACCACCGCGAACTGAGCCGCCCCCAGCAGCAGCAGGAAGAGCAGGATGCCCCACCCGGCCCTTAGGCCATGCGGTCCCAGGAACACCCAGCGCGCGTCACGCTTTGGGCCGATGGGCGCGGAGGTCGTATCGCTCGGCAAGGTCATCCCGCCCGATAGCATGGCGGTGGCGCCTTGGCCCAGCCGGCCTCAGACCGAGACCTGGGTCCCCAGTTCCACCACCCGTCCCGGCGGGATGGCGAAATACACCGTGGGGTCGGAACTGTTGCGACTGAGGAAGGCGAAGATTCGCCACTGCAGGAAGCTGAGCTTGGAGGTCGGCGAGCGCACCATGCTGCGCCGCCCCAGGAAGAAGGACGTCGCCAGGATGTCGAGCTTCAGCCCCTGGGCGCGGGCCAGCACCAGAGCCCGGGGCACATTGGGCTGCTCCATGAAGCCGTAGTTGAGGGTCAGCACCCCGAAGTTCTCCGCCATCCGCTCGAAGCGCACCCGCTCCTCGTCCGGCACGCGCGGCTCGCGGTGGGTGCGCACGGTCAGGATGATGTTGTCGGCATGGAGCACATGGTTGTGCTTGAGGTTGTGCAGCAGGGCCGCCGGGGTCAGCTCCGGCGCCGACGACAGGAAGACCGCCGTCCCCGCGATCCGGTGCGCGCGGCCGCTGATGCGGGGCAGGACGTCGGCCAGGGGGATGGCCTGCTCGCGCAGCTTGGCGGCCACCAGGCCCGTGCCCATGACCCAGGTCGCCATCACCCCAAACAGCACGGCCGCGATGGTGATCGGCAGCCACCCGCCGGTGGGGATCTTCAGCGCATTGGCGGCCAGGAAGGTGAGGTCGAGCGCCAGCAGCGGGGCGACGAAGGCCACCGCGCCCCACAGCGGCCACTTCCACAGCCGCCGCGCCACGATGAAGGCCAGGGAGGTGGTCACCACCATGGTCCCCGTCACCGCCAGGCCGTAGGCGTCGCCCAGGGCGGAGGACTGCTTGAACACCACCACCAGGAAGACCACCGCGATCGCCAGGATCCAGTTCACCGCCGGCAGGTAGATCTGGCCCGCATGCCGCGCCGAGGTGTTGAGGATGGTCAGGCGCGGCAGGAAGCCCAGCTGCATGGCCTGTTGCGTCAGGGAGAAGGCGCCGGTGATCACCGCCTGGCTGGCGATGATGGTGGCGGCCATGGCCAGTAGCACCAACGGTACGCGCAGCGCCTCCGGGGCCATGGTGAAGAACCAGTCCACGTCGCCCAGCGGATGGCCCGCCGCCTGGGCGGTCTTCAGCGCCGACAGCGCCATCGCCCCCTGGCCCAGATAGTTGAGCGCCAGGCACGGCAGGGCGAAGGCCAGCCACGAGGCCTGGATCGGCCAGCGGCCGAAATGCCCCATGTCGGCGAACAGCGCTTCCGCCCCCGTCACCGTCAGGAACACCGAGCCCAGCACCATGAAGCCGACCAGCCCGTGATGGACCAGGAAACTGACCGCATAGGTCGGGCTGAGCGCCGCCAGCACGCCGGGCGCGTCGGGCAGATGCAGCAGGCCCAGGCCCGCCAGGGTCACGAACCACAGCAACATGATCGGCCCGAAGAAGGTGGCGATCCTGGCCGTGCCGCGCGACTGCACGAGGAACAGGGCCAGCAGGATGACCAGGCTGGCGCCCAGGATGATCGGCAGAGTGATGTGCGGGCCCAGCACCGGCACCGTGGTCAACCCCTCCACCGCCGACAGCACCGAGATGGCCGGGGTAATGGCCGCGTCGCCATAGAACAGGGCCGCGCCGCAGACCCCCAGGAAGAAGATCACGCGGGTGCGCCGCCCGGTGGCCCGCTCGGCCAGCGCCATCAGCGACAGCACCCCGCCCTCCCCGTCGTTGTCGGCCCGCATCAGGAAGAGGACGTATTTGACCGTGACCACCAGGATCAGCGCCCACAGCGCCAGCGACACCACGCCCAGGATGGTCGCCGCCACCACCGGCCCATGCGCCGCCTGCTGCAGCGCCAGCCGGAAGGCATAGAGGGGGCTGGTGCCGATATCGCCGAACACCACTCCCACCGACCCGATGGCCAGGGCCCAGAAGCCGGTCTTGTGCGCCGCCGACACGGTCTTGGCGGTTGGGGCGGGTGGGACTGTATGGGCGTTCACGGCAAAGGCTCCGGCGATGGAGACCGGGCCTATCAGCGGGCCGCATAAAGAAGCGATGTGGTTGGTAGTGGCGACCCAGGAGGGACTCGAACCCCCGACCTCCGCTTTAGGAAAGCGCTGCTCTATCCGGCTGAGCTACTGGGTCGCATGGGGCGGGTGATAGCGGCCTGGGGCCAGCACGGGAAGAGACTCGTTCAGACACCAGCCGGTACCAACTCCCGCACCTCCACGCTGACGGCCTCCCCCGGGCCGCTCTTGCGGATCATCAGGAAGCGGCCTGAGCCGGCAAGCGGGATTATCCAGCTGCCTTCCACCTCGTCGGCTTCCGGGCTGACGTGGCCGCTGTAGGAGATGCGCGCGGTGTAGCCCGAGGCGACCACATAGGGAGCGGTCCTGAGATAGGTCTTGGTGAACCATACCGAGCGGCCGTTCCTGGCGCCGCTGATTGTCGCGACGAGGGGCTGTCCCTTCGCGGCGCCCTGCCTCCCCGTTTCCTCGACTTCACCGATGATGACGCCGCCCACGTCGCTGATGGTGGCGACAAAGTCCGGCCCCAGCGTCTGGCGGGCATAGCTGTACTAGCCATGCCACACACCGGACAGATCGGGGTCGGAGGAAGCCTCGTCGCTCATCGTCCAAGAGTATGCGCGCCGTCCGGCCAGCCGCAATGCTGCGTGGCCAACTGCTCGACATCGCCCGCCCCTCCTCTATCGTGACGCCGCAAATCGGGGGTGCGTCGTTGGGTGTCTTCAGGCCGCTACGGCTGATCTATGTGCAGGTGTTGATCGCCGTGGCGCTCGGCGTGCTGGTCGGCGCCCTGTGGCCCGAGGTCGGCGTACAGCTGAAACCGCTGAGCGACGGCTTCATCAAGCTGATCAAGATGATCATCGGCCCGGTGATCTTCTGCACCGTGGCGGTGGGCGTGGCTCACATGAGCGACCTCGCCCGGTTCGGGCGGGTGGGCGCCAAGACGCTGATCTACTTCGAGGTCGTCTCGACTCTGGCGCTCGGCGTGGGCCTGCTGGTCGGCGAGCTGGTCCAGCCGGGCCGCGGCTTCAACGCCAATGTCGCCGCCCTCGACCCCAAGATCGCCGCCGACTACCTGGCCAAGGCCCACCACGCCCAGAGCCTGACCGACTACTTGCTCAACATCATCCCCGACACCTTCCTGGCCCCCTTCGCCGACGGCAACCTGCTGCAGGTGCTGCTGATCGCCATCCTCACCGGCTTCGGCTGCTCGCGCCTGGGCGTGGCGGGCGAGAAGGTCGCCGAGACCATCGAGAAGGCGGGTGAGCTCTTCTTCTCCATCATCAACATCCTGGTGAAGCTGGCCCCGGTCGGCGCCTTCGCGGCCATGGGCTTCACCATCGGCAAGTTCGGCCTGGTGGTGCTGCTGAAGCTGGGCGCCCTGGTAGCCACCTTCTACCTGACCTCCATCCTCTTCGTGGTGGTGGTGCTGGGCGTCATCGCCCGGATGTCCGGCTTCTCGATCTTCCGCTTCGTGGCCTATATCCGCGAGGAACTGCTGATCGTGCTGGGCACGTCGTCGTCGGAGACGGTGCTGCCCCAGATGATGCGCCGGCTGGTCACGCTGGGCGCCGGCAAGGGCACCGTCGGCTTGGTCATCCCCACCGGCTACAGCTTCAACCTCGACGGCACCAACATCTACATGACCCTGGCCACCCTCTTCCTGGCCCAGGCGACCAACACCCATCTCTCGTGGGTGCAGATGGCCACCCTGCTGGGCGTGGCCATGCTCACCTCCAAGGGCGCCAGCGGCGTCACCGGCGCGGGCTTCATCACCCTGGCCGCCACCCTGGCCGTGGTCCCCGATATCCCCATCGTGGCCCTGGCCATCCTGGTCGGCGTCGACCGCTTCATGAGCGAGTGCCGCGCGCTGACCAATCTGGTCGGCAATGGGGTGGCGACCCTGGTCATCGCGCGCTGGGAAAAGGACCTGGACGTGGAGGTATTGGACAGGGAACTGAAGCAGGGACCCAAGCCGCTGGTCGCCTTGCCGGTCCCGGAAGCCGCCTAGACGATCCCGGCCTCCACCGGATCGCCGACCTCCGCCACCACGGCGGCCTTGATCTTGGCCAGGGCCGCGCCCTCGATCTGGCGCACGCGCTCCTTGGAGACGCCCAGCCTTGCGCCGATCACCTCCAGGGTCTCGGGCTCGTCCGACAGCCGCCGGCGGCGCACGATCTCCAGCTCGCGGGGGTTAAGCCCGGTGAGCGCGCGGGCCAGCACGCCTTCGCGCACGGCGGCGTCATGCACCCCCATGACGATCTCGTCCTGCAGCGGCGCGTCGCTCTCCAAGGTGTCCTCCCAGCTCATGTCAGCCGCCTCGCCGACGGGTGCGTTCAGCGAACGGTCACCGGCCGACAGCCGCGCGGCCATGGCCGCCACGTCGTCTTCGCTCACCCCGAGGTCCGCCGCAATGGCCACCCGGGCGGCCGGGCTCAGCCGCCCGTCGAGGTCGCCCAGCCGGGCGCGCAGCCGGCGCAGGTTGAAGAACAGCGTCTTGCCCGAGGCCGTGGTGCCGGTGCGCACGATCGACCAGTTGCGCAGCACATAGTCCTGCATGGCCGCGCGCACCCACCAGCCGGCATAGGTGGAAAACCGCACCTCGCGCTCCGGATCGAAGCGGGCGGCGGCCTGCATCAGGCCCACCGCGCCCTCCTGCACCAGGTCGCCCATCGGCAGGCCATAGAGTGTGAAGCGCCGCGCCAGGGCGATCACCAGCCGCATATAGGCGTGGGTCAGCTCATGCAGAGCGGCTTCGTCGCCGCCGTCGCGCCAGCGGACGGCCAGGGAGCGCTCCTCGTCGGCCGGCAACAGGCGCGCCCCCATGGCCCTGGCCATGAAGCGCCGTTCGCCCGCCAGGCCCGCATCGATACCCGTACTCGCCATGACACATCCCATGCCCCGTGCCGGGGCGTACGCGGCGGCGGCGGCCTCGGATCACACGTTCGGCGATTTCAGGTTGCATGTGGGTGGCCAAGGCCCCCCCGGCAACGTCAGTTTGCCCGCGCTCCGTAGCGGACACTCGCGGACGCATCGACAAGCTTGATGTGATCGCCCGGCGCATGGACGGAATTTACGTAGACGGTCCAGTCACTGCCACCTTCGCCCGCCAGCAGCACGATACGCGCACCGGGTTCGTTCGCATCGGCCGCGCGCCAGCTTCCGCTGACCGGGGCGCCGCCGGGTTGGATTTGCCAGACGTAGGTTCCGTCTGAATTGACCTGCAAGGCCTGACCGAGGCCCGCGCCGCCCTCTTCCTGGCGATAGACGTAACCATCGGGCCGGGCATTGTCGACGGTGGCGCCCGCGACAGCGAGGTTCCAACGGCCCATGAACCACTCTGCCGGCTTCGTATCCACGTGCGCGGCATTGACCAGCCGGATTAGGTCGACCCGTTCCCAGATCTCGCCGTTATCCTGGGGAAAGTCAGCGCTCGGCGCGGCCATGATCTGCGCCTGGGTGTAGCCGGGGCTGGTTTCCTTGGGCGGCGTTATGATCGTGCCCCGATGGTGGGTGGGCATGTCGGGGCCGGTCTGGAACTCTACCTCGGCGCCCACCGTCAGCTGAGATGGATCGGCGGCGCTCTCCTGCTCATTGGCGCCGCCGCTATCCGCGGAAGGCCCACCGCTTTGCACCTGTTGCGGGCTGTGTGAGCTCGGCCCGCAACCACTCAACGCAAGACAGAGGGGCAGCGCGACTGGAAGCGCGATGATGATCGCCATCAGGGCGCTGCGTCCATGGCGCCTTGGGCCGCGGGCCGCGCTATCGACAGGCGGCAGGCGCGCCGCCACGGCGGCAAGATTGTCTGTGTCTAACGCCATGTCATGCCCCCCACGCGCCTCATTGCGACCTGGGTCTCACGGCCTCGACCCGGACGCAATGCACTCCGCCCACGCCCGACATTGCCGGCGACCCGCTCTCCACGTGAAAACAGCCAAAAGAAAACGCCCCGGCGGTGAGGCCGGGGCGCTTCAAATCGTCAGGCGAAAGGCCTTAAGCCTAAGCCGCCTTCTGCAGCGACTTGGTCAGAATGCCGATGGCGGCTTCGCGGTCGATGCGTTCGATGGCGGCGACTTCGCGGGCCATGCGGTCCAGGGCCGACTCATAGAGCTGGCGCTCGGAGTAGGACTGTTCCGGCTGGTTGTCGGCGCGGTGCAGGTCACGCACCACTTCGGCGATGGAGATCAGGTCGCCGGAGTTGATCTTGGCTTCGTATTCCTGGGCCCGGCGCGACCACATGGTGCGCTTGACGCGGGCGCGGCCCTTCAGGGTGGTCAGCGCCTGGCTCACGGTGTTGCCGGCGGCCAGCGAACGCAGGCCCGAGGTGACGGCCTTCTTGGTCGGCACGCGCAGGGTCATCTTCTCATGATCGAAAGTGATGACGTAGACCTCGAGAGACATGCCGGCCACTTCCTGGGTCTCGACCGCCTTGATCGTCCCCACGCCATGGGCGGGGTACACCACGTGATCGCCAACGGAAAATTCCAGACCGGTCTTGCTCATCGCTCGTCCTTCTCTTGTTGACGCCTGAAAGTCCCATCCACCGACGGCAAAAGGCTCCCCGTCCGCGGAAGGACGCGGGGCCAAGCCGACAGATTTGATAAGACCTCTAGGACACCCTTCGCCTTTTGTAGGCGGGCCGCTGGTGCGGCATTCGCTTCACATGAGGCGTGTCGGTCTGGGCAAGCCACAACCGCCACGTCGACAGCGACAATATCACAAAAATGAACGCAAAGAAAGGTTTGCGACAACCCAACCCCAGCGGTGGGGATTCATGACCGCCAGTCGGTGACGGCCTAGTTGCCGCGCCCGGGCTTGTCGCTGAAGTACTTCTCGAACTTGCCGGTCTCGCGCTCGAAGGCTTCAGCGTCCTCCGGGGGCTTGCCCTTGACCGTGATGTTTGGCCACACCTTGGCGTATTCCGAATTGACCTTCAGCCACTTGCCGTCGGGCTCGTCTTCCGTGTCCGGCTTGATCGCGTCGACCGGGCATTCGGGCTCGCAGACGCCGCAGTCGATGCATTCGTCCGGACTGATCGCCAGGAAGTTCTCGCCTTCGTAGAAGCAGTCGACGGGACAGACCTCGACGCAGTCCATGAACTTACATTTTACGCAGGCGTCGGTGACGATGTAGGTCATGGCTTGAGGCAGGTCTCGAAGGTTCGCGCGCCCGCATTGGTGGTCCGGCGCGGGCGTGTTTTTCAGTCCGCGGGGCCGGATGTCAATGGCGCCGCCCCCGAGGAATTCTCCAAGGCCGAATAGAGACCCCGCGCTTCCGGCGCCGGACCGCGCCGCTCGCCCAGCGCTTCCACCTTCACGGCGATCAGCCGGCCACCCAGCGCGAAGACCAGTCCGTCGCCCGGCTTGATGGCCCGCGAGCACTTGTCGAGGCGGGTCTCGCTGGTCCCCCGCGTCATATGCATCCGCCCCCCATCGACGAATTTCGCCGCCAGGGACCGGGTCTTGAAGAACCGCGCGCGCCACAGCCACACGTCCACCCTCACCGAGGTCTCGGGGGCGGACGATTCGGGCGCCGGGCTCATTGCGCAACGGGCTTGCGCTGGCCGCCCCGGTGGCGGGGACGGTGCTTACGCTTGGAGGGGGTCGTGGGCGCGGGGGCGGTGAACCCGGCCAGCGCCGCGAAGGGCGAGTTGGGCGGCGGCGGCCTGACCGGGGCCTGGCGGGCGGTAGAACCCGCGCGGCGGCGCCACACCAGCGGCTCGCCGGGAACGGGCCTGCCGGTGGGCGCATAACCCAGGCCGCGCAGGATGGCGTCGGTGTCGGCCTCGCTCCAGCCCAGCTCTTCACGGGCCGGGTCGGGCAGCACCGACCCCTGTCCCGGCCGCGGATTGGCGCGCAGCAGGCCGTCCAGCCGCTCCAGCTGCTCCACCGGCACGGCCCGGCGTCCCACGGCGCGCAGGCCCCGCGCCGACAGGGCCGGCGCCAAGGGCGTGGGGTCCGGCAACAGGCTCACGGCCTGCAACGGCGGCGACCAGCCGCCCCCGGCCAGCGCCTGGGCGAACGACAAGGCCTCGGGCCGCAGCAGACCGGGCAGATAGAGACTGTAGGCGCCGATCCGCACGCCCAGGCTCTTCAGGGTGCGCCGCTCCGCCTGGCTCAGCGCCTTCAGGTCGACATCCACCGAGCGCCGGTCCAGCAGTCCGCCCGCCTCCAGCATCCTGTGGGCGATGCCTCTCGGTAGGCCGCGCACCTTGCCCGACGCCACGGCCGCCTCAAGCTTGCGCAGAGGATACAATCGCCGGCCGAACTCCGCCGCCACGAAGGCCTCCAGCCGCCGCGCCGCCCGCTCCCGCGCCGGCGGCGGGCCCAGTTCGCCATAGAGCCTGACCTTGCCGGCCGGCCCGGCCAAGGCGCCGGCCGCCTCGCCGCGCCACAGGATCACGCCATCAGGGCTGACCGAAAACGCATCGTCCGGCTCGCCCGCGATCCTGCCGAGACGCCGCGCGATCTCCGGCCCCACCGCCCGCTGGGCCGCGCCGCGCAACGCCTTTTCCTCCAGCGAACTCGCCGCGCGCGCCGGCTGGAAGGAGACGCCCTTCAGCACACCCACCTCATGGCCCTCGACCGTGACCACGCCATCCTCGGCCACGCCGGCCAGCATCTCGGCCTTCTCGCCCAGCTGGCGCATCAGCACGCTGGTGCGCCGGTCGATGAACCGCGCCATCAGCTTCTCGTGCAGGGTGTCCGACAGCCGGTCTTCCAGCCCCCGCGTCTGCGCCATCCAGCCCGACGCGTCGCGCAGCCAGTCCGGCCGGTTGGCCACATAGGCCAGGGTGCGCACCGAGGCCAACCGGCTCGCCAGGGTGTCGATCTCGCCGTCGGTGCGGTCCAGCCCCTTGAATTGGCCGGCCATCCAGTCGTCCGGCACCCGGTGCTCGCGACCGGTCAACTGGTCGAACAGGCCGCGCACCAGGCGCATATGCTCCTCGCTGGACTGCTTCCTGAAGTCCGGCGTCTGGCAGACCTCCCACAGCGTCTGCAACGCCACCCGGTCGCGGCAGCGGTGGGCGACGTCCGCGTCCTGCGCCATCCGCCGCAGCATGATTTCATCCAGGCTCTCCGCCGACAGCTTCAGCCCTTCGCGCTCCGGCGTCGCCTGCAGCGACTTGGTCAGGGCCGCCAGGGTGGTGAAGTCCAGCTTCGGATTACGCCACTCCGCCGCCGTCACCGCGCCGAAGTGGTGCTCCTCAACGGCGGAGATCAGATGCTCGTCCATCTCCTCACAGTCGCCGGTAACCCCAAAGGTGCCGTCGCGCTTGAACCGCCCGGCCCGCCCGGCGATCTGGCCGACCTCCTGGGGCAGCAGCCAGCGCGTCTTCTTGCCGTCGAATTTCCGCAGGCCCGCGAAGGCCACATGGTCGACATCCATGTTCAGGCCCATGCCGATGGCGTCCGTCGCCACCAGGAAGTCCACCTCGCCGGACTGGTAGAGGGCGACCTGCGCGTTGCGGGTGCGGGGGCTCAAGCTACCCATCACCACCGCCGCCCCGCCCCGCTGGCGGCGGATCAGTTCGGCGATGCCATAGACCGCGTCCGCCGAGAAGGCGACCACCGCCGAGCGGCGCGGCAACCGCGTCAGCTTCTTCGACCCCGAATAGGTCAGCGCCGAGAACCGATCGCGCGTGACGATCTCGGCGTTGGGCAACAGCCGCCGGATCAGCGGCGCCATGGTCCCCGCCCCCAGCAGCATGGTCTCGTGCTTGCCGCGCGCATGCAGCAGCCGGTGGGTGAAGACGTGGCCCCGCTCCGGATCGGCGCAGAGCTGGATCTCGTCCACCGCCAGGAAGTCCACCTCCCGGGTCAGCGGCATGGCCTCCACCGTGCAGACGAAATACTGCGGCCGGGGGGGCACGATCTTCTCTTCGCCGGTGATCAGCGCCACTTCGCGCGGCGACTTCAGCTTGCAGATGCGGTCATAGATCTCGCGCGCCAGCAGCCGCAGCGGCAGGCCGATCATGCCCGACTGATGGCCCAGCATCCGCTCGACGGCCAGGTGGGTCTTGCCGGTATTGGTGGGGCCGAGCACCGCCACCAGCCGGGCAGGAGCCGTTCCGGAGGGGCGATCACTCATACATTGAAGGTGGGGCGGGATTCGCCCTCAGGCAAGCGCCGCCGCGGTGTTAGTGGGCTTCATAGACCACCCTGCCCTCGACCACGGTCAGAACGGCGTGGGCGGTGGGGATCTTCGCGACGGGCGCGGTCATCAGGTCGACCGAGAAGACGCTGATGTCGGCATACTTGCCGACCTCCAACGTGCCCAGCTCCCGCTCGCGGAACACCGCATAGGCGGGCGCCCAGGTCAGCATGCGCAACGCCTCGAACCGGGTCACCACCTCCTCCAGATGCCAGTCCGCGCCCGCGAACCCATCCAGAGAATGACGGCTGACGGCGGCATAGAACTCGATCAGCGGATCGCCCTTCTCCACCGGCGCATCGGTGCCGGCGCAGATGATGGCCCCCGAATCCAGCAGGTCGCGCCAGGCATAGCCTTCCTTCAGCCGCGCCTCGCCCAAGCGGGCCGGCGCGAAATACAGGTCGCCGATGGCATGGCTGGGCTGCATGGAGGCGATCACCCCCATCTTGGCGAAGCGCGGCAGGTCCTGCGGCGCCAGGATCTGGGCGTGCTCGATGCGCCAGCGCGCCGCGCGGCCCATGGCCGGGTTGCCGGCGAACACCGCCTCATAGCTGTCCAGCGTCAGCCGGTTGCCCCGGTCGCCGATCGCGTGGGTCGCTACCTGTGCGCCCACTGCCAGCGCGCGGGTCATATAGGGCCGCATGGCCTCCGGCTGCATGACCAGCAGGCCCGACGTCTCCGGCGCGTCGGCATAGGGCGCCAGCAACGCCGCCCCGCGTGAGCCCAGCGAGCCGTCCGCATAGAGCTTGATGCCCCGCACCCTCACCCGGCCCGTGGGATCGGCGAACGGGCCGCGCTTCAACACCTCGTCCGACGACGCCGGATCCATGAAGTTGTCTACCCGGATCGGCAGCGCGCCCTCCGCCGCCAAGCCTTGCAGCACGGTCAGATCGCCGCCCGCGACGCTCATATTGTCCAAGCCGGTCCAGCCCCGGCTGGCGTAGAGCTTGCCGGCCTGCGCCAGGGCCTCCCGGGTCATGGCGGTGTCCGGCGCGGGCATCCCCGCGCTCACCAGATTCTGGGCGTTATCGACCAGCATGCCGTCCGGCTCACCGTCGGCCCCGCGCAGGATGCGCCCACCCTGCGGATCTTTCGTATTCTTGGTCACCCCGCTCAGCGCCAGGGCGGCGCTGTTGGCCACCAGCGCATGGCCGTCGGAGCGGCGCAGCACCACCGGGCGGTCGGCAACGGCCCGGTCCAGGTCGGCGCGGGTGGGGAATCGCTTCTCGGGCCAATGGGTCTCGATCCAGCCGCGCCCGCTGATCGGGCCCTTGCCGGGGTGGGCGGCGCCATAGGCCTTCACCCGCGCCACCAGGTCCTCCACCGAGGCCGTGCCTTCGAGGTTGAGGGTCAGCTCGCGCATGCCGATGCCGGTCATGTGGGCGTGGGCGTCGACGAAACCCGGGAAGGCCGCCGCGCCCTTCAGATCGATGCGCCGGGCCGGTCCCGCCTTCTTCGTCGCCTCGGCCAGCGAGCCCACGAAGATGATCCGCCCATGCCGGGTCAGCACCGCCTCGGCCTTCGGCGCACCCGCCACGCCGGTGTAGATCGGCCCACCGTAGATCAGCAGCCCATCATCGCCGGCGCGCCCGGCGGCCGCGCGACTTAAGTCGGCGCCCAGGCCCAGAAGCGCGAGGGCGGCCAGCGCCGCGAACAAGGTGGCTGCACGGGCCAAGGCTTCGACTCCCCATTTCGATGGCGGTTAACGCCCGGCGCGATCTGGCCGAACAGGCGCGAAACGAATCATGACCGAATCGGCGACGTCGCTCGATTCAGCCTTTGTTCCCCACAAGCTATTGTATCTTAAGGACGATTAACCACAATTGGGAATGCGCCGCCGCGCCCTCCCCGGCCCTACTTCGCGCCGGGCGGACAGGTGTCCGACAGCCAGGTCCCCTTGATCTGGCCGGTGACCGGGATGCCGCCCAGGATCTTGATGTGGGCGGTCATGGCCAGGGTGGTCTGGGTATAGGTGCCGTCGGCGGTGACCGGGATCTTCGTGCCCTTCTTCTTCTCCACCCACTGGCCCTCCAGGTGCATGCGCCCACCGCCCACCTGCTTCACCGGATAGGTGCAGTTGTGGTGGCTGTTGCAGGGGTTGAACATGAACCGCTCGATCTCGGCGGCCTTCAGGCATTTGGTCTCGTTGCCGCCGCCGAAGATGCTGACCTTGGTCTCATAGCGCCAATAGCCCGGGCGCACCTTGGTCGCGGGCTCCGGCCCCGCCGGATGCGGCTGGGCCGCGCTGGGCGAAGCGGCCATCACCAGGCCGGCGCCGGTCAGGGCAAGGGCTGCGAGCGCGTGGCGGATCATCGGGTCTCTCTCCGGGTGTCAACGACGGAACACGGCTATATGAGCCAGCATGAATGGCGGTTGAAGGGCATTCTCTTGTCCGATCTCACCGCCCGACCTTGACGGCGAGAGCCCCCTTCCTCTATATCGCCCGCTCTCGCGCTGGCCGCCCGGCCTGTCGCGTCCGAAATTATTGTCTGAAGGTTGCCCCTATGTCGCGCCGCTGCGAACTCACCGGGATCGGTCCGATGGTCGGCCACAACGTGAGCCACTCGAACATCAAGACCAAGCGCCGCTTCCTGCCGGCCCTGGCGCCCGCCTCCCTGCAGTCGGACCT
>JAQGIP010000060.1 GCA_028291055.1 Caulobacter sp.
CGGCGAACAGCACCGGCTCCAGAGCGATCCACCCTGGATGGCCCATGAATATCGACGGCAGCAGGATCGGCGCGGTGATCATCCCGAACAGGGCGAAGACGTTGAACGCCACCGCCAGGAACCGCACTGTCAGCACCCGGCGCGGCTGCATCGGCGAGGAGAACAGGAGGTCCAGGTCGGCGCGCTCGTAGAGGGTGTCCACAGCGGCGCTCAGCGTCTGGGACAGCATCAGCGTGAAGAGGCCCACCACGACCAGCGCGGCGATGGCCACCGAGATCGGCAGGATCGGGACCTGCGCATGGCGAAGCGCGAAACCCAACGGCAGGCCCGCGGTGACCAGCAGGATCACCGGCAGGATCGCGGTGAGCCAGATGGTGCGGAACCGCCCGGGGGCGCCGCGCCGGCCGGTGAGCCCGCGCCAGGTCATGCGCAGCTCGTGACGTAGCAGCCAGAGCGTCGAGCCGGCCGGTGCGATCACGCGGGGACGCCTTCGGAGGCCAGGGGCTCGCCTTCGCCGGTGAGTTCGAGGAACAGGTCCTCCAGGGTCGCCTGGCCCTCGCCGGTGCGGGCGCGAAGCTCGTTCAGCGTGCCCTCGGCCACCAGCTTGCCGGCCTTGATGATGCCGATCCGGTCGGCCATCCGCTCGGCGACCTCCAGGATGTGGGTGGTCAGGATGACCGTGGCGCCGGCCTTCACCCGGACCTGCAGCAGGTCCTTCACCTGGCGCGCCACCGCGGCGTCGAGGCCGGTCAGCGGCTCGTCGAGGATCAGCAATTTCGGGTCGTGGATCAGGGCGCCGGCCAGCGCGGTCTTCTGCTTCATGCCCCGCGAGAAGCCCTCGCAGCGTTCGCCGCGGTTGTCCCAAAGTCCCAGCCATTTCAGCAGTTCCTCGGCCTTGGGCAAGGCGACGGCGGGCTCGACACCCCACAGCCCGGCCACGAACTCCAGATATTCCATGGGGTTGAGGCGGTCGTAGAGCATGGGCTCGTCGGGCGCCCAGGCGATGATCCGCTTGGCCTCGGCGGATTCGGTCAGCACGTTGCGGCCGAAGACGCTGATCTCGCCGGCGTCGGGCTTCAGGAGCCCCGCGACCATCCGCAGCGTCGTGGTCTTGCCCGCGCCGTTGGGGCCCAATAGGGCGTAGAGTTCGCCGGCCCGGACGTTGAGGGCCAGATCGTCGACGGCGAACTTGCCGGCGAAGGACTTGGTCAGGCCGCGGATGGCGAGCGCGTCGGTCATGCGAAATCCCCCGAGTACGCCGGGATTATCTCCGAACCGGCTGACGACCGATAGTCGCCGCGCGGCGGGCAATCGGATGCAACGCTCTCAGCTCAGCGCTGTCGCGATCACGCCCAGCGCCGCCATGACGCCGCCGGCCAGCTGGCGCGGCGACAGGCGCTCCTTGAAGAGCCGGCGCCCGGCCGCCGCGGCGATCGGCGCTTCGATCACCCCCACGGCGCGCACCATGCCGGCCGGCGCCATGGCGAGCGCCGCGAACCAGGCGGCCGAGGCCGCAGCGCCGAAGAAGCCGGCGCCCAGCGACGCGCGCCAGGACCTCGCGACGGCCTGGAGGGCCGCGGGCCGCCAGATGGCGAGCGCGGTCAGCAGGATGGTCGTCTGGATGGCCTGGGCGATGCAAACTGACGCCGTCCCCGAATAGATCGGGTGGTGCGGCTCCAGCGCGATGCCGGCCTGGCGATAGGCGTTCAGGGCCACCGCGAACGCCATTCCGGAGGCAAGGCCCAGCACCGTGCCGAGCGCCGCGCCGGCGACCTGATCGCGGCGGGGCCAGGACAGCACCGCCAGGCCCGCCGTGGTCGTGACGATACCGGCCCAGGCCTGGGCCCCGATGTGGTCGCGCAGCACCAGCCAGCCGACCAGGGCGGAAAACGGCAGCGAGGCCTGCTGCATCATCGTCGCCACGGCGAAACCCGACCGGCGCATGGCCACCAACAACGCCGCCGTGGCGGCGACCTGCGCGATGGCGCCCAGGCTGACCGCCACGGCGTAGCGCGCCGACAGGTGCGGCGCTGCGCCTGCCGTCGCCAGCGCCACGACGCCGAAGATCGCCAGCGAGAACGGCAGGCCGAACAGGAAGCGGACCAGCGTCGCGCCCCACGGCCCGGCGTCGCCCACCAGCCCGCGCTGCAGCGCATTGCGCGCCACCTGCAGCGGCGCGGCCGCGGCCGTCAGAAGGATCCAGAGCAAGTGCGTCCTTTGCCCTCCCGTTATGGGGCGGGACAGGCCGCGTCAGCGGCCAGGGTGGGGAAGTGCGGGCCGGAGTGCGGAGTCAGCGCTTGAACGCGACCTCCCCATCCGTCTCGCTGGCGCTCGCCACCCTCCCCATGAAGGGGAGGGAAGGCTCAGAACCCGCTGGCGATTGCGCCGGGGTCGGTCTTTTCCTTGCGCGCCGTGAGGTTGTTGAGCGCGTTGATGTAGGCCTTGGCGGACGCCGTCAGCGTGTCGGTGTCGGCGGCCGAGCCGGTAGCAATGCGGCCGTCTTCCTCCAGCCGGACCGAAACCTGGGCCTGGGCGTCGGTGCCCTCGGTCACCGCATGCACCTGGAAGAGGCGCAGGATGGCCTCGTGCGGGGCGACCTTGTGGATGGCGTTGAACACCGCGTCGACCGGACCGTCGCCGGTGGCGTTGGCGGACTTCTCCTCGCCATCGATGGTGACGGTCAGGAAAGCCTCCTGCGGCCCCTCGGTGCCGGCGATGACCCGCAGGTTCTTCACCTGGATGCGGTCGGAGCCAGACGCCAGGGCGTCATCGACCAGGGCCACGATATCGTCGTCGAAGACGTGCTTCTTCTTGTCGGCTAGGTCCTTGAAGCGGACGAACGCCTCCTTGAGGGCGTTCTGGCCGAGCTCGTAACCCAGATCCTTCAACTTCGCCCGGAAGGCATGGCTGCCGGAGTGTTTTCCCATCACGAGGGTGGAAGCCGCCTGCCCCACGGATTCCGGCGTCATGATCTCGTAGGTTTCCCGGTTCTTCAGCATCCCGTCCTGATGGATGCCGCTCTCATGGGCGAAGGCGTTCTTGCCGACGATCGCCTTGTTGAACTGCACCGGAAAGCCGGTGATCGCCGAGACGTACCGGCTTGCCCGCGTGATGTGCTGGGTCTCGACGCCCGTGAAGTAAGGCAGGCGATCGCCGCGCACCTTCAACGCCATGACGATTTCTTCCAGCGCCGCATTGCCGGCCCGCTCGCCAAGGCCGTTGATGGCGCACTCCACTTGGCGCGCCCCGCCTTGGATGCCTGCGAGGCTGTTGGCCACCGCCAGGCCCAGATCATTGTGGCAGTGGGTGGAAAATACGACCTCGTCAGCGCGTTCGACCGTGGCGACCATATCTTGGAACAGAGCGGCGTATTCGGACGGGTAGGTATAGCCGACGGTGTCAGGCAGATTGATCGTCCTGGCGCCGGCGCGGATCGCCGTCTCGATGGCCCGGCGCAGAAATTCCGGCTCGCTGCGTGTCGCATCCTCT
>JAQGIP010000067.1 GCA_028291055.1 Caulobacter sp.
GTCGCAACACCCGGCTGTTCCACCTGCCGACCCTGCTCTACCAGCGCTCGGATTCCTACGTCACCACGGCGGAGGCCTATAACAAGGGCATCTCCGACGTCGCCTCGCCGGAAACACCGGAAAAGGAGACCGCCCGCCGGATCGTCGAGCTGGCCAGGGCCTATCGTCGCCAGAACGCCATCCGCATCGCCCTGGAGCGGGCCCGCAGCTCGGGGCTGATGGACGCCGCCACCGGCCTGTTCACCCGCGACCTGTTCGCCGCCCACCTGGTGCGGTTGGCCATGGCGGCGCGCAGCCGCAACCGGCCGATGTCGCTGTGCGTGCTTCGCGTGGCCGACCGGCCGGAAGTGTTGCGCGCCCGGGCCGGCGGCTGGCTGGACCGCGCCATCCCGCAGATCGGCTCGATGATCGGGCGGCTGGTGCGGGTGGAAGACACCGCCGCGCGCCTGGGCCCGGAGGTCTTCGCCCTGGCCCTGCCCGCCACCAACCAGGCCGCCGCGCGCGCCGCCGCCGAGCGGATCGCCGCGGTGATCGGCTGCACCGCCTTCGATGCCGGTGAGGGCCGCCCGAGCTTCGTGGCCGAGTTCGACATCGGCGTCGCCCAGCTGGAGGCCGGCGAGAATGCCGCCAACGCCCTGGAAAGGGCCGCCGCCCGCGCGTTACAACGGGAAGCTGGTTAGGCTTCAACTGAAGGAGGGCTCCCACATGGGAACGCCGCTCGCCATCGACCTCATCGCCGACGTCGTCTGCCCCTGGTGCTACATCGGCTGGAAGCGGCTGCAGAAGGCCGTGGCGCTGCGCCCCGACATCGACGCCACCATCACCTGGCGGCCGTTCCAGCTGGATGCGACCATCCCGGACGAGGGGCTCGACCGGAAGAACTATATGGCCGCCAAGTTCGCCGGCGCCTCGCCCGAGAAGCGCGAGGCGATGATGGCCGCGCTCCAGGAGAATGCGGCGCGGGACGGCCTGACGCTGAACCTCACCGACATCCCGATCAGCCCCAACACCAACGCCGCTCAGCGCCTGATCCGTTGGGCGCAGGAGATGGGCGTGGGGCCCGCCGTGATCGAGGGCGTCATGGCAGCCTACTTCACCGACCTGCGCGATATCGGCGATCCGGTGGTGCTGAGCGAGATCGGCGCGGAGGCGGGCATGGACCCGCTGATGATCCTCGGCCGGCTGTCCGAGGAGGTCGACAAGGACCAGGTCACCCGCGAATACATCCAGGCCGCCAATGCCGGGGTGTCGGGCGTGCCCTTCTACATCTTCGGCGGCCGCACGGCGGTCTCCGGCGCCGAGACACCGGAGAATATCGCGCTGGCCATGGACAAGGCGGTCGAGCTGGCCGCGTGAAATACGGACCACCGCATCCGCACGTAGGGTTGGCGGCGACTTAGGGGATATCATCGGTTCATCGCACCCGCTCGGCGCGAAAAGCAAGTCAGGGGAATAGTGTGCATCTCACTCCGCAGACCATCAGCATCATCATCGCCGTGGTGGTCGTGCTGATCATCATGGCCTTCCGGTTCCGCAATGTGGGGCGCACCCGCCCCCTGCGAATGCCGACCTTGCTGATCGCGCCCGTCTACCTGGCCGCCGTCTCGGCGTTCCTGATCTACCGCTTTCCGATCGCCGGCCTGGACTGGGTCTGGATGGGCGTCATCTTCCTGTTGGGCGCGGTGGCCGGTTGGTATCGCGGCAAGATGATGCACATCACCGTCGACCCCGAAACCAAGAGCCTGATGGTCAAGACCACGCCCTGGGCGTTGATCTTCCTGGTGGCGCTGCTGGTGGTGCGCATGGCGCTGCGCGAGGTGTTCATGGAGAACGCCGCCGCCTGGCACGTCAGCTTCAACCTGCTGACCGACGCCTTCGTGGCCTTCGCGCTGGGCCTTCTGGGTGTCACCAGCCTGGAGATGTACCTGCGCGCCAAGCGGTTGGTGGAAGAGGCCAAGAGAGGCGGCGGCGTTATCGCCGCCTAGAGCGCCGCTCCGATAGAATCGGAGCGTCCCTCTATCTATTTGTTTTATCACGCTTTCCGGAGAACCGGCTTCCACTTCGCCGGAAAGCGCTTAGAGCGTTGTCCGCTCCGATGGAATCGGAGCGGCGCTCTAGCTCTTTGTTTTGTCGCGCTTTTCGGCGGCGAACCGGTTTCCAGTTCGCCGGAAAGCGCTTAGGGAGCGTTCAGGGTGCGACCGGGGGCATCGCGCCGCCCCAGTGGTAGCCGTCGGCGTAGGGCGCGCCCTTGATCTCCAGCGCATAGACGCCGTAGCCGCCACAGCTGTCGGTCGAGCCATTGGAATAGGAGGCCGGCCGCAGGGCCTCCGCAGCCGACCCCGCGCCTAGCCAGCCCTTGGCCCCATCGAGCGCCAGTGAGGGGCCCAGATCGGCGGCGGCAAAATCGAAGGCGCCCGCGTAGATTACTTCGCCTGCCTTGACCTCGAACGAGGGCGCGCCGAGGCAGAAGTTCAACATCCCAAAACCCGCGATCCGCCACTGCCCAGGGAGCACGGCAATGGCGGCGAACGGCGCGCGCTTGCGCATCAGACGGGCATCGATGGCGAATGAGCCTCTCCCATCGCCGACCTCGATGTGGCCGGAGAGCGCCATGACCAGGCTTGGACCGCCTTTGCCGCTGAAGCCCGTGGTCGACACGATGATCACGCCGCCGGTTTGCAGAGCGGCGGCGATCTGGCCTGGTTCAAGCAGCCGGGGCGTCGGGGCTTGCCACAGATAGGCGCCGCCCCCGGAGCCGCCACTGCCGCCAAGCTCCTGCGGCCGGAAGTCGGTGAGGGCCTGGTTGGTCGCGGCGGTCAGGCTCAGCTCATAGGCGTCAAGGCTCTTAGGCCAATTGACCAGACGTTGGTTGGAGCCGAAGGCGGCGTCGTTACCGAAGGTGCGGACCACCTTGCCATGGGGTGTCGCGGAGCCGATCCAAGGCGCGAGCTTGGCGGCCAGCGCGGCCTGTCCCAGCTTCGACAGGGCGATTCCCTCGTTCTCGGGAACCATCACGACGCGCCAGCCCCTCACCACCATGCAGTTTTCGACGCCGGCGCCGACAGCGCCGTAGTGGCCGTGGAGCGCCACGTCGTGGTTCATCGCATTGCCAAGGGCATCGCCCAGGATGCCCTGACCTGTCGATTGATAGGTCGACATCGGCTGTTCCTGGGCCCAGCTCAAATCCCTGGCCACCGCCACACAGGCTTTGACGTCGGCATCATGGGTCGCCACGTCTGCCCCGGGACGATTGTAGTAGGTGTAGCCGATGGTCATGCTGCCGAGGTTGACCTTGGCCGGCTTGCCGGCCGCGCCCGCCGCGCCGCCGGCGGCCACGCAAGCGGCGAGCGTCGTCGCCACGACTTTCCACAATTTCACCGTGTCGTCCCCCGACCTTCAAGCGAGCCAATTGGCCCGGTAAGGCCGGCCAAATCAAGCTCGACTTTACGGGGCCGCTCGCGGCGTCAGGGCGCCTGCGCCGACCCTTGCGGTCAGGCCACCTTCGCCAGCCGCGCCAGTTCCGTGAGGATGCGCTCAGCGGCATCAAGGCGGGCCTTGGGGGTTTCCCACTCGCCCTTGATGACGACCTTCTGGTCGGGCCGCACGCGCCAGGTCACCGAGTGCTTCTGGACGTACTGAACCAGGGCCATGGGGTTGGCGAAGATGTCGTTGCGGAAGCTGGCCACGGCGCCCTTCGGGCCCACGTCGATCTTGGCCACGTTGGCTTCGCGGCACAGGCCCTTGATGGCGACCACCTTCAGCAGGCTGTCGGCTTCCGGCGGCAACGGCCCGAACCGGTCGATCAGTTCGGCGGCCAGGGCCTCGCGGTCGGCGGCCTGCTCGGCTTCCGACAGGCGTCGGTAGAGGCTGAGTCGGACGTTCAGGTCCGGCACATATTCCTCGGGGATCATCACGGCCGCGCCGGTGTTGATCAGCGGCGACCAGCCGCGGTCGGAGAAGAGGTCGGGCGCGCCCTTCTCCTGGATGGCGGCCACGGCGTCTTCCAGCATCTGCTGGTAGAGTTCGACGCCGATCTCCTTGATGTGGCCCGATTGCTCGTCGCCCAGCAGGTTACCGCCGCCGCGGATGTCGAGGTCGTGGCTGGCCAGCTGGAAGCCGGCCCCCAGGCTGTCGAGGGACTGCAGCACCTTCAGGCGCTTCTCGGCCGACAGGGTGAGCTGCTTCTCGAACGGCGTGGTCAGATAGGCATAGGCGCGCGCCTTGGCCCGGCCGACGCGGCCCCTGAGCTGGTAGAGCTGGGCCAGGCCGAACATGTCGGCGCGGTGGATGATCAGGGTGTTGGCGGTCGGAATGTCGAGGCCGCTCTCGACGATCGTCGTGGAGAGCAGCACGTCATATTGGCCCTCGTAGAAGGCGCTCATCACGTCTTCCAGCTGGGTGGGCGCCATCTGGCCGTGGCCGACCACATACTTCACCTCGGGCACCTGCTCACGCAGGAAGCGCTCCAGCTCGGCCAGGTCCTTGATGCGCGGGGTGACGAAATAGGCCTGGCCGCCGCGGTACTTCTCGCGCAGCAGGGCCTCGCGCAGGGTGACCGGATCCCAGGGCGTAATGTAGGTGCGCACGGCCAGGCGGTCGACCGGCGGGGTGGCGATGATCGACATCTCGCGGATGCCCGACAGCGCCATCTGCAGGGTGCGCGGGATGGGCGTGGCGGTGAGCGTCAGCATGTGCACGTCGGCGCGAAGCTCCTTCAGCTTCTCCTTGTGCTTGACCCCGAAGTGCTGCTCTTCATCAACGATAACAAGGCCGAGGTCGCGGAAGCTGACCTGTTTGGACAGCACCGCGTGGGTGCCGACCACGATCTCCAGCTCGCCGTTGGCCAAGCCCTCGCGGGTCTCGGCGACCTCCTTGGCGGGGACAAGGCGCGACAGGCGGCGCACCTTGATGGGCCAGCCCTGGAAGCGTTCGGTGAAGGTCTTGTAGTGCTGACGGGCCAGCAGCGTCGTGGGGCAGACGATGGCCACCTGCTTGCCGCTCATGGCCACCACGAAGGCGGCGCGCAGGGCGACCTCGGTCTTGCCGAAGCCCACGTCGCCGCAGATCAGCCGGTCCATCGGCTTGCCCGAGCCCAGGTCGTTCAGCACGTCGTGGATGGCGTTCAGCTGGTCGTCCGTCTCCTCATAGGGGAAGCGGGCGCAGAATTCGTCGAACAGGCCGGCGGGGGCCTCGGTCTCTTCCACATGCTTGGTGGCGCGCGCGGCGGCGATGGCGATCAGCCCCTCGGCCATCTCGCGCAGGCGTTCCTTCGCCCTCGCCTTGCGGCCCTGCCAGGCCGCGCCGCCCAGCCGGTCCAGCTGCACGCCCTCGGATTCGGCGCCGTAGCGGGTCAGCAGGTCGATGTTCTCGACCGGCAGATAGAGCTTGGACTCGCCGAAGTAGTGGATTTCCAGGCAGTCGTGCGGCGCCTCCTGGACCTCAAGCGTCTTCAGGCCCTCATAGCGGCCAATGCCGTGGTCGATGTGGACGACGAGATCGCCAGGGGTCAGCGCCGAGGCTTCGGCCAGGAAGTTGGCCGCGCGGCGCTTCTTCCTCGGACGGGCCAGGCGGTCGCCGAGGATGTCGGTCTCGGAGATCACCGCCAGCTTGTCGGTCTCGAAGCCGTGCTCCAGCGGCAGCACGACGCGTTGCGGGACCTTGGGGTCCGCCGCCTTGGCCTGGCTCCAGTCGGAGGCGAAGGGCACGCGCTTCAGGCCATGGTCGGCCAGCATCAGCCCCAGGCGTTCGGACGAGCCTTCCGACCACGAGGCGAACAGCACGCGCTTACCGTCGGCCGCCAGCTTGGCGGCGTGGTCGGCGGTGGCCTCGAACAGGTTGACGCTGTCCTGGGCGCGCTCGGCGACGAAGGTGCGTCCGAGCCGCGCGCCCATGTCGACGACGTTGACCGCTTCCTCCCGCTGGAAGGGCGTGAAGCGGCGGCTCGGATGGTCGTCCAGCCGCCCTTCCCATTCCTCGGCGCTCAGATAGAGGGCCGTTGGCGGCAGCGGGCGGTAGGCGGCCTTGCGGTCGGCGTTGGCGCGGGCGTCATAGGCGTCGGCGATCATCGCCAGCCGCTCGTCGCGGGCCTCTGCGGCCTGGTGATCGACGCCGATCAGCGCGCCGGCCGGCAGATAGTCGAACACGCTCTCCATGCGCTCGTAGAAGAGCGGCAGGAAGTGCTCCATGCCCGCGCGGCGGCCGCCGCCGCTGATCGCCTCGTAGAGCGGATCGTCGCCCGGCGCGCCGAACAGGCCGACATAGCCCTTGCGGAAGCGGCTGATGGCATCGGCGTCGAGCAGGGCCTCGCTGACCGGCAACAGGTCCACGTCGTGCAGCTGCCTGGTGGAGCGCTGGGTCTCCGGATCGAAGGCGCGGATCGATTCCAGGGTGTCGCCGAACAGGTCGAGGCGCACCGGCTCCTCGCCGCCCGGCGGGAAGACGTCGATCACCCCGCCCCGGATGGCGAACTCGCCGCGTTCGGAGACGGTGGAGGCGCGGACATAGCCGTTGACCGCGAAGTAGCGTTCCAGGTCGGCCACGTTCACATCATTGCCGGTGCGCGCGCTGTAGCCGGCGCGGCCGACCACCTCGCGGGCGGGCACGCGCTGCAGCATGGCCGGCGCGGGCACGGCCAGGATCACCGGCTTCTTCGGATCGAAGCCGCGCGACAGGCGCGTCAGCACATTCATCCGCGCGGCGGCCACCGCCGGCGACGGGCCGGAGCGGTCATAGGGAAGGCAGTCCCACGACGGCAGCAGAAGGGTTTCCATCTGCGGCGCGAAGAACTTCATCGCATCCAGGAAGGCCTGGGCGCGGGGACCGTCGCGGGAGACGAAGACGGTGAGGCCGCCCCGGGCGCGGGCGATGTCGGCCATGGCCAGGGCGTCGAAACCCTCCGGCGCGCCGGCGATTTCGAGGGCGGTCGGCGCGGTGGCGACCCGCTTCAGGTCCGGTTGCCTGGCGGGGATCGATCCATCATGCGCCACGGTCGTCTCCCCGATGCTCGTTCAGGGAAAGCCGGAAAGCCCGCAGGCGGTTCATCAGGGGGGTGTCGAATTCCGCCGGAATGGGGTGGGTGTCGATGATCCAGCCATAGACGTCCTGGTCGTCCTGCTGCAGCAGAGCCTCGAAGTCGCTCAGTTCGGCTTCGCTGAGTTCGGCGCAATGGTTGTCCGCGAACGGCCCCAGAATGAGGTCCGCTTCCCGAAAGCCACGCCGCCAGGCGCGTATCTTCAGCCGATTAAGCCGCGTCTCATCCATGAAGGTCGCGGATATAGGCGGGCTGGGAGGCCGTGGGAAGGGGCATGGGCCTGAGCCCTGCCGTGAATGGCGAACGAAACCGGGCCGGCGGCGTTGATGCCCTGCGAGACGCCGCTGCCGTTGGGGGACGCCGACCTTGAAGATGCCGACATCGGACCAGCGCGCGGGCCGGCTCACCGCCGCGCGTCAATTGAAGATGGCCCGCTCGGCCCACGCCTACATGCGCGGCAATACCGAGAAGTTCTACGACTGGCTGGAGGGCGCGGCGCACAAGGATCTGCCCGAGGGACCGCCGATCTGGATCTGCGGCGACTGCCACATGGGCAACCTGGGTCCCGTGGCCAGCCTGAAGGGCCGGGTCGGCATCCAGATTCGCGACCTGGACCAGACCGTCATCGGCAATCCCGCCCATGACATCATCCGCCTGGGCCTGTCGCTGTCCACCGCCGCGCGCGGCTCGGACCTGCCCGGCGTGACCACCGCCCACATGCTGGAAGGGCTGATGGCCGGCTACCAGGAGGGGTTGGCCGCCGACAAGCAGGTGGAGGTCGACGAGCAACGGCCGCGCGCCGTGCATGTGAGCCTGAGGCGCGCGATCGGCCGCCGGTGGCGTGAGCTGGCCAAGGAGCGGATCGAGGATATCCGTCCGACCATCCCCTTGGGCAAACGCTTCTGGCCGCTGGACGACGAGGAACGGGCCGGTCTGGCCGCGCTGTTCGAGACCGAGGATGTGCGCGCCATGCTGACCGCCGCCAAGGATCGCGACGAGGACGCCGAGATCGAGCTGGTGGACGCCGCCTACTGGATGAAGGGGTGCAGCTCCTTGGGCCGCCTGCGCTATGCAGCGCTGGTCAGGATCGGCAACGGCGGCCGGCCGGACTATGCGCTGATCGACCTGAAGGAGGCGGTGGCCTCGCTGGCGCCGCGCGCGGCCGGCGCGGACATGCCGCGCAGCAATTCCGAGCGCGTGGTCACCGGCGCGCGGGCGCTGTCGCCCTATCTTGGTCGCCGCATGGTGCCGGCCCGGATGATGAACCGGGGCCTGGTGGTGCGCGAACTGATGCCCCAGGACCTGAAGCTCGACATCGAGAACCTCAGCCGCGAGGAGGCCATGCTGGTGGCCCGCTATCTCGGCCGGGTGGTCGGCCATGCGCACGGCCGCCAGATGGACGACGCGACCACCGCGGCCTGGAGCGACGACCTGACGCGGCGCTGGCCCAAGGGGCTGGATGCGCCCTTCTGGCTGTGGAACAGCATCGTCGATCTGGCCGGCATCCATGAGCGCGCCTACCTGGAGCACTGTCGGCGCTATGCGCTGGCGCCGGCGGCCTAGGCGTCCGCACGGTCGAGCACGGCGGCGTTTCCAGGCTATAAGGGGCGCGCATGCGCCCGGAGATTCTCTTCCCCCTGTTCGCCTCGGTCTCGACGCTGAAAGGCGTGGGGACGAAGGTGCAGCCGCTGATCGAGAAGATCGCTGGGCCGCTGGTGCGCGACGTGCTGTTCATGGGGCCGCAGAGCCTGATCCGGCGGCGCCGCACGACCTCCGACCAGGCCCGCGATGGCGAGGTGGTGATCCTCAACGTCACCGTGGAGTCCCATGCCCCGCCCCGTGGCGGCGGCCCCTGGCGCATCCGGGTGTTCGATAGCGCGGGGTTCCTGACTCTCAACTGGTTCAAGGGCTATGGCCAGCATCTCATTGACACCCATCCCGTTGGCGCCCAGCGGGTGGTGTCGGGAAAGGCCGAGCACTTCAACGATCTGCTGCAGATTTCTCATCCGGACTACATGCTGATCCCCGATCGGGCCGGCGACATTCCGGAGCTGGAAGCCGTCTACCCGGCCACGGCGGGCCTGCCGTCGCGCACCATCCGCAAGCTGGCCCTGGGCGCACTGGAACGGGCCGCCGAACTGCCGGAATGGCAGGACCCGGCCTGGATGGCGCGCGAGCGTTTCCCGGGCTGGCATGCGGCCATCGCGGCGCTCCACAACCCCGGCGGCGAGGGCGATCTGGCGCCCCAGGCCTCCGCCCGCCGCCGCCTGGCCTACGACGAACTGCTGGCCCACCAGTTGGCGCTCGCTCAACGCAAAGCCGCGCGTAAAGCCGAACCATCGCCGCCGATCCCGCCGGGAGATTTGGCCGACAGGGCCGAAGCCGCCCTGCCCTACAAGCTGACCGGCGCCCAGATACGCGCCCTGTCCGAAATCCGGGGAGACCTGGCGTCGGGCGAGCGGATGAGCCGGCTCATTCAGGGCGACGTCGGCTCCGGCAAGACGGTGGTCTGCATGCTGGCCATGGCCGACGTGGCCGCCGCCGGGCGCCAGTCCGCCCTGATGGCGCCCACCGAAATCCTGGCCCGCCAGCATTACGAGACCATCGCCGCGCCGCTGGAGGCCGTGGGGCTGCGGGTCGTGCTGCTGACCGGCCGCGACAAGGGCGGCGTGCGCACCGAAAAGCTGATGGCGCTGATGGACGGCACGGCCGCCGTGGCGGTCGGCACCCACGCCCTGTTCCAGGACGATGTGAAGTTCCGCAAGCTCAGCCTCGCCGTCATCGACGAGCAGCACCGGTTCGGGGTCAACGACCGCCGGCGGCTGCAGGAGAAGGGCGATGCGGTCCACCTGCTGGCCATGTCCGCGACCCCGATCCCGCGCACCCTGGAACTGACGGTGTTCGGCGACCTGGACGTGTCGCGCATCGACGAGAAGCCGCCCGGCCGCACGCCTGTCGCCACCCGCGCCAGCCCCATGACCCGTCTGCCGGAAGTGGTCGAGCGCCTGCGGGCCGCCGTGGCGGGGGGCGCCCAGGCCTTCTGGATCTGTCCGATGGTGGCCGAGAACGACATGACCGAGCTGGCCGCGGCCGAGGCTCGGGCGGCCACCCTGGCCAAGGTGCTGGGCCCGGGCAAGGTCGGCCTGGTCCATGGCCAGATGCCATCGGCTCAGAAGGACGCGGTGATGACCGAGTTCGCAGAGGGCCGGCTGCCCGTGCTGGTGGCGACCACGGTCGTCGAGGTCGGCGTCAACGTGCCCAACGCCACCATCATGATCATCGAACAGGCCGAGCGCTTCGGTCTGGCGCAACTACACCAGCTGCGGGGCCGGGTCGGCCGTGGCCGCCGCGAGAGCGCCTGCGTGCTGCTTTATGATCCGCCCCTGTCGGAGACGGCCCAGAAGCGGCTCGACATCCTGCGCCGCACCGACGACGGCTTCCTGATCGCCGAGAAGGACCTTGAACTGCGGGGCGGCGGCGACCCGCTCGGCCTGAAACAGAGCGGCTTCCCGGCCTATCGCCTGGCCGACCCCGCGGCGCACCGCGACATGATCGCCGTGGCCGCCGATGACGCGCGGCTGATCCTGGCCCGCGACCCCGACCTGACCTCCGAACGGGGCAAGGCGCTGCGGGTCTTGCAGGAACTGTTCGACTGGCGCGCGCTATCGGCCTTGAATGACGCGGGGTGAGGCCGTGCAGCAATCGATGATGACCCTGGAAGCCGCCCTCTCCGCCCTCGCTCCCCGCCTGGTTCCCGGCGCGACGGAGGCGCTCGATGTGCGCCGGCTGTCCGGCGGCGCGAGCCAGGAGACCTGGGCCTTCCGCGTCGGCGAGCGAGACCTGATCCTGCGCCGCCGTCCGCCCGGCGGCGCCGGCAGCGGCAATGCGGTGGGCCTCGCCACCGAAGCGGCTCTGATCCGCGCCGCCGCCGCCAAGGGCGCGCCCGTGCCGGAAGTGGTCCACGTCTGCGCTGAGGAGGACGGGGTCGGCGAGGCCTATGTGATGGGCAAGGTCGAGGGCGAGACCCTCGGCGCGCGCATCGTGCGCAACGAAGCCTTCGCCGCCGTGCGGCCCAAGCTGGCCGGCCAGTGCGGCGCCGTCTTGGCCCAGATCCACGCTATCGATCCCGCGACCGCCCCGGCGCTCAACACCTCGGACGCGGCCAGCGAACTGGAAAAGTACGAAACCGTCTACCGCACCGTCGGCCCCGAGCGCCCCATCTTCGAGGCTGCCTTCCGCTGGCTGAAAGACCGCGCGCCGGTGCTGGGGAGCCCGACCCTGCTCCACGGCGATTTCCGCAATGGAAACATCATGTTCCAGCCGGATGTCGGCGTGGCCGCCGTGCTCGACTGGGAGCTGGCCCACCTGGGCGACCCGGCCGAGGACCTGGCCTGGATCTGCGTCAACTCCTGGCGCTTTGGCGGGACAAAGCCGGTGGGCGGGTTCGGGGACTATGCCCAGCTGCTCGAGGGCTATGAGGCGGCCGGCGGCAAGCCGGTGACGCTGGAGCGGGTGCTCTACTGGCAGACCCTGGGGTCGCTGAAGTGGGGTTGCATGTGCCTGACCATGTACGCCAGCTTCGCCTCGGGCGCCGACGCCTCGGTGGAGCGCGCGATGATCGGGCGGCGCACCAGCGAGACCGAGATCGACCTCATCGCCCTTCTGGAGCGCGCCCAATGATCACCGCCCCCACCGCCGGCGAATTGATCGACGCCGTGATCGGCTTCATCGAGACCCGCGTCGCGCCCCAGATGAAGGATCGCGACATCTTCCTGGCGCGGGTGGCGGTCAATGCCCTGGCCGCGGTCAAGCGCGAGATCGCCGAGGGCCCCGCCGCCGAGGCCGCCGCCGCCGCGCGGCTGGCCGCCTTGCTGGGCTATGAGGGCGACTTCGCCGAGCTGAACGAGAAGCTGTGCGACGCGCTTCGGTCTGGCGACATGGACCTGTCGACGCCGGGGGTGTTCGACCACTTGAAGGCCTCGATCATCGACCAGGTGAAGATCGATCAGCCCAACTATTCAGGGCTCAAGGCTTTGCAGCCGTAGGCTCCGGCCGCCGGGCAAGCGCCGCGATGCGGGCCGAGGCGTCAGCCTCCAGGTCGGCGTAGAAGAGGTTGTAGGCGGGGACCTTCAGATGGTCCGGCCAGGCCGTGGACGGCTTCAACGAGGGCGAGCGCGGCGGCGAGACCCACAACACGCCGCCGGTGCATTTGGCGCTCACCTGGCGCTGCATGAAGGCCGGCCGGGCGGCCCACTCCAGCCCCGTGGCGTTGACGGCGCCCAGGTTCAGCCGCGCCGGCGCCTCGGCCTCGGTCGCCGCGCCGACCAGCGGATTGACGCAGAGCGCCGCCCGGTCGCCGATATTCTCCAGCTCGCCGCCCGGTCCCCAGACCAGGGCCCGGTCCAGCATCTCGCGGCCCCGCAGGAGGGCGCCCTGGGGCAGTTCCGCATAGGCGACCACGCAGCCGGCCTCCTGGCGCGCCTGGCAGGCGGGGATGGCGGAGCCGGGGGCGAAGGCGTCCGCCGGCACGATGGCGTCGATCAGATAGGCGCCCACCAGCCGTCCGCGCAGGTCCGCGTCGGGCGCGACCTCCTCCGCCAGCAACCGCGCGGCCAGGAAGCCGCCCTGCTCCACGCCCACGATCAGGAAGGGGCGGCCGCCGCCATAGTGCCGGCGCCAGTAGCGGAAGGCGGTGAGGACATCGCCATAGGCGAACTTCCGGGCATCGCGGGAATCATCGCGCAGGGTCAGTTCCGAATAGAGGCTGGCCTGGCGGTAGCGCGGCGCGAAGGTGCGGCCCAGGCGCACGAAGGGGCCCGCATAGTTGGGCAGCATCACCTGGCGCAGATCGCGGTCGGCCTGGGCGTTGTCGAGGGGCGCGTTCCAGTCGTGGCCGCCATTATAGGCGGTGGGGTAGATGAAGAAGACATCCACGTCCGCGGCGCCCGGCGGGTCCGACGCCTTCGACAGCAGCGCCCAGGCTCCGTCGCTGGCGTAGTTGGGGCCCGCCGGCGGGCGGTAGGTCTGGAACGGCGTCTTGGGGTCCAGGGTGGTCTGGAAGATGTCCTCGCGCCAGAACACGGCGGCGGCGAGCAGCAGCACCACGAAGGCGCCCCCCGCGATCATCAGCCACTGCTTCAGGCGCAACCGTTCAGCCATGGGCCCTGGCTATCACGGGGCGAGCCTCTGCGTCAGGCGCCTTCCTGGCCGATGATGGCCACCGAGCAGACGTTGCTGGAGGGCCCGCCGCCCAGGTTGTGGGTCATGCCGAACACCGGATCGTGGAGCTGGCGCGGTCCGGCCCGGCCCTGGAGCTGCAGATACATCTCGTAGAGCATGCGCAGGCCGGACGCCCCGATCGGGTGGCCGAAGCATTTCAGCCCGCCGTCGATCTGGCACGGCACCTTGCCGTCGGCGTCGTAGAAGCCGTCCATCACGTCGCGCCACCCCTGGCCTTCGGCGGAGATGAACAGGTCCTCCATGGTCACCAGTTCGGTGATCGAGAAGCAGTCGTGCACCTCCATCATCGAGATCTGGTTGCGCGGATCGGTGATGCCGGCCTCGCGATAGGCCTTGCCGGCGGCGATGCGGGCAGTGTGGAAGTAGGAGCCGTCCCACTGGTTGTACTGGCTCTCCGAGCCATTGGAGACCGACAGCTGCAGAGCCTTCACCATGACCAGGTTGCGTTTGCCCATGGCGCGGGCGATTTCGGGCGTGGTGACGATGGCGGCCGCGGCGCCGTCCGACACGCCGCAGCAGTCGAACAGACCCAGCGGTTCGGCGATCATCGGGGCGTTCATCACCTGCTCTTCGGTGACCGCCTTCTGCAGGTGGGCCTTGGCGTTCTTGACGCCGTTGGCGTGGCTCTTGACCGAGACGTGGGCGATGGCGCGCTTCAGCTCTTCCCGGGAGACGCCGTGCTTGGCCCGGTAGGCGCTGGCCAGCTGGGCGAAGTTGCCGGGCGCGGAGCCGTTGGGCATGACCTGCGGCTGCAGGGTGCCCGGGTTTGCCGTGGGCAGGCCGCCGTAGCCAGTGTCCTTCAGCTTCTCGACGCCGACGGCGATGGCGATGTCCGCCGCTCCCGCCGCCACCGCATAGACCGCGCCGCGGAAGGCCTCCGAGCCCGAGGCGCAGAAGTTCTCCACGCGGGTGACGGCGATGTTGGGCAGGCGCAGGGCGATGGACATGGGCGTGCCGCCCTTGCCCGTGCCGACCTCGTCGATGTGGGTGGAGAACCAGGCGGCGTCGAGCTGCGAGGCTTCGATGCCGGCGTCCTTCATCGCCTCCACATAGGCCTCGACCATCAGGTCGTCGGGCCCGCAGTCCCAGCGTTCCCCGAACTTCGAGCAGCCCATGCCCAGGATGGCGACCTTGTCCTTGATGCCAGCGGCCATTGTCTTCGCTCCTATTCCGCCGCCAGGGCGGCGGGTTTGGCGGCCGCGGCGCGGTCGGGGACGGCCTTCCAGAAATAGCGCCGGAAGCCGCGTTTCTCGTCCACCTCCTTGAGGCGGAACATCATCTTCACCGCCAGGCCGGTGTCCACGTCGCCGGGGTCCACGTCGGTGATGTCCATGAAGATGCGCCCGCCGCCCTCGAAATCCACCATGCCGTAGTGGTTGGGCGGGGCCATGGAGAAGGTCAGGTAGTCGGCGGAGTAGGTCAGCACCCGGGCCGTGCGGTCGGCGAACTTGTAGGGGTCTTGCGTATCGACCCCCGGATTGTTGGGCGCCACCGAGATGCGGGTGCGGGGGAACTGGACGACGCCGGTCTCGCGGCATTTGCCGCCCACAAGCCCCAGGATCATGTCCTCGTTGCGGTAGAGGGTGGTCAGAGCGGTCTTGTTGTCCTTCTCCGCGCGCATCCCCTTGTCCCATTCGACAAGGCCGTTGAAGAACAGGAATTTCAGATAGTTGGCTTCTTCTTTTCGATCGGTGAGCGAACCGGTGACGCCCCGCCTGGGGCGGCCTGACGCAACGCCTTCGCCCACCCGGAAGACCAGCGCCTCCGCGCCCTGGCCGAACTGGGCCGCCAGGATGATGTCGCCGGGCTTGGCGCTTTCCAGGGCGTGGGCCAGCAGGATCAGGCCGTGAGCCGAGCCCGCCTCGCCCATCACCGAACCCAGGGTGTCGCGCACCGCTTCCGGCGCGATGCCGCAGCGCTTGGCCAGGGTCGCGCCCATGCCGTTGAAGGTGGAGGGGAAGCAGAAGTGGGTGACGGCGGAGGCCTCGAGGCCGGCCTGCTTCAGCGCCGCGGCGATGGCCGGCGGGACCAGCTTGACGATGCCTTCGTCGCGGATCCAGCGCTCTTCCCAATTGTAGTCGAACTCGCCGTCGGCGGAGCGGAAGTGGTCGACGAAGTCGTCGGTGACCACGCCGTGGCCGAGGAACTCGGCTGCCGGGCCATCGGCGGAAACCAGGAAGGCCGCTGCGCCGTCGCCGAAGTCCAGTTCCTGGGCGGAGGCGGCGCGCGCGCGGCGGTGCTCGCCGGCGGCGACCAGGGCGTTCTTCGCCGCGCCGCCTCTGACCGAGGTCAGGGCCTGGGCGAGGGCCGTCAGGCCGCAGCGCTGCGAGCCGGTGACGTCGGCGCCGGCGATGGACTTCTCCAGAGTCAGGGCCGCCGATACCACGCCGGCGTTCAGCCGGTCGGCGAAGGGGGCGGTGGTGGAGGCGAAGGTGATGGCGTCCACATGGCTGCGGCCGTCGCCCGGGCCCAGACAGTCGCGGGCGGCCTCGACGGCCATGGTCAGCGCGTCCTCGTCCCAGTTGGCCATGGCGCGCTCGCCCTTGGCCTTGGCCATCAGGTTGGGCGCCACCCAGGCGTTGGCGGCGCAGGCCGCCTTGCGCGACAGGCGAAGGCGCGGCGCATAGGCGCCCCAGGCAGCGATGCCGACCAAATCCAGTCTCCTTGCACGAATGTCGTCGTCCGGCGCGACTCTACGCTCACGGCATGCCCCGGCAAGCGTGACCAAGCGTCAATGAGGGTATAATTTTCCTTAGGCAACCACCATGGCGGGAAGCTGGAAAGCCTTTGCCTGTCCTCAGGCCGCGCTCAGCCTCGGCGGCGGCCGGGTGTGCCAGAGCGGCTCGACCGCTTCATAGGCGGCGCCCAGTTGCAGGCAGGCCATCTCCTGGTGGACCGGCGCGATGATCTGCAGGCCCATCGGCAATCCTTGCGGGCTGAACCCGGCCGGAACCGCCAGAGACGGGCAGCCGGTCATGGTGATCATGCAGACCCCCTTCATCCACTCATGGTAGGTGCGCATGCTCACGCCGGCGATCTCCGTGGGCCAGCGCGTTTCGATGGGGAACGGGAACATCTGCGCGGTCGGCGAGATCAGATAGTCGTAGCGCGCGAAGAGCCGCTGGACCGACTGGCTCCACAGGGCCCGCTCGTGGGCCGCAGCGGTGATATCCATGGCCGACAGGCGCACGCCCATCTCCAGCTCATAGACGGCCTGATCGTTCAGCAGGGCGCGCTTCGGCGGATCGTTCGCGAAGGGCAGGAACAGGGCCGCCTCATCCCAGGCGCGCAATTGAAGGAAGGCCTGCCACGCCTTTTCCACATCGTGGTCCGGCCGGGCCTCCTCGACGATGCAGCCCAGGGTCTCGAACCGCTTGAGCGCGGCGCGGCAGACGTCGAGCACCCCGGCTTCGCAAGGGGTGGCGCCGCCCAGGTCGCCCAGCCAGCCGATCCGCTTGCCCTTGAGCTTGGCCGTCGGCGGCTTGCGGAACTGACCGCCGCCGCTTTCCATGGAGAGGGGCGCGCGCGGATCGTAGCCGGCCTGAACGGACAGCAGCAGGGCCAGGTCGGCAACGTTGCGCCCCATGGGCCCGGCGACGCTCATGGAGGGCAACCACATATCCGGGCCGGCGGCCGGGATGCGCCCGAAGCTGGTGCGGAAGCCGCAGACGTTGTTCCAGCCGGCCGGGTTGCGCAGGCTGCCGCCGAAATCGCTACCGTCGGCCAAGGGAACCATGCGTAACGCCAGGGCCACTGCGGCGCCGCCACTGCTGCCGCCCGACGAACGGGTCGGATCATAGGCGTTGTGGGTCGCCCCATAGACCCGGTTGACCGTGTGCGAACCCAGCCCGAATTCCGGGGCGTTGGTCTTGCCGATGAAGATCACGCCGGCGGCGCGCAGGCGCTCGACCATCAGGCTGTCGGCCGTGGCGATCGCGTCCTTGAAGATCGGCGAGCCCCGGGTGAAGCGCAGGCCCTTCACCGGCGCAAGGTCCTTCACCGCGTGGGGAAAGCCATGCAGCAACCCGACCGGCCCGCCCTGGGCCAACGTCACGTCCCGCTCTCGCGCCTGACGAAGCAGGTCGCCGCGATCCTGCAGGGCGACGATGGCGTTGGCGTCCGGGTTGAGGCGCTCGATCCGATCCAGACTGGCGTTCATCACCTCGACACATGAGACGCTTCGGCTCTGAATGGCCTGGGCCAGGTTCCAGGCGCTCATGCCGTCGATGTCCGACGCCGGCCTGGCGGCATGGGCCTGTGCGCCGGTGGCCACGGCCGCACCGGCAAGCGCCTGGCCTCCGATGGCGAGAAGCGCCCGGCGGTTCATGCCCGCATCGTCGCGTTGATCAGTCGTCATGCCTGGGGTCCCCTGCCCTTGGTCCGGCCGAGGCGATGGTTCAGTCAACCCGGCGCCTCGAACGTGCAAGCTAGAGCGCCCGGCGGCCGGGGCAATCCCCCAGGGTTTGATCAGAAACTCGCGACCCTCGTCCAGATGGAAGGCCCGCGTCGGTTTTCCCGAAACGGCCTATCGGTACGGATCCGCCTGCGTCAGATACCGCTGCACATAGTCGGTGATGCCGTCTTCAAGGGGCGTCATCTGGCCCGGATAGCCGGCCTCGCGCAGGCGGTCCATGTTGGCCTGGGTGAAGTACTGGTACTTCTCGCGGATCGACGGCGGCATGTCGTAATATTCGATCTTGGGCTCCAGGCCGGCGGCCTTGAAGACGGTGGCGGCCATGTCGTGGAACGACCGCGCCTTGCCCGAACCCAGGTTGTAGACGCCGTTGACGCCCTCGTTCTGGTGCAGCCATTCGACCACCTCGCCCACGTCGCGCACATAGACGAAGTCGCGCAGCTGGCCGCCGTCGGCATAGTCGGGGTTGTAGCTCTTGAACAGCCGCACGGTCTCGCCCTTGCGCACCTTGGGCCAGATCTGGGCGGCCACGGACTTCATGGAGTCCTTGTGCTCTTCGTTGGGGCCGTAGACGTTGAAGAACTTCAGGCCCACCCACTGGGGCGGGGCATAGTCGCGGGCCGCCTGGCGCGCCGCGAAGATGTCGAACAGGGCCTTGGACCAGCCGTAGGTGTTGAGCGGGCGCAAGGCCTTGAGGCTGTCGACGTCATCCTTGTCGTCGAAGCCCAGATCGCCGTCGCCATAGGTCGCCGCCGATGAGGCATAGATGAAGCGGCGCTGGCGGTCGGTGCACCAACGGAACAGATCGCGCGACAGGCAGAAGTTGGTCTGCACGATCTTGTCGGCGTCCGGCTCGGTGGTCGAGGAGATGGCGCCCATGTGGATGACCAGCTCGATGTCGCGCCAGCGCTTCTCCAGCCAGTCGAACATCTCCTCCGGCGGCACGAAGTCGCCGATCGGGTGTTTGGCGACGTTGCGCCACTTGCCCAGGTCCGCCTGACCCAGCCAGTCGCAGACCACCAAATCCAGGTCGGGGTTCTCGGCCATCTTGGCTACGATGTTGGAGCCGATGAAGCCGGCCCCGCCGGTGACGAAAACGATGCGGCGGGTCATTTGCTCTTCTCACTCATGCGGGCAATGGCGGCGGTGGTGGAATAGCCCTCGACGATCTGCGCCAGGCGCACGACGCCGCCCCACGATTTCACCTGTTCGGCGCCGACCACGGTGGCCTCGGTATAGTCCTGGCCCTTGATCAGCACCTCGGGACGCGCGGCCTCGATGAGGGCCAGCGGGGTGTCGTCGTCGAAGGGCACGACCAGGTCCACCGGGGTCAGGCCCGCCAGCACCAGGGCGCGGGATTCCAGGTCGTTCACGGGCCGCCCCTCGCCCTTCAGCGCCTTCACCGAGCGGTCCGAATTCACCCCCACGATCAGCCGGTCGCACCAGCGGCGCGCCTCGGTCAGATAGGCCACGTGGCCCTTGTGCAGGATGTCGAAGCAACCGTTGGTGAACCCCACCTTCAAGCCGCGTTCGCGCCAGCGGGCGACGATCTCGACCATGCCGGCCGCCATCTGGACCTTGGCCTCGGCGGGAGCCATGCGGGCCGACAGTTCCGCCTCGATCAGTTCGTGCGCCGTGACCGTGGCGGTGCCGGCCTTCTGGACCACGACGCCGGAGGCCAGCAGAGCCAGTTCGATGGCCTCGCGGTATTCCGAACCGGCGGCCAGGGCCAGGCCCAGCGCCGCCAGGGCCGTATCGCCGGCGCCCGAAACGTCGAACACCTCGCGCGGCTGGCCCGGGAAATGGATCACCGGCTGGCCGCGCACCGCCAGGCTCATGCCCTTGGCGGCCCGGGTGACCAGCACGGCCTTGCAGCGCGACAGGTCCAGCGCCCGGGTCAGGGCGGCCTCGACCTCCTCGTCCGTTTCGGTGGGCAGGTCGGTGGCGGCGGCCAGTTCGGTGGCGTTGGGCTTGACCAGGTCGGCGGCGCCATAGCGAGCGAAGTTGCGCGCCTTGGAATCGACGATCAGCCGCGCGCCGTGGGTCTTGGCGGCGGTCAGGCAGGCCTCGATGACGGCGGCGGTCACCGCGCCCTTGCCGTAGTCCGACAGCAGGATGGTCCCCGCCCCTTCCGCCGCATAGCGCACCGCGGTGACCATCTTGGCCTCGATCTCGCGCGACACCGGCCGGGGGTCTTCGCTGTCGACCCGCAGCAGTTGCTGGCCGGAGGCGACATAGCGGGTCTTCACCGTGGTGGGCCGGCTGTTGTCGCGGATCAGATGGCCTTCCATGCCGCCGTCGCCGACCATGCGCAGGGCCTCGCCCGCCGCCGGATCATCGCCAATGACACCAGCCAGCGCGGCCAGGCCGCCCAGCGCCGCGACGTTGCGGGCCACATTGCCGGCCGCGCCCAGCATGGCCTTCTCGCTCTTGCGGGCCAGCACGGGGATCGGCGCTTCGGGCGACGTACGGGTCACTTCGCCATAGACGAAACGGTCCAGCATCACGTCGCCGACACAGGCCACGCGGACGCCGCCGACGCGGTCCAGAATCTGCTGAAGGGCGCTTAAGTCCATGCGGTCAGCCTCTGCGCCCTGACGTATGGGCGGTCAAGCAAGCGCGGCAAGATTTCATACAACCGTTTGAATGCGGTCAGGCGGCTTTGCGACGCTTGGCCAGGGCGTCGTATTCCAGCAACTCGGCCACCAACCCCTCGAACTGGTTCAGCGGCACCATGTTAGGCCCATCCGACGGCGCATGGTCCGGGTCCGGGTGGGTTTCCATGAAGACGCAGGCGACGCCCACGGCCACGGCGGCCCTGGCGAGCGTCGGCACAAACTGGCGCTGCCCCCCTGAGGTCGCGCCCATGCCGCCGGGCTGCTGCACCGAGTGGGTAGCGTCGAACACCACCGGACAGCCGATCTCGGCCATAATCGGCAGCGAGCGCATGTCGCTGACCAGGGTGTTGTAGCCGAAGGAGACGCCGCGCTCGCAGGCCATGACGTTGGGGTTGCCCGCGCTGGTGACCTTTTCGATCACATACTTCATGTCCCAGGGCGCGAGGAATTGGCCCTTCTTCACATTGACCGCCTTGCCGGTCTTCGCGGCGGCGACCAGCAGGTCGGTCTGGCGGCAGAGGAAGGCGGGGATCTGCAGCACGTCCACCGCCTCGGCGGCGATGGCGCATTGCTCGATCTCGTGCACGTCGGTGATCACCGGCAGGCCGGTCACTTCGCGAATCTCGGCGAAGATCGGCAGGGCGTCGAGCAGGCCGATGCCGCGCTGGGTGTTGACGCTGGAGCGGTTGGCCTTGTCGAAACTGGTCTTGTAGACGAGCCCGATCCCCAGACGCTGGGCGATCTCCTTCAGCATATGGGCGGTTTCCAGCGCGTGCTGGCGGCTTTCCATCTGGCAGGGGCCGGCCAGGAACGACAGCTTCTCGGCGTTGCCGATTCGCACGACGCGCCCGCCGGGAGGCGTGATTTCGATCGTCGGGTTGGGTGCGGTCAAGGTGAAGTCGTCCGTAATCCGTTGCGCCGTGGCCGCCGTAGAGGTGGCGTGGCGGGTGATATGACACAAGTGGCGACCAATGTGGCGAAAGGCCGTCCAGGCAACGCCGCTCCTTCGGGACCTCCGCCCACCTTCAAGTCGGGTTTGGGCGAGCGTGAGTTACTGATTCGCGTCCCGGCGCAGACCGGTGTTATGGTTCCGCTCACGGATGACCGCAACCAAGAGCGCCCCAGTGATGGAGACCGCCCGCTTGTCCCCGTTAACTGACGAGACCGCCGCTGAACTGCGGCGGGCGCCGTCTGCGTTCCGTACCGCCGTCCACATCTGCCTCAACCACTGGCGCGCGGGCACGCTCACCTTCGTCATGCCTTCGGGCCGCGAGATCCGCATCGAGGGTATCGAGCCCGGGCCCGACGCCCGGCTGCTGGTCAAGGACTACAACTTCGTCAGCCGCGCGCTGGCCGCCGGCGACATCGGTTTCGGCGAGGCCTTCATGGCGGGCGAGTTCGATACGCCCGACCTGTCGATGCTGCTGGAGGCCTTCTCGCTCAATTTCGACAAGCTCAACCGCCTGGTGTCCGGCAACCCCTTCATGCGGGCCCTGAATGCGCTGGGCCATATGCTCAACCGCAACGACCGCAACGGTTCGGCGCGCAACATCCACGCCCACTACGACCTGGGCAACGCCTTCTATGCCCGCTGGCTGGACCCGACGATGACCTACTCCTCGGCCATCTACGCCCGGCCGGGACAGCCCCTGCCCGAGGCCCAGCGCAACAAATACGCCTCCCTGGCCCGCTCCATCGAGTTGCAGAGCGATCAGACGGTGCTGGAGATCGGCTGCGGCTGGGGCGGGTTCGCGGAATTCGCGGCCAAGGAGGTCGGCGCCAGGGTCACCGGCATCACCATCTCCCAGGCCCAGTACGACTTTGCCAAAAAGCGCCTGTTCGACCAGGGCCTGGCCGACAAGGCCGACATCCGGCTGATCGACTACCGCGACGTGGAGGGCCAGTTCGACCGGGTCGCCTCCATCGAGATGTTCGAGGCGGTGGGCGAGGAATACTGGCCCACCTATTTCGGCAAGATCCGCCAGGTGCTGGCCCCCGGCGGCCGCGCCGGCCTGCAGATCATCACCATCCGCGACGAGATCTTCGACACCTATCGCTCCCGCGCCGACTTCATCCAGAAGTACATCTTCCCGGGCGGCATGCTGCCCAGCGAGACGCGTCTGCGCGAGGAGACCACCCGCGCCGGCCTGGAATGGAGCAACGTCGCGCGCTTCGGCCAGAACTATGCCGACACCCTGGCCGAATGGGCCAGGAGCTTCGAAGCGGCCTGGGACGATATCAAGGGCGAGGGCTTCGACGAGCGCTTCCGCCGGCTGTGGCGCTTCTACCTGAGCTACTGCGAGGCGGGTTTCCGCACCGAGCGCACGAACGTGATCCAGCTGGGGTTGGCGAAGACTTGAAGCCCCTCTTGCCCCCGATCGCGGCTTTCAGGAAAACTGGGGTTGCGAACTGCCTGCGCACAACGATTTAGGTGGGATCGACGCCCGCGCCCGGGCGCGCGCCCCGGAACCCCTGCATGACCGTCGCCGACAGTGTCCTCGCCGCCATCGGCAACACCCCGCTGATCCGGCTGCATCATGCGAGCGAGGCCACCGGCTGCGAGATACTGGGCAAGGCGGAGTTCATGAACCCGGGCCAGTCGGTCAAGGACCGCGCGGCGCTGGGCATCATCCGCGACGCCGAGGCCAGCGGCCTGCTGCGCCCAGGCGGGCGCATTGTGGAGGGCACGGCGGGCAACACCGGCATCGGCCTGGCCATGGTCGCCTCGGCGCTCGGCTACAAGACCACCATCGTCATCCCGCGCACCCAGAGCCAGGAGAAGAAGGACGCCATCCGCCTGCTGGGCGCGGAGCTGGTGGAGGTGGACGCGGTCCCCTACTCCAACCCCGACAACTACGTGAAGTATTCCGGCCGCCTGGCCGAACAGCTGGCTAAGACCGAACCCGGCGGCGCCATCTGGGCCAACCAGTTCGACAACACCGCCAACCGTGACGCCCACTATCAGACCACCGGCCCGGAGATCTGGGAGCAGACGGACGGCAAGGTCGACGGCTTCATCTGCGCCGTGGGTTCCGGCGGCACCCTGGCGGGCGTGGCGGCCTATCTGCGCGAGAAGAAGCCCGGCGTGGCCATCGGCCTGGCCGACCCGCACGGCGCGGCCCTCTACAACTGGTATGCCAACGGCGAGCTCAAATCCGAGGGGACCTCGATCACCGAGGGTATCGGCCAGGGCCGCATCACCGCCAACCTCGAAGGCCTCAAGATCGACTACCCCTACCGCATCGCCGACGAGGAGATGCTGGACGTGGTCTTCGGCCTGGTCGAGCAGGAAGGCCTGTGCCTGGGCGGCTCGACCGGCATCAATGTCGCCGGCGCCATCCACATGGCGCGCGCGATGGGGCCCGGACACACCATCGTGACGGTGTTGTGCGACCACGGATCACGCTATCAAAGCAAGCTGTTCAATCCCGCCTTCCTGAAGGAACGCGGCCTGCCGACCCCGGGTTGGCTGGAAAAATAACCGAGAGCGCGCGCATGTCCGACGTCGATCCCCTCGTCTCCACCGCCTGGCTGCAGGACCACTTGGGGGCGCCCGACGTGCGCATCGTCGACGCCAGCTGGTTCCTTCCCGACGAGCAGCGCGACGGCAGGCACGAGTACGCCCTGGCCCACATCCCCGGCGCGCTGTTCTTCGACATCGACGAGATCGCCGATGACACCAACCCCCTGCCCCACATGCTGCCGTCGCCGGCCAGGTTCGCCAGCCGCATGCGCCAGATGGGCCTCGGCGACGGCACGCGCATCGTCGTCTATGACGCCAAGGGTATGTTCTCCGCGCCCCGGGTCTGGTGGACCTTCCGCGCCATGGGTCACGAGGACGTCGTCGTGCTGGACGGCGGCCTGCCCAAATGGATCGCCGAGGGCCGCCCCGTGGAAGACGGCCTGCCGCCGCCGCGCGAACGCCATTTCACGGTCCGCTATCAGTCCGACCTGGTGCGCAACATCGATCAGGTGAAGGGCGCGCTGAGCGCCGGCCGCGAACAGATCGTCGACGCCCGCCCGGCCGCGCGCTTCACCGCCGAGTCGCCGGAGCCCCGGCCCGGCCTGCGGGGCGGCCATATGCCCGGAGCGCGCAGCGTGCCGGCCTCCTCGCTGCTGGCGCCCGACGGCGTGATGCTGTCGAAGGACAAGCTCAAGGCCCTGTTCGAGGCGGCCGGGGTGGATCCCTCCCGGCCGGTGATCGCCACCTGCGGCTCGGGCGTGTCCGCCGCGACGATCGCCCTGGCGCTGGCGCGTATGGGCCGGCCCCGCACGGCGGTCTATGACGGGTCCTGGACCGAATGGGGCGGCCTCGCCGACACGCCGGTGGTCACCGGCCCCGCCTGACCCCTACCGGAACGGCGGCGCGTAGTGCAGGCCGGGCGGCGTGGCGTTCCACAACGCGTTCTGGCCTCGCCTTAAGCGTAGCGCTGAGGGCATGCCCAGATTGCGGTCGAAGATCTCGCCGTAGTTGCCCACCTGGCGCACCGCGTTGAAGGCCCAGGCGTCGTCCAGTCCCAGCAGGGCGCCATAGCCCGGCTCGGCCCCCAGCAGCCGCCGCACCTCGCCGCTGGCGCTGGCCTTGCGGTCGGCCTCGGCGGTCTTGGATGTGACCCCGTGCTCCTCGGCCAGGATCAGGGCGTTCAGCGTCCAGCGCACGATGTCGGTCCAGGCGGTGTCGTCCTGGCGCACCACGGGGCCCAGCGCTTCCTTGGAGATGACGTCCGGCAGGATCTCGTGCTCGGTCGGATTGGCCAGTAGCGAGCGCGCGGCGGCCAGCGCCGAGATGTCCGCCGTCAGGGCGTCACAGGCCTCGCGCTCATAGGCCGCGCGCGCCTCGTCGGCGCTCGGGAAGACCACGGCCGTATAGGCGCCATGGCCCCGGAAATAGTCGTCGAGGTTGGCCTTGCTGGTCGACCCCGACTGCACGCAGATCTTCGCGCCATGCAGCTCCGCCGCGCTCTGCAGGTTCAGCGCCTTGCGGGCCAGGAAGCCCTGGCCGTCGTAATAGCTGACGCCCGCGAACTCGACCCCCTGGCCCGCGTCGCGGGTGAAGGTCCAGGAGGTGTTGCGAGATAGCACATCGACCCTGCCCGATTTCAGCGCCCCGATCCGCTCGGCGTTGCCCAGCGGCACGAAGTTCACCGCGTCGGCCTTGCCCAGGGTGGCGGCCGCCAGCGCGCGGCAGAAGTCCACGTCGAACCCGCGCCATTGCCCGCGCTCGTCCTGGAAGGCGAACCCCGCCAGCCCCGAATTGACCCCGCAATTCAGCCGCCCCCGCGCCTTGAGCGCCGCCAGCGTCGGGCTGGCCGTGGCCTTCAGCGGCACGGTGTCGTCCGCCGCGGCCCTCACCGGCGGCGCGGCGGCTTCCGGGGCAGCGGGCGCGGAGGGGCCACAGGCGCTGAGCGCGCTGAACGCCAGCATCACGGCGGCTAGGCCCGAAACACGCATCACCCTGAACGCCCACGGCTTGATCGGCGCCACGGCAGCGCCCAACCTTAGGGCCCAAGTTTCGCTCCCCCCGACCGGTCGCCGCAACCCGCATGGACGAAGAAACCCGCCTAATCCGCGCCGGCAAGCCGCCCGGACGTGCTTTGAGGACCGTGGCGCCGCCGATCCAGCGCGGTTCGACCGTGCTGCTGCCCACCGCCGCCGACCTCTATGACGAGCGCCAGCAGACCTATGGCCGCCAGGGCCTGGCCACCCAGGACGCGCTTCGCGACGCGCTCGCCGAGCTTGAGGGCGGCAAGAGCGCGCAACTCTACCCGTCCGGCATCGCGGCGCTGAGCGGCGCCATGCTGGCCGTGCTCAAGGCCGGCGACGAGGTGCTGGCCGCCGACTGCGTCTACAGGCCCACGCGGCGCTTCTGCGACACCGTGCTCAAGCGCTTCGGGGTGAACACCCGCTACTACCCCGGCGACCTCGCCCCGGCCGAGCTCCTGGCCATGGCCGGCCCCGCCACTCGATTGATCGTGATGGAATCGCCCGGCTCGCTGACCTTCGAGATGCAGGATGTGGCCGCCATCGCCGCCCGGGCGCGGGAGAAGGGCATCTTGACCCTGATCGACAACACCTGGGCAGCGGGCCTGCTGTTCAAGCCGCTGGTCCACGGCGTCGATCTCAGCGTCCAGTCCCTGACCAAATATGTCGGCGGCCATTCCGACGTCTTCATGGGCGCGGCGGTCACCGCCAACGACGCCATCGGCCGCCAGCTGACCGCCGGCATCCACGAGATGGGCTGGTCCGTCTCCCCCGACGACGCCTATCAGATGCTCCGGGGCCTTCGCACCCTGCCCACCCGCATGGAGCGCCATGGCCGCAACGGCCTGGAAGTGGCCCACTGGCTCAAGGCCCAGCCGGAGGTCGTGCGCCTGCTCCACCCCGCCCTGCCCGGCTCCGTCGGCCACGACCTGTGGGCGCGTGACTACAGCGGCGCCTGCGGCCTGTTCGGTTTCATCCTGCGCCCTGGCCCGCCAAAGGCCGTCGAGGCCCTGCTCGACACCCTCACCCTGTTCGGCCTCGGCTTCTCCTGGGGCGGCTTTGAAAGCCTGGCCATCCACTGCGACCCGCAACTCGGCCGCCGCCAGTTTCCGCCCAATCTTGAGGGGCCGCTGGTGCGGCTGCATGTGGGGCTTGAAAGTCCCGCTGACCTGATCGCCGATCTGCGCTGCGGACTGGACGCATTCAACGCCCTCGCCTGAAGCCCTGGCGCGCCCTGCTGGGTTCGAACCAGCAACCCCCGACTTAGAAGGTCGGTGCTCTATCCAGTTGAGCTAAGGGCGCCTTGGAGTTCGGCTTAGTGCGTCCAGGGGAATTTACGGCCCGGGACGAAGTTGTCGGCATAGGCCTTGATGATCCGCTTGGGATCCTTGGCCGGGAACAGCTGGAACGAGATGCCGTGCTTCTGGGCATAGGCCACGGCCTCGTCGGAGGTCTCGAACTGCAGTCTCACCTGGCCGTTCATGTCGCTGGACTGGGTCCAGCCCATCAGCCGGTCAGGGTTGCGGGCAGAAGCCGGCTCGAATTCCAACAGCCAATCCTGCGTCTTGGCCTTGCCGGACTGCATGGCGGTCTTGGACGGACGATAGATGCGCGCGAGCATGGGGCCCTCTTGAAGTCTAATTCCGATGGTCGGGGCGGCAGGATTTGAACCTGCGACCCCCTGGTCCCAAACCAGGTGCGCTACCAGACTGCGCTACGCCCCGTGGCATCGGAAGCGCCGTCTCTGCCATGAGCCGGCCCTGACCGCAACGCGCATGGCTCTAAGGCGTGGCCAACCCGCCGGGCTCGATCTTGCGATGCAGCAGCTTGAACACGCCGGAGCCACGCAGGATGTCGCGTTCCCCAACCCGGATACGTCCCTCGGCGAAGGCGATGTCCTTGGTCTTTCGGGTCACCCGCGCGTCGCCGAACACCCATTCGCCGGCCCGCGCCATGCTGAGGAAGTCGATCGACAGATGCATGGTCACCGAGGAGGTCTCCGCCGCCGTATAGACCGCGCGCGCCAGCAGCCCGTCGAGGAAGGTCGACAGCATGCCGCCATGCACGATGCCCATGCCGTTGCAGTGACGCCCCAGCACATAGAAGGCGTGCTCGAACGTCCCGTCGCCGTTCAGCTTGTGGAACAGCGGCCCGTTGTGGGTGCTATAGGGCCCCCGCGCGGAGGCCTCGAAGCCCGGAGGCGGCGGCGGGACGGCCTCGCCGCGGCGGCCCTGTCCGTCAGCCACGCGGGAAGATCCTGTGCTTGACGCGGTCGCCGGGCAGCAGGCCGATCTGGGCGGCGCGTCCGGCCGGAATCTCCAGCACGGCACGCACCACGCCGCCTCCGGGGATCGGCGTGTCGTTGCGCACCGGGGCGTTGCGGGCCACCGACACCACGCGGCCGTCGGCGCCGATGAACACCAGGTCCAGCGAGATGTAGGTGTTGTGCATCCAGAAGGCGACGCGCCGGGGCGTCTTGAAGTCGAACAGCATGCCCTGGTCGGCCGCCAGATCGGTGCGGAACATCAGCCCCTTCTCGCGGGTGGCGTCGGTGTCGGCGATCTCGGCCTTGAAGCGGAACACGCCCTTGGCGGTGACGATGTCCAGCGGTTCGGCGCGCAGATGCTGAGGCGACGCGGCGGCGCGCGCATGAGCTTCGGCGTGCGGCCTGGCCTCGGCGAACGGCCCGGTGGCGACGAGAACGCCCAGCCCGACAGCCAAAGCCGCCAACGCGGCCACGGCCGTGCGGCGCGCCAAACTTCGCTGATCCATGGATCAGAACTCCACCGTCAAGGAGCGACGATCAGTGTTCCGATCCGTCGATCTCCGCCACAACCAGACCCTTGGGCCCTTCGGCGAAGCGCACCATGACGCCGTCTCCGGGCTGCAAGTCCTCAAGTCCGCTGCGACGCAGGGTCTCGATGTGGATGAAAATATCCCCCGGTTCGCTGTCGCGCACCACGAAACCGTAGCCCTTGGTGCGATTGAACCATTTGACGGTCACATGCTCGCTCGGGCCGCTGGCTTCCGGGCCGCGACGGGCGGGCGCCCGGTCGAAGCTTTCACGGCCCCCGCCGCTGTAGCTGTCGCGCCCACTGGTGGCGAAGCGGTCGGGCTTGGGCCGGAATCCATCGCCGCCCCCGCGCCGGTAGCCGCCATCGTCGTCGAAACTTCGTTTGGGCCGCTCGGTGGGCGGCGGGGCGGCGGTCTCGTCGAGATCCACCACCTCATGCACCTGCCAGCCCTTCGGCCGCTTGATCACGTCGCAGACGATGACCGAGCCTTCGATGGCCGACTCGCGCCCCGAGTTGCGCAAGGACGTGACGTGCAGAAGCACGTCCTTCAAGCCGGTTTGACCAGGATCGTCAGGAACGATGAACCCGTAGCCCTTCCCAGCGTCGAACCATTTGATGCGTCCACTTATGCGGACTGGATCGGGGGGTTCGCTCCCCTCGAAATCGTAACTAGACATTCCGCCCCTCTCGCCCGCCCCGAAGTCATGGGAGGCGAGCGTCACAGTATAACACTGTTCTCGTAAGAGGAGAGCCGTCAACCATAGTTTTCGCCCCAAACGCAAGCGCAGGGCGTTATCGCGACATTTCGTCGCGCCCCAGAAAGGGTCCCGAGATGGAAGGTCCGCGTGGTACGCCCTAGGGGAGTCGAACCCCTCTTACCAGATTGAAAATCTGGGGTCCTAACCGATAGACGAAGGGCGCACGGCGCGGAGACGGCGATATAGCGACGTTCCCAAGACCGCGCAACAGCCAATCCGAACCTTTTTGGCCCTCACACCATCCGAGGATCGGCGACGTCCTCGATCTCAAGTTCGACGCTCTCGCGCCCCTGCCAGTCGTCAGGTTTCAGCTTACCGACCACATGCAGCGAACCGCCGCCCGCGAGCAATCTCCGGCCGAGATCGGTTTCGCCGGCGCGCCAGGCCACGGCCTTCAGCCGCCGGCCCGATTCGTCCATCAAGGTCATGCGGATATGGCCGCCTTTCAGCGCCATCGGACGTTCGACGCGGACGTTTCCGAGCGCGAACATCGGCTCCGGATTACCTGGGCCGAACGGCGCCAGTCTTTGGAAATCCTTGTAGAGATTACGGTTGGCGGCTTCTACACCTAGCAGGGCATCGATCTCGACCGCGTCCTGCTCGGTGGCCACCACCATCTCGGCGGCCAGCCGCTCACTCAGGAACTCCCGCAGTTCCGGGACCAGAGCGGGACGCATGGTCAGGCCCGCCGCCATGGCGTGCCCGCCCCCGGCCAGCAGCAGGCCCTCGTCATAGGCCGCCTGAATGGCGCGTCCCAGGTTCACGCCCGGCTGCGAGCGACCGGAGCCCTTGCCCACGTCGGCGGCGCGGTCGAGGCCGATCACCACCACAGGCTTGCGGTAGCGCTCGCGCAGCCGTCCGGCCGCGATGCCGATGACCCCCGGATGCCATTCGTCGCCCGCCACCACGATGACCGGCGCGTCGGGGTCGAAGTTGCTGGCGCTTTCGATCATCAGCACGGCGGCGTCGACCACCGCCTTCTCGACCTCCTTGCGCGAGGCGTTCAGCGCATCGAGTTCCTCGGCGATAGCGGCGGCTTCTTCCGGATCGTCGGTGGACAATAGCCGCGCGCCGAGGTCGGACCGCCCGATCCTTCCGCCGGCATTGATCCGGGGCCCCAGGATGAAGCCGGCATGGAAGACGCTGGCCGGCCCCGACGACTTGGCCACGTCCATCAGCGCCTTCAGCCCCGGATTGGCCCAGTTGGACATGACCTTCAGGCCTTGCGAGGCCAGCGCGCGGTTGAAGCCGGTCAGCGAGGTCACGTCGCACACGGCGCCCATGGCGGCCAGGTCCAGCCACTGGCGGATGTCGGGCTCGGCCCGCTCAGTGAACAGCCCCCGTTTGCGCGCCTCGCGGTTCAGGGCGGCCAGCAGCACGAAGGTCACGCCGGCAGCTGCCAGCACCCCCTGCCCCGATTGGCAGCCAGGCCGGTTGGGGTTGACCACGGCGGCCGCGGCCGGCGGGTCCTCGCGCATCATATGGTGGTCGATGACCACGACCTCGAGGCCGATCTCGCCGGCCGCCGTGATCGCGTCGTAAGCCGCCGCCCCGCAATCGACGGTGACCACGAGCTCGGCGCCGGCGTCGCGGATGCGCTTGAAGGCGGCGGGGCTGGGCCCATAGCCCTCCAGCATGCGGTCGGGCACATAGATGGGCAGGTCCGCGCCCATGGCCCTGAACCAGCGCACCAGCTGGGCGGCGCTGGAGGCTCCGTCCACGTCATAGTCGGCGAACACGGTGGTCGGCCGCCCGCTCTCCAGCGCGTCCACCAGGATCGACGCGGCGCGATCCATATCCATGAAGCTGGACGGGTCGGGGAACAGGGCCTTCAGCGTCGGCGACAGGAAGTCGCCCGCCGCCTCGGCGGTGATGCCGCGTGAGGCCAGGGCTCGGGCCAGGGGCTCGATCAGGTCATGGCGGCGTTGATGGTCGCGCGTCACCGCCGGATCGGCGGGCCGCCAGCGCCAGGCCCGGCCGCTCAGCGACCGGGTGACGCCCAAGAAGTGGTCTTCGGCCAAACGCTCCGGAGCTGAATGGCCGTCGGCCATCAGACCGGCCGCTTCATCCGCACTTCGCGCACCGTCTGGGTGGCGGAGTTCATGACCAGGGTGTGGGTGTGCACGAAGCCGCCGGCGTATTTCACGCCGTCCAGCAGCGCGCCGTCCGTGACGCCCGTGGCCGCGAAGATAGCGTCGGCCCGGACCATCTCATGCAGGTCGTATTTGCGGTCCAGGTCGGTGATGCCCCACTTGGCCGCGCGGGCGCGCTCGTCGGCGTTGCGGAACACCAGCCGGCCCTGGAACTGGCCGCCGACGCATTTCAGGGCCGCGCAGGCGAGAACGCCTTCCGGCGCCCCGCCTTGGCCGACATAGAGGTCGATACCCGTAGCCGGGTCGGCGGTGTTCATCACCCCGGCCACGTCGCCGTCGGTGATCAGGTGAACGCGCGCGCCGACCGAGCGCAGACTGTCGATGATGCCCGCATGGCGCGGACGGTCGAGCACGCAGACGGTGATCTCGCTGGGCGCCACGCCCTTGGCCTTGGCCAGCGACTGCACATTCTCGGCGGGGGTCTTGTCGAGATCAATGACGCCGGCGGGATAGCCGGGGCCGCAGCCGATCTTGTCCATATAGGTGTCGGGCGCGTTCAGCATGGTGCCCTTGGGCGCCCAGGCCATCACGGCCAGCGCATTGGCCATGGCCTTGGCCGTCAGCGTGGTGCCTTCCAGGGGGTCGAGCGCGATGTCGATCTTGGGGCCTTTACCGCTGCCGACCTTCTCGCCGATGTAGAGCATGGGCGCTTCGTCGCGCTCGCCCTCGCCGATGACGATCTCGCCGTCGATCTCCAGGTCGTTCAGCGCATTGCGCATGGCGTCCACGGCGGCCTGGTCGGCGGCCTTCTCGTCGCCGTGGCCGACCAGCTTCCAGGCGGCGATGGCGGCGGCTTCGCAGACGCGGACCGCATCGAGCACCAGCCCGCGATCCAAAACTTCCGAACTCATCAGGGTCTCCCGGGCCCTGCGCAAGGGCCTCTTTGCGGACGATTATCCAAGGATTCTCAAATGCGCGCGATGCGCAACAGGCGGGGTCGCTCTAGCACGGCCGGCAGCTTTTCCATGCGGTTTATCGCATCGATCAGCACGGACTCGGCGATCGCATGCGTGGTGAGCACGATCGGCACGCCGCCCGCGTCTTCCACGGGCTTCTGCAGGAAGCTGTCGATCGACACCCCGCTCTCCGCCAGGGTCTCCGACACCGCCGCGATCACCCCGGGCTGATCCTTCACCAGCAGGCGGATGTAGGCCTTGCTGACCCGGCGCGACGGATCGACCGCCACGAAGGGCTTCAGCTTGCCGGCCGGGGCCTGGAACACTGGGCGGATGGCGCCCGTCATCACATCGGCGATGTCGGCCGCCACGGCGGCGGCGGTCGGGCCGGAGCCCGCACCGGGGCCCTGGATGTAGATGCGCCCGATCCGGCGGCCCTCGATGAAGAGGGCGTTCAGCGCCCCGCCGGCCTGGGCCAGCGGATGGCTAAGCGGGGCCAGCGAGGGGTGCACCCGCACCGCCACCCCATCGGGCGAACGATCGGCGGAGGCCACCAGCTTGATGCGGTAGCCCAGATCCTTGGCCAGCTTGATGTCCAGAAGCTCGACCTGTTCGATGCCCTCGATCTCGGCGGCGGCGTAGTTGGGCGCGCAGCCGAAGGCCAGCGCCGCCAGGATGGTGATCTTGTGGGCGGCGTCGAAGCCGCCGATGTCCATGGTCGGATCGGACTCGGCGTAGCCAAGCCGCTGGGCTTCGGCCAGCACGTCGCCAAAGGCGCGTCCGCCGCTTTCCATCTCCGACAGGATGAAGTTGCAGGTGCCGTTGAGGATGCCCGCCACGCTGTCGACGTCGTCGCCGACCATGGCCTCGCGCAGCATCTTCACGGCGGGGGTGCCGCCCATCACCGCCGCTTCGAACAGCAGGGGCACGCCGGCCGCCTCGGCCAGGGCCGCCAGCTCCGCGCCATGCTCGGCGATCAGCGCCTTGTTGGCCGTGACCACCGGCTTGCCGGCCTTCAGCGCCGCCTCGACCGCGGCCTTGGCCGGGCCGTCGGAACCGCCGATCAGCTCCACGAAGACGTCGGTTTCCGGGGAGGTCGCCAGGGCGACGGGATCATCGAACCAGGTCAGGGCGGAGATATCCACCGGACGGGCCCGCGACCTGGACCGCGCCGAGACGCCCGTGACGACGACGCGCCCTCCGGCGGGCGCGAAGTCCGGCCGCTCGGCCAGGAACTTCAGGAGGCCGGAGCCGACGGTGCCGAGGCCGGCGACGCCGACCTTCCATTGTTTTTGTGCAGTGCTCATCGCGCGCGAGGCTTAGACCGGCGCCGCGCGCTCCGCCACCGTTTCAACGGTAACGATTTCGCCTAAGCGCGTGGCGCGAGGGGGTTGGCGAGCGGGAGCCACAGATAGAACTGGGTTCCGCTCGGGCTTTCGGCCAGGCTGATGCCCCCCTTGCTGGCCGCGAGCAGGGATTGGGCGATGGACAGGCCGAGCCCTGTGCCGCCCTGCGCGCGCCGGCTGGTGAAGAAGGGCTCAAACAGCCGGTCACGGTCGGCCTTGGGAATGCCCGGGCCATCATCGGTGACCGTGAGCGCCAGACCGGTGTCTTCCGAAGGCGTTCCGCCCCATTCGACATGGGCCTCGACCCAGGCCGTTCCCGCGCCGGCCTGGCGGCTGTTCTCCAGCAGCGCGGTCAGCACCGCCTCCAGCGTTGCTTCAGGCACGGCCACGGCCGGAAGATGGTCTTCCAGCTTGACCTCGATCTTGAAGCCGTCGGTCGCCAGGGCGTCGGCGATCCGCCGGATCGGCGCGGCGACCTCGACGGCCACGTCGCCGCCGGGGCGGGCCATGTCGGCCCGCGCCAGGTCGAGCAGCCGCGTCACCAGCTGCGACAGCCGGTCGGTGTCGGCGGAGATGTTGGACAGGAACCGCGCCCGTTCCTCCGGGCTCATGGTCTCGTAGTGGTCCTCCAACAGCTCCACCCCGCCGCGGATGCCGGCCAGCGGCGTCTTGAACTCGTGGCTAACGGCGGCGGCGAAGTCGCGCAGGTAGCGTGAGCGCCGCGCGATGGCCTCGGCCATAACCCGGAAGTCCTCATACAGGGTGCGGATTTCGATGGCGGCCGTGGCTGGCGTTTCGGGAATGGTGCTGGCGCGCCCTTCGGCCGCCTGGCGGGCGGCGCGGCTCAGCGCCTCGATGGGCCGGGTGACGCCGCGCGAGACCACGGCCGCCATGAAGATCAGCAACAGGAAGATGCCGCCAATCCCCAGCATGATCTTGTAGCGGTCCATATAGATGCCCTTGAACAGGGCGCGCGGAGACCGCGACAGCAGCAATACCCCGACGACCTTGCCGCCGACGACGATGGGCCGGGTGTGATGGATGCGCAGGTCCGACGCCCGGCTCAGCCATTCGAAGGCGTAGCGCTGGCGGTAGGAGCCATAGCGGCGCAGTAAGGTTTCCGGCCGGCCGGCCAGGGCGGCACGGACCTCCGGCAGCGCGGCATAGCTGGCGCCTTGCTTGCCGCCCCAGACGATCCGGCCCTGCCCGTCTGTCAACACGATGGAGGCCAGGGTGGTGCGCCGGGTGGTTTCGATGATCGGGCCCAACGCCTTGGCGGCCTGGACGGCCAGGGGGTCCGCCGGGCCGCCGGCCAAGGGGTCGGGGCGCGCTTCCAGGACCGGCGTCGAACTCAGGTCGATGGTCAGCTGTTCCTGGTGGAAATAGTCGGGGTCGTCGTCGGCCGGCAGCGTGATCGGCGGCGCGCCGGGCCATTCGGCCTGAGCCGTCGCGGCCAGGGCGGCGCTCTGGGACGCCAGCTCGGCTTCGGTCTGCCGCACCAGGGTATTCTCATAGACGCGCAGGAAGATGGCCGTCAGCCCGGGCATGGCCGCGGTGAACAGCAGCACGGAAAACAGGATGGTGCGCAGGCGCAGGGCCGGCCAGTGGCGCTTGGCCCAGCCCTTCAGCGCCTGGATCACGCCGCGCTGCCAGACTCTGGGCCCGTGCAGGCGCCCAGCCGGTAGCCGACCCCCGCGCGCGTCTCCACCACGTCATGGCCGCCGACGCCGGCGAACTTGCCGCGCAGGTTCCTCACATGGCTGTCGATGGTGCGGTCGGTGATGGCGAAGCCCGGGCCATGCAGCCGATCGATGATGGCGTCGCGGCTGAACACCTTGGCGGGTGCGCCGGCCAGGGTGCGCAGGATGCCGAACTCGGTGACCGTCAGCGACACCTCCGCCGCGTCCCATTGGGCGCGCCAGCCGTCGGGGTCCAGCTTCAGCCGGCCATGTGACAGGCTCGAAGCTTCCGGCGCCGTGGTGGCGGCCGGCCGGGCCGCCGTACGCCGCAGGATGGCCTGTACCCGCGCCACCACTTCACGCGGGCTGAACGGCTTGACCACATAGTCGTCGGCGCCCAGCTCGATGCCCAGCACCCGGTCGATCTCCTCGTCGCGCGAGGACAGGAACAGGATCGGCAGCTCGCCCTTGGCCCGGATGCGGCGGCAGACCTCGATGCCGTCCATGCGCGGCATGTTGATGTCCAGCACCACCAGGTCGGTGCCCCCGGCCTCGACCCGAGCGAGAGCCTCCTCACCGTCGCCCGCCTCCTGGACGGCCAAGCCGGCCTTGGCCAGGGCGAACGCCAGAAGCTGGCGGATGTGGGGGTCGTCGTCGACGACCAGGATGGTGCGCGGCATGAGGTCCATGAGGGTTCGATCAGTCGGAGTTGGAGACATAGCATCGGGCGGCGGTCGGGGCCGCATCCTTGGGCCAGGCGGCGGATGTTGTAATAGCGCGCGCGCTTCTGAGGCGGTTGGCGTTGACCCAGGTCCAGCCCCGCCAGTCGGCCTGACGCCGTTCGACCTCGGCCAGGGCGACCTGCCGCGCCCAGTCGATCCGCCCCCTGAACGCCGGGGCCAGCGGCCGCGCTTCAAGCTGCGTCAGAGGAACCAGCGCCGCCGGCCCCAGGTCGATCAGGTAGCAGAGGTCCAGTTCGACCCCCTGCCCCCCGGCCTCGCGGGCATGGCGCACATTCCACGACGCCGCGGCCTCGCCGGTATCGATCGCGGCCGCGGCGACCAGCACCAGGCCCAGCGCCAGGGCATTGGCGTTCAACAGCCAGGCCGCGCTCTTGCCCCTCAACATCCGCCAGAGGATCAGGCCCAGGCCCATCGCAGTCAGGCCCATCCAGACCAGCGCGAAGATGCGCACCCGCGTCAGGGAATAGGAGTCCACATAGATCTGGGTCCGATGGATGCTCGACGCCACCAGGAACACCGTCTGCACGATCCAGGCGATCACCAGCCACCGCACCAGCGGCCGCCTGGCGCCCTCGCTCCCGGGCCGCAACGCGACCAGCACGAACAGCCCGGTCAGCAGCGCTGCCGCCATCAGCGTGTAGGCGCCGCGATGCGCGTACTCCGCCAGGGTGAATTCGTCCGGCAGCCGCGCCCCACTCCACAGGAAGGCGATGTCGAGCCCGTTTTCCAGAGCGAACAGGGCGTTGAACACCACCAGGGAGAGGGTGAGGGATGTGACGGAGACGCCGGGCAGAGGCCTTGTACCCGCCCCCGACGGGATGGCGAACACGCGCCGCGGGGCCTTGGGGCGCAACAGGCCCCAGACGGCGATCAAGAAGAGCATCGCCATGCCGGCGCGCACGAACAGCTCGCCGCCGATGTGGGGCGCCTCGACGTTGCTGAGCGCCCGGGCGATCAGCGGGTTGGCGCTGGCGAACAGCATCAGGAACAGGCCGCCGCCGAGCAGCGGCAGGGCGACAATCGGCAGCCAGGGACGCCTGCGGACCCTGCCCCGGGCCGCGACCCAATGATGGCGGATCATGTCCCGGACCGGGCGCGTGAACGCCGTGATCGCATTGAAGGCAATCCGCTGGCCCCAGCGCCAGATGTCGTCGAAGCCGCCCGTCCGTGGAACGAGCACGGCGAAGCTGAGGGCGATGCAGATCAACAGCCAGCCCAACAGGCTCGGCCTATCGACCTGGACCAGCGCGACGAAGACCGTCACCGCCAAGGCCGCGCCGGCCTGCCGCGACCGGCGCACCGTGGGTTGCGTGGCGAGGATGGTCATGGCCCAGGCGGCGGCGAACAGGCCGACCGTCCAGCCCTTGTCGTGGGCCCAGAACAGCTGATCGGCCAGCACCACCAGGGCGGCGGCGCCGAAGACCTTGGCCTGGAAACTGAAACGCGACCGCGCCGGCATGGTGCTCTCCCCTTATGCGGGGGAACCATGACGGCGGCCGGTCAAACGACGGCGCGGGGCCGGCGCAGACCGTTACCGGCTTCAGTGCAGATTCCGTGCAGGCCTACTCGGCGGCCATATTGTTATGGGCGCGGGCCAGGATGTCGTCGGCGTTGGCGATGAACTTCTTCACGTTGCGCGCCGCCTGGCGGATACGGTTCTCATTCTCCACGAGGCCGATGCGCACATAGCCCTCGCCGTATTCGCCGAAGCCGATCCCGGGGGCCACGGCGACGCCGGCCTCCTCGATCAGCAGGCGCGAGAACAGCATCGAGCCCGCAGCCTGATAGGCCTCGGGGATTTTTGCCCAGGCGAACATGGAGGCGGGCGGATTGGGGATCTCCCAGCCGGCGCGCTTCATGGACGAAACCAGGGTGTCGCGGCGCGCCTTGTAGATGCCCCGGATCTCCTCGACGCAGTCCTGGGGCCCGTTCAGGGCCGCGGCGGCCGCCACCTGGATCGGCAGGAAGGCGCCGTAGTCCAGATAGGACTTCACCCGCGCCAACGCCGCGCAGATACGCGCATTGCCCACTACCATGCCGACCCGCCAGCCGGCCATGGCGTAGGTCTTCGACAGGGAGTTGACCTCGACCGCGATGTCCTTGGCGCCGTCCACCTGCAGCACAGACGGCGGCGGGTTGTCGTCGAAATAGATCTCGGAATAGGCGATGTCGGAGATGACCAGCATCTCGTGCTTCTTCGCCAGGGCAATCGCGTCCTTGTAGAAATCGAGGTCCACCCACTGGGCTGTCGGGTTGGACGGGTAGCTCAGGATCAGAACGCTGGGCGGCGGCGCCGAATGCTTCACCGCGCGGCTGATGCCGGACAGGTATTCTTCCGGAGACAAGGCAGGCACGTGGCGGATGACGCCGCCGGCCATGATGAAGCCATAGGCATGGATCGGATAGGCGGGGTTGGGGCAGATGATCACGTCGCCGGGCGCCGTCAGCGCCTGGGCCAGGTTGGCGAAGCCCTCCTTGGAGCCGAGCGTCGCGATGACCTCGGTCTCGGGGTTCAGCTTCACGCCGAAGCGGCGGCCATAGTAGCCGGCCATCGCCTTGCGCAGGCCCAGCACGCCCTTGGAGGCCGAATAGCGGCCGGCCTTGGGGTCGCGGGCGGTCTCGACCAGCTTGTCGACGATATGCTTGGGCGTCGGCATGTCGGGATTGCCCATGCCGAAGTCGATGATGTCGACACCCTTGGCCCGCAGTTGGGCCTTGAGCTTGTTCACTTCCTCGAAGACGTAGGGCGGGAGGCGGCGGATACGGTGGAAATCGGGAGTCATGGTCTCGGGCTCATCTGCGCCGCGCGGCGCGCTGGAGCGAATGGAGCATGGATAGACCCCGCACGGGGTCCGGCCAAGCGGCGCTTGGGATGATTATGCCCCCGAAGCCCCTAATGAGGCCGCGGAGGCGGGGTAGCTCGCGCGCGGGCGGCCTTCACGAAGGCGGCGGATGCGGCAATCTCCGCGGCGGTCGGCGGCGTGGCCGAGGCGGCGTCGAGCTTGCCGCGCGTATTGGCCGCGAAGCCGTCGGTGTCGTTCAGGGTGAAGGTGTCGGGCGCGGACTCACGCGCCAACTGGGCACCCGCGGACTTCAGCGCCAGCACGGAGCGGCGCCATTCGGTGGGGGTGCGCACGTCGGTGGGTATGGTTGGAATGTCCTGGAAGCTGGGCATCTTGCCCGGCTCGGCGGCCACGCGGGCGATCGCGGCCGAGGCGGCGGGCCCGGCATCGATTCGCTGGTCGGTGCCGGCGGTGGCGCGGTTGAGCTGGGCGCTCGGCTTCTCATCATCAGGGAGGCTGACACAGCCGCACAGGGCTGCCGCCAACCCGGTCAGGGCTGCGATCGGCGCCATATGGCTCAAAATTCGCGCGACAACGTTCATCTGGGGTCCGGTCTTATGCCATGATCGCGGCAAGCGAAAGGCCACGCCTTCCGGCACAGGCCTTCACGGGAGAAAGCGCATGGATGACAGCCCCTCGCCAGCCAGCATCCGCGGTGCGAAGAAGACATCGGCCAAGGCCGTGAAACCCGCCGCGGCCAAGGTCCCCCCGATGGCGAAGGCCGAGACCGTCACGGCCAAAACCGCCGCCAAGGCAGCCGCGCCGGTAAAGGCCAAGGTCCCGCCGAAGCCGAAGCCGAAGGCCGCCGCCCCGAAGCCCGCCCCGAAAGCCAGCCAACCCCCTCCCCCCTTCACGGCCGCCGCGCCGGATCCGGCCGGCTTCATGTCCGCCGACCAGCGCGCCGCGATGGAGAAGCTGTCGACCAACCTCGCGCGCGCCGCGCTGACGGCCCAGGGCGCCATCGCCGAGGCGGCCCTGCGCCAGGCCGACGCCCCGGCCGCGCTGAACGCCGACCCCTTCCACGTGGCTCCGGCGCTGGGCGAGGTGATGACCCGGCTGGCCTCCCAGCCCGACCGGCTGCTGCGCGCCCAGGCCGACCTGACCACCCGCTATATGGACCTGTGGCAGCAGACCACGCGGCGGATGACCGGCGAGGCGGCCCAGGCGGTGGTCGAACCGGCCAAGGGCGACAAGCGCTTCAACGATCCGGACTGGTCGGCCAATCCCGTGTTCGACGTCATGAAGCAGTCCTATCTGCTGACCACCAACTGGCTGAACGAACTGGTCGCGGGCGTGGAGGACATCGAGCCGCTGCAAAAGCGCCGCGTCGAGTTCTTCATGAAGATGCTGACCGACGCCTTCAGCCCCTCCAACTTCCTGCTCTCCAACCCCGCAGCCCTGCGCGAGATGGTGGCCAGCGGCGGCGAGAGCCTGGCGCGCGGCATGGAGAATTTCGCCGCCGACCTGGAGCGGGGCGGCGGCCAGCTGGCCATCAGCCAGACCGACATGGAACAGTTCAAGGTCGGCGAGAACGTCGCCACCGCGCCGGGCAAGGTCGTCTATCAGAACGACATCCTGCAGCTGCTGCAGTTCGACGCCACGACAGACCAGGTGCGCGAGATCCCGCTGCTGCTGTTCACGCCCTGGATCAACAAATACTACATCACCGACCTGCGCTCCGATAACTCCCTGATCCGCTGGCTGTCGGGCCAGGGCTTTACGGTGTTCGTCACCTCCTGGGTCAACCCGGACGAGACGCTCGCCGCCAAGACCTTCGAGGACTACATGTTCGAGGGCATCTATGACGCCACCCAGCAGGTGATGAAGCAGGCGGGCGTGACCCAAGTAAACACCGTCGGCTACTGCATCGGCGGCACGCTGCTGTCCTGCGCGCTGGCCCACATGGCCGCCAAGGGGGAGACGCGGATCAACTCCGCCACCTTCTTCGCCGCCCAGCAGGACTTCGCCGAAGCCGGCGACCTGCGCATGTTCGTCAACGACGAGTGGCTGAAGGACATCGAACAGCAGATGGACGCGGCGGGCGGCTTCCTGCCGTCGAAGTCGATGGCCGACACCTTCAACATGCTGCGCGGCAACGACCTGATCTGGTCGTTCTTCGTGAACAACTACCTGATGGGCAAGGAGCCCAAGCCCTTCGACCTGCTGTTCTGGAATTCCGACCAGACCCGCATGCCCAAGGCGCTGCACCTCTTCTATCTGCGCCACTTCTACAAGGACAACGCGCTCTCCACCGGCAACCTGGAGCTGGGCGGCGTGAAGCTGGACCTCGGTAGGGTGAAGACGCCCGTCTACGTCCAGTCGTCGCGCGAGGACCACATCGCCCCCATGCGCAGCGTCTATCGCGGCGCGCGCCTGTTCGGCGGCGACACCCACTTCACCCTGGCCGGCTCGGGCCACATCGCCGGGGTGATCAACCACCCGGACGCCAAGAAGTACCAGCACTGGACCAACGACGCCCTGCCCCCGACCGTCGATGAATGGATCGCGGGCGCTCAGGAACACGCGGGTTCCTGGTGGCCGCATTGGGCCAAATGGCTGAACGAGCGCTCGGGCAAGATGGTCCCGGCCCGCGACCCGACCAAGGGGCCGCTGAAGCCAATGGAAAACGCCCCGGGGAGCTTCGTGAAGGTGAAGTCTTGAGGCGGTTGGTCGTCGCGTTCGCTCTGACGGCGGTCCTGGTCGGCGCAACGGGATCAGCCGAGGCACAGGGCGGCTTCGCGCCGGTCGGTGTCATCCTCACCGCCGAACAGGCGAGCCGGGATGCGACCTTCATTCCCGGCGGCAAGCCCTATTGGACGCCGACGCTTATGGATGTCGGCGAAGCCGAAACGGCCCTCGGGCCCTACCTCCGTAAGGCCGCGCTTCCCGAGCGGGCGGTTGGACTGGTGGACAAGGCCGGCCGCTATCGCAAGCAGTTCGTGGGGGTCACTATGAGCGGCCGCCGAATTCTTCTGCTCAACGCGGTCTGCGACGCCTCCATCAATCTTCATGATCACTACGTCATCGTGGCCGATGGCGGAGACTGCTTCTTCCAAGCCTTCTATGACATCGACACTCATCGCTTCGTCGGGATTGATGTGAACGGCCTCGGCTGACCCATGACCCTCTACAGGATCGAACAGCCCGGCCCGGGCGGCCTGGCCATCGTCAGCCGGCCCCAGCTGTTTGCCGGCGCCACGGACGTGGCTGATTGGAAGGCCGCGGGCGTCACCCATGCGGTCAGTCTGGTTGAAGACCACGAAATCCTGGCGCTCGGCCTGGAGAAGGAGGCCGAGGCCTGCGCCGAACAGGGCATCACCTTCGAGCGCTTCCCCATCGCCGACCGGGGCCTGCCGGAATCGATGACGCGGCTAAACGACCTGGCCGAGCGCGCCCAGGCCATCATCAAGGCCGGCGGATCAGTCGCCGTGCACTGCCGCGCGGGGATCGGGCGCTCCGGGCTGACATCAGCCAGTATCCTGGTGGCCGCCGGCATGCTCGCCGACGAGGCGTTCGAGCGGATCGCGGCGGCACGGGGCGTGCCGGTGCCCGATACCGAAGCGCAGCGCGCCTGGGTCGGAGAGTTCGCGGCCTATCGGCGCGATGCGGTCAGCGCAGCGTCGGTGTTCAGAGCCTAACAGACTGATCCCGCCACGAGATCTGACCAAGGGACCGCTGAAGCCGATCGAAGACGCGCAGGGGAGCTTCGTGAAGGTGAAATCCTAGATGTCGTTCCGCCCCTCCCCACAGACGCGCACGCGCGCGTCGCTGGGGGGAGGCTTCGCAAGGGGAATGGATCGCGCCGACCTAAGCCGCCGAGCGGTGCCACGCATAGAGGGCGTCCGGCGTCTTCTCCTCGTTGCCGGCGCCGTCCGTCAGCCGCACCAGCCTGAAGTCGCGGGCCTCGTAGAAGCCGCGGGCGCGGGCGTTGCCCTGGAAGGTCCACAGCTGCAGGTCGTTGGCGCGGGCCTTGGCCAGCAGGATCAGCGAGGAGCCGACGCCCTTGCCCTGGGCGGCGGGGTGGACGTCGAGGTGGGCGATCCAGCCGGGCTTGAGCGCGATATAGCCGTTGATCGCGCCGTCGTCGGCGGTGGAGACCCAGACCTCCTGGTTAGGCACCACCTGATCGCGGAAAAAGGCCAGGTCTTCGGCCGGGGTGTGCAATTCGGGCAGCCAGGGCAGGTCCGTGCGCATGGCCAGCCGATGCAAGATGGCGATGGCCTTGGCGTCCTCCACCGTGGCGCGGCGCAGCCGCGTGGGCAGGACCAGGCGCGGACGCTCCCAGCCGATGCCGTTGCCCGGCGGGGTGACGCCGGAGTCGAGCGCGCCCATGCGGCGATAGAAGCCGGCGGACTCGGGGTTGGAGCTGATGATCACCCGGCGCGCGCCAAGATCACGCGCCCGCTGCCGCATGTGGGCGAACAGCTTGCGGCCGACGCCCGTGCCCTGATGAGCGTTGCTGGTGAAAAAGAGGTCGAGTTCCTGGTGCGCCGCGCCCGCCGCGTCGGTGTGGGGGATCAGCTGATAGAAGCCGGCGATCGCGCCGTCGTCAGCCTCCAGCACCCAGGCCTCGTGGTCATCGGCGGGCACGCTCCAGCCTTCCGCGAAGGCCTTGATCATGGCGCGGGCGGCCGGACGCTCGTAGCCATTGGAAGCCTGCATCATCAATTTCAGCGCCGGCGTGTCGGCCGGCGCGGCCTTGCGCGGAGTCAAATGCCGTCGCCTTCGTCGAGCCCCAGCATCAGGTTGAGGTTCTGGACCGCCGCGCCCGAGGCGCCCTTGCCCAGGTTGTCGAGCAGGGCCACCAGCCGCGCCTGGCCGGTTTCCTGGGAACCGAACACGAACAACCGCATCTTGTTGGTGCCGTTCAGGCCCTCGGGATCCAGTGTGGTCAGCGCCCTGGCCTCCGACATCGACACGACCTCGACGAACTGCTCGCCGCGATAGGCCTTGGCGTAGATGTCGTGCAGGTCGTTCAAGGACGGCTCGCCCGGCAGCTGGGTCAGGTGCAGCGGCAGCTCGACGATCATACCCTGGCGATAGCGCCCGACAGCGGGGGTGAAGATGGGGCGCGTCAGCAGACCGCCGTGGATCTGCATCTCCGGCACATGCTTGTGGCCCAGGCCCAGGGAATAGATGCGGTAGGGGACCTTGGTATAGTTGGCTGATCCCTCGTCCTCGAACTCCGCGATCATCTGCTTGCCGCCGCCAGAGTAGCCGGACACGGCGTTGACGCTGACGGGCCAGTCGTTGGGCAGCAGGCCGGAGGCGACCAGGGGCCGGATCAGGGCGATGGCGCCGGTGGAATAGCAGCCCGGATTGGAGACCCGCGTCGATTCCTTGATCAGCTTGCGCTGGCCCTTGCACATCTCCGGGAAGCCGAAGGCCCAGCCCTCGGCCGTGCGGTGAGCGGTGGAGGCGTCGATCACCTTGGTCTTGCGGTTCTCGATCAGGGCCACCGCCTCGCGCGCCGCGTCGTCGGGCAGGCACAGGATGACCAGGTCGGCGCTGTTGAGTATCTCGCGCCGCGCGCCCAGGTCCTTGCGGCGTTCCGGATCGATGGAAACCAGCTGGATGTCGCGGCGGTCGCTCAGGCGTTCGCGAATCTGCAGGCCCGTGGTGCCCGCTTCCCCGTCGATGAAAACCTTGTGAGCCATGGCTCATACTCCGCCGCAGATAGAGAAAGGGCGCCTCGGTTGCCCGAAGCGCCCTTCCGTAACGCGAGAAAAGCTCGCGCGACTAGCGCTTCGAGAACTGGAAGGAACGACGGGCCTTGGCCTTGCCGTACTTCTTACGCTCAACGACGCGGCTGTCGCGGGTCAGGAAGCCGTGCGGCTTCAGGACCGGGCGCAGGCCGGGCTCATAATAGGTCAGGGCCTTGGACAGGCCGTGACGCACGGCGCCGGCCTGGCCGGAGAGGCCGGAGCCTTCCACCGTGACGGTGACGTCGAACTGGCCCAGGCGGTCGGTCACCTGCAGCGGCTGCGCGATCATCATGCGCAGCACGGGGCGGGCGAAATAGACTTCCTGGTCACGGCCGTTGATCGTGATCGTACCCTTGCCGGGCTTGATCCAGACGCGGGCGATGGCGTTCTTGCGCTTGCCGGTCGCATAGGCGCGGCCTTGGGCGTCGATGATGGGCTCGCGGACGACGGCCTCGGGAGACGAGGACATGCTTTGCAGCGCGTCGAAACCGGTCGCCACTTCGGGGGTGTCGCTCATGGCTATTGGGTCCGCAGGTTCTTGGAGTTCATGGAAACGAAGTCGATCGTCTCCGGCGCCTGAGCTTCGTGCTTGTGCTCGGGGCCGTTGAAGATGCGCAGGTGGGTCATTTGCGCGCGGGCCAAGGGGCTTTCCTTGGGCAGCATGCGCTCAACGGCCTTCTCGAGCACGCGCTCGGGGAAGCGGCCGTCCAGGATCTGGCCGGCGGTGCGTTGCTTCACGCCGCCCGGGTGACCGGTGTGGCGATAGTAGATCTTCTGGTCGAGCTTGCGGCCGGTGAACTTCACCTTGTCCGCGTTGATCACGACGACATGGTCGCCGCAGTCGACGTGCGGGGTGTAGTCGGGACGGTGCTTGCCGCGAAGACGCATGGCGATGAAGGAAGCGAGACGGCCGACAACGGCGTTCTCGGCATCGATCAGGATCCACTTCTTCTCGACCTCGGCGGGCTTCAACGAAGCCGTGGTCTTCATCATGGGAACGATTATCCGTTTGGGGAGAGCCCAAAACGGCCCTCGGCGTGAGGCGGGGGAATTACGGGCAACAGGCGGTTCTGTCAACCGCATTCGTGAGCGTAATATCGGCGCAAACGCTTATTCCATAACGGTTTTCTCGTTACGGTATTATGATACCGGACAAATTGTCATGCCCCTGTTACGGGAGCGTGGGAGCGGAGGCCTATTCCAGGAGTCTCCCATGCCCGCCTCTCGCCGCCAGTTGCTTTCCGCCACCGCCGCCGGTCTTGCCTTTGGCGGGTTCGCCCGGCTGGCCCGGGCCGGCGAGGACGATCCGCCGGTGATGAGCGCCGCGCAGATCGAGGCCGATCCCTATACCAGCGAGGTTCGCGGCTATGGGCCGCTGAGGCGCGACCCCAAGGGCCTGTTCGATCTGCCGGCGGGCTTCTCCTACACCATCGTCTCGCAGGCGGGACAGACGATGTCGGACGGCCTGATCGTGCCGCAGAAAATGGACGGCATGGGCTGCTTCGCCCTCGACAAGGATCGCGTAGTGTTGGTGCGCAACCACGAGCTCAAATCGATCGACCAGGACATCAGCGCCTTCGGGCCGGGCGCCGCGCTCAGCCATAAGCTGGCGGCCGGCAAGCTGTTCGACACCACCGACGACGGCCGGCCGCTGGTCGGCGGGACCACCAGCCTGATCTACGACCTGAAGAAGCGCACGCTGGAGGCCCAGCACCTCAGCCTGGTCGGCACCGTCACCAACTGCTGCGGCGGGCGCACGCCCTGGGGCTCGTGGCTGTCGTGCGAGGAAACGGTCCAGAGCAAGGACGTCGGCGTGAAGGCCGACCACGGCTGGGTGTTCGAAGTTCCCTCCTCCCTGCGCGGCGTCGCCGACCCGGTTCCGCTGAAGGGCCTGGGACGCTTCCGTCACGAGGCGGCCTGCGTCGATCCGCGCACGGGTGTCGTCTATCTCACCGAGGACAGCGGCGACGGCTTCGGCCTCTTCTACCGCTTCCTGCCCAACGACCGCACCAAGCTGGCGGCTGGCGGGCGGTTGCAGGCGCTCGGCATCGCCAAGCAACCCACGGCCGATCCGCGCAACTGGGACGAGGTCTATTGGCACACCGGCGACTGGCGCGACGTGACCTGGATCGACCTGGACGGGACCGACAATCCTTACGAGGACCTGCGCTACCGGGGCCATGCCCAGGGGGCGGCCTGGTTCGCGCGCGGCGAAGGCATCTTCTTCGGCGACGGCGAACTCTATTTCGCCTGCACCAACGGCGGCGCGGGCAAGCTGGGCCAGATCATGCGCTACCGGCCCAGCGCCGACGAGGGTCAGGCCGGCGAGGCCGACAAGCCCGGCCGCCTGCAACTGTTCGTGGAGCCCACCGACCAGAAGGTGATGGAGATGTGCGACAACATCACCGTCTCCCCCTGGGGCCACCTCTTCGTCTGCGAGGACAAGATCGGCGGCATCAACTACCTGCGCGCGGTGACGCCCCAGGGCCGGACCTACACCATCGCGCGCAACGCCATGCCGGGCGGCGGCGACGTGGCCGCCAATTCGGAACTGGCCGGCGTCTGCTTCTCGCCCGACGGCACGACGATGTTCGTCAACATCTACGAGCCGGGCATGACGCTGGCCGTCACCGGACCCTGGAGCCGGTTCGCGGCCTAGACGGCCGCCCAGTGGGCGCGGAGATCCCGGTTGAAGTCTTCCCAACGCTCTTCCGGGAAGAACAGCCGCGCGCCCTTCAGTTCGATGAGGCGCCGCGCGCCCTGGATGATGTCCTTCAGCCAGCGGCCCCACTTGGGATCGAAGTAGATGTCGTCGTCGCCCCAGACGACCAGGGTGGGCGCCTGCAACGCGCGCAGACCCGACTCGATCGCCAGGGTCTGGCCGTTGTCGAAGGCCGCCACGAACCGCACCAGGTCGTTCAGGCGTTCCGGGCTTTCCAGATGCGGGCGAAGATAGGCCTCGATGGTGTCGTCGCTCACCCGCTCGGGCTGCTCGTAGCAGAGGCCCAGGGCCCCAGCGGAGCGGTAGACGGACTTGTCGTCGGCCATGGCCTGGAGCGTGGCGGGCAGCCCGCCCTGGGCGCACATCTCCACGAACCCCTTGAAGGCCTCGGGCGGCCAGTTGTCGTGCGCGTCGCAGTTGGTGAGCGTCAGGCTACGCACACGCTCCGGATGGGCGACGGCGAACATCTGAGCCACCGCGCCGCCGCCGTCATTGCCGACCAGATCGACCTCCCCGATGCCCAGCGCATCCAGCACCTGGGCCAGCATCACCGCCTGTCCCTGGCTCGAGACGTCTTGGGTGGCGGAGGTCTTGGTGGCGCCATGTCCAAGAAGATCGACGGCGATGCAACGCCGCACGTCCGACAGTTCGCTCAATTGGCGCCGCCAGATATAGCTGTTCACAAGAACACCGTGGATGAAGACGGCGACCGGACCTTCGCCCTGCTCGGCATAGGCAATACGGCCCGACGGCGTGTCGACGAAATTCTTGGCGGTTTCGAATGTCTTGTGGTCCACGGTGCGGCTTCCTTTAAAATCTCAGAAAGCGACCTTAGCGGGACCCAGGGTCCATGGCTGGCGGTATACGGACATCAATGTCAGGGCTTTCCGCCCCTGTTTAGCGCCTAGAGCCGCCGGACACGCCAGGCGAAGACGGTGGCGAGCGTCAGCAGCAGCGCCGCCCCCGCCTGGTGCAGCACGCCCAGCCAGACCGGCACGCCGGTCATCAGCGTGGCGATGCCCAGCCCGGCCTGCAGGGTCACGGCGGCGGCCAGGCCATAGGCCAGAACGCGGGCCGGCGGGGCGATGAAGCGCGAACGGCCTGCCAGGGCGGCGATGACGATGGCGGCGACGAACAGGGCGTAGGCCATCAGACGGTGATGCAGCTGAACGGCGGCTTGGCTGTGGGCGATGGTCGCCCACAAGCCTGGCCCGGCATAGTCGTGGGGCCAGAGCGCCCCGCCCATCAGCGGCCAGTCGTTGTAGACGAGGCCCGCGTCATTGCCGGCCACCAGGGCGCCCAGCAGGGCCTGAACATAGACGGCGCCCAGGAAGACCAGGGTCCCGATTCGCCAGCGGGTGACGCTCTCCTGGCGCGGCTGGCCGAACCAGGCGTCGAGGCCGGTCCAGACCAGGGCGATGAACAGGGCCAGCGCCAAACCCAGGTGTATGGCCAGGCGTTCGGGCGCGACGGAGACGCGGTGAGCCAGCCCGCTGGCCACCATCCACCAGCCGACCAGGCCCTGGAGCCCGCCCAGTCCGAACAGGGCCACGCAGCGCCAGATCAGGCGGCGCGGAATCTGGCGGCGCACCAGGAAGTAGACGAAGGGAATGGCGAAGGCCGCACCGACGATGCGCCCCAGCAACCGGTGCGCCCACTCCCACCAGAAGATGGCCTTGAACCCGGCCAGGGTCATGTTGGGGTTCACTTCCCGGTACTGCGGGATCTGCTGATAGGCGCCGAACAGATCGCGCCAGGCGTGGTCGGACATCGGCGGCAGGGCGCCGGAGACGGGCTTCCATTCGGTGATGGACAGGCCCGAGCCGGTCAGCCGCGTGGCGCCCCCCACCACGACCATGGCGAACACCAGGGCGGCGACGGCGAACAGCCAGGCGGCGACAGCGCCGGAACGATCGGAACGCAGGAAAGACGTCATGGGCGCGGACTAAGCGTCCCTAAGCGGCGGCAATGGGGCGCGCACGCTTTAAGCCCATGCGCGCGGCGGGTCCAGCCTGCTGACGCCACGTTTCGGCTGTGGCAATCTCCTCCTCGGGGATGACATCGATGACGGGCGTAAACTGGTTCCTGGCCGGGGTGATCGGCCTCTTCGCCGGCTTGCTGGCGGAGCGGCTGTTGAACCGCCGGTTCTCGATCTTCGGAAAGCTGGTGGCGGGGTTGGGCGGCGCGGTGCTGGCGGCGATCGCGGCCGACTGGCTGGAGATCGAGTTGACCCCCGGCCCTCTCACCGTGCTAGCCCTGTCGCTGCTGGGCGCCACCCTCGTCCTGGCGCTGCTGAGCCCGTTCAGGAAGCCCCGATGAGATACCGCACGATGATCGGCTGTGTACTGATCCTGGTCTTCCTGGGGCTGTGGGTCGGCGCGGCCGGCTGGGTGGGGTCGCTGATCCCGCCGGACAACAAGCTGGCGCAGCTGATCTACTATGTCGTGGCCGGCATCGGCTGGGGCGTGCCCGTGCTGCCGCTGATGAGCTGGATGGGCCGGGATAAATAGAGGCTTTGGAAGAGTGTCGGGGGCGTCAAGCCGTTAAGCCGACGCCCCTTCGACGAAGTCCCCTCACCTTCCCAATAGTGGGAAATGGTCGGAGCGACAGGATTCGAACCTGCGACCCCTTGACCCCCAGTCAAGTGCGCTACCAGGCTGCGCCACGCTCCGATACCAGAGGGGAGCGCCCTTATAGGGAGCGCCTCTGCTTCGGGCAATCGGAAATCCGGAGCTAATTTCGGGGGGCCAGAAGCGCGTCCAGCCGGGCCTTGATCTCTTCCAATTCAGCGAGCGTCGCCGCCAGGGCCTCGCGGCCGTCGAGGCTGATTTGCGGCTCTCCATCGCGCCTTGCCTCATCGCCGCCGGGCATGGCCATGGGCTCGATGTCGTCGTCGGCGGTGATGAAGTCGCCGTCGCCGGAGGCCACCAAGCGCTTGAGGCCATGGTCCTTGTGCAGCTTCTGCACGCCCTTGATCGTATAGCCCTCGTCGTGGAGCAGGGCGCGCACGCCGCGCAGCACGAGGATGTCCTGGGGGCGATAGAAGCGCCGTCCGCCCGCCCGTTTCATGGGCCGGATGAAGGAGAACTTGGTTTCCCAGAAGCGCAGCACATGCTGGGCGACGCCAAGCTCATCCGCGGCTTCGGATATGGTGCGGAAGGCGTGGGGGCCCTTCGCCATGGGTTGGTTAGTCGGCCAGGGCGCGGTCGATGCGCGCCTTCATCACCTGCGAGGCGCGGAAACCGATCACGCGGCGCGGTTCGATCTCGGCGGGCTCACCGGTCTTGGGGTTGCGGCCCATGCGGGCGCGCTTGGAGCGCACCTGGAAGACGCCGAAGCCGCTGAGTTTCACCGTGGCGCCGTCCTCGAGGGCTTCGGCCACCAAATCCAGGGTGCGTTCAACGAGAGCCGCGCAGTCCTGCCGCGTCAGCCCCACCTCTTCGTGGACAGCCTCGCACAGGTCCGCCCGCGTCAGTGTCGCGCCCTTCATGTGACCCCCGTCCCCTCTATAGTTCAAAAGGTGCATGCCGCGATTGTCACGTCAAGTCAAAGGCTTCCCGGCCCAGGGTCGCGGAACGCCTAAAGCTTTGTGCGGAAGATGATCCTAGAGCCTGACGACGCAGGCGCCCCAGGTCAGGCCGCCGCCCATGGCCTCCATCAGCAGCAGGTCGCCGCGCTTCACCCGGCCGTCGGCGATGCCCTCGGCCAGGGCCAGGGGAATGGAGGCGGCGGAGGTGTTGGCGTGCTCGGCGACGGTGGAGATCACCTTCTTCTCGTCGATGCCCAGGCGATGGGCGACGCCGGCCAGGATGCGCTGGTTGGCCTGGTGGGGAATGAACCAGTCGACGTCGGCCACGTCGACGCCCGCGTGGGCGGCGGCGGCGACGACGGCTTCGGAGATGTTGATCACCGCGTGACGAAACACCTGGTTGCCCTGCATGCGCAACTTGCCGACCGTGCCCGTGGTGGAGGGGCCGCCGTCCACATACAGCAAATCCTGCTTGGTCCCGTCGGTGCGCAGCGCGAACCCGATGAGGCCGCGGTCGGCGTTGGTCCCCTGCCCTTCGCCCGGCTCCAGCACGACCGCGCCGGCGCCGTCGCCGAACAGCACGCAGGTGCCCCGGTCGGTCCAGTCCATCAGCCGGGTCATGGTCTCCGCACCGATCACCAAGGCGCATTTGGCATGACCCCGGGCCACGAAGCCGTCGGCCACCGTCATGGCGAAGACGAAGCCCGAGCAGACCGCCTGGACGTCGAAGGCGATGCCGACATTGCAGCCCAGCTTGCGCTGGACGATGGCGGCGGTGGCGGGGAAGGTCAGGTCGGGGGTGGTGGTGGCCACCACGATCAGGTCGACGTCGTGAGGCGTCTTGCCGGCGTCGGCCAGGGCGTTGCGGGCGGCCTCCACGGCAAGGTCGGAAACCGCCTGATCGTCGGCGGCCTTGTGGCGCTTGTGGATGCCCGTGCGGGCCATGATCCATTCGTCGTTGGTGTCGACGATCTTGGACAGGTCGTGGTTGGTGACCACGTTTTCGGGCAAATAGGCGCCGACGCCCGTCACCACACTACGCACGACTGCGCTCACTCGGATACTCCCTGCGCCGCCTCCGTGGGCCGGTCGGCCACCACGGCGGTGAGGCGCTCCATATTCCTTTCGATCTCCGCAAGGAAGTCGCTGCGCGCCAGATCGACCGCGACGCGGATGGCCGAGGCGAAACCCTTGGCGTCGGCGCCGCCGTGGCTTTTGACCACGATGCCGCCCAGCCCGAGCAGGGGGCCGCCGTTGATGGCGCCGGGATCCATGCGGGCGCGGAGCTTCTTCAGGCCGCCGCTGGCCAGCAGCGCGCCCAGCATCGACAACGGCGTGGAGGTCAACGCGCCGCGCAGCTCGTTGGCGAAGAACCGCGCCAGGCCCTCGGCGGTCTTCACCGCGATGTTGCCGGTGAAGCCGTCGGTGACGATGACGTCCACGGTGCCCTTGGCGATGTCGGTGCCTTCCACGAAGCCATGGTAGTCGAGGTCCAGCTTGGTCTCGCGCAACAGGGCATGGGCCTCGCGCACCTCGTCATGGCCCTTGGCCTCTTCCGAGCCGACGTTGAGGATGCCGACGGTGGGGCGGGTGGATCCGTGGACGGCATGGTGGAAGGCCGCGCCCATGATCGCGAATTCCACCAGCTGTTCGGCGTCGCTCTCGACGTTGGCGCCGACGTCGAGGACGGCGGTGATTCCCCGCGCCGTGGGCCAGCTGGCGACGATGGCCGGCCGCTCCAGGCCCTTGGCCATGCGCAGGATCAGCTTGGAGATGGCCATCAGCGCGCCGGTGTTGCCGGCCGAGACCACGCCTTGGGCCTCGCCCGCGCGGATCGATTCGACGGCGTTCCACAGGCTGGTGCCCTTGCCCCGGCGCATGGCCTGGGCGGGCTTTTCGTCCATGGCGATGGCCTTGTCGGTGTGGCGCACCTCGGAGACGGCCTTGGCGGCCGGGCATTTGGCCAGTTCGGCGTTGAGGGCGGCTTCGTCCCCGTGCAGCAGGAAGCGCACGCCGGGATGGCGCGCGGCGGCCAGGGCCACGCCCGGCACGACGACGGAGGGGCCGTGATCGCCGCCCATGGCGTCGATCGAAATGACAAGGTTTTCAGACAAGTTGGCCGCGCGGCTCCGCACCACGTCCCGTTCAAACGGGGCCGAGGGACGATAACGCCCCGCAACTCCGATGCAAGCGTCGCGGCGATCAGGCCTGGATTGCCTCGGCTACTCGTCGTCCTTGGGCCGAAGGTTGAGCAGCACCGCGAAGGGTGAGGCGGGCTTATCCTCCTCGGGCGGTTCGAACACGGCGCCCGGCTTACGCGGGAACGGGTCCAGCCCCAGGGCCAGGTGTTCGATCACATAGTGGGCCAGGTCGATGGTGTCGCCCTCGGCGACATCCGGCGGATCGTCGGCTTCCGGATCGAGGTCCACCTCGCCCTGCGATTCGTCCTGGGGCGCGTTGGCGCTGCCGCGCGGCACGACGCGGACCATGAAGTCGCCGGTCAGGGTGTCTTCGAAGTCGTCGGCGCTGACGCTGCAGGTCTGGGTCAGGCGGGCGGCGAATCGCCCGTGCAGTTCGGCGCCGTCCAGCCAGGGCTCGGTGGAAACCTGGGCAGTGAGTTCGGCGACCGAGACCACGTCGAGGTATCTGGCGATGGCCTTGCGGTCGGCTTCGGACGCTATGAGCGTCTGTTCGGGCAGGCCACGGGCGGCCTGGACCAGGGTGACGGTGTGGCTCCAGGGGATGTCGCGGATCACGGCAGGGGCTCCCAGGTCACGGTTCCGGCGAGGAGTGATTCGGTGGCCTGCGCGGCCAGGGCGTCTCGCGTGGCCAGCACGTAGCCGGCGAGCGCGGGGGCGTCGGGGGCCTTGGCGCCCTCCAGGGCGGTGCGACCGATCAGCGCTTCCAGGGGCGCGCGGTCGGGCAGGGCTTCGAAAGCTTCGCCATAGGATTTGACCCGGCCGTAGAAGGCCTGGCCGAGCTTCTTCATCTTCTTGGAGACGGACAGGTCGCCCACCCCCATCTCGCGAAACGCGTCGTCCAGGCCGCGCAGATAGGCGTCGAACAGGGCCTGACCCGTCTCGGCCGCGGCGGCCCCCTGCCCCTTCAACCGCTCCAGCAGCAGCAGGGTGTGGAGGGTGTAGAGCTCGAAGCGGCCCTCCAGCGTGTCGGGGGCGCCGAGCCGGGTGTAGAAGCCCGCGTCGCGCGCCTTGGCCGCCACCTGCGCATAGAGTGCGCGGCCGGCCACAACGGCTGGGCGTGGCTTCAGCCAGCGGTCAAGAAACATGCGTTCGCCTCGATTTCGCCGCCAGGGTCGCCTAGAGCGGGTTGAAGGAAAAGTGTGACGCGGTTTTCCGCCCGCAACCCGCCTTGATGCTTTGAGTGTTGGAGCGCGATGCCATCGCGCTCCAACGGGGGCATTGAACTAAGCCGCCATGGGCGATAGGTCCATCTAAAGTCTGCCCGCTTCCGCGCGCCCGGAGTCCGCATGTATCGCAAACTCGCCCTCGCCGCCGTGACCGCCACCCTGCTGGGCGCCACCGGCGCCTGCGTGCCGATCACCTCCTACTCGGGCTTCCAGGCCATCGAGGCCCGACCGGCCGACGTGAAGGTCGGTGAGGACACCAAGTCCACGGTCATGGAAAAGCTGGGTTCGCCGTCGGCCAGCTCGACCTTCGATCCGAACGTGTGGTTCTACATCACCCAGGTCACCGACCAGGTGGCCTTCTACAAGCCGCGCGTCGCCAAGCGCGACGTGGTGGCCATCACCTTCGACAAGGCCGACCAGCACGTCCTCGCCGTCAACACCTTCACGCTGAGGGACGGCAAGGTCATCGCCTATAACGGCCGCGAAACCCCGACCCGGGGCCGCGAGCTGAGCATCCTAGAGCAGCTGCTGGGCAACCTCGGCCGCGGTGGGATCCTGCCGCAAGACGACGACCAGGGCCCGGGCAACAACCGGCCTAACCAGTAGGCAGCGAAGTTAGCTCCGCCTCCCCAGGTCCGACTTAGCGGACCGGCCGGGGAGGTGTCGGCGTAGCCGACGGAGGGGCTTACCGCCTCTGTGATTTGCCGCGTTATAGCGCCGTAAGCTGCAACGGCGCCGGCGCGGGCGCCACAACACGCCCACCCTTTTGACTCAGTAAGCCCCTCCGTCACTTCGTGACACCTCCCCGACCGGGCTGCTGCAAGCAGCCCTGAGGAGGCGCCCCACCCGCGCACGAAAACGCCCCGGAGATTGCTCTCCGGGGCGCCGGCCTTGCAGCCATGTCGTTCAAGATCAGGTGGCGGAGTGGGCCAGGACGGCCAACAGCAGCAGAGCCACGATGTTGGTGATCTTGATCATCGGGTTCACGGCGGGGCCCGCCGTGTCCTTGTAGGGGTCGCCGACGGTGTCGCCGGTGACGGCGGCCTTGTGAGCCTCCGAACCCTTGCCGCCGTGGTGGCCTTCCTCGATCAGCTTCTTGGCATTGTCCCAGGCGCCGCCGCCCGAGGTCATCGAGATGGCCACGAACAGGCCGGTCACGATCACGCCCATCAGCATGGCGCCCAGCGCCGCGAAGGCGTCGGTCTTGGTGGAGATGGCGTTGATCACGAAGAACAGCACCACCGGGGAAACCACCGGCAGCAGCGAGGGCACGATCATCTCCTTGATCGCGGCCTTGGTCAGGATGTCCACGGCCTTGCCGTACTCCGGCTTGACCTCATAGGTCATGATGCCGGGGTTCTCGCGGAACTGGCGGCGAACCTCGGCGACCACGGCTTCGGCGGCCCGGCCCACGGCGGTCATCGACATGCCGCTGAACAGGAAGGGCAGCGCCCCGCCAAACAGCAGGCCGACCACGACGTAGGGGTTGGACAGGTCGAAGGCCACCGTGCCCAGACCCTGGAAGAAGCCGCTGGTCGCATACTCCTCGAAGTACTTCAGGTCCGCGGTGTAGGCGGCGAACAGCACCAGGGCGCCCAGACCGGCCGAACCGATCGCATAGCCCTTGGTGACGGCCTTGGTGGTGTTGCCCACGGCGTCGAGCGCGTCGGTGGTGATGCGCACGTCGGCGGGCAGGCCGGCCATCTCGGCGATCCCGCCGGCGTTGTCGGTGACGGGGCCGAAGGCGTCGAGAGCGACGATGAAGCCGGCCAGCGACAGCATGGTGGTGGTGGCGATGGCGATGCCGAACAGGCCCGCCAGCTTATAGGTGACGATGATGCCGACGATGATCACCACGGCCGGAAGGGCGGTGGCTTCCAGTGACATGGCCAGGCCCTGGATGACGTTGGTGCCGTGGCCGGAGACCGAGGCGCGCGCGATCGACTTCACCGGGCGGAAGTTGGTGCCGGTGTAGTATTCGGTGATCATCACGATCAGCGCCGTGACGGCCAGGCCGACCAGGCCGCAATAGAAGAGGCTGTTGGCCGAATGGGTCATGCCGCTGACTTCGGTGACGCCTTCGCCGATCAGCTTCTGGAACACGAACCAGATGGCGCCGATGGACAGAACGCCGGTGACGATGAGGCCCTGGTAGAGGGCGCCCATGATGTTCTGCTTCTTGCCCAGACGGACGCAGTAGCTGCCGATGATGGAGGTGATGATGCACACGCCGCAGATGGCCAGCGGCAGCAGCATCATCTTGCCGGCGATTTCCGGATCGTTGCCGAAGAAGATGGAGGCCAGCACCATGGTGGCGACCGTGGTCACCGCATAGGTCTCGAACAGGTCGGCGGCCATGCCGGCGCAGTCGCCGACGTTGTCGCCCACGTTGTCGGCGATGGTGGCGGCGTTGCGGGGGTCATCCTCGGGGATACCCGCTTCGACCTTGCCGACCATGTCGCCGCCGACGTCGGCGCCCTTGGTGAAGATGCCGCCGCCCAGACGCGCGAAGATGGAGATCAGCGAAGCGCCGAAGCCCAGCGCCACCAGGGCGTCGATGACGTCACGGCTGGTCGCTTCCAGGCCCAGCACCTGGGTCAGCACGGTGTAGTAGCCGGCCACGCCGATCAGGGCGAAGCCCGCCACCAGCATGCCGGTGATGGCGCCGGAGGTGAAGGCGAGGTTCAGGCCCTTGGCCAGGCTCTCGGAGGCCGCCTGGGCGGTTCGCACGTTGGCCCGCACCGAGATCAGCATGCCCGCGAAGCCGGCGGCGCCCGAAAGCACCGAGCCGACCAGGAAGCCCACGGCCGCATAGGGACCGATGAGGAAGAAGACCGCGATCAGGATGACCACGCCGACGATGGCGATGGTGGTGTATTGCCGGCGCAGGTAGGCCTGGGCCCCTTCCTGAATGGCGGCGGCGATTTCGCGCATCTTGTCGTTGCCGGTGGAGGCCTTCATCAGCACGGCGCTCTGCACGGCGCCGTAAAGCACCGCCAGCAGCCCGGCCCCGATGACCAGCCAAAGTGGATTTATCATTCCCTAGTGCCCCTTCGTTCCTACGCATGGAGGACGCTGGGTCCGAGAACCCGCGTTCCGGCTAACAGCCGGCCCCCTCATTTTGATGTGGGATGAACGCGACGCGCCCTTCCAGAATACGGGCGGGAAAGTGCCAAATGTCGAAGGGCAGCGTCAACCGCTGGATGAAGGGAATTTAATGCCGGGAAATCAGGGCTTTGGGCGCGGGATGCCGGTGCGCTGCTTCGGGGTCTGGGAGATGACCACGATCCCGACCACATTGCGCTGGCCCAGGATGGCCACCGCGTCACGGTAAAGGGCGGCCTTCAGCTTGTTCTCATCGATCTTCGTATAGTCGGTGACCAGGGTGAACGGCGTGCGGTGGCCGGCCCGGACCAGGGCGTCGCGTAGGAAGGGTTCCTTGTCGCGCAGCTTGATGGCGTCGGCGTTGTTGGCCAGGTTCACCCGCACCGAAACGAAGATGTAGTTGATCAGCCGGTTGTTCACCGCCACCGGCAGGGCGACCGGCGCCAGATCGATATACTGTCCCGTCTCGACCTTCGGCTCCTCGGCCCGCGCCAGGGCGGGCAGTGCGAACAGCAAAACGGGCAGCAGGGCGAGGTCACGGCGGCGCATGGCGCGATTAACCGTGAAAAGGGTTTACCGGGCGTTGCCGCCGGCTGGGCTAGCGATGAACGAAGCCGGTCTTGCCAAGCTCGAAGGTCTGGCCTTCGAACAGCCCGCGCAAACCGCCCTCCTTCGTAAACACGCCGATATCGGTCAGCATGATGCCCTCAGCGGCGGCCATCGCCGTCAGAGGCGCCACATCCTCCACGCCAACGGCGCACACCACCTCATAGTCGTCGCCGCCCGCCGCCAGAGCCAGCAGGGCTGCTATCCGGTTGGGTTGCGCCGCTACCCAGGCCAGCGCCGGAGCCGACAGTGGTAGGGCGCCGGGGGTGACGCTGACGCCACAACCGCTGGCGATGGCGATGTGGCCGGCGTCGGCCAGAAGTCCATCCGAGACGTCTGCTGAGGCGGTGGCGTGGGCAAGCAGCGCGTCGCGCAGGGCCAGGCGGGGCTCTGGCAGGCGGTAACGGCCCGCGAGATAGCCGCCCGGGTCGTCCAGTTCACCCCGCGCCGCCTTCAGGCCCAGGAAGCCGTCGCCGATCACGCCGCTGACCAGCAGCCGGTCGCCGGGCCTGGCGCCCCCTCGCCTCACCATGCGACCGGCAGGGACCCAGCCGAGGATGGTGGCGCTGACGGTCAGGGGGCCCGGGGTGGAGACGGTGTCGCCGCCCAGCAGCGAGAGGCCGTAGGTGCGCCCGTCTTCGGCGAGCCCCGCCGCGAAGGCCTCGCGTTCGGGCCAGCCGGAGTCATGGGGCCAGGCGATGGCCAGGAAATAGCCGAACGGCCCGGCGGCCTTGGCGGCCAGGTCGGAGAGGTTGGTGCGCAGCAGGCGCCGCGCGACGATGTCGAGCGGTTCGTTGTCGAGGAAATGGACGCCGGCGACCATGGCGTCCTTGGAGATCACCAGGTCGTACCCGGGCCGCGCGGGCAGCACGGCGGCGTCGTCCAGTAGGTCCAGGGCCGCCGGATGGCCATGGGTCAGGGGACGCAGTAGCCGCGCGATGGTCTCGAATTCGTCCGGATGGGCTAGCGGATCAGGGCCGCTCATCGCGGGCGATCCCGTCCAGGGCGCCGTTGACGAAGCCGGTCTCGGTGGCGTCGAAGAACGACTTGGCGATCTCCAGATACTCGTCGATGACGACTTCCTTGGGCGCGTCGGGCCGGCGCATCAGCTCCCACGCCCCGCCGCGCAGGATGGCGCGCAGGGTGGCGTCCAGGCGTTCCAGCCGCCAGCCGGTGGCCAGGCGCTTGACGATGGCGCGGTCGATAGCGGCCTGGTCGGCGACCACCCCGCGCACGATGTCGGCGAAATAGGCCTCGTCGGCCTGGGCGAGCGGCTCGCCCTCCTGCTCCATGGCGCGGTCGAAGCGGTGCTCGGTGAATTCGCGCACCACGGCCTCGGCGCCGACGCCGGAGACCTCCATCTGATAGAGGGCCTGGACGGCGGCCAGGCGGGCGACCGAACGGGCGCGGATGGCGCTCATCGGCCCTGTCCCAGCAGCTGGAGCCTGTGGTTGATCACATCCAGGCAGGCGCGCGCCGCGCCGCCGCCCTTGTCGCCCTTGGAGACGCGCGCGCGGGCCCAGGCCTGCTCTTCGTCCTCCACGGTCAGGATGCCGTTGCCGATGGCCAGCTTCCTGGAAATCGCCAGGTCCATCAGCCCCCGGGCCGATTCGTTGGAGACGATCTCGAAGTGATAGGTTTCGCCGCGCATCACACAGCCCAGCGCCACATAGCCGTCGTAGTGGACGCCGGTCGGCCTGTGGGCGGCCTCGTCGGCGATGGCGATGATGGCGGGAATTTCCAGCGCGCCGGGCACGGTGATCACGTCATGCTCGGCCCCGAAGGCGTCCAGCGCATCGATGGCGCCGCGCAGCAGTTCGTCGGCCAGGTCCGAATAGAACCGGCCCTCCACGATCAGCACGCGGATCTTGTCTTCCTGCACGTCTACTCCTCTCCCCCGATGGGGGCGCGGCCGACGATCTTCAGGCCATAGCCTTCGAGCGCCGCCGGTTTCAATTGGCTGGACGTCAGCAGGATCATCTCCCGGACGCCAAGGTCGAGGAGGATTTGCGCCCCGACCCCATAGTCGCGCAAGGCGTTCGTGTGCGCGGCGTCCTTGCCCATGCCGCTGTGGCGCTCGGAAATCCAGGTCGGACTGGGGTCGCGGATGAAGACGGCGACGCCCGGACCGTCATGCTCGGCGATGGCGCGCAGGGCGCGGGGGATGTAGTCGCGCCGGGCCTCGGCATGGCCCAGCATGTCGGCGCCGAAGTCCACCTGGTGCATGCGCACGAGGGTGGGGCTGTCGGGCTCGATGCGGCCCTTGACCAGGACCACGTGCTCGGAGCGGTCGATGATGTTGCGGTAGATGATCATCCGGAACTGGCCGTGGATGCTCTCGAATGGGCCGTCCAGCACGCGTTCGACCTGGCGTTCGGTGCGGCGGCGATAGGTGATCAGGTCGGCGATGGTGCCGATCTTCATGCCGTGGAGCTGGGCGAAGGCCACCAGGTCCGGCAGCCGGGCCATGGTGCCGTCGTCCTTCATGATCTCGCAGATCACCCCGGCGGGGTTGAGGCCGGCCAGCCGCGAGATGTCCACCGCCGCTTCCGTGTGGCCGGCGCGGACCAGCACGCCGCCGTCGCGGGCGACGAGGGGGAAGACGTGGCCGGGCGAGACGATGTCGTCGGGGCCCTTGGTGGGATCGATGGCGACAGCGACCGTGTGGGAGCGGTCATGGGCGCTGATGCCCGTGGTGACGCCCTCCTTGGCCTCGATGGAGACGGTGAAGGCGGTGGTCAGGGCTTCGCGGTTCTCGGCGGCCATGGGCGGCAGGCGCAACTGACGGGCGCGGTCGTTGGTGATCGACAGGCAGATCAGGCCGCGCGCGTGGCGGGCCATGAAGTTGATCTGTTCCGGCGTCGCGAACTGGGCCGGGATGATCACGTCGCCTTCGTTCTCGCGGTCCTCGGCGTCCACCAGGATGTAGGGACGGCCGTTGCGGGCGTCCTCGATGATGTCCTCGATGGGCGAGATGGGGGTGTCAGTATCGGACATCAGGCCGTCTCCTGCCAGCGGGCGAGATAGCGCGCCAGCATATCTATTTCGAGGTTTACTTTTGAGCCGGCGGTGAGCCGGCCCAGGGTGGTTACGTCCCAGGTGTGGGGGATCAGGTTGATACCAAAGACATCATCGTCAACTTCGTTGACGGTCATCGACACGCCCTCAACGGCGATGGAGCCTTTGGGCGCGATATAGCGGTGGATCGGGCGGGGTACCCGGATCAGCACGCGGTGGGAGCCGCCTTCGGTCGTGACCGAGATGACTTCGCCGACGCCGTCCACGTGGCCGGAGACGACGTGGCCGCCCATCTCGTCGCCGAGGCGGGCCGCCCGTTCCAGGTTGACCGTATGGCCTTCCTGCCATTCGCCGAGCGTGGTCTTGGACAGGGTTTCGCCGGAGACTTCCACGGCGAACCAGGTATCGCCCTTTTCCACCACGGTCAGGCAGCAGCCGGCGTGGCTGATGGAGGCGCCCATGTCGATGCCGGCCACGTCGTAGGCGGTCTCGATCTCATAGCGGCGGTCGCGGTTGGTCTCGCGCACGGCGCGCACACGGCCCACGTCGGTGACAATGCCGGTGAACATCAGATCCTCTCGTACCGCTCCCAAAGGTCGTCGCCGACGCTCTGGACAGACACTCGTTTCAGCCTCGGCGCATCGGCCAGGGCGTGGATGGCCAGGGCGCCGATCCCGGGCCGCCCTTCGCCGCCGAGGACGATGGGGGCGCGGAACCACTCCAGGGCGTCGACCAGGCCACAGCGCAGGAAACTGCCCGCCACCTGCCCGCCGCCCTCGACGAACAGGCGCTGGATGCCCTGCCCTTGCAGCGCGCTCAGCACACTGTCCAGATCGGGCCGCTCACCCGTCGCCCCCACTTGAAGCACCCTCACCCCTGCGTCAGTCAAACGCTTGTTTGAGATCGTCGTGGTGATCACATAGGTGGGGATGTCGCGGGCCGTGCGCACCAGCTTGCTTTCGGATGATAGCCGTTGGCGCGTGTCGAGCACCACGCGGGCGGGCTGCGGGCCGTCATAGCCGGTGAGCCGCACCGTCAATTCCGGATCGTCGGCCAGCGCGGTTTCCACACCCACCAGCACCGCGTCATGGTCCGCGCGCAACCGGTGCGTCTGTTCGCGCGCCGCTTCGCCGGTGATCCAGCGGCTCTCGCCGGAGGCCGTGGCGATGCGCCCGTCGAGGGACGTCGCCAGCTTCAGGGTGACGTGCATGGGCCTCTAGGGCTCCGCGTCCTCGGCCAGACTGTCTTCGGAAAGGCCCTCGTCGGAGAGGAACTGGGCGAAGTCCTCGGTCTGTTTGAAGTCGCGGTAGACCGAGGCATAGCGGACGTAGGCCACGTCATCGAGGGACTTCAGCGCCTTCATGACCATCTCGCCGACCACGCTGGAGGCCAGTTCCGTCTCGCCCATGCTTTCCAGCTGGCGCACGATGCCGTTGATCAGCCGCTCGACGCGCTCGGCGTCGACGGGGCGCTTGCGGGTGGCCACCGCGATGGAGCGCACCAGCTTGTCGCGCTCGAAGGGCGTGCGCCGCCCCGACCGCTTGAGGATGGTCAGCTCGCGCAGCTGCACCCGCTCGAAGGTGGTGAAGCGCCCGCCGCAGGAGGGGCACAGCCGCCGGCGGCGGATGGCCGCGCCGTCTTCCGACGGGCGGCTGTCCTTCACCTGGCTCTCGAGTTCACCGCAGAACGGGCACCGCATGATCTGGGCCCTCCTAAGGCGCCTAACTACTACCCATTGTAGATAGGGAAGCGCGCCGTCAACGCCAGAACCTCTTCGCGCACACGGGTCTCGACGGCGGCGTTGTCCTCGCCGTTGGCCGCGAGACCATCGACAACCTCGGCGATCAACTCGCCGATGCGCTTGAACTCGGTGACGCCGAAGCCGCGCGTGGTGCCGGCCGGGGTGCCGACGCGCACGCCCGAGGTGATGGCCGGGGGCGCCGGATCGAAGGGCACGCCGTTCTTGTTGCAGGTGATGTTGGCGCGTTCCAGGGCCGCTTCCGCCGCCTTGCCGGTGACGCCCTTGGGTTGGAGATCGACCAGCATCACATGGCTGTCAGTGCCGCCGGAGACGATGTTGAGGCCCCCGGCCATGATGGCCTCGGCCAGCACCCTGGCGTTCTCCACCACGTTCTTCGCATAGACCTTGAAGTCGGGACGCAGCGCCTCGCCGAAGGCCACGGCCTTGGCCGCGATCACATGCTCCAGCGGGCCGCCCTGCAGGCCGGGGAAGACCGCCGAATTGATCTTCTTGCCCAGCGCCTCGTCGTTGGACAGCACCATGCCGCCGCGAGGACCGCGCAGGGTCTTGTGGGTGGTGGTGGTGACCACGTGGGCATGGGGCAGCGGACTGGGGAAGGCGCCGCCGGCGACCAGGCCGGCGAAGTGGGCCATGTCGACCATCAGGAAGGCGCCGACGCTGTCGGCGATCTCGCGGAATTTGGCGAAGTCGATGACGCGGCTATAGGCCGAGCCCCCGGCGATGATCAGCTTGGGCTTCTCACGTTCGGCCACCTCGGCGACCATGTCGTAGTCGATATACTGGTCCTGCTTGCGCACCGTGTAGGCCACGGGACGGAACCACTTGCCCGACTGGTTGGCCGGGCTGCCATGAGTCAGGTGGCCGCCGGCGGCCAGGTCCATGCCCATGAAGGTGTCGCCCGGCTTCAGCAGCGCCATGAAGACCGCCTGGTTGGCCTGGGCGCCGGAGTGGGGCTGGACGTTGGCGAAGCTGCAGCCGAACAGCTGCTTGGCGCGCTCGATGGCCAGGGTCTCGATGACGTCGACGTATTCGCAGCCGCCGTAGTAGCGGCGCCCCGGATAGCCCTCGGCGTATTTGTTGGTGAGGATCGACCCCTGGGCCTCCAGCACCGCGCGCGAGACGATGTTCTCCGAGGCGATCAGCTCGATCTGATTCTGCTGGCGGGTCAGCTCGTGGGCGATGGCGTCGGCGATCTCCCGGTCGGCGCTACCGAGGCCGGCGCCGAAGAAGCCGGCGGAGGGGGCATGCGTCGAGATGGTAGCAGCGGTCATGGGAGACCTCCTTCAGTTGGTCCGTGGGTAGGGGTGATTTGCGGACGCGCCCTCCATAGAGCGCCTCCGTGCAAAGGTGAATTCAGATTTCTAGAGACGGGTGGAACCGAAGCTCGGTCGCCGTGTTCCCAATTGACCCGGCCCAGCCCTTGCTGCGGCCGGTTGTGTCCATGGATATGCCGCGTAGAGCGACGAAAGAGGTGCTGTCGATGCCTGGGGAAAACGAGTCGGGTGGGCTTTCCGATCAGGATGTTTTGGCGCTGAGCGCCGATATCGTGGCCGCCTATGTGGGCCAGAACACCATTTCCGCCGGGGCGATCCCGGAGATCATCCGCACCGTCCACCAGACGCTGGCGTCCCTGGGCCGGGGCGGCACGGGCGATGCGCCTGTTCCCGCCGAGAAGCAGAAGCCCGCGGTGCCGATCTCGCGCTCCGTGCAGCACGATTTCATCGTCTGCCTGGAAGACGGCAAGAAGCTGAAGATGCTGAAGCGCTACCTGCGCTCGCGCTACGACATGAGCCCTGAGGACTATCGCCGCAAATGGGGCCTGGCCGCCGACTATCCGATGGTCGCGCCTGCCTATGCGGCGCGCCGTTCCGACTTCGCCAAGAAGATCGGCCTGGGCCGGGGCGTTCGCCGCAAGAAATAACCCCCCACTTCCGCTCCTCCCGGCGAAAGCCGGGATCCATAGGGCGTTACGGCAAGCTCGCGGAGATGTTGAAAGACGCTCCGCGCTGCATTGCTGAGCGGAGTCAAACCTCGGCTTCAGCATGGGTCCCGGCTTTCGCCGGGATGAGCGGGTTTTTATAAGGGTTTGGCTGAAGTCAGGCCGCCTGTCCGCCCATGCGGGCGATGTTGCAGTGGGCCCAGAGCTTCTGCATCGCGCCCACCAGATCGCGCATCATCTCATCGGTATGGAAGGGCGTCGGCGTGAAGCGCAGGCGCTCGGTGCCGCGCGGCACGGTCGGGTAGTTGATCGGCTGCACATAGATGCCGTGCTCGGCCAGCAGCATGTCGGAGACCATCTTGGTGTGGACGGGGTCGCCGACCAGCACCGGCACGATGTGGCTCACCGAGGGCATGACCGGCAGGCCGGCGTCGGCCATCATCTTTTTGAGCGTCGCGGCGCGTTCCTGATGGATTTCACGCACTTCGTTGTGCTGCTTCAGCCACTTGATCGAGGCCAGAGCGCCGGCCGTGAGCGCGGGCGGCAGCGAGGTGGTGAAGATGAAGCCGTTGGCGTAGCTGCGGATGGCGTCGATGATCACCGCGTCGGCGGCGATGTAGCCGCCCATGACGCCGAACGCCTTGCCGAGCGTGCCTTCGATGATGTCGATCTGAGAAGCCGCGCCATCGCGCTCCGAGACGCCGCCGCCGCGCTCGCCGTACATGCCGACGGCATGCACTTCGTCGAGATAGGTCATGGCGCCGTAGGTCTTTGCCAGAACGGCGATGGCGTTGAGGTCGGCGATGTCGCCGTCCATCGAATAGACGCTCTCGAAGGCGATCAGCTTGGGCGCATCGGCCGGGGCCGCGGCCAGCAGCTCTTCCAGATGCTCAAGGTCGTTGTGACGGAACACATGGCGCGGGCCGCCGCCGTGGCGGATGCCGGCGATCATCGAGGCGTGGTTCAGTTCGTCGGAGAAGATGACCATTCCCGGCAGGATCTTCTGCAGGGTGGCCAGCGTCGCCTCGTTGGAGACGTAGCCCGAGGTGAACAGCAGCGCCGCTTCCTTGCCGTGCAGGTCGGCCAGCTCATGCTCGAGCTCGACGTGGAAGTGGGTGGTGCCGGAGATGTTGCGCGTGCCGCCCGAGCCCGAACCGGTCTCGTCGATGGCCTTGTGCATGGCGTCCAGCACGATCGGGTTCTGGCCCTGGCCGAGATAGTCGTTGGAGCACCAGACGATAACGTCCTTCTCGACGCCGTTGTCCTGGGTCCAGGTGGCGCGCGGAAAGGCGCCGCGATGGCGCTTCAGGTCGGCAAAGACCCGGTATCGGCCCTCCGAACGGACCTGTTCGACGGCGTTTGCGAAGGCGACCTTATAATCCATAGCGCTCGACGATGCCGGCGCAGGTTGCAGCGACGCGCTGCCGAGGCCGGTTCCCTTGTTTGATTGGGCTTTTCGCACGCGCGCCAAGCCGATGTCCACTTACCGGGGCTTAGTTGAGAGACGTTCTCAATTGAGGGCGTCCAGACGCCCGCGCATCAGGTTCAAAACCGCCGAAAAATCCTTCCCGCCATAGCCCAGACGGTCGAACAGCGCATACATCGCCTCGGCCTGGGCCCCCATGGGCGTGGTGGCGCCGGACCGCGCGGCGGCTTCCTGGGCCAGCTTCAGGTCCTTCAGCATCATGGCCGTGGCGAATCCGCCCTCGTAGCCGCGATTCGACGGGGCGGTCGGCACGGGACCGGGCCAGGGGCAGTAGGTGCTGAGCGACCAGCATTGGCCGGAAGACTTGGACGCGATCTCGAAGAAGCGCTCACCGTCGAGACCCAGCCGTTCGGCCAGGGCGAAGGCCTCGCACACGCCCAGCATGGAGACGCCAAGCAACATGTTGTTGCAGATCTTGGCCGCCTGCCCCGACCCGGCCGTCCCGGCGCGGATGACGATGCGGGCCATGGGCGCCAGCGCGGCTTCCACCTGCGCGAAATCGGCCTCCTCGCAGCCGACCATGAAGGCCAGGGTGCCTGCGTCGGCGGCCATGGTCCCGCCCGAGACCGGCGCGTCGGCGAAGCGGAAGCCCGCGGCGACGGCCTGTTCGCTCACGGCGCGGGCGCTGTCGACGTCGATGGTGGAGCAGTCGATCAGCAGCGCGGTCTTGGGCGCGTTGGGCAGGATGTCGTTGGCGTAGACGGCGCGCACGTGCTGGCCCGCCGGCAGCATGGTGATGACGATGTCGGCGTCCTTGACCGCCTCGGCGGCGGAGGTCACCGGCGAACAGCCCGCCCCCTGAGCCTTCTCGAGCGCGGCGGCGGAGAGGTCGAAGGCGGCCACGGCGGCGCCGGCCTTGGCCTGGGTGGCGGCCATGCCCCCGCCCATGTTGCCGAGACCGATGAAGGCGATGCGGGTCATGGAAGTGCTCCTCGGAAAACCTGTTCCAAAGGGGCTAGCGGGCGGGATGCACCATGTGAAGGGGGCGCCGCAGCGGCCTCCCCAGGCGAGCCTGCAGCGAGCCGGTTGGGGAGGTGTCGCGAAGCGACGGAGGGGTTTAGCGACTCGGCGACTATTCGCGTTCTGGCGCGCAGGCTCGACGACGGCACGAACTCAGGCGCCAGAACACGCCCAACCTTTGACTCGGTAAACCCCTCCGGCCGTTCCGGCCACCTCCCCCGCCGGTCCGCTTGGGCGGACCTGGGGAGGACGCGTATCGCGCGGGGCATGGTCTTGCCCAATCGGCCGTCAATGCAGGCGGATCATGGCTTATCCTTGCGGCTCGGTTGCGCGCGGAAAAACCGGCGCCTATAACCCGGCCACCGTCCGCGGGCCTCTGCGGACGAACCCTTTTACGCATCCGCGACCGGACCCTCGATGAACATCCACGAGCATCAAGCCAAAGCCGTTCTCGCCGAGTTCGGCGTTCCCGTTCCGCGCGGCTTCGCCGCCTTCACGCCGGCCGAGGCGAAAGACGCCGCCGAGAAGCTGGGCGGACCGGTCTATGTGGTGAAATCCCAGATCCATGCCGGCGGGCGTGGCAAGGGCAGGTTCGAGGGCCTGGGCGCGGACGCCAAGGGCGGGGTTCGAGTGGTCAAGTCGGTCGATGACGTGGTCAAGAACGCCGAGGAGATGCTGGGCCGGGTGCTGGTAACGCACCAGACCGGTCCCAAGGGCAAGCAGGTCAACCGCCTCTACATCGAAGAGGGCGCGGCCATCGCCAAGGAATTCTACCTGTCCCTGCTGGTCGACCGCGAGACCAGCCGCGTGGCCGTCGTCGCCTCCACCGAAGGCGGCATGGACATCGAGGAAGTGGCCCATGCCACGCCTGAGAAGATCATTACCTTCTTCATCGACCCGGCCACCGGCGTCTGGCCCCACCACGGGCTGGAGCTGTCGACGGCGCTCGGCCTGACGGGCGCGCTGGCCAAGCAGGCCGCCAAGCTCCTGCCGCTGCTCTACAAGGCCTTCGTCGAGAAGGACATGAGCATGCTGGAGGTGAACCCGCTGATCACCACCGAGGATGACCGCCTGGTCGTGCTGGACGCCAAGGTGTCGTTCGACGGCAACGCCCTGTTCCGCCACCCCGAGATCGTCGTCCTGCGGGACGAGACGGAAGAAGACCCCAAGGAGATCGAGGCCTCCAAGTACGACCTCAGCTACATCGCCCTGGACGGCGAGATCGGCTGCATGGTCAACGGCGCCGGCCTGGCCATGGCCACCATGGACATCATCAAGCTCTACGGCGCCGAGCCCGCCAACTTCCTCGACGTGGGCGGCGGCGCCGGCAAGGAGAAGGTCATCGCGGCCTTCAAGATCATTACCGCCGACCCCAACGTGAAGGGCATCCTGGTCAACATCTTCGGCGGCATCATGCGCTGCGACATCATCGCGGAGGGCGTGGTGGCGGCGGTGAAGGAAGTCGGCCTGACGGTTCCCCTGGTGGTGCGCCTGGAAGGCACCAACGTCGAGCTGGGCAAGAAGATCATCAACGAGAGCGGCCTGGACGTGATCGCGGCCAACGACCTCAGCGACGGGGCCGAGAAGATCGTCGCCGCCGTGCGGGCGCTCGCGAAGTGAGACTTGGGGCGTTCATCGCTGGTGCCATGCTGGCTATGACGACCTCGTCCGCCTTGGCGGCGGACGACGACGCCTATATTGCGCTCGCCGAAAAGGCCAGCGCCTGTATCCGGGGGGCGGCCCCGCAGGTAGAGCGGGCAGAAGCCGCACTGTCCGACGGCGCCGACTTCATTCTAAATGACCTTTGTGCCGTAGAGGTCGCTGCCGTGAACCGGTATCAGCGCGGGCAGGCGATGTTGCAGACGCTGCGCGCATCCGCCAGCGCTCTCGACCAGGGCGATGGTGATGGAGATTTTACGGCCAAAGAGCGCGCCAGCATGGCTGCGATGCGCAAGGCGTACGCCAAGGCGACTATCGATCCGGACACCGGCGAAATCGTGTGGCCCGAGGGCACGCCGACGGAGGTCGGAGGCATGACTTTGTACACCAGCTTTGCAGCTTCGAATGAGGCTCCACCCGAATTGCGGTCGCTCGCCGGTCGCGAACTCCTTGCGGCGCGCTTGGCGCGCCTCAGCCCCCGATAACCACGGAATCCCATGTCCATTCTGATCGACAAGAACACCAAGGTCATCTGCCAGGGCATCACCGGCGCCCAAGGTACGTTCCACACGGAACAGGCCATCGCGTATGGCACAAAAATGGTGGGCGGGGTCACGCCCGGCAAAGGCGGCCAGACCCACGTCGGCCTGCCGGTGTTCGGCACGGTGGGCGAGGCGATGGCTGCCACCGGCGCCAACGCCAGCGTGATCTATGTGCCGCCGCCCTTCGCGGCCGACTCGATCCTGGAAGCCATCGACGCGGAAGTGCCGCTGATCATCTGCATCACCGAGGGCATTCCGGTGGCCGACATGATCAAGGTCAAGCGCTCGCTTTCCGGTTCCAAGTCGCGCCTGATCGGGCCCAACTGCCCCGGCGTGCTGACGCCCAACCAGTGCAAGATCGGCATCATGCCGGGCAACATCTTCAAGCACGGCTCGGTCGGCGTGGTCAGCCGCTCCGGCACGCTCACCTATGAAGCCGTGTTCCAGACCTCCAACGTGGGCCTGGGCCAGACGACGGCCGTGGGCATCGGCGGCGACCCGGTGAAGGGCACCGAGTTCATCGACATGCTGGAGATGTTCCTGGCCGACGACGAAACCAAGTCGATCATCATGATCGGCGAGATCGGCGGCAGCGCCGAAGAGGACGCCGCCCAGTTCATCGCCGACGAGCGCAAGCGGGGCCGCTCCAAGCCCATGGTCGGCTTCATCGCCGGCCGCACGGCGCCTCCGGGACGCACGATGGGCCACGCCGGCGCCATCGTCAGCGGCGGCAAGGGCGGCGCGGACGACAAGATCGCGGCCATGGAGGCGGCGGGCATCCGCGTGTCGCCCTCGCCCGCCACGCTGGGCGAAACCCTGGTGGATCTGCTCAAGGGCTAGGCCCGATCGCGCCGCCGGGGGGCGGTGCGACAAGAAATCAACGGGGGGCGTGCGGGTTTCATAAGAAAGCCGCGCGGAAGACACTATATTTACGGCCCCGCAGCTAAGGCAGCTGTGGGCGAAAAGGCGATTTGCGATGGCGGACGACGCGGGCATCATCAACCAGGTCCTGACCGAGACCTCCTTCCTGTACGGCGGCAACGCGGCCTTCGTGGAAGACCTGCATGCGCGCTGGGCGGAAAACCCCAGTTCGGTCGACCCCTCCTGGCAGGCCTTCTTCAACTCGCTGCATGACCAGCCGGCCGAAGCGAAGGCGGCCGCCGCGCAGCCCAGCTGGACGCCGCGCCAGGTTCCCGGCCCCCGCCCCGACTGGCTGAGCGCCATCGACGGGATGTGGCCGGCGGTGGAAGCCAAGCTGGGCAAGGCCATCGCCGACAAGGCCGCGACGGCCCCGGCCGGCGCCGCGCCCGCCTCCGCCGACGAACTGCGCGCCGCGACGCTCGACAGCCTTCGCGCCATCATGATGATCCGGAACTACCGGATGCGCGGCCACCTGGCCGCCAACCTCGACCCCCTGGGCCTGGCCGACAAGCCGGACGCCAGCGAACTCGATCCGGCCGGCTACGGCTTCTCGGAATCCGACTACGACCGCCCCATCTTCCTAGACTATGTGCTGGGCCTGGAGACCGCGACCGTCCGCGAGATCCTGTCGATCGTGCGGCGCACCTACTGCGGCAATGTCGGGGTGCAGTATATGCACATCTCCGACCCCGAGCAGAAGGCCTGGCTGCAGGCCCGCATCGAGGGCCGCGACAAGGAGATCGTCTTCACCAAGGAAGGCAAGATCGCCATCCTCAAGAAGCTGATCGAGACCGAGGGCTTCGAACGCTTCCTGCACAAGCGCTTCCCGGGCACCAAGCGGTTCGGCCTCGACGGCGGGGAAGCGATGATCCCGGCCATGGAGCAGATCATCAAGCGCGGCGGCAATCTGGGCGTGAAGGACATCGTGCTGGGCATGCCCCACCGCGGGCGCCTGAACGTGCTGGCCGCCGTGATGGGCAAGCCCTACCGGATCATCTTCCACGAGTTCCAGGGCGGCTCGTCGCTGCCCACCGACATCGAGGGTTCGGGCGACGTCAAATACCACCTGGGCGCCAGCTCGGACCGTGAGTTCGACGGCAATTCCGTCCACCTGTCGCTGACCGCCAACCCGTCGCACCTGGAAATCGTCAACCCGGTGGTGATCGGCAAGGCGCGCGCCAAGCAGGCCTTCGCCCTGCGCGAAAACCCCACCGCCGGCCGGGGCCATGTCATGCCCCTGCTGCTGCACGGCGACGCGGCCTTCGCGGGCCAGGGCGTGGTGGCCGAATGCTTCGCCATCTCGGCGATCAAGGGCTATCGCACCGGCGGCACCGTCCACTTCATCGTCAACAACCAGATCGGCTTCACCACCAGCCCGACCTACAGCCGCTCGACGCCCTATCCGTCGGACGTGGCCCTGATGGTCGAGGCGCCGGTCTTCCACGCCAACGGGGATGACCCCGAGGCCGTGGTCTATGCCGCCAAGGTGGCCACCGAATTCCGCCAGCAGTTCGGCAAGGACGTGGTGGTCGACATGTTCTGCTACCGCCGCTTTGGTCACAACGAGGGCGACGACCCCACCATGACGCAGCCCTTGATGTATGCGCGCATCAAGGACCACCCCTCGACGCGGGAACTCTATTCGCGCCGCCTGATCGACGAGGGGGTCATCACCCAGGCCGACCTCGACGGCTGGATCGGCGAGTTCGACACCTTCCTCGACGCCGAGTTCACCGAGGGCAAGACCTACAAGGCCGACAAGGCCGATTGGCTGGACGGCAAGTGGTCGGGCTTCGCGCTCCCCGAGGGCGAGGAGAGCCATCGCGGCTCCACCGCCGTGCCGCTGCAGAAGCTGCGCGACATCGGCGACAAGATCACCGCCATCCCCGAGCGCATCGACGCCCACAAGACGGTGCGCAAGGTCATCGAAAACCGCCGCGCCGCCATCGACGCGGGCGAAGGCCTGGACTGGTCGACCGGCGAGCATCTGGCCTTCGCCACCCTGCTCGACGAAGGCTTCCCCGTGCGCCTGTCGGGCCAGGACAGCGTGCGCGGCACCTTCACCCAGCGCCATTCCGAGGTGATCGATCAGTCTACGGAAGAACACTATTCGCCGCTGAACAACATCCGCCCGGGCCAGGCGCCCTATGAGGGCATCGACTCCGCCCTGTCGGAAGAGGCGGTGCTGGGCTTCGAATACGGCTTCTCGCTGGCCGACCCCGATACGCTGACCCTGTGGGAAGCCCAGTTCGGCGACTTCGCCAACGGCGCCCAGGTGGTGGTGGACCAGTTCATCTCCTCGGGTGAACGCAAATGGCTGCGGATGAGCGGCCTCGTCATGCTGCTGCCCCACGGCTACGAGGGCCAGGGCCCGGAACACTCCTCCGCGCGGCTGGAACGCTATCTGCAGAGCTGCGCGGAAGACAATATGCAGGTCGTCAACTGCTCGACGCCGGCCAACTATTTCCACGTCCTGCGCCGCCAGCTGCACAGGGACTTCCGCAAGCCCCTGATCGCCATGACGCCCAAGAGCCTGCTGCGTCACAAGAAGGCGGTCAGCAAACTCAGCGACTTCGCCGAGGGCAGCTCCTTCCACCGCCTGCTGCACGACGACGCCGACCGCGCGGTCAACACCTCCATCGTGCTGAAGCCGGACGCCGAAATCCGTCGCGTGGTGATGTGTTCGGGCAAGGTCTATTATGACCTGCTGGAGGCCCGCGAAGCGGCAGGCATCACCGACGTCTACCTGCTGCGCCTGGAGCAGTTCTATCCCTGGCCGCTGAAGTCGGCGATGACCGAGCTGGGCCGTTTCCCCAACGCCGAACTGGTCTGGTGCCAGGAAGAGCCGAAGAACATGGGCGGCTGGACCTTCGTCGATCCCTGGATCGAGCTGACGCTCGCCCGTATGAAGGGGATCAAGGCGACCCGCGCGCGCTATGTGGGCCGTCCCGCCTCCGCCTCCACCGCCGCCGGCCTGATGAGCCGGCACAAGAAAGAACTCGAGACCTTCCTCGCCGAGGCATTCGCTCCGTAGACGGACGAACCAGCCCGCGAGCCGCTGTTTGAACTAGGGATACCGTACGACCATGGCCGACATCATGACTCCCGCGCTGGGCGAATCCGTCTCCGAGGCGACGGTGGCGCGCTGGGCCAAGAAGCCCGGCGATGCGGTGCGCAAGGACGAGATCCTGGTCGAGCTGGAAACCGACAAGGTCAGCCTGGAGGTGGCCTCCCCCAGCGACGGCGTCATGGGCGCCATCGACGCGGCTGAAGGCGAGACCGTGGTCCCCGGGGCCCGCCTGGGCGTGGTGACCGAAGGCGCGGCCGCTGCCGCCGCGCCGAAGGCCGCAGCCCCCGCTGCTGCTCCTGCCGCGCCTGCCCCCGCTCCGACGCCCGCCGCTGCTCCAGCCCCAGCGCCGGCCCCGACGAGATCGGAAGAGCA